>CAYYXA010000049.1:0-34773 GCA_964475465.1 uncultured Brevinematales bacterium
TGATGTTGAGAAGGTTCTGGGTTCGCTAAAAGCAAGTGTTGAGGAGGTATCGCTTAGACCAAAAAATTTTGTTGATTACCCCTGGGATTTAGTGTATCTTAACACATTTTTGATGGAAAAAGATTTTGAGCTTATTAGGAGGGGATTGAAGGATCACCTTTTCGTTGATCCTTCAAATTTAAATTTCGATATAGAGGGTGATAAAGAACTTGTTATTGTTTCCACTAGAGCAAAGATTTCAAAAAATGTTTTTATTGATGTTACGAATGGACCTGTTTTTATTGATGAGGATGCACAAATAGGGCCTTTTACGGTGATTGAGGGGGCTAGTTATGTAGGGAAGAAGACGAAAGTAAGTCAGGCTAGGTTGAGGGAAGGAACGAATATAAGGTACCTGTGTAAAGTTGCGGGTGAAGTTGAAGAGTCAATTATTGATTCTTTTTCTAACAAAAACCATGAAGGTTTTCTAGGGCATTCTTATGTTGGACAGTGGGTTAATATTGGTGCTATGGCAACGAACAGTGACCTTAAGAATACTTATGATAGCGTTAAGGTTTTCGTTGAGCCAAGAAAGGTTGTTGACACTGGTTTGATTAAAGTTGGGTGCTTTATAGGAGATTTCTCTAAAATTGGGATAGGTGTACTAATAAATACTGGCACTATGATAGGGTTGGGGGCTAATGTATTTTTCGAGGGTGAGCTTATAAGAAAGTATGTTCCTAACTTTGCCTGGGGTGGCAAAGAACCTTACAAGAAATTCCCTTTTGATAGGTTTATATCAATGGCTAAAACGATGTTTTCGAGGAGAGATAGAGAATTCCCGAAAACTCTTGAAGAGCTACTGACAAAAATTTATAATAATTCTTAACTTCTATCTAACGATTTTCTAGAAAGTGTTGGAGGGATGTGTGGAGAACTTCATAGGAATTGGGTTTTCTAAATATTATTGTGAGGAGGATAGAATTATGTATGACAAGATTGATATAACTGTTAAAAGTGACGAAGAATTTTTTAAGGTTGTTGATAAATTTGTTAATGAAGGTAAGTACTTTTTTATTAAGTTTTTTGGGATTTCTGAGGAGATAGAGAGAAGATTGAACTACATAGTAACGAAGATATTTTCAAAGTATAATCGTGAAGATTTGGCCGATATCGTTTATACCTGTGTTAAGGAACTTGTTTTGAATGCGAGTAAAGCAAACATAAAAAGAGTAGTTTTTGATGAGAACAATATAGATCCCGATGACGAAAAAAGTTTCATTGAGGGGATGCTTAAGTTCAAAGAAGAATTGTCTGAGGCTAAGTTACCAAAGTATATAAAGGAATTAAGTAAGAGAGGATTGTACATAAGTGTTGCTTTCTATCATTCTCCTGATGGGGTTAGGATAGAGGTTGTTAATAATGTTGCAATTACTAAGTTTGAGGATAGAAGAATAAGGGAAAAGCTCAAGAAGGCGATGAGTTATGATGATATTTCGCAGTTTTACTTGGAACAAGGGGATGAGCTTGAGGGAGCTGGTTTGGGTATAGCTTTAATAGTTATGTTACTCAAAGGTGTTGGTATTGATCCGGCTCTTTTTAGGATATCCGGACCAGGAAGAGATTACGTAATGGCTAGAATAGAGATACCTTTGACGGATAAATACGTTAGCGTGAGAGAGGATAGTAAAGTATTATCGTGAGTTTACAAGAAATCTTGTTAGCCAGAAGTCGGCTTCTTCTGGTAATACCTTCTTAGCTTTAAGTAAAGTTTTTATTGCTTTATCTTTGTTCCCCAGAGCATAATCACATCTTGCAATGTAGATCATTATTTTGGCTTCGAGTTCGTCATATCCGCTTCTTTCGATTTCACTTAAAAGTTCTTCAAACTCTTTCTTGGCACTCTGGTATTTGCCTTTTGTAAATTTTGAAGATACCACTTCCTTTATTCTGTTCTTTATTTCGTCGGTGTCTATAGTGTCAGTGCTTGATGCTTGGGTATATGGGATGTTGGTAACTTGTGATATCATGGGGGCTTCTTTGTTTGTCTCTTTGGGTGTAAGTTGAATTATTGGTGATGATGCTGAATAAGATATTTGGGTCTGAACGTTTGTTAGTTGCGGTGATAGAGTATTTGGAAGCTTTGGTTCTTGTATTTTGGTATCGGTATGTGTTAATTTCTGAGGTGTGGCTTCTTGAGATCTGATTTCATAGGGTTTCGGTTCTAGAGGTTTGAGCTCTACTGGGCTGGATTTGCTTGAAATGGTGATGAATATGCTGTTTCTCTCTTTTGAGTAGTAGAAGTTCGTTATGTTTCTGAGGAAAGGAATTACAATGTAGGTGAATTCTTTGTTTTTGGGCAAAGCGTCTATGAATATAGTTTCTTCCTTGGGTAGCGAGATTACGGGAGATAAGTTTTCTAGTTCTCCGTTGAAGTTTGTGCTTACTTTGTAGACTAGATATCCGTCGACACCATCTATTTTGTTCCATGATACAATGACATTGCCAAAGTCTTCAAAAGTTATATTAACTTTCGGTAGTGGTATGAAAAGCACAAATGATGATGAATAGTTTTGTTCTGGTGAAAATTCTATTATGTCATTCGTACCATTATTTTCGAAAATGATGTAATAGTTGGTGCCTACGAAAGGGTTTGTATCGTAATAATGCAAATACTCGTTTTTGTATATTAAGCTATTTCCTTTAAAGGTTCCTATTTTTATTGCATGATTTGTTAACAAATTTTGGTTGCTTACTGGTACTTGACTTCGGTAAATGGAAAAAATTTTGTTTGTGTCGGATGTTTTCCATCTTACGAGAATATTGTTGTTTTCAATGTCATACGATATTAGTGATACTGCTTGGGCGAAAAGGGAATTTGGGATTGCTAAGAATGTTACAGAAATCAGTGTGTATACGAATTTTCTCATACAGAAATTATCGTAATGTTAACCCCCTACCTTCAAATATATGTGTGCTCAAAGTACTCTTTTAGGGAGAGTATACGGTGACATTAGTAATGCAAGCCCCTAGCATCAAAGTTTTGTAGAGCCTCACACTATTTTGTGCTTAGTAGCACTCTTCAATTACTACTTGGAGTACATGCTAGGTGGTATTGGCAGAGTTCTTATCATGAGTTTTGAGTTCATTCATTATCTTGTTACTCATTTTAGCAGGGAGGCTACGCCTTCCGGTAGTATTACAGAAAAAGATTTAATTTCTAGGGCAATTTCTTTACGGCGTATACCTCAAAAGTATCACCTAGATTGATTATTTTCTGGTATAGGCTTACGAATGGGAAAACGAGTTTTTTGTTTGTGATCCTTTCAGGATGAAATCCTGTGTTTATTATCCTTGAGATTCTGAAGTTATTTTTTTTGAGTAGATTTGTTAGACTTTTTACTGAAAATTCGTATAAGTGATCTTCGGGAATGAGTGAGTAGTAATTGCTAGGGGTTAGCGAGGCTGTGAATCCGTTACCGTTTGGAGTTGATATTGCTAGTATTCCTCCATACTTTAGCATTCCCCAAACTTTCCTAAGCACTTCCTTGACATTTGGCATATGTTCTAATACGAAAAACATCGTTATTACGTCGAATTTTTCATCTGTTTCGTAGCTTAGGAAGTCTCCTATTATCACATCTTCTTTTATGTTTTCTGGTAATATGTGTAAGATATGTTTATTGAAATCTATACCTTTCACTTTGAAGCCTCTTGACTTGGCTACTTCAAGGAATATTCCGCTGCCACATCCTATGTCAAGTAATTTCCTGTTTTTTAGTGATTTTACTAAGTTTCTAACGTAGCAGCCGTCACAGTTAATAGAATTACAACCTTCGCATTCGCTTTCTCTTAGGAGTAGGTTCTCGATTATTTCTATCCTTCTCGTTGCTATTTTCTTTATGTTGTCTATATCTTGTTTAATGTCTTTACCGTGCCTTTTTTTATACCTTTCAGAAAAGTAGCTATCGTTGTAAACTGTTTTTATTTTTTTGTAGTATTCGTCGGGGTTTTCTCTTTGTAGAGTATTACATCTTTTGCACTTAAACAAGTTTTCATGCACTTTTATTAAATGATTTGAATCACATGCTATACATTTCATGCTGAAAATTTTTTGTATAGAGAGTTTATTTTTTCTACTCCTCTTTCTATTGTTCTATTGTCTGCTGCGAATGATAACCTAAAGTGGGTGTTTCTTTCTGAAAATACGTCTCCTGGTATTATTAAGACACCTTCCTTTACACATTCTTCTACGAATTCTTTAGGTGATATCCTTAGGTTTTTGGGTGATGGGAAAATATAGAATGCTCCTTCAGGTTTGACTACGTTGAAGTTTTCTTTTAATCCTTCGTATACCATATTCCTTTTTTCTTTGTATGCCAGTATGTATTCTGACATGTCTACATCTAAGGCTTTTAGTGCTGCGTACTGGGCAAACGAAGGTGCACAAACGAAAGTATATTGCTGAATTTTTATCATCTCTTTTATTATCTCTTTTGGTCCTAGGGCATAACCTATTCTCCATCCTGTCATTGCATATGTTTTTGAGAATCCGCCTAATAGTATTGTTTTTTCAGGGTATATTGATGATATTGAGAAGAATTTACCATCGTATATGAATTCATCATATATTTCGTCGGATATTACTAGTAGGTCATATTTCTTTGCTATTTCGTAGACTGTTTCTATGTCTTCTTTTGTTAGAACTTTACCTGTGGGGTTTGCCGGAGAGTTTATTATTATAGCCTTTGTCCTTTCTGTTATTACTGATTCTATCAGTTCCTTTTTGTTTGATAATGAGAAATCTGGGTAAGTATCTACGATTATAGGTTTTCCACCGAAAAGGTGAGTTAAGTGCTTATACATTACGAAATAAGGGTCAAAGAAAATAATTTCATCTCCAGGATTGAGAATTACTAATAGAGCTAGGGTTAGGCCACCTGAGACGCCGGAGGTTATCATACATTCATCAACATTGTATTTTGTTCCTCTTTTCCTGTTGACAAATTCGACAACTTTTTCCCTTAGTGGTTCAATTCCTTGGGTAACAGTATACTTGTTTAGTCCATTATTTATTGCTTTTATTGCTTCTTCTTTTATGATGTTAGGAATGTCAAAATCTGGTTGGCCGATGCTTAGATTTATGGGATCCTTTATCTTCAGTGCTAAATCAAATACTTTCCTTATTCCAGACGAATCCACTATCTTGCTTTTGTCTGATATAAAGTCTTTCACGTCCTTCATAGGGAAATTATAATACTTGTTAGTTGGGCTTTTCTAATTCATCTGATATCATTCGAGAATATGCTTAATATTCTTAGTTTAACGTTGGGATGGCGACACATAGCTAGATGCTTTGTATTCTCAACTGTGCGATTGAAGATGATGTTTATCTACGATCTTGAGAATGATGTAAAATACCGCTCCTAAGGCACTTTTTGAAAATTACGGAGACTCTTCTATAATATTATAATCCAACCCTAGGGGGAAGTTCTAGTGGGGAAGATAAATTCAATATTGAGCTATCTAATCTATCTACTTCTCTTTTTGACGTTTGCACTGGCACCTATAGATATAGCGTTGAATATTAGAATCCTAGGTTTCAACCTAAGAGCAGGATTCTTGGTAATGGTTATACTTACAGCACTGTTAGTGATAATAGTGACTAGAGATGTATTACTGGGAAAACAAAGATTAGCTTTGCCACTATACTTAATTTTGCTCTTAATTGTAGCAGTAATAAACCTGTTATTTGTGCCTAATTCTATATATATACCTAGGGGATTGGTATATGCACTTACTTTGATTTTGTTCACTCTCTTGATTTTATTTTTAATCAATGCGAGAGAGTACGTATCATTAGAAAAAATTATTGACATTTACGTTTTATCGTTTTTATTGCATGCTTTCCTAGGAACTTTACAGTTTGTTCTCTTCTATGTCTTCGGAACAAATTTCTTTATGTTGCAACCTGGTAGAATCAATGGTTTAACATACGAACCGTCATACTATGTGACCTATCTGACCCCGGGATTGATACTAACAATGTTAATGGCTTTATTCTTAGTTGAGAGGAAAGAAAAAATAATTTTTTACTCCTTGACTTCTTCATTAGTACTCTTGGTGCTTGCCTTTTCAACTTCCAAATTAGGTGTTGTTGAAGCTATAATAGTAATACTGTTAGCAATTGCAGTTGGTGTGTTCTTGAAGCTTTTCAAGGGCTCGAAAGATATGAATTTGAAGAGAAACATCTCATACCTTGTAGCCTTTACAGTTCTATTTGCGTCTATATTCTACGTATCAGGTAATATAGGTAATATCATCTACTCTGCATTTTCAGGCAAAAAAAAAATTTCTCATATTTCTTATATAGAAAAGACAAAAGAGGTAATTGCTTCATCGAAAGAGGCATCTTTTGATATAAGATTAGGTCAATTCAAAGAAACTTTGGAGATAATTTTAGAGAATCCTTTGTTAGGTAGAAGTTTAGGAGGTGTAGCACCTTATAGAGCGGTCAAACATGGTATGAATCCTAAAGATAATGAGGATGTAAAACAATTTGAAGGGATGAACATATTTGCTGAGATGTTGGCAGGTTTCGGAATAATAGGATTTCTCTTGATGCTTGGTTTTATAATAGCCATATCGTACGATGCTATAAGATTGAGCATAAAGGTCTTAGCTTCGAACCATAATATAAGTATAGTTCTTATAGGATTGGCATTAGGGTTTTTGCTAGAGTTATTCTTTTTGATGTTTAACCAAAACGTTCTAAGGCTTTATCTTTGGAGTCACATAGGACTTCTGGCACTAGCGATCGAAAAAGTGCGGTATGAATATTTTCATGGTTGACGTTATTAGCTTTTTACTTTTAAGTGTCCCGCTACCTATTTATGACCAAAAACCTCTTTGAAAGATGGTAACTTGCTGTCTTTCGGGGATAGTATAATTTTTTCTATACCGAACTCTTTCAGGTTCCAATCAATGTTTATTGTTGGATCATTCCAAATGATACCTTTGTCGTACTCAGGGTAATAGAAGTCTGTAGTTTTGTACATAACATCAGCTATATCTGAAATGGTGACGAATCCATGAGCGAAACCTTCAGGTATATAAAACATCTTCATATCATCATCGGATAGAATGACCCCATACCATTTGCCGAAAGTTGGTGATTCTCTCCTTAAGTCAATGGCTACGTCAAATATTTTGCCTCTCACAACTCTAATTAGTTTGCCTTGTGGGTGTGGCTCCTGATAATGAAGTCCTCTAACAACTCCTTTGATAGATCTAGAGTGATTGTCTTGTACGAAATTTATTTTCCTTCCGTAAATCTTAGAGAATATCTCATCAAATTCTTTCTGATTCCAAGCCTCTAGGAAGAAACCTCTATCATCTCTGAAAACCTGGGGAACTATGATGATTAGATCCCTTATTGGTGTCTCAAAGATCTCGAACTTTGACATAGCCACCTCTTACTCGAAGATATCTCCAACCTTAACTCTATAACCGTTAACAAAATCTCTAGCACTCATAACTTTGGAATTCTCAGGATGGAGTTCGACTAAGGAGATGATTCCATTACCTGTTAGAACGTGAATTCCTTCGCTGGTAATTTTAATAACTTCACCGGGTTTACCACTAATATAGCTGTCGTAGGTCTTAACCTTAAGGACTTTAATGTTTTTCCCTCTAAAGTAACACCATGCCTTAGGCCAGGCTATGTATGCTCTAACTTTTCTTGATATCTGTAGAGCGCTGTCATTCCAATTTATTCTTCCGTCTTCCTTTGTAACCATTTTTGTGAAAGTTGCGATTGAATTGTCTTGAGGTTTGGGAACAAAGGAGTTGGGGGAAAGGAGAAATTCTATAACACATTGGGATGACAGAATTGATAGCTTCTCGGATAGTGAAATGTAGTCATCATCGTCTGATATATCAATTTCCTTTTGTAGAACGATATCACCAGCATCCATGTTTTCATTTAAGAAAAACAGGGTAGTACCTGTTTTTTTATCGCCGCTAAGTATAGCGGCGTGAATAGGAGAAGGCCCTCTATACTTAGGAAGTAACGAAGGATGAACTCCCAAGCTGCCAAGAGGAGGTATGGAAAAAACATTTCTGGGGATTATCTTGCCATAATCACAGACGACGAAAATATCAAATTTTTTTTGAGCCAAGAAGTTGGCAAAATCGGGAGATTTTATATCCTCTCTGTCACATACCTCGATACCATGGGAGAGTGCTAACTCTTTTACTGGCGTAGGTAGCAAGTTTTTACCTCTTCCTTTTTCTTTGTCAGATTTGGTGACGACCAAATCTATGGAGAAATTACCACCTGACTTCAGGATGTTTTCTAAAACCATCTTTGAGAAATTTCCAGACCCGAAATAACAAACCTTCATGTGAGTATATTAAATGTATAAACTTAGAACTTTCTAAAATAGTCTATAAGAGTTAGGGAATGTACCGGGAACATTGTCTATTCGTATAGATTGGAATGGCTTTTATATGGTAAGATCAAGTTTTGTTTTTTCATAATTACTAAATGATAGCGATAATTGATTTTGGGTCCCAGTACACTCAGCTTATAGCTAGGAGAATAAGAGAATTAGGTGTTTATGCTGAGATATTTCCTTATTCTATTTCGAGGGAAGAGCTTTTAAATAGTGTTAAAGGGAAGATAGAGGGTATTATTTTTTCTGGTGGGCCTGCTAGCGTTCTCGATGATAGTTCACCTAAGGTTAGTTTAGAGTTTGTTAGTTCGTTTGGTGTGCCTGTTCTTGGAATTTGCTATGGGATGCAGCTTTTAGTGTACTTGAATGGAGGTAAACTTGAGAAGTCTCTTTTCAGGGAGTATGGTTATACTAGGTTAAAGGTTATTGAAGAGTCCGTTCTTTTTAGAGGGATTGCTAAGGAAATTGTGGTTTGGATGAGTCATGGAGATTCAGTTGTTGTTCCACCGAATGATTTTAAAGTGACGTCAATTACAGAAAATAACATAATAGCGAGCTTAGAAAATCAAGATAAGAGAATTTATCTTGTTCAATTCCACCCAGAAGTATATCACACGCAGTATGGCAAGGAAATTCTTTCTAACTTTGTCTTTGGGATCTGTAATGCTACTAAAGGTTGGTCACTTGAGAAGTTTATGAAGGAAGAAGAAGAGATTATAAGAGAAAAAGTTGGTAACAAAAAGGTTGTGATGGCTGTTAGTGGCGGTGTTGATTCCACTGTTATGGCAGTATACCTGAGAAAAATTTTAGGTACTCAGCTTTTACCTATATTTGTCAACACAGGTTTACTTAGATTGAATGAAGAAAGTGAGGTTATAGAGAACTTTAGGTCATTGGGTGTAGATGTTAAGTATGTTGATGCTTCTTATGAATTTCTATCTGCTCTGAGAGGGGTAAAAGATCCAGAGGAAAAGAGGAAAATTATTGGTAGGAAATTTATAGATGTTTTCTTTAGGGAGGCTGGGGATATAGAGATTTTGGCGCAAGGCACACTTTATCCTGATGTGATAGAAACATCTTCAGTTAAGGGGCCTTCGGCTACTATAAAAACACACCATAACAGAGTAGCGGAAATAAGGAAACTGGAGAGAGAAGGTAGGATTTTAGAACCTTTTAAGTTACTCTTTAAGGATGAGGTTAGGGCTTTGGGTAGGATTTTGGGGATTCCTGAGAGGATAATAGGCAGGCATCCTTTTCCGGGACCAGGGCTAGCCGTAAGGATAATGGGTGAGGTAACGAAGGAGAAACTCGATATTTTGAGAAAGGCTGATCATATATTTATAGAGGAATTGAGAGGTAGCAACTTATATGAAGAAGTTTGGCAGGCTTTTGCTGTGCTTTTGTCTGATAAAGCTGTAGGTGTTATGGGAGATGAAAGGAGTTATGGCAATGTCATTGCTATTAGGGCTGTGACTAGTGTTGACGGCATGACGGCAGATTGGGCTAGGTTGCCACATGAGTTTTTGAATCGTGTTGCAAACAGGATTGTTCGAGAAGTTCCCGGAGTGACAAGAGTTGTTTACGATATTACGTCGAAGCCACCTGCTACTATAGAGTGGGAATAAATTTCTACAGGGGGCCGTGCCCCCTGCGAGTTCAAATTAGATAGCTTACTATTGCAACGTATATACCCAGTATCAATGCGTAACCTATACAAATAGGTAAAGTTGTTTTTAATATTTCTTTCTCGTTTCCCCCTAAGTTTACGGCTGAGGATGCTACGGCTATGCTTTGTGGTGAAATCATTTTGCCTGCCGTCGCTCCGGAAGTGTTTGATGCTACTATCCAAGCGACGTCAAGTCCAACCTTAGAAGCAGTTTCTTTTTGTAGGTTACCCAAAAGTATGTTAGAGCTTGTATCGCTACCTGTTATGAACGTTCCGAGAGCGCCAACAAGTGGTGAAAAGAAAGGATAGGCTTTCCCAGATAAAAGCGCAATTATTAATGCTGCACTTGTTATCATTCCTGTGTTCCCCATTATTTTAGCAATTGTTACTATACTCATTATTGTTATAGCACTCCACTTTAGTTTGTCTACTGATGTTAGTAGGGTGGAAAATATTTCCTTCAGTTTTGCACCTTGTATTTTAGCTCCTATTATTGAGGCTATTAAAAGGAGTGTGCCCGGCGTTGTTAGCCAGTCGATTTTGACGAAATGCCCATCTCCTAGCACAAACCTTATTGTGAATGGGTATTCTCTGAGGAATTCAAAGTTGAAAACTCTCGTTAGTATTATGAGAATGAAAAGTATCACGTAGTTCGATGTTGCACTTGGTAATCCTGAGAAATCCATTGATTTGTTCCTTAGGTACTTTATCAATACTATTGTTGCTATAGCTCCTAAGCTACCTAATACGGCTACAAGTTCAGGTCCTACGAATAATCCTACAATTGTTTGAATTAGTGTGAATGCGACACCTATTATGATTGAATCAGGAATGGAATTTTTTATTCCTTTTAAACCTTCGTTGGATATTATGGCTATTGCTATTGGTATTATTAGTGAGAATGGGATAAGCTGAATTACCACGTACTTTGTGAGGATCATAAGAGGTTCAGAAGTTAGGTTACTTAGCACTATTACAGGTAATCCTAAAGCTCCGAATGCAACGGGTACGGAGTTTGCAACTAATGATATTATTGCTGCTTTTATTGGATTAAATCCTAGAGATACCAGTATGCCTGTTGGTATTGCTACAGCTGTGCCGAACCCTGCTACACTCTCTAAGAATCCGCCGAACCCAAATGCTATAATTACTGCTTGTACATTCTTATCTGGTGTTACTGAGACAAGGAATCTCTTTATTACTTCAATTGCTCCTGTCTTTATACTTATGAAGTATGTAAATACAGCTGCTAGAACAACCCATATTATCGGAATTATCGATATGACTACTGCCTCAATTATCGAGATGCCTAGTACTTTTATATTTTGACTCCAAAGTAAGGAAAGTAGTGTGACTATAGGTATTGTACCTAAAGTTATCAAGTGCATTTTTATGTTAGTTCTCAGTATTCCGAAAGCTAATATCAGGAATGGTACGAAACTTAGGATACCTAAGATTGTATCTCTTATCTCCATATGCCCCCACCTCTTTGAAGAAGATGATTAAAGAAAGAAATTTTAGTTGATTAGGTGTATATTTTACTAGTTTTAAGGTAAGATAACGCACACATTAACTATAGTGGAAAAGTGCTATAAGCGTTTGTTCATTAAGTACCTAGCAACTTTAGATTTTTAAGAGGTAATTTAGTAAATTAATGTTATGAAAGAGAGGATAGCAACTTTTGCAGGTGGGTGTTTCTGGTGTATGGAAGAGGCTTTTAGCCAGTATGATGGGGTTTTGAGTGTTGTGCCTGGGTATTCTGGTGGGTTTGTTGAATTTCCTACTTATGAAGAGGTATGTTATGGTAATACTGGGCATAGAGAAGCAGTACAAGTTAAGTATGATGAGGATGTTGTATCTTATGAAGAGCTTTTAGGAGTATTTTTTACTAACATTGATCCAACAAATCCTGAGGGACAATTTAGTGATGTTGGTGAACAATACAAGACGGCTATATTTTACCATGATGAAAATCAGAGAGATTTAGCATATAAGGTGATTGATGTTATTGAGAGATCAGGAATATTTGGTAGAAAGTTGTTTGTTGATGTCCTGCCGTTTAAGAATTTCTATCCTGCTGAGGATTATCATGTTAGTTTCTATAAGACTAATCCGATTAGGTATTGTTTCTACAAAGAGATGTCGGGTAGAAAGAGATTTATAGAAAAGTACTGGAAAGATCAGAATATTCTCAAGCTACCTAAGAAGAAGCTTAACCCCAAGTATCTAAAAGCTGATTTTAGCAAATTAACTGAGCTTCAGTATAAAGTTGTTAAAGAGTCATATACTGAGCCACCGTTTAGAAATGAGTATTACGATAATCACAAAGAAGGTATATATGTTGATGTAGTCTCTGGTGAACCTCTGTTTGCCTCTATACATAAGTTTGATTCTGGTACTGGCTGGCCAAGCTTCTATAGGCCTTTAGAGGAGGATAATATAGTTTATAGGTTGGATTACAGTCACGGAATGGTGAGAGTAGAAATACGGAGTAAACACGGGGATTCTCATCTAGGGCATGTTTTTGATGATGGGCCAGAACCTACAGGGCTAAGGTATTGTGTGAATTCGGCAGCTTTGAGATTCATACCTTATGAGAAACTAGAAGAGGAAGGATACGGGGAATACAAGTATCTTTTTGAGAAGGATAAAGAATAGGTTGTTCTTCTTCGTTTCTCTTCACATATACTTTAAACATTACTAATCAATGGAGTCTTTCTTCAAATGCCTTTCGAAGTTTTCTATATTTAATTGGCCTCTAAGCACTAAAAAATAGCTTTTACTGTTGTGAGGGCACAAAAGGTTTTATAAAGGTGTTTCAGTTTCCGAAATAATATTAAAGTGTTCTTTATCTGTTCTCGTATTGTAGTGTTAAAAATAGTGTTTTTTTTATTTTTTGTTTTGTCTTTTGAGATTTATTCTGTCCAAGATTTTATAACTTATCGAGTTAACAGGGGAGATACGTTTTACGGTTTGGCCAAGAGGTTTAATGTTGAGATTTGGCAGATACAACAGATTAATGGTATTACTGAACTGAAAGCTGGGCAAATTATCAAGATACCGAATAGGACTCTTGTCGAGTACAAAGTTAAGAAAGGTGATACGCTGTTTAGTCTAGCCAAGAAGTATAATTCCACTATTGAAGAGATTCTCTCTTTGAACGATTTCTCTGACTTTAATATAAAGGAAGGGCAAATAATTAAAATTCCTGTTAAGAAATTAGATCTTGATGCTGATATAAAACATAACAAGAAGAGTAAATATAGTAAGAAGGTTTATGTTGTTAAGAAGGGTGATACGCTTTATGGCATTGCACGTAGGTTTAAGGTTTCTGTTGAGTATTTGGCGAGAATTAATGGTTTGAATAAAAACTCTGTGTTGAGGGAGGGAATGATTATTTTGGTTGGTGAGAACAAAGTTGTTGATGCTAAGAATTCCAGTAAGAAGAGTGTGAAAAAAGTCGATTTTATACCTAGTTTTTCTTTGTCTTTCAGTAGTGCAGTTTCCGTGGAGAGTAAATATGATAAGTTTATTGATGTGTATTTGAATAAACCGGAAGTTGTGAATTCGTTATATGATGGAGTAGTGATATTTGTTGGAACTTTTGGGGTGTTTGGTAGAACTGTGATTGTTAAGCATGGTGATGGTTTTTATGGTGTTTATGGATTGCTTAGAGATGTTTACGTCGGAAATGGCCAAAGAGTTGTGAAGGGGCAAAGAATAGGTAGTCCTGTTTTTGATGAGAGTGCTAAGTTTTTTAGGTGTAAGTTGTCTTTTATAGTTGGTGATAAGATGGTTGTGCCGGATAAAAGGTTGGTCAAAATGTAATTTCGATTTGACTCTATCCGAAAATTAGGAAACTGAGGTTTCAAGATGCCTAGTTTTGATTATTTCACTATTTCTAGACTTAGGGGGCAGGAGCTTCTTGATTATGTTTCTAGGTTGAGGAAAGAAAAAGACATAGAGGCTAGATCAAAGAGAGGATTTTTTAAGGGAGTATCGAGGTATTTTGATGGATTTTTTGCTCTTTTGCTTTGTGTTTTGGTTATTGGAGCTTTTTCTTTTCATTCCGGTGAGTATTTTTTAGGATTGTTTTTGTTAGTCTTTTTTTGTTTTTCGCTGGTCTTTTATCTACTGGTTTTGGACAAGTTGTTTCGTTTCAGGAATTTATTTTCTAATTTGGCGGAGCCTGTCTTTAAGGTTGTTAGAGATGAAAAGATTTTGTTTGTTCCTAGGAGTAAAATTTTAGTAGGGGATATCATTTTGATTGAGGAGGGAATGAAAGTACCTTTTGATGTTAGGCTTTTGGAGTCAAAGAATCTCGTTGTTGATGAGACTCTCGTTTTTGGTGAAGGTGAGAGGGTTAATAAACATGCCGGTACTTTGTCAGGAAAAGAATTTAAACTCTACGAGCTGGGGAATATAATTTTCAAGAACTCTGTTGTTGTTAAAGGGAGTGGTAAAGGAATAGTTTTTGATGTTCCTGGAGAGACTGAGGGGTTGAATAGAGTTGAGGGAGTTCTTTTAAGAGGGAAAAAGAAGGTTTTTTATATTTTGTGTTGGATTTTCTTTTCGCTTGCATTTTCCGCAGTTGCTTTATTTGTTTCTAAAAAAGTTGCATTGTCTTTGGGAGTATTTTTCGTTTCTCTAGTTTTATCATCACCTTCGGTGATGGAAAAATTAGTGTTGTTGAAAACTTTTGAATTTATGAGGTGTTTGGTTGGCAAAGGAATTGTTGTTGGTAATCCTCTTTTGCTTTTTCGCCTTTCTAAGGTTAGTAGAGTTTTTGTTAATTTGAAGGAATCTTCATTTGAGAATACAAAGGTGAGGATTTTTATACCTAATGAATCGGTTTATTTGAATTTTGATAATTTTAGAGAGATAGGGAACGTTCATTACGAATATTTGGCTTATACATATTTTTTAATTAGTGCGATTTATTCAAAACAGAGAAGCTTGGATAATAAGGTTTATTTAATGAGTTGTGCTAGCCTTTTTAAAGCTTTGGTTCCTGAGGAATATTTATCTAGTAAGGTTTTTAGAATTACTGATTATGGTATATCTGAGAATCCTTTGGAAGCTAGATCTTTTGTTGAGGTGAGCCATGGAGGTAGAAAGTTTAGATTAGAATCTATACCGTTGAAAGGTTATTTGTCTGAATTTGGTGATATTCCGGGCCTTAGGTATGAGAGTGAGGAGGGAATAGTTGTGCTCAAAGTTGAAGACAATGAAATTGATTTAGTAAGTGTTGTTTTATTTGAGCATGTGAGAATGGATTTCGAGGGTTTAATGAGGAAGTTGGAAATTTTTGCAAAGGTTTACTTTACTAGTTTTCTTTCTAGGAAGGAATTGAAGAAGTTTTTTGACTTGGTTCATGTTGATTTTGAAAATTTGGCGAGTGTCGATGTTAAAGAGATGGAAGGATTGACTCGAGAGGAAATGAGGTTTTACTTGGAGAAATTTAGTGTTTTTTGCAAGGTTTCGGATGATTTTCTTGAAATGTTTTTTCCTCTTTTCGGGAAGAAAGAGAATGATGCTTCGGTTTTTGCTTTTTATGATTCACCTTACGGTAAGATTGAAATAAGTGCATTGCCGAACATTTCCAAAGGGGTGAATAGCACCGTTTTTACCGTTGGTGAGAATTTATTTTTGCCGTTGTTGACTATTGACTTTTCTAGGAAGGTGGTTAATTATTTGGAGAGTTTGAGAAGGGTATTGACAGTTGGGGCCTATGGGTTTTCTCTTTTGATTTTCGTTGGTTTGCTAATTTCAGTACCTTTTGCTTTTTTGTTTGTTTTGATATTGGGAATTACCTGCTTTTTGTTTCTTTTCAAATCTTTAGAATTTGAATAATCTAACTTTTTTCAATGAAAATTTATATAAAATTGGAGGATTTTTATGGGATCTAAGGTTTTTGTTAATGGTGAGTTTTATGACAAAGAGGATGCAAAGATAAGTGTTTTTGATAAAGGTTTTCTTTATGGTGATGGTGTTTTTGAGGGTATAAGGGCTTATGATGGTAAAATTTTTAAGCTAGATGAGCATATTGATAGGCTTTTTGAAGGTGCGAGGGCTTTGATGCTGGAATCTCCCTATACTAAGGAAGAAATTAAGAAAATAATCATAGAGACTTGTAGAGTTAACAATGTGAAGGATGCGTACATAAGGCCTATTTTGTCTAGAGGGATTGGCGATTTGGGATTGAATCCTTTTTTGGCGAAGAAGGCTTCATTTGTTGTTATAGTTGATAAACTTGTTATGTACCCTCAAGAGATATACGAGAAAGGTATGCCTGTAATTGTTGCTTCTACTGTTAGGTCTTCTCTTAACGCTTTACCACCCGTTATAAAGAGTTTGAACTACCTTAACAGTATCTTGGCGAAGATAGAGGCTGTTAATGCTGGGGTGCCCGAAGCTGTAATGCTAAACGAGAGTGGTTTTGTTTCTGAGTGTACAGGTGATAATATTTTCATTGTTAAGAAAGGGGTTTTAATTACTCCTCCGAGGGAAGCTGGAATACTTGAGGGTATAACTAGGAAAACTGTTATGGAGATTGCCAAGAAAAATGGAATACCTGTTGAAGAAAAACTTTTCCCAAAGATAGATTTATATATTGCTGATGAGATATTCCTTACTGGTACTGGTGCTGAGGTTGTACCTGTAACTAGCGTAGACAAGAGAATAATAGGCAACGGCGAACCAGGTAAAATAACAAAATTCATGCTTGAGGAATACAGGAAATTGACTAAGTCGGAGGGTACTCCCATATACTAGCATATGCCTTTGAAATTTACTGTTTCAGGTTTAAGAGGTGTATGGGGCGATGGCCTTGACTTGGAAGTTATTGCTTCATACACTGAGGCTTTTATTGCTTATCTTAGTAATTTCTCTGATTTACCTAGGAAAGTAGTTATTGGTAGGGATACTAGGAAGAGTAGTCCTATTATTTTAGATTTTGTTTCGAGTATTTTTAGGGCGTATGGGTATGATGTTTTTGATTTAGGTGTGTGTACTACACCTTTAACTCTTTTTGCTGTCAGGGAACTAGGCGCTGTAGGTGGTGTTGTTGTTACGGCTAGTCACAATCCACCGGAGTGGAATGCCTTGAAGTTTGTTGATAGAGGCGGTAGGTTTATTAATGAGGATGCTGTTAGAGCTATACAAAATATCATTAACTTGAGCAAGCCGAAGATTTCCGAATGGTTTGAGGTTGGTAAAAGGATAGATTATACCGACATTTTGAAGCTGTTTATTGAGAGAGTTAAAAAGGTAATAGATATTGAAGAAATAAGGAATAAAAAGTTTAAGGTTGGGTTTGATCCTGTTAATGGTGCCGGTGCTAGGTTAGGAATGAAGTTTCTCGAATACCTTGGGTGTGAGGTTGTACCAATAAACATTGATGAAGATTCTTTTCCTGGTAGACCTACCGAGCCTGTAGGTAGTGCTTTGATGGAGCTTTCAGAACTTGTTGTTGATAATGGTTGTGATGTTGGGTTTGCACTTGATCCTGATGGCGATAGGTTAGCTGTGGTTTCTGAGAAGGGAGAGATTTTGGGGGAAGAGTACACATTGCCACTTGCCGAGATATCGGCTATTGAGTACCTTTATTCTCAAAAGTTTTCGAAGACCATTGTAGTTAATATGTCTACTTCTTCTTTGTCTGATTTTGTTGCTTCTAAGTATGGTTTTAGGGTTATAAGGAGTAAGGTTGGAGAGGCTAATGTTGTCGATGAAATGCTAAAGTTTAATGCTTTTATTGGTGGTGAAGGAAACGGTGGAGTCATATTCCCTCTGATTAATCCTGCGAGAGATAGTTTTGTTGGAATGGCTTTGATTTTACTTTTATTAGCAAAAAGTGGTAAAAAGGTGTCAGAGATTTTTTCTTTATTGCCTAAGTTAGAAATGGTCAAAAAGAAATTTGAGGGTAATTTAGAGAAGGAATATATTGAGAAAATCATAGATGATGTTTCTTCAGAGTTTGGTAGTTATGAGAGGAATGAGCTGGATGGTGTTTGGTTCGGTTTCAAATCTGGTTGGATTCACATAAGAGGATCAAACACTGAGCCTATCACTAGGGTAATATTCGAGGGAACTGAGGAATTTGTCGATTTCGTTTCGAAAAGGTTTTCTTAGCTTACATAACTCTTTCAATCTGTATAGTATTTTCTTGTTTTAGGGTGTTGAAGCTTTTTATATTTGCACTTTGGTAGTTTTGTAGTGATTTGTTCGGATGAACGTTATAGAGGAATACCTGGTGCCCTTTCCTTGCTATTTCTGCTAGGTAGAGAAGTGATTCATAGTCTATGTTAGGGGTTATTACTATTAATGCTGAGCCCCAGGGTATTTTTATTGATATGCTGTTTAGCGTTTTGTATAAATCAATTTTGTTTTGAGGGTATATTCTTGCCAACATTTCAAATATTGTCATAACGTGATCGTTTCCGGATGTTGTAGGAAACTCTACGATGCCGCTAGGGTTTTCTATTAACGTTTTCCCTTGTATTGATGTTTTCCTTCTTATCTCCCCGTTTGACACAAATCCAATTTCCTGGTTGTACTGGTGTAGGTCAAATATTATTGTTGTTGCTAGTTCTATTGCGAATTCTTCGTAGAAGTCAGGGTATTTCATATCGAAGTCTGGGTGGTATAGGTTTAGAATTATAACGCTGCTTGATGATACTGTTGGAGTGTAGTAATTCACGTAGAGTTTATTGTGTTTTGCCGATAGTTTCCAGTTTATTCGTCTTACCTCATCGCCTTGTTGGTATTCTCTTATCCCTTGGATTTTTGTTATGTCTTCGAATATTGGGAGTTTATTTTTTATTTCGCCGTATGGCTGTAGATTACTTTTTTCTATTTCTCTGTGTGCTAGCAAAGCGGGAAAAACGGTAATGAATCCGGAAGTATCGTACTCCTTTGTTATTTGTGATATTCCCAGGAGGTCCTTTATCTCCAGGATTGTTGGCCCTAGGTAGTGGTCTCCTCTTTTGGTGCCGTATACTCTGAATTTTAGCGTTATTTTTGATTTTGGAGACATGGAAATTGTAAAGACTTCTTTTTGTTTTAATGAAAGAGCTGAACTTGTGTAATCGCTCACGTACAATATTGGTATTGGTAGTATGCTTGTGTTTTCTATTGTTATGCCTGCCAATGTCGAGTCGCTGAAGAATATCTTATTGTTTTCGATATACCTTTTTACTGTTATTGATTTCTCGATTATTGAGAGGTATGTGTTGTTTAGAAATATTGCTAGTAATAGTGAGGTTATGGCTAAGGTGACACTGTAGAACGGGAAAATTATGATGAATATTAGGCTAAGGGTGATGATGAGAAGTATTCTCATACTTTTTCTTCTATTGGCACCTCGACTGATTCGAGGATGGAATTTATTATATCTTCCGGCTTGATATTCTTTAGTTTTGCTTCGGGTTTGAGTATTATTCTATGTTTCAAGCATGGCAGTACAACGTATTTTATGTCTTCAGGTATTACGAAGTCTCTTCCGTTTATTGCTGCGATTGCTTGAGCCATTTTGAAAATTGCTAATGAACCTCTTGGTGAGCTTCCTAGTAGCACTGACGGGTGATTCCTGGTTCTGTTTACTATGTCTACAATATATCTTTTTAAGCTTTCTTCTATGTATACTTTTGTTATAGCTTCTTGGATTTGCAATATTTCTTTAGTTGTTGTTACTGGAGTTAAGGAATCTATGGGGTGCCTTTCTTTTTGAGATGTTAGGATTTGTACTTCTTCGTCTGGTGATGGGTAGCCAAGAGATATGTTGATCATGAACCTGTCCATTTGCGCTTCTGGTAGTGGGAACGTTCCTTCAAACTCTATGGGGTTTTGAGTTGCTAAAACTATGAAGGGTGATGGTAAACTTATGCTTATCCCCTCAATTGATATTTGTGATTCACCCATTGACTCAAGTAAAGCTGATTGTGTTTTTGGAGTTGCTCTGTTTATTTCGTCAACTAGCAAGATGTTTGACATTATTGGACCTTTTCTGAATTCGAACTTTTTTGTTTCTGGGTTGTAGATTGATACACCTATTATGTCTGAAGGAAGTAGATCAGGAGTTGCTTGTACTCTTCTGAATACGGCATCGATGCTTTTGGCTATTGCTCTTGCTAGCATTGTTTTGCCTACGCCTGGTATATCTTCTATTAGTACGTGCCCTTTAGAATACATTGCTGCAAGAATAAGTTTTGTCTGTGGTATTTTACCAATGATGACTTTGCCTACATTGCCTATTATGTTCACGGAGATTTCTTTTATAGCTTTGACATCCATTTAGTACCTCCAACTTGAGTAAATTTTAAAATTCCGTACTTTTGCATTCAACACTTTTTGTATCCAATCCGATAACTTAGAACGCAAAAAATCTTTAATTTAAGTGTTTCATAACGCATTGTGCTTTTAGCATTAGAATTTGAAAAAACGGAGTTTTATTTATGAAAATAACCTTAGAAGGTGGTTTTTATGGCTGAGGTTATGAACAATGTTGATTTGGATGTTGCGGGGGTGATTGAAGAGATCAATGGTCCTATAGCCGTGGTTAAGGATGTTAGAAATCTCAAGATGATGGAAGTTGTTAAAGTTTCGAAGTACCTTCTGATTGGGGAGGTTATTTCTGTTTCCGGTGATAAGGCTTTGATTCAGATATATGAAGATACCTCGGGAGTTAAGCCTGGGGATTATGTTTATGGTACGGGGGTGCCTCTCTCTGTTGAGCTTGGGCCTGGGATATTGTCAAAGATATATGATGGTATTCAAAGACCTTTGGATGAAATATACGAGTATGGTATTTTTATACCTAGGGGTGTTGACCTACCTTCTTTGAATAGAACTAAGAGGTGGCACTTTAAGCCTTTGGTTAAGGAAGGTGATTTAGTTAGAGGCGGGCAGATAATAGGCGAAGTTCCAGAGACTTCTAGGATAGTTCACAAAATCCTTGTTCCACCTGATAATGCTGGTAAGGTTGTGTATGTTGCTAATGAGGGGGAGTATACTGTAGAGGAAGTTGTATGTGTTTTAGAGGATCCTGTTAGGGGTAGGCAAGAATTGAAAATGTATCATAGGTGGCCTGTTAAGATTCCAAGGCCAATACTTAGTAAGTACGTTCCTGCAGAACCGATGTTTACAGGACAAAGAGTGATTGATTTCCTTTTCCCTATTGCTAGGGGTGGTACTGCTTCTATACCTGGGGGTTTCGGTACTGGTAAGACGGTTACACAGCACCAATTGGCTAGATGGTCTGATGCTGACATAATCATATATGTAGGTTGTGGCGAAAGAGGTAATGAGATAACTGAGGTTCTTGAGGATTTCCCGAAATTAATGGATCCTTTGACTGGTAAACCGTTAATGGAGAGAACAGTTATTATTGCTAATACTTCGAACATGCCGGTTACTGCTAGAGAAGCTTCGATATACACTGGTATAACAATAGGTGAGTACTTCAGAGATATGGGGTATAATGTTGCACTTATGGCAGATTCTACTAGTAGGTGGGCTGAAGCACTGAGAGAGCTTTCGGGTAGGTTGGAGGAGATGCCAGCCGAGGAAGGATTCCCTGCTTACTTGGGTTCAAGGTTGGCAGCGTTTTATGAAAGAGCCGGTTATGTTGATACTCTAAGTGGCAATAAGGGTTCTCTTACGTTGATTGGTGCTGTATCTCCAGCTGGTGGTGATTTCTCTGAGCCTGTTACTCAGAATACAAAGAGATTCACAAAATGCTTCTGGGCTCTTGATAAAAGCTTAGCTAGCCAAAGACACTTCCCATCGATAAACTGGATGCTTAGCTATAGCTTCTATGTCGATACTGTTTCTGATTGGTGGAGTAAGGTTGATCCTGAGTATAAGGAGTTGAGGCAAAGAATAATGGATATTCTTGTCAAGGAGGATAAGCTTCAGAAGATAGTCAAGATTGTAGGGCTTGATGCTATACCTCAATCTGAGAAGTTGGTACTTGAGGTAGCGCGAGTAATAAAAGTTGGTTTCCTACAACAGACAGCTTATGACCCTGTAGATTCATATTGCTCTCCTCAGAAACAGGTCAAAATGGCTAGAATAATACTGAAATTGTACGACTTATTGCATGATTTAGTTGTTAACTACAAAGTCCCTGTTAGTGAACTTGAAAAGATAAAATCAATTTCGGAGATAATGAGAATAAAGATAGAGGTTCCTAATGATCAATTGGAAAAAATAGATGAGATTGAGGAAAGGCTAATCAAAGAAGTTGAGGAGATGAGGCAGAGGTATTCGTAGTATGAATAGGTTTTGGGGGTACTTTTTCCTTGCTATCCTTTTGATTATTCAGGTTATACCTCAGTTTAGGGTCTACGGTTTCTTTCCTGACCTTATAATGATTTTTGTTTTAGCGTACTCGTTTAGTGTTGGGGTTACAAACGGGATTATATTAGGTGCTATTTTAGGACTAGTGGTTGATGTCATCTCTAGTGCTATAATTGGCACTCATATTATAGTTTTTGCTACTGCTGCATATTTGGTTGAGGCATATTCAAAGGTTTTTGTTTATGATTCGATATTTACGCTGCCGGTTGTTTCGTTTTTAACTACCTTTGTGAAATATATAGTGTTGTTCCTGGAATCTGTAGTTTTTAATAACATATCGTTGTCTAACGTGTGGTTTATTATGGTAATAGAGGCAGCTGTGAACTTCGTTTTTGCTTTTCCGATGGTGTGGGTTAGTAATAGGATTGTATCGCTCATTCACGGGGGAACGATTTACCGGTATTAATTTTTTACCAGGGGCTTCTGCCCCTGCTAGAAAAATTATTTAACTATTTGATAAAGTGTTCCTATGAATTTCCAAACTTATTTGGTTTTCGTTTAAAATTTACCTAATATGAGTGACAAAAAAGAATATAGTGCTCAGGATATTCAGGTTCTTGAGGGGCTTGAGCCGGTTAGAAAGAGACCAGGAATGTACATTGGTTCCACTGGCCCTTCTGGTTATCATCATCTAATTTACGAGGTTGTTGATAACTCGATCGATGAGGCTATTGCAGGTTATTGTAAAAACATAAAAGTTACTATTCACCATGGGGATGTGGTTGAGGTTGAGGATGATGGTAGGGGAATACCTGTTGATATTCATCCTCAGTATGGTGTTTCGGCCTTGCAGATTGTGATGACTAAACTGCATGCTGGTGGCAAGTTTGACAACAAGGTATACAAGGTTTCGGGAGGTTTGCATGGCGTAGGTGTTTCTGTTGTTAATGCTCTTTCTGAATACTTGGAGGTGTTTGTTAAGAGGGATGGTAAGTTGTACTATCAGAGGTACAGAAGGGGGGTTCCTGAAACTGATGTTGTTGTGAAGAAGGAAGGAGTTAAGGGAACTGGTACAATTGTTAGGTTTAAACCTGATAAAACAATTTTCGATAAAGGTGTTACATTCAATTACGAAGTTCTTCATTCCAGACTTAATGAGTTGGCTTTTCTTAACAAAGGAGTGAGGATAGAATTAGTTGATGAAAGGACTGGGAAAGGGGACGTCTTTTACTATGAAGGTGGTATAGTAGAGTTTGTTGAAGCTCTTACAAAGGAAAATAAGTGTATAACTAAAACGTTCTACATATATGGCGAGAGTTCTCTTAGTGATGGTAGGCCTGTTATTGTTGAGATAGCATTTAGATACACTACTGATTATGATGAAGTGGGGTATACTTACGTTAACTCGATAAAGACGATAGAAGGGGGTACACATCTTACTGGTTTTAAATCTGGGCTTACTAAGGTGATGTTGGAGTTCTATGAAAAACTAGGATTTGATAAAAAGGCAAAGATAGAGCTTACGGGAGAGGATATTAGAGAAGGTATTGTTTATGTAGTTAGTGTCAAGTTGCCGGAACCTCAGTTTGAGGGCCAAACTAAAACTAAGCTTGGAAATTCTGAAGTTAGAGGCGTAGTGGAGGATGTAGTTTATGAGAAGTTAGTACCACTTCTTGAGAAAGATTTGGATGCTGTTAAAAAGGTGCTAGAGAAGGCGATAGAGGCAGCTAGAGCTAGAGAGGCAGCGAGGAAGGCTAGGGAGCTTGTAAGAAGGAAAAGTGCTTTGGATTCTTTTATGTTGCCGAGCAAGCTAGCTGACTGCTCGGAGAGAGATCCGGAGAAGACAGAGTTGTTCATAGTTGAGGGGGAGTCAGCAGGTGGTAGTGCAAAGCAAGCGAGAAATAGAGAATTCCAAGCGATATTGCCTCTTAGGGGTAAGATACTCAACGCTGAGAAAGCGAGGTTAGCTAAGCTTCTTGATAATGAAGAGATAAAGACGATTATCACTGCTATCGGTACGGGTATAGCCGAAGATTTTGATATATCTAAGGTTAGGTATGGGAAGATAATAATAATGACAGACGCTGATGTTGATGGCTCACATATAAGAACATTGTTGCTTACCTTCTTCTACAGATACATGAAGCCACTCATAGAGGAAGGTTATATTTATTCCGCTTTGCCGCCTTTGTACAAGATATCGTCAGGGAAGACTAATTACTACGCTTATTCTGATGAGGAGAAAGAAAAAATAGTGAAATCGTTAAAGAACAAAAATTTCACTGTCCAGAGGTATAAAGGACTAGGAGAGATGAATCCTGAGCAGCTTTGGGAAACAACTATGAATCCTGAGACTAGGAAGTTGCTAAAAATCACGCTAGAAGATGCAATAAAAGCTAATAATATTTTCTCTATACTCATGGGTGAGGATGTTAAGAAGAGAAAAGAATTTATAGAGACGTACGCTAAGGAAGTTGTTGAGATAGATATTTAGAAGTGTTCCCATCCGAGTTTTTTTAATATTTCTTCAGGCTTTACTACTTTGTTTCTGAACAATATATTTATTCCGCTGTTGT
The DNA here is from genome assembly GCA_964475465.1 of uncultured Brevinematales bacterium. Classification (GTDB taxonomy): domain Bacteria; phylum Spirochaetota; class Brevinematia; order DTOW01; family DTOW01; genus JAPYWX01. Next base: position 24,978 of record CAYYXA010000049.1, read on the forward strand.
GTGTTATTTTGCCGATTTTCGTTATTTTCACTCCCAGTTTTTCTGAAATTCTTTTTACTTTCTCTTCTTTGCCTGGTGGCACAGTGAATATTAATTCGTAATCTTCTCCGCCCGTCAAAGCATACTCGAAGAATTTTGCATCCATGTAATCAATATTTCTTCTCATCTTTAGGTAATTGAAGTATTCGTTACTTATTGGTATTTTTTCTAGTTCTATTTCTGCACCTGTGTTTGATGATTTTAGTATGTGGTTTAGGTCTTGTATTAGTCCGTCACTTATGTCTATGCATGAAGTTGCTATTTCTTTTATCGATTGCCCTACTTCAATTCTAGGTGTTGGTTCTAGGTGCCTATTTACTAGGTATTTTTCGTGTTCTGTTGAGAGTTTTTCCCTTGATAGTAGTATTTCTAGTCCTAATCTTGAATCTCCGACAGTTCCGGTTATGAATATTAGATCTCCGGGTTTTGCTCCGCTTCTTGTGATTGGTTTTTCTGAGGTACCTATCAAGGTTATTGTTATTGATATTTTTTCTCCTTTTGATATATTACCACCACCTATGTAGGTGGTGTATTTTGAGAATAGGTAATTCAGTCCTTTGTAGAATTCTAGTACCCAATCAACTTCTAATTCAGGTTGTAGAATTAGTGAGACTAGGGCGTATTTGGGTATACCGCCGCAAGCTGCAATGTCGCTAAGATTTGAAGCTGCTCCTTTGATGCCTAGTTTGTATGGAGGAAAGGTGTCTTTTATGAAGTGTGCATCTTCGACTAATGTATCTGTTGTTATTAGGACATGGTTTTTTTCTTTGAAGGCGAAGCAATCATCACCGTTTGGTATTGTTATTGAATTATCTGAGTTTCCAGTTTCCGTTATTTCTTTTATTTTTTCAATGAGTTCGAATTCACCTATTTCTTTTATTTTCATGTGATAATGATTAAGTAATGTGGTTTGTGGTATCAATAAAAATGTGGAGGTGTTTTGATTGGGAATGGATAATTAGAGAATGTTTTGTGATTACTTGTTTTATGAGGAAGGTGCAACATTTCTTAGGTTACTTCCACTTGGTATTTTTGCTAAAGTATTGATAAGTTTGTTATAGTTGAAAAGTCTTTTGTTTATTCTATACAATGGTATTTGAAGGGGGGAAAATGAAGAGAGTTTGGATATTTTTATTGTTAATGGCTTTTGCTATAAATGTTTATGCTGAGGTTTTGCCTGGTAGTGAGTTCTTCAATTCTCATATTTTTGCTCATGATCAAGCACTTGGTGGCTCGGTTTCAGCAAACATAGAGACGGCTTCATCAATACTGGTTAACCCTTCGACTGGCTCATTCTTGAAACAGCTTGCAATAACAACTTCGTTAGGTGGTTTTACTAGCTTGGGAACTTATGGAGTTTTGGGGGTTTCTTATCCTACGTTGATTGGTACTTTCTCTGGGCAAGTTTTGTATTATGGTATGCCTTCTAGGGGAGTTTTCGGTGGTACTTTCGCGTTTTCTAAAGATGTTGCTGATGACTTTGGTGTGGGATTTGGATTTACTGCAACAAGTGGTGTTAGCTTTGGGCTAAATTTAGGTTTTGTGTATAAGGTTAAAGAAGATCTTGATTCTGGGCTAGGTATTAAAAGATTAATTTGGGGTTGCTCTCTACTCAATCTTGGATTACCTGTAGTTATGAGCAATTATTCACCTTTTCCGTCTCTGCCTACTATTAGAAGTGGTGTTGACTTGATGTTTCTCAGGACTGACCCTGTGAAGTTTAACCTTGTTGGTGATATGGTTTTAGGTGCTTGGGGGTTGAACGCCGAAATTAACGGTGGGATATCAGCTAGTATACTTGATATTTTGATTCTAAAAGGTGGTGGCTTCTTTGGTGTAAATAGGTATGGCTATAGCTTTGGTGCTACTTTTAAGTATACCTTGGAAAGACAATGGGGTATAGAGAGGTTGGATCTGAGACTGCATTATTCGTATAACAACGTTGTTTATTCTTCATCTGGTGCTAGTGGTAGTGGGCACTGGGTAGGATTTGATTTCGCTTTAGGTACTATTGACACTGCACCTCCGAAGATAAACATTGATGTTGAAGTTTCAAGGAATGATGAGATTGATTTGAATTTATCAAAAAACATAAAGTTTTTGTATTTTGCTAGCTCTGCTGAGAAGGTTGTTTATGTCTCACCAAATTATGATGGTAGAAAAGATAAGGTTAGGATCAACCTAAATATATCTGAAAATGGTATACTCAAGGAGTGGAGACTTATAGTCAAGGATGCTCAAGGTAACGAAGTTAAGGTTATTTCTTCAAAACTCAGAAGAGAGTTTTCTCTTGACTTTGAGGAACTTCTGAGAAGACTTTTTGCTCCTAAGAAATCTGTAGATGTTCCTAGAGAGATAAGTTGGGATGGTACAGATTCAAAGGGTAAGGTTGTCCCTGATGGTGAATACTTCTTACAGGTTTATGCTAGAGATTTTGAAGGAAACGAGGCATATTCACCTGTTTTGAAAGTTGTCGTTGATAACACGCCACCATCAGGTAGCGTTTACGTGCCTTATTACATATTCTCACCTAACGGTGATGGGAATAAGGACGATATAACGTTCACTCTTAAAGATTTGACAAAAGGAGATGAATGGATTGCATATATAGAAGATGTTAGTGGCAATGTTGTTAAGACTTGGAATTTGGGTGTTGATCCTGCTGAGTCTATTACGTGGGGTGGACTTGGTGATGATGGTAAGCTTCTACCAGATGGTAACTATAACTTTATTCTCAAAGGAGAGGACAGAGCAGGTAATGTATTCATAACTAATATAAAAGGTATTATAATCTCAACGAAGTTGAGAAACTTATTTGTTAAATCTGATGTTTATGAGATTTCACCCAACAATGATGGTTATCTTGATAAAGCTAGCATTGAAATCATAGTTGATGACCTCAAAGGTTTACAGAAGATGAATGTTTATATTAAGGATACGAAGAATGATAGAGTTGTAAGGCAGTGGAGTTTTGAAGGTGATAAAATACTTACGAATTTTTATTGGGATGGCACTGATAATTCGGGCAATGTTGTTTGGGATGGTGTTTATGTTGTTTATGCTGATGCTGAGTACGTTGATGGGAACAAACCAGTTTCACCACCTATACAATTGAAAGTTGATGCTACACCGCCACAAGTTGAGATTAGCTTTTCTCCTCCTTTGTTTTCACCAGATGGTGATGATGTAAATGATGAGGTCTTTTTCACATTTAATGTTTCTGATGATACAGAAATTGATGAATGGTATTTCAGGATACTTACACCGGATGGTAAGAGGGTGTTTAAAGAATTCAAAGGTAAGGGGGCAGTGCCTGCCGAGATAGCGTGGGATGGTATTGGTGATAATGGGGATACTGTTGATAGTGCTGAGGAGTATCCTCTGTATTTTGAGGTTAAGGACAAATTAGGTAACAGGAATATCGTAAGGCCAGCGGTATTACCTACTGATATATTGATTGAGGTAACACCTTACGGTTATAAGATTAGAGTTCACAGTATAGAGTTTGCTTTTGGTAGTGCTGAAATTACGCCGAAAGGTTTGGCTATAATAAAGAGGGTTGCTGAGAAACTCAAAAAATTCAGAGGATATAGGATAAGAGTTGAGGGGCATACTGACAACATTGGTTCGTATGATTATAACTTGAAGTTGTCAAAAGCTAGAGCTGAGGCAGTTATGAGAGAATTAATAAAGTTGGGAATAGATAAAAATAGAATAAGTGCTGAAGGTTTTGCGTTTGATAGACCTATTGCACCTAATGATACGGAGGAGGGTAGAGCTAAAAATAGGAGAGTTGAGTTTTTACTCATAAGAGATTAACGATTTTGCTTTTTTTACGAAAATTCTTTGTGTTGACAATTAGTAGAGAGTTTTAGTTATATTATATATAGGGTTTATGACTAGTGTACTTTCTCAGGAGGAAATAGATAATCTTTTAGCAGCGATACAGACGGGGGGTATTGCTGAAGCTAAAGAGGTACCTGTACCGGGAGTTGAGGTAGGGGGAGCTGCTGTCAAGAAGAATATAAAAAGCTATGATTTCAGAAGGCCTGATAGGTTTTCTAAGGACCAGTTGAGAACTCTTCAGATGATTCATGAGACGTTTGCGAGGTTAACAACAACATTCTTATCTGCTCAGCTTAGGCTCATTACTCAGATACACGTTGCTTCTGTTGATCAGTTGACTTATGAAGAGTTCTCGAGGAGTATTCCCTCACCTACTACATTGGGTATCATAAATATGGATCCTCTCAAAGGTAATGCTATCCTCGAGATAGATCCTACTTTGACGTTTGCGATGATTGATAGGCTTTTTGGTGGTAAAGGTGAAACTTTGAAGAATAACAGGGAGCTTACTGATATAGAGAGGTCTGTTGTTGAGAGTATAATTGTTAGGATACTTTCTAACCTAAGAGAAGCATGGGCTAACGTTATAGACCTTAGGCCTAGGTTGGGGAACATTGAGGTTAATCCGCAATTTGCTCAGCTTGTTCCACCTACCGATATGGTTGTCCTGATAACTTTTGATACTAAGATTGGTGAAGTTGAGGGAATGATGAACTTCTGTATACCTTACGTCACGATAGAGCCGATAATGCCAAAACTCAGTGCTCAGTACTGGTATTCTGGTATAAAGAAGGTGATGACGAAGGAGAGTTTGGATCTTATAAAGGATACTTTGAGTAAGGTCTACCTTGATGTTAGCGTCATTATTGGTAGTGCAACGTTGACACTTAGAGATGTTAAGAATCTTAAAGTTGGGGATTTGATAAAGTTGGATCAAAGCGTTAAGGACAACATGGTACTCAAGATAGAGAACAGAGATAAGTTTTACTGTAGAGCTGGGAGAGTTGGTAAGAAGGTAGCTGTTCAAATAATTGAGCCTATAGAGAAACTCTCCGAAGATATATTAGAGTTAGTTTTAAGAGAGGTGGAGGATTAGAGGTATGTTTGGTGAAGGTAGCTTGTCTCAAGATGAAATAGAGGCTTTACTCAGTGGTACCGAGGGGTTTAGCGGTGGGCTGGATTTCGGGTTGACTAAGGCAGTTGATTCTGCCGAAGGTCTGCTCACCGAAATGGACAGAATTAACCTTACTGAGCTATTCAAAACAGTTGTTCAAGCGAATTTGAATGTTTATAGGACTTTGATGGGTAAGGAAGTTTCTTATACTGGACTTGTTATAGATACTTTTGATAAGGCTAGGTTCGCTAACGAGCTTGCTGGTGAGGTTGTTGATGCTAAAGTTGTGATTTCTGGCAACATAACTGGAGAGTTTCATTTCGTTTTTCCAAAGCAATCAGTTTTGATGATTACTAATCCGGCACTTGGTGATGAGACTAATACGGATATAACGGAGTTGGTAATGACAACTTTCAGTGACATAGTTTCTCAGATTGTTTCTAATACTGTGGCTGTAATTTCAGAGAATACGAACAAAACTTTAGCACCAGGGGTCCCTTCCGTTCAGAAAGTTCCAGGAGCTTCATATATTACTTTCCAGAATGTACCAATGGTTTCTATATCGTACACTTTGTCTGTTGGTACTAGGAATGGTAAGGTTTACGTTATATTCCCTCAGAACACGGCTAAGCAAATAGTGATGGCGTACGTTTCTAAAAGAATGCCAGAGACAACGAGAGGAGTAGGTAAAGAAATGGAGCAGATGATTGGGCCTTCCAAATTGGCAGTTAAGCCAGTTGATTTTGCACCTCTTGAAGAGGTACCATCTGAAGCTGAAGGTCAACTTTCAATAATACTTGATGTTCCAGTTCAGATAACTGTTGAGTTAGGTAGGACGAAGATGCTAGTGAAGGAAGTGTTACAGTTAGGTGAAGGTTCAGTTGTTGAGTTAGATAAGTTAGCAGGTGAGCCTGTTGATATATTGGTAAATGGAAGGCTTATAGCCAAAGGCGAGGTTGTTGTTATTGAGGAAAACTTTGGTGTGAGAATAACAGAGATAGTTAATAACATCGATAGAATGTTCAAGTATACTGAAAAATGATTGCTATTTGTATTGCTGGTTCAGGAACTGTTAATGCACCGTTTCTACTATCACCTTCTATTTAAGTGCGTTAAGCACAAGTTTTTGACGTGGTTTAGTGATAAAGGTTTAAAAATTCACTATAAATAGTTTTTAAGTGCAATTTCTTCTTGTTGAGATTTTACTTTAAACTTTATTATAATGCATCCATATCCATAGGAGGGGCATATGAAAAGAATGATTTTTGTGATATTTTCCGTGGTAGCTGTTTCTTTGATGCCACTTGTTAGTAGTGGTGCGTCTTTTAATGCTTTTACCGGTATAAGTGATGTTGGTAAGCTTGGGTTAGCACCGACTTTAAAGGTTCCTACGACTTTTGATAGTGCTGAGCTTGAGCTTTGGTTTAGCTATGGATTCACGGAAAATATTGATGTTCAATTGAATGCTTCTACATTAGTTTTTAGTTCAGATGGTGTTAACTGGGGAGGGGTTTATTTGCTTCCGAGATATGATTTCGGTTCTGTTTCAATTCTTAGTTACAATATTTTGGCTCTTGGGGTAGGTTTTGATGGTGCTTTCTCGCTTGATGTTCAGTATCATACCGAGGTTGGAATCTTACCGGAGGTGCTTTCTGTTGAAATTAACGTTATAGGTGGCATTATTCCTTCCTTTAGTGTTTCTGCGGTTTTTGCACCGGTTGTTACTATATTTGATTTATTAGCGCTGTATGTTGAGATTAATCCTTCTTTTATTCCTGATTTTGGAGTTGAGTTTGTGCCAGGTGTTAATATAATCCTAGGAGATTACGGTGAGTTGAATATTTCATATTCTACTGAAAACAACATTGGTGTTTGGTATTCAATATCTTTTTAATAATACCAGGGGCTTATGCCCCTGCTATAAAAACTGAAAGAGAATAATGCTAAGCACATGGTAATCATCTTCAACAGTTTTTTAGTAAGTTTTTTAGTAGTTAGTGGATAATTGGAAGGGTTGGTGAGAATTCTAAACTTGCTACCACTATTTTTGGAAGTTTCTGTTTTTTCATTTAGATTCATTTTCTAATTTGAGAATTTTGTCTGAGAAAATATGATATAATTGGGATGAAGTTAAGAACACAAAGGTTGGCGAAAGTATTGAGAATGGGGCTAAGAGAGTTATAGAGGAGATTATTGAGTTGAAGGTTCCGGATTGGCTTCCTGAGGGATATTCTGAGTTTGTAGAGGATATAGTTAGGAGAATTGAAACTTCTTCTAATCAGATAAGAGTGCATAGGACTGCTGAATTGATGCTAAATTCTTATTTTGAAAAATTTGGAAGGTATCCGGAAAGTATTGGAATTGTGCTTTGGGGATTTGAGATAATGAAGACTGGAGGTGATACGATTTCTACTATTCTTTCACTGCTTGGTGTGAGAATAAAGCATAAAAAGAACCCTTGGTTTAAGGAACTAGAGGTTATACCTTTGGAGGAGTTAGGTAGGCCAAGAATAGATGTCGTAATCACTATATGTGGTATATTTAGGGATACCTTTAGAGAACATGTTGGTTTACTTGAAAGAGCTGTTGATATGGTGGCTAACCTTGACGAACCAGTGGAGGAGAATTATATTAGAAAGCACTTTTTGGAGATGAAAGATGGACTTAGAGAAGAGCGTTTTACACTATTTTGAAGTTTTTTGATCTTGTTGTGCAAGAAAGGGATAATGTGGAGTATGAAGTTACTGATCTGGATCATTACTATGAGTTTTTAGGGGGTTATCGAGAATTGTTCAGAGTAAAAGAGGTGATAAGTCGGAGTGTTTTGTTGTGGGTTCTACTGAGGAAGAAGTAGTTGTTGAGGATTTGAAAGTTTCAATAGAAAGAGCTACTAGGACTAGGCTTCTTAATCCTGTTTGGATAGAAGGAATGTTGAAACATGATTTTCACGGTGCTAAGAAAATAAAAGATAGAGTAAGGACAAGTTGAAGAGATTACAAAACATAGTTCTTGATATGGAAGGAAGTTTAGAGTAGTTTCTTTTAACTTTAGAACGTTTTCATTAATAATTGCTATTATGACCAGAAGGGTAAAGTTTGCTGTATTGCTCATTCTTTTTTTTGTCGGTTTTGTTTATTCTGTTGACTTTTGGAATTTTAAGCCTTTTGTTGGTAATGTTTTTGTTGGATCTTTGGAAGAAAAATTTTTCTATGACTACAAAAAAACAGGTAAGATCAATGATATAACGAGTTTTGTTATTTTGGCTTCTGGTGTTCCGTTGGAAAAAGTTGATCATTACAAGATCATTATTGATGAACTTGTAGGAAGTATTCAAAGTGAGTTAAGAGGTAGGAAACTTTCTAGGTATGATACTGCTAAGTACGTTTTTGATTATTTGCATAAGAATGTCTTTAGGATGTATAAGGTCAATGCTACGAGGATTAGCGATATTTTTGACAGTGGCAGTTACAACTGTGCTAGTTCTACGGCTTTGTATAATGTTCTTCTTTATAGGTTGGGAATTCAACCTAAGGTTATAATCTTACCTGATCATATATTTACTGTTTTTTATGTTGATTCTTACAAAGTTGAGGTGGAAACAACTACCAAATATGGCTTTGATGTTGTGAGGAATCCAAAGGGGATTGAGGAGTTTGTTAGATTAACAGCTTTCTCGTATGTTCCTGAGGGTAAAGGAAAGAGGATAGAGGCAGGAGATGAAGGGTTGCTCTCTGTACTTTATGCTGACCAAGTTTTGATTTATAAAGATGTTAGGAATTATGAAGAGATATTGAAAGCATCAATAAAAGCACTTATGCTAATGCCTAATCTGGATATTGTTTATACTAACCTTAGGAGTGCTTATGTTGGCTTAATTAGCAAATATAATGACTTGAAGGATTTTGATACTATGGTGAAGGTGGGTAAAGAGGCTTTGACTATTTTCCCTGGTGATAGGGATATAGAAGATTCAATTGGAGTAGCTTATTACAACAGTGTTTTTTTGAGAATTAATCAAGGTGATTTTCCAGGAGCTTTTCAAAGGATTATTTATATTAGAAACAATGATACTGCATACTATGACAGCGTTAGAGACTTGGTGGGATTGCTTGTTCAGCAGTGGGGAATTAGCCAGATTTCTAAGGGTGATTATGAAGGTGTTTTCAATGTTATCAATAAAGGATTGATGATTGACACCAACAAAACATATTATGCTTCTGTTAATCTCTCTTATGAGGCTACTAAGAGGTTGCTTGCTAATTCTAAGTATGATTTGGCTGTTTTGTTTCATAAGAAGTTATTAGAAGTTTTCCCTAGTGGTAAGGAGCTAGTTAATAATCTGGGGTATGTTTATAATTTTTGGGGTATTTCTTTGATGAATGATGGTAAGCTTGAGGATGCTTCTTTTGTTTTTGATAGAGCTATCGAGGATTTGCCTAATGATTCAGTTTTGAGGCAAAATGCTTCTCTTGTTTACGCGAAGCTAGCTGTGAAGATGTTTGAGGAGAAGAAGTATGATGTTGCTATTAGTAACATAGGTAGAGCTTATGAACTTAATCCTTCTCGTAACCTTAATGATATTAGGTTGAAAATTTACATTGATTGGGTTAGATTCTTGGCTTTGACTGAGGAAAATTTTGACCTTGCGAAGAAGGTATGTGATGAGGCTTTGAGTTTGTACCCGGGAAATCAAGAACTTTTAAAATTGCATGGTTATATAGTAGGCAAATTAAAATAAAGGTGGTGAATGGATGGAATGCTGTTTTTTCGGTTATAGTTTCAGTAATAGAAATAGGT
>CAYYXA010000050.1:0-11586 GCA_964475465.1 uncultured Brevinematales bacterium
TACACGACGCTCTTCCGATCTATTGTGCTGACAAGATTGTTGGGTAGTACACCTTATTTAGTCGTTGAGAAAAGTTTTGCTTCTTCCTTTTCACGGGAATATTCAATGAAGGGTATTATTGCTTTCTAGACGAATTTTTCAGAGAATTTCAAATTAAATTGATTTAGATATCATTCAAATTTCAAAATTCAAGTTGGAGGCTAGAATGCCAAACATAGCACCTACTAAGTTAAACCTAATAAATACGAAGGAATTTCTTAGCCTTGCTAGGGATGGGAGGAATCTATTAGAAGAGAAAAAAGAAGTTCTTCTTACGAATATACTAACGGTATTGAAGGAGCTAAAGCAGGTTAGAGCTGAGTTTGATGCATTGGTGAAAGAAATATATCAGAATTTTCTTTATGTGAAGTTATTCATTGGAGAGGATGTGATATTGAATGAGCTAAGATCTTCAAATGTGAAGGAAATAGAGTTTGATATTTTACCAAAGAACGTAATCGGTGTGGTTATACCAACTGTAAAGGATCTGAAGGTTGATGTTAAGGCAAGCATTGATCCTTCGGTGTTTTTTTCGTCTTACAAGATGAATGAGCTTTTGTTGAAATTTGAGGAGTTTGTGAGGAAGATGGTAGAAGTTATAGAGAAAGAGGCTATTATGTGGAACTTGATAAAGGATTTGAAGAAAACACAGAGAAGAGTTAATTCTCTTGACAATATAATAATACCTGGGCTACTCGAGGATATAAAATTCATAGTTGATTCACTTGAGGATAGGGATAGAGAGGTAATATTCCAGCTGCAGAGGATGAAATCGAAGAAATCAAAGGGATAGAAGGACATGTCTAATATCATACGAGTGCTTGCTCTAGGTGATGTAATAGGGCATAGAAGCGTTGAGGGTATAAAGCAGAACTTAGGTGCCATAAAGAAGGCTAAGATGATAGATTTTGTTATAGCCAATGGGGAGAACTCTTCTTATAACAGCTTGGGTATATCTAGGAAGAATTATGAGGACCTGATTGGTGCTGGGGTGGATGTTATAACATCAGGTAATCATATATGGAAAAACAAAGAGACCTTTGAATTTATTGATAAAGTTGATAGGCTCATAAGACCTCTTAATTATATTCCTTCTTTGCCTGGTAATGGGAAGGTGGTAATTGAGGTGAAGGGGGTGAAGGTTTGCGTGATAAATCTTATAGGTTCAACCTTCATGGATGCACCTTTTATCTCACCTTTTTTTGTGATTCAGCAAGAGCTAAATAATTTGCCTGAAGATGTAAAAGTGGTAATAGTTGATTTTCATGCTGAGGCTACAGCCGAGAAGGTGGCAATGGGATGGTTTCTCGATGGTAGAGTTAGCTTAGTATTTGGGACTCATACACATGTTCAGACAGCAGATGAGAAAATTCTGCCGAATGGTACAGGTTATATAACAGATATAGGAATGTGTGGATTTACTAGGTCGGTTATAGGTGATGAAGTTGAAAGGTCTCTTAAGAGATTTCTTTTAGGAGTACCTGAGAGATTGTCACCATCGGAAGAAGGAAATTTCCAGATGAATGGAATAATAGTGGATATCAATGCAGAAACAGGTAAAGCAGTGGGGATAGAAAGAATCTCTTATGAGTTTCAAGTTTATTGATTAGTATTACTTATTCTTGTCGGTAGGTGGTCTGAGCACTTGTACTTTAAGTGCTTGTAAGCATTTTTGAATACTGAGTGAAGTGGCACTTTTTAGCAAAACCCATTTGGTTAGGTATTTTTGGGTGTCAAGTTAAAAAGTACTGAGTTAATCAATTATAATTTCTTGCCATGGGGGTAGTTATAGATAGGCTGATGGAACTCAAGAAGAGGATTGATGAGAACTTTATAGTTTTTTCTATTACTTCCAAGGAAAATAAAATTAAGGAATTGGAGGCTTTGATATCTGATGCTTATTCTAGGAATGATGTTGGTATGGCTTCTAATTTACTTATTGAGCAATCAAGGCTTAAGAAGGAAGTTGAGAAGTGGAACAGTGTAAAAAATAAGGTCGAGAGTCTTCTTTCTTTAGCTGTTGAAGTTGAAGAGCTAGGTGAGAATGAGATGCTTAATGAGATTCTTAGGGAAATTGAAGAGTTAGAGGATACAGTTTCACAGTATGAGGTAGAGAGATTTTTTGATAGTGAGGTTGATGGGAGTAATTGTTTTATGAATATTCATCCTGGAGCTGGTGGGACAGAATCTTGTGATTGGGCTGCAATGCTTTTTAGGATGTATACAAGATTTTTTGAAAGGAAAGGTTTCAAGTACGAGGTTGTGGATTTTTTGCCAGGTGAAGAGGCAGGAATAAAAGATGTGACTTTGTACATTCAAGGGGAGTTCGCCTTTGGGTATTTGAAATCTGAGACGGGTATACATAGGTTAGTTAGGATTTCGCCATTTGATGCTTCCAAGAGGAGGCATACTTCTTTTTGTGCAGTTCACGTTATGCCTGAGATCCCAGCTAGTGCTGATATTAATATAGACCCTTCAGAAATAAAAGTTGAAGTTTTTAGAGCTAGTGGTAAAGGAGGACAGCATGTCAATAAAACTGAGTCAGCGGTTAGGATTACTCATATACCTACTGGCATCGTTGTTTCTATCCAGAATGAGAGGTCTCAGATACAAAATAGGGAAATAGCTATGAAGATACTCAAGTCTAGGCTATACGAGTTAAGGGAGAAGGAGAGACTTAGGAAAATAGAAGAAATTTCAGGCGAGAAAAAAGATATTTCCTGGGGTAATCAGATAAGAAGTTATGTTTTGCATCCGTATAATTCGGTAAAGGATCACAGAACTAATGTTGAAACTTCTAATGTTCAATCTGTTCTTGACGGGGAGATTGACATTTTCGTTAATGCTTACATCAAGTGGTCATATCTTAATAGGCATAAAGTATGAGTTTGATTTATATTTTGGATCTTTTGGGAACTTTCGTTTTTGCCTCTACTGGTGCAATAAGAGCCATTGAGAAGAGATTGGATCTTTTTGGAATTTTTGTTCTTAGTTTTATCACCGCCGTAGGCGGTGGTACAATAAGAGATGTAATACTTGGTAGTAGGCCCTTTTACTTTTTTGATGTAAACTATTCGATAGCTATACTTCTTGGGGTGCTTTTTGTCATAATCCTTAGGAATGAGGTTAAGAAGTATCAGCAGATGTTAGTGTATCTCGACGCTTTGGGTTTAGGAACTTTCAGCATAATAGGGAGTATAAAGGCAATTGAAAGTTCAATACCTGATATTGGTATTCTTATTTCTGGGCTTATTACTGGAATAGGTGGTGGAATAATAAGGGATATCCTTGTAAAGGAGATACCTTTTGTTCTTGAAAAAGAGGTTTATGCTACTGCTAGTATAGCTGGAGTTGTACTATTTATGATTTTGGAAAGAAACGATCTTTTGCCTACGAGTGTTTCTATCTGGATTTCAATATTTACGGTTTTCTGTATAAGAGTGTTCACGTATCACCTTAAAGTAAATTTGCCGAAGTTCTGAGTAATTTCTGGAATTATTGAAAAATATTCAATGTTTCTTGATAATTTGTTTAGGGTTTTGAAGGGAGGTAGATATGAAGGCTTCTGTGTACAATTTGACTTTTAGGGATAAGGAAAGATTTTTGACACTGTTTTCTCGAGGTGTTTTGAGAATAGTATCAAGTGTGTTTGCTACAGTTGTACTCTTTGCAGTAGTGTACTTTTCTTTGTACTTTTTGGATGTTATACCGTTTAGTTGGGTTTCATTCTTAGGGCATCTTGCTGCTTCTATATTTATAGGTATAATTGCTGCTTACCTAAAACTTTTAGAGTATAGGTTAGAAATGATATCGTATAAGGAGTCGAACATTCATGATGTAATTCCAAACTTTATGTACATGTTTATTTTGGCTATAATGATACTTTACGGTATGGCTTACTACATTGTTAGCGTTGATGCCAATTCAATAAAAGCTGAGAATATAGCCACTCTCTTTATATTGGTACTTCTTGGTTCGATAATATTCGCTTATATGCTTTCTACATCTTGGGCTTGGCTTTATACTTCGTTTCTCAGTTTGATAAGCCCTATTGACTGGATAGCTAAGTTTGACGAAGACGCTTTCTATAGGCTATTGCCTTTAAAGTTTTATGAGAGCAAGAGGTATCATGTGCCTTTGACCTTAGGTCTGGTTGATATACTTAACTATGATGAAATTCTCAAGAAACTAGGTAGGAAGAAGATGCAAAAGTTTATGGTTGAGCTTGTGGATGAAATCAATGCCTCACTAAGGTTTGTTGATTTGGTGGCTAGGATAGATGACGGTAAGAAAATATCAGTGATAATGAATATACCCTCGGCTTCTGCGTATGTTCCTATCCAAAGGGTTTTGGAGATTATAAAATCTTTCAGTGTTAAAAAAGGTATTAACATAGAAGCTAAGGGTAAAATAGTTGCATTCTCGCCGGATATGATATCTGAAATGGATATGCTTAAGGCAGAGGGTGAAGAAGTGAAACTCTCTTGATCCCACTTACGGAGTTACATAGGTATATTCTGTCAGCGTGTTCTATGTCTTCTAGTGTTAGAGGGTGTTCTTTTATATTTGCTTTTTGTGATAGGTATTCTAGCATCACACCTTTTAGTAGTCCGCTTTCTCTTTTGGGTGTTAAGAGTTTGTTATCTTTGAATATTATTATGTTGTGGATGCATCCTTCAGTTATTTCTCCTTTCTCGTTTAGGAATATGTAATCGACTAGGCCTTCTTCTTGAGCTTTTTGAGAGTATCTATTGTATAGTTGTCTATTGGTAGTTTTGTGGAATAAGAAAATGTTGGTGCTTTCTGTTCTTTCAGGTGCTATTTTTATGTAGCCAGATTTCTGTTTGTTTTTTAGAGGTAGCACTTCTATTTCTACTTTTCCATTTTTACTTAGTAGAAGCCTTACTTTCCTTTTGCCTTCAATGCCTTTTATTGCTTCTTTTAGTTCGTTTGTTATGTAGTCTGCGTTGAATCTGAAGTCAAAGTATTTTGCTGATTTTTTGAGTCTTTTTAGGTGAAGGTTTAGGAGGTATAGTTTGCCATTTTTTAGTAGTATTGTTTCTACTAGTTTGAAGTCCTGAATTGCTGGTATGTGTACAAATTTTGATTTTAGAATTGCTTCTTGGTATTCTTCTTTTGGTTCCGAGTACCATGTTATGCCGCCACCTATTCCTATTTCTCCTTTGCCGTCTTTTATTACCGGCGTTCTTATTGCTACGTTGAACTCTGAGAAATCTTTTGTTATTATTCCTATTGAGCCGGTGTATATGCCTCTTGGCGAAATTTCTAGAGAGTTTATAATTTCCATTGTCCTGATTTTGGGTGCGCCTGTTATTGAGCCACATGGGAATAGCTTCTCTATCACTTCAGATATTTTGTTTACTTTTGGTTTTGATGATATCGTTGAAGTCATCT
The DNA here is from genome assembly GCA_964475465.1 of uncultured Brevinematales bacterium. GTDB lineage: Bacteria > Spirochaetota > Brevinematia > DTOW01 > DTOW01 > JAPYWX01. The sequence continues at coordinate 5,455 of CAYYXA010000050.1, forward strand.
GAAACACTGTTTCGTACTTTTCAATCTCGAAGAGTTTTTCGACCTTTACGGTTCCAAACTCTGATATTGTTCCTAGATCATTTCTAAGTAAATCTACAATCATTAAATTCTCTGCTTGATTTTTGGGACTTTCCTTCAACTTTCTTCTCATTATGATATCCTCTTCTAGGTATCTTCCTCTGCTGATAGTTCCTTTCATTGGTTTTGTTGTGATTTTGCCATTTTTCAGTCTGAAGAAAAGTTCAGGTGATAGACTTAGAATGCTAACATTTTCGAGGTTTATATAGTATCCATATTTTACACTCTGTTTTCTCCTTAGGTCTAGAAATAGGTCAAGAGGCTCTCCTTCAAAATTGAAGAACGTTTTAAATGTGAAATTTACCTGATAAGTGTCACCGTTTCTTAGGTATTCTCTTATTTCGAGTATTTTCTTTGTGTACTCTTTTTCATCGATTTCCGGTGTGAGGTTTTTTATTTGGTACTTTCTTTTTGGTTCTGGTATTTCCGTTACTCTGTATTCTGCGAATACTCCGAACCATATGAGTGGTAGCTTTTCATCTCTTTTTTTTTGTATTCCTTTTTGAAACTTTAGGTAACCATAACTTGCTTCGTATGAAATGAAGCCAACCAGAAAAAATCCTTGTTCCCTGAATTTGTTTATCTCTTCTAAGGCTACCTTCACATCGTCAAAACTCTTTGCTACTATTTCGTGTATAGGGTCGGAGAATAGTATGAACCTGTCTCTTTTGTCTATTATTATGTGCTTTTTGTTCATGGGTTTTGGTTAATTATACCTTTTAAGTATAATTTTTTTAAAGTTTTTGTATCACCTGGCACATTGTCTTTAGCTAGTATAAAAACGTTTTAACTTCCTGTGCTATTCACGAAATTACGGAGTGCTATTTACTAAGAGGTATTAGTGCCATCTATGAAAATGAAAGAAAATCTACTAGTTAAATAGGAATTTGATTTTTTTTGTGTTTATGAGGTGATTACATTTAAATTTGTTGTAATACTTATGTAGGGTAAGGAGGTATTATGAGGTATGTGATTGTTGGTGGTGTTGCTGGTGGGATGTCGGCTGCTGCTAGGCTTAGGAGGATAGCTGAGGATGCTGAGATAATAGTTTTTGAGAGGGGAGAATACATATCTTATGCGAATTGTGGCTTGCCGTATTACATTGGGGATGTTATAAAGGAGAGGTCGAATCTTTTGGTTCAGACGGTTGAAGGTTTTAGGAAGAGGTTTAATGTTGATGTTAGGGTTAGGAGTGAGGTTATAGGTATAGACAGGAGGAATAAGGAGGTTATAGTTAGGGATTTATCCAGTGGTAAGGAGTATAGGGAGAAGTATGACAAGCTTATTTTATCGCCAGGTGCTACACCTATTAAACCACCGATTCCGGGTGTAGATTTGGAGAATATATTTACTTTGAGGGATGTTGCTGATACTGACAGAATAAAGAATTTTGTTGATACTAGGAAACCTAAGAGGGCTTTGATTGTTGGGGCTGGTTTTATAGGGCTTGAGATGGCTGAGAACCTACACAATAGGGGGATACTAGTAACCATAGTCGAGGCACTAGAGCAGATGATGGGGGTATTGGACTATGACATGGCTACGCTGATACATCAGCATTTGAAGACTAAGAATGTTGAATTTTATCTAAAGGATAGTGTGAGCAGTTTTGAATCTACTGGTGATGACAGAATTGCTGTTAACCTGAGTAGTGGTAGAAAGATAGTTGTCGATATGGTTATTTTGTCGATTGGTGTGAGGCCTGAGAGTAAATTGGCTAAGGATGCGGGCTTGGAGTTGGGAGAGAGGGGGCATATAGTTGTGAATGAGTATTTGCAGACTTCGGATCCTGATATCTACGCCGTAGGTGATGTTATTGAGGTTTATAATCCTATAATTGGTAAGAAAGTGCCTTTACCTTTGGCTTGGCCTGCTAACCTTCAGGGTAGGATAGTTGCGGATAATGTTGTTTTCGGTAATGTTAGGAAATACAAGGGGACGATAGGGGTTGCTATTGCTAAAGTTTTTGACATTACGGTAGCAGTTGCTGGAGCAACTGAAAAGATGTTGAAGAGGGAAGGAATTCCGTTTAAGAGTGTGATAATTCACCCATCTAGCCATGCAGGTTATTATCCTGGTGCTTTGCCTATGACTTTGAAGTTAACTTTTTCCCCTGCTGATGGCAGAGTACTAGGTGCTCAGATAGTTGGTTATGATGGTGTAGATAAAAGAATAGATGTTTTAGCTACTGCTATGAACGCTGGGATGACGATTTATGATCTTACAGAGTTGGATCACGCTTATGCACCACCTTATTCATCTGCTAAGGATCCTGTAAATATTGCTGGCTATGTTGCTGAGAATGTGCTTAAGGGTTTGGTTAAGGTTGTTTCTGTGGAAGAGTTTCTAAGCATGGACAAGCAGAATATATTTGTGCTTGATGTTAGGACTAAGGATGAGTATGATCTTGGTCATATTGATGGTGCTGTAAACATTCCTGTTGACGAGTTAAGGCAGAACTTAGATAGGATACCTAGAGATAAGAAGATTATTGTTTACTGTGGAGTAGGTTTGAGGGCTTATGTGGCTTGTAGGATATTGTATCAGAAAGGGTTTGATGAGGTTTATAACCTTAGTGGTGGATATAAGATGTATGAGATTGTTACGCAAAAGCAGGGGAATGAAGATATATTTCAGGGCTATAGAGTTGATTTGGCTGATTTGGTTACTCAGGAGAAGGCACAAATATCTACTACTTTGGAAGTGGAGGTTGATGCTTGTGGATTGCAGTGTCCAGGGCCGATAATGAAGCTAAAGGAAAAAATAGATACTCTTCCGGTTGGTTCGAGGGTAGTAGTTAAGGCTAGTGATCCAGGATTTATGAATGATGTTAAGGCTTGGGTTGATGTTACTGGTAATAAGCTTATCGACTTGAAGATGGATAAGGGGGTAATTACGGCAGTTATAGAGAAAGGAACTAAGCAAGCGGTTAGGAGTGTTGTTGGTTCTGATAGCGCTACTTTCATTGTATTTGATGATGACTTGGATAGGCTAATAGCTTCGTTTGTTTTGGCTAATGGTGCTCTTGCTGCTGGTAAGAAGGTCACGATGTTCTTCACATTCTGGGGGTTGAATGCTTTAAAGAAGAACAACAAGGTTAGAGTCAAAAAGGATTTGATATCAAAGATGTTTGGTATTATGTTGCCGAAGGGTACGAAAGAACTTAAGTTATCGAAGATGAACATGTTCGGTATAGGTTCGAAGATGATAAGGTGGATTATGAGGAAGAAGAACATTGCATCTCTTGAGGAGCTTATGAAGTCAGCTATGGAAAGAGGTGTTAAGATTGTTGCTTGCCAGATGTCGATGGATGTTATGGGGATTAAGAAGGAAGAGCTTATAGATGGTATAGAAGTTGGCGGTGTTGCTACGTATATTTCGTTTGCCAGTGAGTCAAATATAAACTTGTTTATATAATTTTTTAAAGGTGCCGAAGGGCACCTTGTACCTACTCTTATTGACTTGAATTTTTGTTTTTGTTAAAATTATAATGTTTGAAACATACTGAAGAGGTAAGATTATGAGCAAGAGGAAGAAAGATAGTTTAAACTGGAAGATAACGGGTATAGGTGTTGGGTTGCTTTTGTTTGGGCTTGTCTTCTTGGCGGTTGTTGGTCCTAATTACCATGGTATACCCGGGCTTATTGCTTCTTCTGTTCTTATTTTAGGCATTGTTAGTATCTTTTGGGGGTTAGCTGTAAATTTAGAAGAAGAAAGATAAGGCATGTTAATTGAAGTTTTGAAATCTAAGATACATAATGCTGTTGTTACAGAGACTTTTATTGATTACGAGGGTAGTATAGGTATAGACCAAGAGATAGTTGAATTGGCGGGGCTTAGGGAGTTTGAGAAGGTTCATGTGTGGAATGTGAGTAATGGTGAGAGGTTTGAGACTTATGTTATACTTGAGCCTCGGGGTAGTAGAAGGATAACAATAAATGGTGCTGCTGCCAGGTTAGCGCAGAAAGGTGATAAAGTTATAATTGCCTCTTTTTGTTTTGTTTCTCCTGAAGAGAAGGTTAGCCCTAGGATAGTTATACTTGATAATGACAACGTTCCTAAATTAAAGTAAAATTAAAGTAAGTGAATTATGAAGACGGTTGGTGAGCTTATTAATTCGAAGGGGTTGGCAAAAATTTCAATGATAACGTGTTATGATTACTCTACGGCGAAGATAATCAAAGATACGCAAGTAGATATTGTTCTTGTTGGTGATTCGCTAGGAATGGTTGTTTATGGTTATTCGTCAACTTTGCAAGTTGAGATGGAGCAGATGGTTTTTCATACTGAGGCAGTTTACAGGGGGTTAGAGGGGCAGAAGCTATTAGTTTCTGATTTACCTTTTTTGTCGTATCAGGCATCAACGAGGGATGCTGTACTTAATGCTGGTAGGTTGTTGAAGGCTGGTGCTAACATTGTTAAGCTTGAAGGTGGCAAGAGAGTTATCGATAAGGTTAAGGCTATAGTTGATGCTGATATACCTGTGATGGGGCATTTGGGGTTGACGCCGCAGAGTATAAATTTGACCGGTGGGTATAAGCTTCAGGCGAAGGATGAAGAGAGTATTGAGAAGTTGTTTGAAGATGCTTTTGCTCTTCAGAATGAAGGAGTGGTGGCTTTGGTTCTTGAGTTGGTACCTGAGGAAGTTGCTAAGAAATTGACGGAAGAGTTGAGGATACCTACGATAGGTATAGGCTCCGGTAGGTTTTGTGATGGTCAAGTTTTAGTAATAAATGATATGCTTGGGATGTTTAAGGACTTTTCGCCGAAGCATACGAAAAAGTATTCTAATCTTTCGGAGGTTATATTTTCGTCTGTGAGTGAGTACGTAAATGATGTAAGGAATGGCACTTTTCCGGGTGAGGAGAATGTTTTTCACTTAAAGAAAGAGATTGATTTTGAAAGGATGTTAAAGGGTAAAAAATTTTATAAGCTTTAGGGGGTTTTTGAGTAGTTCTTTAGTTTTCTTGTAGGATAGTTCGACGTATTCGTCAATTCTGTCTAGTGCTGATATGTCGAGTTCGTCTATGGGGTATCTTGCGAGGATTTTAGGTTTGTATAATTTTATTTCATAATTTTCTAGTTCTATGTTCATGAGGATCATTGATCTTTTGATTATGCTATAGATTGTGAGAGATGGATCGCTTATTTCCATTTTGAATATTTCTTCTAGTTTTTGTCTTGTCATTCTGCTTATTCTTTCGAATGTTGTTGGTAGTATTTTTTTGTGATCTTCTGGTGTTAGTGATGAGGCAAATATATGTGTACATTTTTCGTCCATGAGTTCTTTTAGTGGTAGTGGTGCTAGGACGCCACCGTCTATTATGATGCTGTCATTTTCTATGACTGGTCTCATAATACCTGGTATTGATATGCTTTTTCTTACTGCTTTGAGTACGCTACCCTGGGTTATTTTGATTCTGGTGCCATTTGTTATGTCTGTAGCTGTAACGATTAATTTTATTTTTAGGTCTTCAAAGTTTTCTGCTCCTATGTGTTCTTTTAGGAAGTCTTCGATTTTAGGTTCTATTATACCTTTTGTTGATATTGAGAAGGAGATGTACTTTAGGAAGTTTTTACTTCCCATCTGTTTAAAAATTTTTATCATTTCGTTTGAGTTTTTACCGGATGCCCAGAGTGCACCTATTACGGCACCGATACTGCTACCTGCTATGACATCGGGTTTTATGCCTTCTTCTTCTAATGCTTTGATAAATCCGAGGTGACATATTCCTTTGAACGAGCCACTTCCTAAGCTAATACCTATTTTCATAGTTTAATAATTATAAATCGTTTTCTAATTTTTTTGCCAGAGTTGCTTTTTAATTAATTTTTCTGATAGGAGACATTACACTCTTTTAAGTTGCAAGACAATTAACGTTTAAATCCCACATTGTTCAGATAAAACCCATTGGACACTTTATGCAATTTTCAGTGCTTCAGTGTTTAAATCCCACATTGTTCAGATAAAACTGATATAGAACATGCATTCAAGCCATACTTCCTAGTAGTTTAAATCCCACATTGTTCAGATAAAACTTGGTGACATTTTTG
>CAYYXA010000051.1:0-20027 GCA_964475465.1 uncultured Brevinematales bacterium
TTTGATTTTTTTGGGGTTATCGTTTTAAAATTGATGGCACTTTATTGTTAAAAGGTGTCTTATGGCTAAGAAAGAGATTAAAGCAGTTGTAAAGCTTCAAATACCTGCTGGTGAAGCGAATCCGGCGCCACCTGTTGGTCCTGCTTTAGGTCAGCATGGTGTGCCTATAATGGACTTTGTCAAAAAGTTTAATGAAGCTACTGCTTCCCAGAAGGGTATAATAGTTCCTGTTGTTATTACTGTTTATACTGATAGGACTTATGATTTTATTGTTAAGACTCCTCCTACATCTGTTTTGATAAAGAAGGAGTTGGGCATTGAGAAAGGTTCTTCGATGCCTAATGTCCAGAAAGTTGGCAAATTGACTAAGGAACAGGTTCGAAAGATAGCTATGATTAAGATGCCAGATACGAATGCTCATACTATTGAAGCTGTTGAAAGGATGGTTATAGGTACTGCTAGAAATATGGGAGTTGAAGTTGAGGAGTAAAGGGGGCGTTTATGGCTAAAAGAAGTAGAAGGTATCTTTCAAATATAGCTTTAGTAGAAAGGGAGAAGCTTTATACTTTGGATGAGGCTTTGGATATAGTTTTTGAGGCTGCTAATGCTAAGTTTGATGAGAGTATAGATGTGGCAATTAAAACTGGTTTGAAGACAGGGCAATCGGTTAGAGGTAGTGTTACTTTGCCTCACGGTACAGGTAAGTCAGTTAAGGTTTTGGTTTTTGCTAAGGGTGATAAAGCCGAAGAAGCGAGAAGAGCTGGAGCTGATTATGTTGGTGCTGAGGAGCTTGTAGAAAAAATCCTCAACGAGCAATGGATAGATTACGATGTTGTTATTGCTACTCCAGATATAATGAAGGATGTAGCAAAGTTAGGGCCAATTCTTGGTAGAAAGAAATTGATGCCTAATCCCAAGGTAGGTACTGTTACTTTTGATGTTGCTAAGGCTGTTCAGGAGTTTAAAAAGGGTAAGATAGAGTTCAGGAGTGACAAAACTGGTAATATTCATGCTTCGGTGGGCAAAAAGAGTATGGGTAAGGATAAGATTAGAGATAATATTTTGGTATTTGTTAGGGAAGTGAATAAGGCAAGGCCTGCGGATTACAAAGGAGATTTTATAAAGAGTATTGTTGTGTCTTCTACTATGGGACCTGGAGTGAAGTTGAATAAATCTTTAGTTTTACAGGAAGCTTCTAGGATTAATTTGTAGTTGGAGGTTTTTATGCCAAGCAAGAAGAATTTGGAAATGTATGAGGAGATAGGTAGGATTATAAAGGAATACGGTAGTAATATTGTTTCTATCGATTTTAGAGGGCTCAATGTGGAGAACATGAGTAAGTTAAGAAGTGAAGTGGGGAAGATGGGAGGTAAGCTTAAGGTATTGAAGAATACTATTTTTAACAGGTATGTAAAGGATGAATTGGGATGGGATTATAAGTTTGAAGGAGTTAATGGTTTTATTTTTTCTAGAGATAACATTGTGGATATTTTGAAGTTTCTCGTTAAGGTGCAGAAAGAACTTAATTTTGGTATAAACTGGGCGATATTCGAAGGTAAGTTTTACGATAGTAAAGCTGCTATTGAGCTTTCTAAATTACCATCTAAGCAAGAAATTATGGCTTATCTTGTTGGTGCGGTTGGCTCTGGAGTTTCTTCTTTTGTTTGGACAATAGGCAATGTTGTTCAGAGTTTTGTTTTAGTTTTGAAGGCTATAGAAGACAAAAAGTAAAGCCGCTTTGGCGGTTATATATTAGGAGGGAGGTTTTATGGCTGAAAAGTTGTCTATACAGGATCTTGTTGAAGTTATCTCAAACATGACAGTTATGGAACTTGTTGAGCTTAGGAAAGCTTTAGAAGAAAAGTTTGGTGTTAGTGCATCTATGCCAGTTATGGTTGCTGGTGCTGCTGCTGCAGGCGGTCAAGCACAAGCTCAAGCTGCAGAGGAAGAGAAAAGTACGTTTGATGTTTTTATAAAGGAAATTGGTGATGCTAAGTTACAGGTTATTAAGGTTGTTAAGGATTTGACAGGCTTGAGCTTGAAGGATGCAAAGGATATTGTTGAGAGTGGTGGTCAAAAGCCAGTTAAGCAAGGGGTTTCTAAGGAAGAAGCTGAGAAGCTTAAGAAGGCTCTTGAGGAAGCAGGAGCTGTTGTTGAGCTTAAATAAATTTTTAGAGGGGGATTCCCTCTTTTACATATTTTCTGAGGTATGAAGATGCCTTTAAAAGAGAAAGTTTATTCTAAGGTTACTTTTTCCTATGATCTTCCTGATTTGTTAGAAGTTCAGAAAAAATCATTTGAGGAGTTTTTGCAAAAAGATGTTCCTTCTGGTGAAAGGAAAAATAGAGGTTTACAGAAGCTTTTTAGGACGTTTTTCCCAATACGATATGAGGATGTTGAGGTTGATGTCGTTGATTATAGTATAGGTGAACCTTACTATTCTCCTGAGGAATGTATTAAAAAGAATTTGACGTATGCGGCACCTATAAGAGTTACTTTTAGATTAACGAATCATAGGACTGGCGAGGTTTATGAGAAGCCTAAGGTTTACCTTGGAGATATTCCTTTAATGACAGACAAGGCTAACTTTATAATAAACGGTGTTCAGAGAGTTGTAGTAAGTCAGATTATCAAGTCTCCTGGTATAGTTTTCAGTGCTCATAAGAAAGGAGAGTTATCTTGCAAGATTGTTCCAGAAAAAGGAATTTGGGTTGAGTTTGGTATTTCCCTAAGAAAAGAGTTGATGTATTTCAGTATAGATAATAAGAAGAAGTTATTGCTCACTTACTTCTTGAGAGCTATAGGAATGGATACTCAGGATATTATTGCTAGTTTCTTTGATTACGAGGAGCTGGATTTTGCCGAGATCTCAAAGGTAGACAAAAGCTTCTATCTTTACGAAAATATCGTTGATGAAGAAGGGAATATATTGTTTTTGGCAGGTACTAGGGTCATTAGGTCTGGTGCTAAGTCGCAGATTGTTGTTAGAGAAGGTTCTCATGTTGTTGATTTTGACGTTTTCTACAATACTGTGTCTAGCTTGAAAAGCAAAAAAGTAAAAATTATTTCTGAGGCTAGTATAAAGGCTAATCTACCTCTTTTCAATACTATAAGAAGAGAGAAAGAGATAATAGAATTTGAGTATTTGAGGGAGTACGAATATTCAAAGTTTACCAAAGAAGAGTTTGCTACACTTAAGGCTGTTTCTAAGGTTGTTCCTTTCATAAAGTCGATGGCTAATACTGTTATTTCCTCTGTTGATTCGGCTATAAAGGATATTCAGAGACACCTCTATGATCCAAAGCTTTTTGATTTGGGAGAGGTTGGAAGGTATAAGTTACTCATAAGGCTTTATAAGGATGCTCCTGAGGAAATAAGGGAAAAATTGAAGGAACATTATTCTTTGGTTAAAGAGGATATAATCAGGGCAATAAAATTGCTATTGAGGATATTTGCTAGCAACGATATTGTTGATGATATAGATCATCTTAGTAATAGGAGGGTTAGGACTGTAGGGGAATTGTTGTATCAGCAGCTATATCCTGCTATGGCAAAAGTTCATAAGGTTATAGAAGATAGGCTTAGGGTGGATGATAGGTTAGACTCTATAGTTCAATCTGTTATAATGTTGAAACCGTTTGTTTCACCTCTTAATGAGTTCTTTGGTACTAGCCCTCTGTCACACTTTATGGATCAGATAAATCCGCTTTCTGAGATGACTAACAAGAGGAGGGTTTCAGCTCTTGGGCCAGGTGGTTTTACTAGAGAAAGAGCAGGATTTGAGGTTAGAGATATACACTTCTCTCATTATGGTAGATTGTGTCCGATTGAGACACCAGAAGGCCAGAACATAGGATTGATATTATCTTTAGCTACTTACGCTAAACTTAATGAATATGGATTTATAGAGACTCCTTATAGAGTTGTTGTTAATGGTAAGGTAACTGAAGAAGTTAAGTATTTCAACGCTATAGATGAGGAAGATTATTATATTTGCCAATCTACTGAACCAGTAGATGAAAATGGGTATCTAGTTAATCAGATGGTATACGTGAGGCACAAGGGAAGATTTATAAAGGTACCGAGAGAGCAAGTTCAGTTGATGGATATTTCGCCTAAGCAGATGTTTAGTGTTTCTACTTCTTTGATTCCTTTCCTAGAGCATGATGATGCGAATAGGGCTTTGATGGGTTCGAACATGCAGAGACAGGCAGTGCCATTACTTAGGCCGCAGGCTCCTATTGTCGGTACTGGAATGGAGAAGATCGTAGCAAAGCAATGCGGTTATGCCGTTGTTGCTCAGAAGTCCGGTGTTGTTGAGAAGGTTTCCTCAACTTATATTATCGTTAAAAATGATGATGGAAGTAGAACTAGGTATGATCTGATGAAGTTTAGGCCTACCAACAACAATACGTGCTATAACCAGAGGCCAATAGTTGATAAAGGCCAAAGAGTTGAAGCCGGGCAGATAATAGCAGATGGCCCTGCTATGGATAACGGGGAGCTGGCTTTAGGAACGAATCTCATTGTTGCTTATATGCCTTGGTATGGTTATAACTATGAGGATGCTATAGTTATAAGTGAGAGATTAGTTAAAGAGGATATCCTAACGTCGATACACATATTTGAGTATGAAGTTGCTGTTAGGACTACGAAGTTTGGTGATGAGCAGGTGACGAGAGACATCCCTGGCGTTAACGAAAGATTTTTGAGAAATCTTGATGAGAATGGTATAGTTAGAATTGGGGCTTACGTCAAGTCTGGGGATATATTGGTCGGAAAACTGACGCCTAAGAGTGAAGAAGTCGAGACTCCGGAGTATAAATTGCTTAAAGTCTTATTCGGTGAGAAGGCAATGGATGCTAAGGATTCATCGCTTAGAGTGCCGCATGGAGAAGGTGGAGTTGTTATAGCGGTAGAAAGGTTTTCAAGGGAGAATAAGGATGAATTGCCGATAGGAGTTAATGAATTGATAAAAGTTTATGTTGCTCAGAAGAGGAAAATAAAGGTAGGTGATAAGTTATCTGGTAGGCATGGTAACAAGGGTGTTGTTGCTAGAATTGCTCCTATTGAGGATATGCCAGTATTACCTGATGGTACTCCGGTTGATATAATTCTTAATCCATTGGGTGTGCCCTCAAGGATGAATTTGGGACAGCTTTTCGAAACGATGTTAGGCTGGGCCGGTATAAAGCTTGGTTACAAGTATAGAATACCAGTTTTTGAAGGGCCATCTTATGAAGAAGTTAAAGAGGAGATGAGGAAGGCAGGGTTGCCTGAAACTTCCAAGGTTAGGTTAAGAGATGGTATTACAGGAGAGTACTTTGAGGCAGAAGTTGAAGTTGGTTGCCAGTACATAATGAAGTTAGTACATATGGTTGACGATAAGGTTCATGCTAGATCAATAGGTCCATACGCATTGATAACCCAGCAGCCTCTCGGTGGTAAGGCTCAGTTTGGTGGTCAGAGACTTGGGGAGATGGAAGTGTGGGCTCTTGAAGCTTATGGTGCTTCTACGTTGTTACATGAAATGTTAACTGTTAAGTCAGATGATATAGAAGGAAGAAGCATAGCTTACGATGGTATAACTAAGGGTAAGTATACGTCTATATACAATGTTCCTGAGGCCTTCAAGGTGCTGATAAATGAATTGAGAGGTGTATTGCTTGATGTCGAGGTGTTTGATAAAGATGGTAATCTAGTTCACATTTTCTCTAAAGATAAACACATACTTGCTGCTAAGAACGTTAGAAGGAAAATTTAAGAAAGGGATTTCCTCCTTTGAGAGGAATCCCTTTTTAGGGGGAGGTTTATGATTGTTTCTTCTCAGCAAAAGAGAAGTTATCTTTTTGATGTTAGAGATATTGCTAAAATAAGGATTTCTATTGCTTCTCCAGAAGTGGTTAGAGCGTATTCTTATGGAGAAGTCAAGAAGCCGGAAACTATAAATTATCGAACTCTCAAACCTGAGAGGGACGGCCTTTTCTGTGAAAGAATTTTCGGGCCTACTAAAGATTACGAATGCTATTGTGGTAAGTTTAAGTCTAAGAGGTATAAGGGAATAGTTTGTGATAAGTGTGGTGTTGAGGTTACCGAGTCTAAGGTAAGAAGGGAGAGAATGGGGCATATAGAGTTAGCTAGCCCTGTTGTTCATATATGGTTTTATAGAATTACCCCAAGTAAAATTGGCTTATTGTTGGGTGTAAATTCTACTGCTGAGCTTATAGGGGTGATATACCAAGATAGTTATCTTGTGCTTGATCCTGGTGAAGTTACCGAACTTAAAAGGTTCCAGGTTATTTCTGACGAAGAGTATGAAAAGTATTCTACCAAGTATAGAGGTAAGTTTGTTGCTGAAACTGGAGCAGAAGCTATAAAGCAAGCTCTTGAGATAATGGATCTTGAGACGCTTGAAAGAGAGTTGAGGAAGGAGATGGAAGAATATGGTGAGAAAGTAGATCCTAAGGTAATTAAGAGGTTAGAAATAGTTACTAATATAATAAAGTCCGGTATAAAGCCTCAGTGGATGGTTATAGAGGCACTTCCCGTTATACCACCAGAACTTAGACCAATGGTTTTGTTGGATGGTGGTAGGTTTGCTTCTTCGGATTTGAACGAGCTTTATAGGAAGATCATAAACAGGAACAATCGTTTGAGGAAAATAATGCAGCTTAACGCTCCAGAAATAATCATAAAGAGTGAGAAGAGGCTTTTGCAGGATGCTGTTGATGCTCTTATAGATAACTCTAGAAAGAAAAATCCAGTGAAAACGTCATCTGGCAAGGTGATGAGGTCTTTAGCTAGTTTGCTTAGGGGTAAACAAGGTAGGTTCAGACAGAACTTGCTTGGTAAAAGAGTAGATTACTCTGGTAGGTCTGTTATTGTTGTTGATCCTAAGCTTAAGTTGTGGCAGTGTGGTTTGCCTAGAATAATGGCTGTTGAGTTATTTAAGCCTTTTATAATGAGGGAGCTTATAAGTAGGAAGTATGCTTTCAACATAAAGCAAGCTAGGTCTCTCACGGAGAATTATAATGATCCTAGAGTACATGAGTGCTTGGAGAGTGTTGTGAAGCTGCATCCTGTGTTGTTGAACAGAGCTCCAACTCTTCATAGATTGAGTATAGAATCATTTGAACCTGTTTTAGTTGAGGATAGTGCTATACATTTGCATCCAGTAGTATGTCATCCTTATAACGCGGACTTTGATGGTGACCAGATGGCAGTACACGTTCCTCTTTCACCTGAAGCACAAATAGAAGCTTGGGTTTTACTCTTGTCAGCTAGGAATATATTGAAACCTGCTACTGGTGATCCGGTAATGTTCCCAACTCAAGATATGGTTTTAGGATCTTACTACTTAACTACTGATAGTGCTGCTTACCAGGGAGATAGGCTAAAAATTTTCTCTTCATTTAAAGAAGTTATTTATGCTTACGAGACTGGTAAAGTTGATATCAGAGAGAAGATTATATTTAGGTACAAAGGAGAAAAAATAGAAACGACAGTCGGTAGAGTTATATTTAACTCTATTTTGCCTGAACAGCTAAGGTTTATTAATAAGACCTTTACAAATAAGGATCTTGTTGCTCTTGTGAAAACTTGTTATACAAAGATTGGTAGGTGGGCCACCGTTAAATTGCTTGATGATCTTAAGGATCTAGGTTATTATTACGCTACTAGGAGAGGATCTACGATATCTTTAGAGGACATAAAGATACCAGCAGTAAAATATGATCTTATAGCCAAAGCTGAACAAGAAGTTGCCAAGATAGAGTCTGATTACGAAAAAGGATTTTTAAATAATGACGAAAGGTACAATAGAATAATAAACCTGTGGTCTCATGTGAGTGATAAGGTCAGAAAGGAAATGGAGAATACTCTTAGGGAAGATCAAGAAGGGCTCAATCCAGTTTATGTCATGATGACATCTGGAGCAAGAGGTAATAGGGAGCAAGTAAAACAGCTTGCTGGTATGAGAGGATTGATGTCAAAGCCCTCTGGAGAGATAATAGAACTTCCTATTAAGTCAAATTTCAAGGAAGGATTGGGGTTGTGGGAATACTTCATTTCTGCTCATGGAGGTAGAAAGGGACTTGCTGATACCGCATTGAAGACATCTGAAGCTGGTTATTTAACTAGAAAGCTGGTTGATATTTCTCACTCTGTTTTTGTTGTTGAGGAGGATTGTGGCACCGCTAAGGGGTTACTCATATCTGAGGATGATTTCAATAATAGAGATGAAATGATTAGTAGGTTGATAGGAAAGACAAGCTTGTTTGATGTGTATGATCCTGATACTGGTAAGGTTATAGTTAAGGCTAATGAAATAATAGACTTTGAGAAAGCTGAAGAGATAAAGAGATCTGGTATCTCCAGGGTAATGGTTAGACACGTCTTAACATGTGAATCTAAGTTTGGTGTGTGTGCTAAATGTTACGGTTGGGATTTGGGGCATAACAAGCCTGTCAAGCTAGGTGAAGCTGTAGGAGTTATTGCTGCTCAGTCGATAGGTGAGCCAGGTACCCAGCTTACGATGAGAACGTTCCATACGGGAGGTATTGCTTCAACTATTGTTGAGAAGAGTTGGATAGATTTCAATGTACCTGTGTTTATAGATGATATACCGGCTTGCTATGTTGTTAACAGTAACAATGAGAGGGTTACTTCAAGGAAAGGTAATATATCTGTCTTTAAAGTGTTTTCTAGAGAATCTTCTAAGGAAGGTTTCGGAGGATTCCATATTTATGATGTTAATAACCTTAAGAAAGTTAATGTGAACGAAGGGGAAATTAAGGAATTTGAAAAAGGTGAAGTAATAGCAGTTTGTTCTGATGGTACTGAGATAGTTGCATGGGAATACATAAGAGCAGGGGTTTCTAAAGGTAAGCTGTTCCTATGTGAAGCTGATCCCACTGTTGTTAGGATACCTATAGGTTCGGTAATATTGGTTAATGAGGGAGATTTGGTTGAGGAGAACGTGCCTATAGTTAGATTTGATCCTTACAGTGAACCTATAATTTCTGAGCAGGAAGGTACAGTTTTCATAGAGGAGGATACAACTAAACCTTCTTCTCAAAGGGATAAGATACTTAAGATTCTCGACGATCAAGGTAATATCAAGTCTGTTGACTTTGTTCCTGCTGACGCTGACCTTAGGGTTAAGAATGGTGATTATGTGAAGGTTGGTGATATACTTGCAAAGAGAAGTAGGTCTAAAAGAAAAACTTATGATATTGTTTCTGGTTTGCCTAAGGTTACTGCTTTGTTCGAAGCTAGGAATGTTAAGAATCAAAGTGTACTTGCGAAAATTTCAGGTAAGGTTTCTATAGAGATCGACAAAGGTAAGGTTGTAGTAGTTGTTGAAAACGAGTTTGGAGAGGTTGTTAAACATAAGATTCCTTCGGGAAGGTACCTGTACGTTAGAAATGGTGATTACGTTAAGGTTGGTGAAGAGTTGTGTGATGGTGAGAAGTCTATACACGAGATGTTGCAAGTTCTCGGCGTCGAGGAAGTTTCTAAGTACTTGCTTTACAAGATTGAGGAGATATATAGGGATCAAGGTGTTAAGATTGATGATAAACACATAGGAATAATAATAAGACAGATGCTAAGAAAAGTTAGGATAGTTGATCCTGGCGACTCCAAGTTCATTGTTGGACAGATAGTTGATATTGAGGAGTTTGAAAGAGTAAATGAGGATATTATTGAGCAAGGTGGATTCCCCGCAAAGGCACAAATAATTGTTCTTGGTATCTCTAGAAGTGCATTGATGAGTTCTAGCTTCTTGTCTGCTGCTTCATTCCAGGAAACACATAGGGTTTTAGCTGACGCTGCTATAAGAGGTGCAGAGGATTATCTAATGGGCTTAAAAGAAAATTTGATAGTTGGTAGGCCTGTGCACGTTGGAACAGGTTTCCACGCATATAGCAAATTGAGTTTGAAGTTAGTAGGTGAGGAAGAACCTCAGTACATTGAGATACCCAGCGAGGGAGTAGCATAATGTCTAGAGAGGTAAGACTACTACTTTTTCTTGTTGTTTGGATTGGTATAGTCTACGCTTACATATTGTTTTTTACGCCTAAGGGGGATAATACCCCCCTTACAACAAATGCTAGTTTAACTAATATCAATGCCACGAACCTGGTGACAAAATCTTCGTTTCAATCTTCTCCTTTTGGGGAGGTGGAAAGAATTTCTTATTTTTCAAATACTATCTATACCAATTCGCTATATGTAGTTTTAGATAACTTTTCTTTTAGAAACGTAAAATTTGAGTACAAAGGTAGGAAGTATGAGCTTTTAGGATCAAATTGCATTATACCTCCTTTTGTTATAACTTCTAGTGATATTTTTGGTATTACTAACAGTTCTGCTAAATTTTTAGCGTTTAATCCCAATGGTGTTACGAGAGTTAAGACTTACGATGGGAATTTGTTTGAGGTTAGTAGAAAAATAGTTTTTGTTTCTAATTATGTTTTTGAGTTAGAGATTACAGTTAAGAATTTGCAGAGAAGGCCAGTTGTATTCAATGGGTTTAGCTTGGCTTTTAGTGGGCCGTTGGGGCCAAATGCTGATGACCCTAATTTTGCTTATCTTTACCTGAGATCAGGGTATATAGATAAGGTAAATGGTAATATTGTTGAGACGCTTACTACTTCCATTTTTACAGGTACTGAGAAATTTGCTATAAAAGAGTCATCATCAATTGCTGGTGTTTGGCTTGCTAACAGTTACGAGTTTGTGGTTTTGATCCCAGAGGAAGGGGAGTTCAGGGCAGAATTTTTGGCTGTTGATACTAAGCATGGATATAACAAAATAGTTTCTCTTAGATCTACTTCTTCGATTGTTGAGGCTAACGAAAGTAAGACTTATAGAGTTAAAGTTTTTCTAGCACCTAAGAAGAACGATGTTATTGAATCTTTTGGTGTTAAAGCTTTATATGGGCTTGAGGATGGGGGGGTGCTAAAGCCTATATACGCTCTTCTCTCATGGCTTCTGAATTTATTTTATAGTTTAATTGGTAATTGGGGACTTGCCGTTGTGGCCGTTTCGGTAGTTATAAAGCTGCTTCTCGAGCCTTTGTCAATAAAATCTGCTGTCTCAATGAAAAGATTTCAGTTGATCGCACCTAAGATAAAGGAAATACAGCAAAAGTACAAGAATGATCCTAAGAGAATGAATGCTGAGATGGCTGAGCTTTATAAAACTTACGGTGCAAATCCTGCTTCCGGTTGCTTGCCTTTGCTTCTACAAATCCCAATATTTATAGCTTTCTATGGTGTTTTGATATCGTTTATAGAACTTTCGGGGCAGAGTTTCCTTTGGATAAAGGATTTAACAAAACCTGATACTATTCTTTATATAAAGGCATTTGAAGGATTGATCATACTTCCTGCCTCTATTAACCTATTGCCAATAATAATGACAGCTATTTCAATACTTCAAGTAACAATATCTTCTGCTAAGGTCCAAACAGAGCAAACAATAACGATGTGGCTTATACCGATCATATTTATGTTTATATTCTGGAACCTGCCGTCGGCATTAGTCCTATATTGGACTGTTCAGAACTTGCTATCTTTGGTTGAACAATACATTGTTAACAAAACATTGAAATACTAACTTTGAGAATTTCAAAAATACTTGTTTTTTAGAAGAGTAAAAACGTGGAATGATTATAACGATAAAATCAATACAAGAGGGCACTACTTCTCTGAGAGTGGCGGAGAAGTACCATAAGGTTAGAGATTTTGCTTTATTCTTGGTAATAGCTCATGGATTGCTTATCTTAGGTTTGGATTACTGTTCATTCACTCTTATCTGCTCAATCACAGTCATTCTAATAGTTTTGAAAAAGATAATAAGCGCAGAGATAAGAGGGATCATAACTCCTATAACAAAGGAAGTTAATATCAAATTATACTTAACTATTATCTTAACCATTACGGAGGTGGTTAGTCCTGGAGGTGGTGGCATATATATTCCACCTAAAATATTTATAAGATTAGCAATTCCAACACCTAACAAAATACCTAAAACAGTGGAAAACACACCCATTATAAGCCCTTCATAAATAAACATTTTAAAAATTGTAACATTGCTAGCCCCAAGACTCCTTATAGTCCCAATCTCCGTAACCCTCTCGAAGAACGACATTAAAGATGTTATCAAAGATACAAAGAAAACCACTATAACTATTATTGAAAGTATGATCCTAAAGTATCCACTGTAAAATTCAACTACCTGCACATAATACCCAGCGTGATAAAGCCAATCCGTAAGTTCCAAATTCCACCCTCTCTTTGCTATCTCCTTATTTATAACCTTTTTGATTTCCTCCGTTTTATCAGTATCATTGAGCAAAATAACGATTTCCTGTACATAAGGAAAACCTATAAGTTCCTGTGCTGTCTTTAGGTTCATCCTCACGATCCTTCTATCAAACTCCTCAGAATAACTACCTACAATACTCTTCACATTAAAAGCCATAGCATTCTGTTCACCATCAACTCTGATAACAGTTAAGAAGAGCTGTCCATTCAGTTTTATATCCATTTCCTTGGAAAGTGTATACCCAACTTCAACACTATCCTCATCTTTTGACCTCAAATTCATCCCTTCCTTGTACGTTATGAAAGTACTTATTAGTGCTTCCTCCTCAGGTACAACTCCTCTAACATTAACAATTTTAGACCTACCATCAGGTGTATTCATCAAAGCCATGTATTCAAGCCTAGGTGTAACGACAACTACATTTGGTATCCCCTTTAAGAATCTCATTAGCTCATCCAGATTATCTATCCTATAACTAAACTGGCTAATATCCTTATTCTCTAGAAAACCTTTAGGATAAATCTGTATATGCCCAAACTGGCTTCTTATCATTGATTCCCTTAATCCCCAATAATTGTATTCATAATAACCACCTATTATTATGATTGATAAGATACCAACAATAATCGTACCACTTACAAGTAGATTCCTCTTCCAGTGTCTTATTAGGTTCCTCAAAGCCATTAATAATTCCATACCTATACCTCCTAAAAGTTATAAGCCCATCCTAAGTAAGCACTACCAAAGTACTTTGATGGCAGAAGTGAAAACTCTCCATTACTTGGTAGCGTAACTATACCCTCACCTTTAACAAAAAATCCCCACAGGCTATCATACTTAACCTCAAAACGAGCAAGAAAATCTTTAGGATACGACCAAACAAAACTTATACCTGCATCAAATCCTTCAAGAAGAGTAGTATCAACCTGCCAATGTAACACCAAATACATCAACGAGTACTTCATCGAGCGGAAATTATACAAAAAGTTTACATACTGCGAAACTGCATGATATATGCCATATCCCGTCAAAGACCTCAAATCATCTGATAACTTTTTGTAATCCTCCCAACCTTCACCGTTAAGTCCACCAAAATTGTAAACTCCTTCTAAGTAAAGAGTCCCAAATAGTTCAGGAAAGTGATAACTACCTCCTAACGAAAATTTGTATGTAATATCCGAATTCTCTGGTTTTGAGAACTTAAAGCTCTTACTATCTAGGTTAGGCTTCAAAATCCAAGCTTTATCCATAGCGGAAAACTGAGAATACAGAGTAGTTCTCTCCCATAAAGAAGTTTCAACCCAAACTCCAACCCCAAAGTTCGTATCCCAAAAACCATTTAAACCGATTTCAAAAGTGCTTATTATCCCACCAAGTTCAAAGTAAACCATGTCTTCACCTTCAAGTGAGTTTGTCAGATGCTCAAAAAACTTAGGTATATCTTCATCTCTAGGAGCATACGACATTTTCAAAAAGTAGTCTCCAATATCCCAACTTAACCAAACTTGTAATTTATTACCGCCAAAAACCTCATCTTGGAAATTAACAATTTTAAAAACTTTCGCAGGAGAGGGTGAAAATAAAGTTTTACCAATTCCTAAAAAAACTCCGTAAACATTAAACTCTCCTTTCCATTCAATAAAAGACCAATAGGCAGTATTTGTTTCTTGTAGATTAGTCTTATCAAACTGGAAAATCCCCTCAGTTCTTACATACCCATAGAAAGAATCATACAAGTTCAGTTTGAGTTCAAAGCAATTCAAAAGGTATTCTTCGTTACTTCTTATTGAGAGGATATTTGTTTGATTGAATGGCGAATCGCCAACATCCCTAGCGTAAAGTTTAACTCCTAACTCCCATCTACCTGAAACACTTAAAACACTTTGATCCCCTTCAGAGAATCCCTCTCCAGGTAGCATTAAAAACCATGCTAACAGAACAATCAAAAACAATCTCTTCAACTCCATAAAACCACACCCCAAAACGCACCTTATAGACTCTCTGACAGATGAACTAATAGGTACATTACGCTACTTTATAGCACTATGGTATCCTCTCTAACGCTGACTTAGAAAACATACCCACTGGTAGTGTCTTAGTGGAGTAGTTACTGAGTTCTATCGTGGTTTCATTACCAGATATCTCATTTTTAACTTTGAACTTCTTAAGCAGTATTTTGCTATTAAATTCTCCATACTCTTCATAAACAACACTCTTCATCTTTACACCAGAAGATGAGAAAAATTCAGCCCTTAGTGGTTTATAAGTTTCTTTGTCTAGGTAAAGCACAACTTTAGGATACGAAACTTTCTGTCCTTCTTTTTTTGATAAGGTAAGTTTTATCCATGAATCTTCAACAACACCTGAAACAGGATAATAGTATAGATTAAAAACTATCCTTGATATGTCACCAGTTGAAGCCTGACCAAAGAGCAATTGTGAATCGCTTATCCTTATAGGTGATTTCATACCAGTATCATACATCCATATGCCATCGTGTGTTGTAAGTATCCTTCTTTTAGCCAAGCTGGCAGGAGATAAGAATTTCACTACCACAGTACTTGGATCGTTAGGCTTTACATATACTCTCAAAAGCTGAGAACTCTTTCCCTTTTCTATTAATTGATAATCAAACGAGAACCCCTCCTTAGAAAACTCTCTATACTTTTCACTTTCTTTAAGCACCTCCTCCCAATTATGTCCAAACACATAACCAGAAAACACCAAAAAAGTAATAACACAAAGTATCTCTCTCATAACTACCTCCTAGGTGTAATTTGTAAAACTATCTCTCTTCTTGAGAAATAAAACGAAAGAAGTTGCCCAACAATTACCGAAGAGAGAAAGACAACAAGCAAAGAACTAACAATTGACTTAATTTCAGTACTGAAGAATATATAAAACCCTTTGCTAACTGTTGGTGGCGGTGGAAGGTATATACCTCCTAAAGCATTAACAAAATACCCTATAGCATTAGACAGAGCAACACCAATAACCCATGCAATAATTGACATAAACAATGTCTCATAAAAGATCATCTTGTGTATGTGTAAGGGGTTAGCACCGAAAGTCCTCAAAGTTCCTATCTCCTTTTCCCTCTCGTTCAACTCCATAAACAAAACACTACCAACTGAGAAAGCAACCAGAAAGAAAATAACTATAGTAACAAACCAAAGGTTGTTTGAATATATTGTCTTAACAGCAACATAATAAGATCCCTGGTCACTAAACGACTTAATTTCGTACTCCTCAGGATCAATTATTTCTCTTAATTTCTCCGAAGCAAAATCCAGCTTAGACACATCAGATAATTGTAGATGAACACTCGTATAACTCTTTTCAGGAATGTTAGCAATCGGTACCTCTAAATAAAATCTATCTAATTCAGGGCTAAAGGTAGTGTAAACTTCCTCAACCTTAAGGAAAAATCCAAATTCTCCCGTAAAGCCAGAAATCTCATCACCTTCTTTTACACCTAAGGTATTAGCCAAAGTCTTACCTATCTTTATTCTATATCTCCCTTCCATCCCCCTAAATATTGTCTCTTTTTCTGGGTCAATCGCTATACCTGAAAATATAGCACTTTTATCACCAAAACCAACAACACCTGATATGTTTCTTCTAACAACTACGCTCTTAAAAAATCCCAAAGACGTTATCTTCTCAATCATGTTTTCGTCAATAAAATCTCCTTGTTCTTTCTTAAGTATCATTATATGCCCATCAGTCCTAATTATATCTTCCTTGAGAGCATCAAACATCCAGTTATAGAAGCCTGAGAGTAGAGTAATTACAACGACGCCTAAAACCATCACACCAATAGTGAGTAAGCTATTGAATCTATGCCTAAATATGTTTCTCAATGCAAAACCAAGTTCACGAAACATACTCATCTCCAACTATTCTGCCATCTTCAATTTTTATTAGTCTTCTAGCTCTCCTCATTATTTTTGGGTCGTGTGTTGAAAAAACAAATGTAGTACCATATTTCCTGTTTAGTTCTTCCATAAGTGATATAATTTGTTCACCTGTCTCATGGTCAAGGTTTGCTGTAGGTTCATCAGCAAAAACTATTTCAGGATTATTAACAAGTGCTCTAGCTATAGCTACCCTTTGCCTCTGACCACCTGAAAGTTGCCCAGGAAACTTTTTCTCATGCCCTTTAAGGCCTACACTCTCTATCAGTTCTATAATCCTCTCCTTGCTTACCTTATTATCAGGATAGAGCAACGTCGGATATTCAATATTCTCGTAAACTGTTAAGACAGGTATAAGATTAAATGTCTGAAAAACAAAGCCTATCTTCTTATTTCTAATCCTTGAAGCTTCTTTATCTGATATCCTGCTAGAGTCCATACCAAACAAAACGACCTTACCCGATGAAGGTCTATCAAGCAAAGCAGCTAGATGCAATATCGTGGTTTTCCCACTACCAGAAGGTCCAACAATAGCAGTAAACTCACCTTTCTGAATTGAGAAATCAATACCTTTCAAAGCATAAACAAAAACCTCATCCAACTTGTATACCTTCTCCACATTTTCAAACCTCAAAATCTCCTCACTCATTTAATTTCCTCCTCAAGTCTCCTTATTTTGTTTGATAACTCCTCAACAATATCTTGAGGTAAATAAGATTTATCTTTATCAAATTGCTTCTTAGCCATATTCAAAAACTCAACGCTTCTATAAATCTTTGCTACGTTCAAATATGCTTTTGTAAGAAGTGCTACTTCTTCAGGTGCAAACCTTATACCTCTCTTCCTCAACTCATTTATGTGCTCAACATCATCAACTACATAATTTGTTGCTCCGAGGATTTTAGGGAAATGGCTATAAGTTATTGCTCTCCACAATGCTACCCTATGCTCGTTCGGGAAATCTTCTATTAGCATCTCAAACTCCATTATACCTTTTCTAACCCAAAATACCTGTTCCTCTTCTTTTTTAGCATTGCCTGCCAACTGACATAGTGCAGTAGCGTAATAAATCCTAGCCATAGCATTTGTGATAAAAATGTCTTTATTCTTCTCATATGTATCAACAACCCACTTAGGATCACCACCTTCCTCAGAAACTTGTAGAAACATAGCTTTCTCTATTTCCGAAATACTAGCCTCTCCCTTCTCAATTTTCTGAACCAATGTTTTCAACTCTGGTGATACCTTTTTCTCTTCAACTCCGCAAGAAGAAAATAAAATCAAAAACCCCAAAACTAGAAAAGCCAACCTCTTATCCATAAACACCCCCTTCTATACACTAATCTGCTAAAACAAAAAAGCTATGATAACCGGATTAGTACTTTTCTCCTTATAGAAGCACATACAACACACCCTGGACTACTTACAACTTTATTATATAGTTCAAGAACCACCTCACCCCTCCTCTCCTTTATTTGAATTTTTCTAAGAACTGGTTTATTTTAGTGGTACATTTCTCATCTTTTGCTATTTTCAGTCCTGCCTCAGCTATTGATTTTGCTTTTGAACCTT
Source organism: uncultured Brevinematales bacterium (assembly GCA_964475465.1). Taxonomy (GTDB): domain Bacteria; phylum Spirochaetota; class Brevinematia; order DTOW01; family DTOW01; genus JAPYWX01. The sequence continues at coordinate 17,823 of CAYYXA010000051.1, forward strand.
CTCCTTTCTTAAGTAATACCTTTGCCTTGCCTAGGAAAATATAACCAGGATCATAAACACCATTAAAGACCTGTGGCGTACTCTTATAAACTTTGAATAAGTAATCTATATCCTCTTCAGCGAATTTAAGTTTATTAAACATATCAGGAAGTTGAAGATATGTTTCAAATCTAACCCTACGAACAATCACATTCGTTGGATCTTCTTTAACCGCTTCATCCATTATTCTAGAGCCTTTATCCACAGCCATTAACTTCTCAATAGGATTAACGGAATCCCTAGCTACAACAGTCCAAGAAGAACCTAAAAATGATTTAGCTACTGGATCATTCTTAAGCTTCAAAACCTTTTCCCAAGCTTCTACAGCCTTCCTTGAAAGATTCGTGTAGCCTTCGCTACTAACTTCATGTAAAACCATAGCATAATCAAACCAACATTTGTAGCAATTCGGATTAGACTTAACTAACTTTTCAGCCGTAATAAGATTAGTAATCCATTCCTCACTCCCATAAGCACTAAGCATTACATTCACAGATGCAAGTAGGAATAAAGGTATGAGCAACAATTTTATCAACATCAAAGATACCTTAATTCTCTCGATTACTTTAATCCAAGCGCTACTTGTAAACCTTACTTGGTTAGCCCTAAGAAGACCATTACATACAGAACTTATCCATCCTTCACTTTCCTGATCCAATCTATTTGCCCCTAAACGCAGCAATAAGCTTGACTTAAGCGCTTTTCTTCTCATAAGAATCCTCCAAATTTTGTGAATTATTAATATAATTCATAGTTTGCTTCAAATAAAAAGCCTTTATCATCTCTATCACCTCTAGCTTCGTAACCAAACGAAAAATAAATACCTATAGGTGAAGTAAAGTAAATTTGTACTCCTCCACCATATGCCCAAATGATGTTATTTAGAAAATCCTCTCTAGCTTGAAAAGATTGATCACTATAGATAAATGGTATTAATTCTAAAGAAGTAAAACCTAAATCTACCCTAGGGAACGGTTTTGTTATGATCTGGAGTCTGTTTATAACCTTTGTTAAACTCTTCTCAAGTGCTCCGGGACACCTAAATAGAGAATTATCAATCATCACAACATGAGGAACCTTATTAAACCAATATCCAAGAGATGTATACGATGAAAAACCTATAAAATCAAGCGGGAAGAATCTAAATTTCAGGTGTGCTTTTAAATACATACTCTCTTCGGATGTTGTAAACCAAGAATAATATAATCCTACACCTATACCACCTGCAAGTTTACCTAAATTCCTCCAAACATAGAGAGTTGATATTTCCAATCCTACCTTTACTTCACCTATCCCCTCAGGATTTAAACCGTAATAACTCATAAGGTAATCATACGTTTTATCACTCTTCCAACCAACTACAAATGTATTACTCGGGAAAAGATAGGCAGTATATGAGACTCTGCCAACAAATTCTAAGAAAGGAAAGATAACTTTATTCACATTACCACCTATGTGTAATGTCTCAGTTATGTACTCACCTTCATCTCTTTTCACTTCGTGACCTAATGAAAATCCACCACCGAAAGGTAAATTAGGAAACTCGAAAGAGTTGAAAGTGATACTCTGGCGATTTATACCTAACCAGATACCTAAACTTTCGCCATTCCCGAACACGTTGGCATTTGAAATCATTACACTCCAAGGCCAGAAATCGAAGTAATAATTAAAACCTTCGACTACATTTATCACAATTCTGTCACCCTCCTGTAAAGGTAACTCGTATATTGATACACTGTAGAAAGGTAAAACACAGTTGAGTAATTCTATTTGAAAAGCCTTTAGAGATTTCCAACTTTCACTAGAAAATTTAGTTCCTTTATCAAAAATAAGGTAATTCTCTAAAAGTTTCTTTGAGACATTTCCTTCAACATCTATTTTCACATCATCTATTCTGAGAGTCTCCTTAACTTCACTACCTTGTAGGTACTCATCCCATTCATCAGCGAATAGAAGAGAAGTAACTGAAAATATGGCAAAAAAAGAAAACAACAAAATCATCCCTAATTTTGAATTAAGAATATTAGCCATCTCCTAACCCTCCTTGAAACTCAGTAATGTATTGATTAATTTTAGTTTTAACCCACTCAGGCATTTCAAGTAAAAGAGCGCCATTTTTTGTGAGTACGACTGTAGTCTTACCTTCTGCCATTATTTCCTTTGTAA
>CAYYXA010000052.1:0-8298 GCA_964475465.1 uncultured Brevinematales bacterium
CCACCCTACCGCCGTCTCACCAACCTTATACCAAGAACCTATTGAAGAATACGGAGCAGGATTAAGATAAAAAGTAACCTTACTACCATCATGAGTGATCTTAACACCTACAACGTTATTATTAGCATTCAAAGTACCCCTATTACCATCATAAAAGTTCATGTTAGAAATAGATGGATCACCATCCTGCATGTTCACCCTAAGGTAAGAAAAGTTAGTAGTATCACCCCAATAATTTGTGAATACACCTGTAGCAAAGTTGAAATTATTAAGACCTCCTTTGTAGAACCCCCAATCACTCAAAGTAGTATTACCACTTACCATACCTTCATAGAATACAACAAAATTATCATAATTCTCCCACTCATTTGTTTTGTAATTCTCTTCAGCAAGCCATACATTAACGTAACTCTTATGATATAACTCCTGATCACGAGCGTCAGAGAGGTTATCAACTCTAGCCATCCTTCTAACCACAGTAAACCCAAATGGTTCCTCAGGTGTAGCTACTATCACCCTACCTATGCTTGTATTTGAAGCTGGAGTAAACTTTATACCATTACCAACATAGTAGTTATTGAGAGTTAATTGTTCATTATTACCTCTACCGTATATTATCAAACTAGGATCACTTACACCAGTTGCAGTTCCCACAGTTTGAGCCGATGGGCAAGGAGGAAAACCATCAGGATCCAGATCTTGCCCTTCATAGTCGGGATATAAATTAGTACCTCTTGGGAAAATTCCACTTTTACCCCTGAGTGTATTCATTTTCCAGCCGTTATTTGTTATACTCAACCCACTACTAAAATTCTCATAATACGAATATGATCCAAAAACATTATAAGCAAACAAAACACTAAAAACAAAAACTAAAGCAAATCTAAACATCTTCATAATTCCCTCCTACTTAACTAACACAATTGTTCCTGTATAAACATTCTCACCTACTTTTATTCTATACACATAAACCCCATTCCTTACCATCTTACCATCCATATCTGTACCATCCCAGCCAATAACACCATTCACAAACCCTTCATCACTTTGCTTCTTGTACCTCTTAACAAGCCTACCATCAAGTGTATATATACTCACTTCATATTCATTATATGGCTTATCAAACTCAAACGATATCTTGACTATTCCATAATCAGGATCTGTAGTATTACCTCTAACCACTGGTGTAAACACTCTAGGCGAAGATGTAACATTCCTTATAACCCCACTAACTTCCTTAGAAGACTCAAAAATTCCATAGTATCTACTAAGATATGAAACCTTAGCCACTATGAACTTATTCTGTTTGTCAATTTGCCCTCCTACTCTTATCCACTCACCAGTTGTTGGCTTCCAATAGTATATACCAAACTTATCTTCGTTAAGATATGCACTGCTCACAACTGATGGATAGTAGAAGTAGAGTATTATATCACCATCTATACCTATCTCTTTTATAATCTCATCAAACGAATAACCTCTAACATCTAAGAAGAAGCACCTAAGTGAATCATCTTTCGGCTTAGCAAGTTTATCATCCTTCTGTATAGCATACTTCTGAAGTTCTGTAAGGTTTGTAATATACAGATCTACTGAGAAATCTCTCTTTATATTTCCTTGCTTAACTATAACTTTACTCTTATTATCGCTTGGCGATACAATATCTTGATCCCTGTCCGAACTCTTACTAAACGGCTTATTGAGCATGAAAATAACACCAATGTTAGTTACCTTGTTTTTCTCAATGTAAAATTCTTTTGTTAGTCTTCTATAGTTCTCATTCTCAAACGAAAGTATACACTTACCACTACTATCAGGATAGACTTCCTTGAGGAAGAACTCACCATTATTAGTTGAAGAAATGGAGATTATATCGTTATTTTCACTGTCCTTAACTATATTACCATTAGCATCAACCTGCTTTACACTCACAGGATACCTAACAGGTGAGACATAACCTATAATTCTTCCAAACGGTGCATTAGTCACATACACTGTTTGTCCAAGTCCTGAAGGTTTAACAAGGGACGTATTAGTATTAGTAGCTCCAATAACCCAAGCTTCACCTATCATAGGTATAGCATAGAAATTCGTCAAGTTGTAATTGAACGTTATCGTTATAATGTCACTTTGATCAAATCCAAAATCACTAGAACCATAACTAACACTTATGGTATTAGAATTAGTAGAAACTGTACCTAAAAGCGAGGTTATATTGACATCATAGAAATTCGTAAGATCAAAGTTAAACCAAACATTCGTTATAAATACATCTCTACTCTTATTCACTATTCTATACTCAACAGTAGCATTGGTATCTATTGTGTATACTTTTTCTCCTTTACTTACATATGAGAGAACCAAGAGAGGTGGGTACAAAACTCTCAAAACAGTAGTACCGCCACTCATAACTCCACTAAGATACCAAGGCCCTCCATACTCATTACCACCCATGAACACAAAACTCACATTTGTAAGAACATCATAATGGCTAATAGTATCAACATATATCTCATCAGCCTGACCAGCAAATATACCGTGAGTATTAGAATACCAGATTTCAAAATACTCACCACTCACAAAGTTAGATGCAATACCACCAAGAGTATTACTAACAAGTGTGATATTAGTTATTCCATAAGGTATTATAAACCTTACCTTAACAAGTTTATTTGAGCCTCTACCTTCATTAGTTATTGTAAGCTTGAACCTGTTAGATTCTTGGCTCACGTATATCTTATCTGGATCAATAGAAACCTTAAGGAACGCCTGCGGCATGTTAAAATTCAAATCCATTCTATAACCAACAAATACTTTCATTTCTCTCCAAGCATCAGAATCGTAAAACCACCCTTTCAAAGTAACATTTGTATTTCCTACATCAAAGTTATCATAACCAAAGAATGAAATAATATCTTGATCACCAACAATAATTGACTTACCCTCCAGTGTGTAATCAATGTAAATGTTAGTATTACCAAGATTTGACACATAACTCGAATCATTTGCAATCAAAGAACTTTGTAAGTTACTAATGTTATTGAATACACCTTGTGGTATCTCTATCCTGATCTTTCTTATCGGTCTAGTACCACTACTATCGTTCTTAACATATATGACATAGTTAGTATAATAATCACTCGTATCAATCTCATTAGGATAGATATAAACAGAAGGTAAAGAAACGACATTAAGTCTCAAACTATAAACTGAAGTCTCTTCAATAACATTTGTATTTTTACTATTCCACACTATACCCGTAAATGTAACATTAGTTATATCACTAACCTTATTACTCAACATCATACTAATCACATTCGTATTACTTACAGCCAAACCATTTGTATAGTAGACGTACAAACTATTACCAACTATAGAGTTAGTAGCGTAAGTAGTAGAAGCAGAGATTATTGAAAACGCAGATGGAACATCTATTCTAGCTCCTCTAATAAAGTTGTACTCAGTACCTGTATTAGTTATGAGAATATCGACATTGAACAACTTATCAGAAACGAAAATTTCCTTTGGTGATGGTGATACTATTGAAGCACTAGCATACGGCAGTGGCATAACAAACGAAACATAACCAAATTTACCACTCTGAACATTATTTGGCTTTCTCTTACCAGCAGTAGTTGAGAATATAGCCTCAGAAGTCCAAGCTACATTCGTCTCACCATCATTAATAAGGTCTTTGAACCTTATCGTTATGATATCATTATCACCAGGCACAAGTGGATTAGAGGAATAATCAACAACTATCTCACCATTATTAGACAAACTAATAGGTACACCCTTAGCACTAGAGAAAGACATACCATTGGTACTAATAATCGTACCTATACTTGGAACTTTTATGAAAAGTTTAAGTAGGTTATTACCCGTACCACCGTAGTTGTTAATGTAGTAATACATAACATTTGTTATATCACTTGTTGTGTAAACCTTATTAACATCAGAAGGATAGGAAGATATCCTATTAGACATCTCTATGTAGTAATCTACCCTATAATTAGGCTTATATATTATATTAGTCAAAGATTTACCGACTGGCGGATAAGCATTAGTATAAGAAATTTCATAAGGAGAATTATTAACCCTGACGGTCCACCTAGAACCAACAGCACCACCAGGCGCAACATCAACATTATCCCAACCGACAAGTGTAATAGTATCTTCTTGCCCAGGTAACAAATCCCCAACATCCGAGTACTTAAGTATTATAACGTTGTTTGAGTTCGTAATAGATGAGGATGACAACATAGTGCTACTAACTGATGTAATATTCGTAATGAATTCCGAAGGTATAATCATAGCTTCTTTTATATTATTCCCACTCTCTCCTACATTCTTTATCTTAAAGGTATATACATTTGTAATGTAATCCTCTCCCACACTCTCAGGAGTAACATAAGCCTCAGCTTCTGATGGATGGTATATTATATCAACATAGTTAGTACCGCTGGGATCTATAATACATCTAAATCCACTATCACCTGGTAGATAACTTACCTGAGCACTCCAGAAAGAAGTATAGTTCGAAACTTCATTATAGGTATCAAGCACATTTGACAGTATAATCATATCAAACTGTTCACTAGGTAGGCCACTAGCACCGTAGTTAAGTTCTACGTAATTTGAACCTATACTGACGCTAGCACCTCTAGCACTTGTAACAAAAATGTTATTTGTCACAAACGGATACGGTAAAATTATCCTAGCAACCTTCACATTATACCCTTCTCCTGCAGTAATATAGTTTGTAAACACCGAACGAGTAGCACTAACAGCAATTTGATTAGGAACAATCTTATACAGAGATGGCTTTACAAAGTAAACACTACTAGGCATTCCAGACATTGGAGTCAATGTAAGAGGTGGTGGGAAATCAGGAGAGTTATCAGCCTGAACAGAAACATAGTTAGTAGAGACGTTTGTAACGTTATTTGTAAAGTAAACAGTAATTATATCGTATGATCCTGCATCTAATCCCTGAACAAGGCTACCAGTGTAGTTAGAATAAATAATCTCTATCTTCGTACTATCAAAAGTTATGTAGTTTATATTTGTCCATATACCAGTAACGTTAGTAACCTTACCATGAATAGGAGTCGGTATATCTATCTTAACATACGTAACTTCGTTAGCTCCTTTACCTCTATTTGTTATGAAAACTATAAACTTCTCTTCAACACCATTACTAGAAGTCACTATAACATTATTACTAACATAATAACTAGCATCAACCGGCGGGTCAGACACCAACACTGTCAAAGAATAACCAGGTAGGTATGTGATATTTGTAAAAACTGAACTACGTTTATTCGTAACGGAGACGGTAAATGTCACATTAGTAGATAAAACAACATGATTAGATAACCAAACAGTAATTGTATCACTACTACCACCAACGATTCCACCGTTTGTGTAGGTTATATAAATATTTCCATCAGCAGGATTATAAAACACATACAACGGATCGGAACCCATTATGGTACTTGTAATACTTGTTACATTACTTGAGAAGTAAGACGGTATGTTAATTTTTGCAGCTAGGATAGAATTTTTAGGATAGACGCCTGTATTGTCAATAGTAAATACAAGATTTGTAAGCACACCCTTAGGCACATACCCATCAGGTGGAGGAGTAACATACGCATAAGCACCTACAGGTGAGTATATGAAATGTAAATCTTGGTTATTGTCGATAGGATTATTAGCAATCACTGCATTTGTAAAATTAGTAGAGTTTGCAACGTAGACTTGTAAAGTTATGTTAGTAGCATCATTTAAGTTATACATTATTCTAAAACTAACAGTATCATTTTGACCCGATAGAAGCTTAGCATTCGCACCGGAATAATCAACAACTATAAAGTTGCTACCTGTAATGTTTGTGAGGTAAACGTAACTTGAACCTACTTTCGTAGAATACAAATTATAAACGTTCGTTATTACGTTTGTAGGGTAGTAAATGTATGCTCTGAAAATATCATTACCATCTTCACCTACATTCTCAATGTACATTTCTACAAGCTGTTCAGGATAATCAACATACACATGATGATAAGCAGTAGCAGGGTTATCACCTCCTTCCTCGTTCGGACTTAATACCTTAGCTTTAGCTCTTGCCGGAGGTGTCACAAACCTAATCCTATAAGTCAGAGAAGCTTCATGTGTCGGAACATATCCATCACCATTACCATTATCAACAAACGAAACGAAGACATTTGTAATCTCATTTGTAAGTGGTGGCACATTATCCCACCCAATAAAAGTAATCACATCGTTAGTACCAGCAGGTAAATTTGTAGAAGAATTACTGTATCCAACATATATGAAGTTGCTACCACTTATATTCGTAAAATACCTAACTGCCGATATACCACCACTTATTGAGGTAACATTTGTAATATTAGGTGGTATATAAATCCTAGCTGTAAGTATGTTATTACCAGTCAAACCAACGTTTTTAAGTACATATCTATATGTATTAGTTATCGAAGTATTTTCAACGTAAGATAGTCCTCCATTAGCATCAATCCAAGCTTCAACATTCGCTCTAGGTCTTCTACTTTCAACTTTTCTAGAAGGATACTCAGAATTAGTTCTAACCTCTACCCAGATACTTTCAAGCCCACCAACATATCTATTATTCACATACGCAATCCAATCATCAAACCTATTCGTTATATCTATAGGAGTACCGTAAGTCTTTATGGTAATCTTATCAATACCATTCTCACCAGGTATGAAAGTCCCTTCCCTCCAATACTCAATGTATATGTTAGTAATACCACCTTCATTCGTTATCCTTATACTGTTAACAGGATTAGTAATTTTTAGGCTTGATATGTTCGTTTCGAAAGCAGTATTAGGCTTAACTATAAAACCACTAGGTACTCTTATTCTAACTGATGTTATATAAGTTCCTTGAGTTATTCCCCTAGTTGATATATCATAATAAAAAGTGTTTGTAGTGCCCTGATACACAAGGTTTGGCGAAATACCACCAAAAGCTCTAGGTGCACCCAATATCTTCACCACCAAAGTGTCACCATCCCTAAATGATGAATCTATCAAAGCAACGTTTATTACATTACCCTCATAACTCTTCATTTTACCAGTCGTTGCATACCTTGGAGCAGTACCTACAGTAGTATCAGTCCAAGTATCAGCATACTTTGGATTATCAACGTATACTTCTATCTCTTTACCCAAACTATCTATGCTAGCACCAGTAGTTGAAACATTTGAAATAACCACTCTCACAAACTTGTTAGTAAAGTCCCCTGTACTAATAGGTCTTATTATCTGGTTATCAGCCCAACTCGTAGCTCTAAACCTTATCTTAAGTGTATCATTAGCAACTTCCATAGTTTTTATGCTAATTGAAACTGAACCACTCGCAGGGTTTACATCACCATATGACCTAGAGAAAGTTGAAAGCAAAACAGTATTGCTATATAGCATCACAGCTATTTGGTTAGTATAACTAGCCCAGTTAAACCAAGTCCAAGAAGAAGGCTTTTTTATCCAAATCTCACTTACCCCAGCATCATCTGTTGATCCAAAAACTGGCTTTATAAACACATTAAGGTTAAAAGTAGAATTTGTAGTAACCTCGAAAGGCACAACTTCTGACGTCACAGCAGAAGCTATGGTACGAATGTAAAAATCATCGAACTGAACAAATTCCATTTCTGTATCATACCTTATACTACCAACACCAAAGAGAGGGAAAACGTTATTAGTCCAAGAGACAGGAACTTCCCTAAGAAGTATCATCTCATTAGGCGTACCACCATTTCCTAAAGGATTAACATAAAACGAAACCTTAGTACCATCATGCGTAGCCATTATTTTCACTTGATTGTTGTTAACAGGAGTGGAGTTAGGATATTGAGTACGAGCACTTCCTTCATTATTCGTATGTACCCAATTATCATCCATGTTCCACTCAAGTATTGGCTTTAGGTTTACGGTACCACTGCCGTTTAGTCTAGGTAGGTTTGTAAGGTATATTCTACTATAACCACTCTCCCACACACCCCATTGGCTATAAGGTGTAGTTCGTGAATCATTGGAGACATTATCACACATTCTCATCATATCGTAGAGCACTATCTGGTTCGGGAACTTTGTATAGTCAGGTGAAGAGTTATTAAGGTTAGTGTATTCAGCAAGGAATATATCCATGGATGCAGCATGTCTACGGGATTCTGGATTAACTTGCCAGAGTCCAGGAGCATCACTAGTAGTTTCAGCTTGTGGATCAATCATAGCACTCACCCTGAG
>CAYYXA010000053.1:0-3666 GCA_964475465.1 uncultured Brevinematales bacterium
TCTTTATTCCTCATTATCATCAATCTCCACTTCAACTATTCTTTTTAGCCAATTAGCAAGTGCTAATACCTCAACAGTAGCTAAACGAAGAGTTTGGAAATCAGTATTCACAAGTTCATCAAGAGCATCTTTTTCAATAAACTTTCCTTTTAACCATTCATTGATTGTATAATAAACTTCTTTTCTTTCTTTCTTTGATTTATAGAAAGCAAGTGTAGGAATTAATCCGTTTGATACTATAAACGCCGGTAGATTTTTAGCAGCTCTTTTGTACTTAACATTATCTTTAGTTTCGTTTATCCTTTTTACTTCACTAATACAAAAACTAGCTCTTTCTTGTTCAATTGTTTTCATTGACATACGTCACCCCCTACTTAGAATAAAATTTCACTCTCATATACCCCTTACCAGTTGTTTCATCGCCACCAAGCTGGATAATTTCATCCTTTTCAAACAAAGACCTCACTTCATTTAAAACATTTTCAGCTCCGTTTATCTTACCATTCTTATTGAAAGGTTCACCAACGAAAACCAAAGAATAAAAGACACTTTCAGATGGTATGAGTTCTTCAGTGAACAATGCACCTTCCTTAACTGTCCCACTAGCCTGGTCAATTCTTATTCTTGTTCTTATCTCAACAGCATAATTGACAAAATCCTTAAAAACGTTATCAGAAACTATAACAATACGTTCTTTCAAATTAGATATAAGCTCACTATTAGGTAGAAGATTACTTAGAGATTCTTCTAGCTCACCCAATTCCTCTTTCCTAACATCAAAAACAAACTCTTCAAGAACAACCTTATTCTTTTCCTTTATGATTAAGGTATCTTCACCAACTAAAGCCTCACTATCACTGCTCACTTCATAGACTCTAAAGCCACCATCCAAACCAACACTAGCAAGATCATTTTTAAATCTTCTCAAAACTAACGGGCACGTAATCCAAGCAAAAACTCCCCTAAGTGATCTAACAGGATAGAGTAGAATTTTAGCGTCAGTTATACTTATACAGCTTGCAAACTCCGATCCTTCACTTTCCGGACCAAAAATCAACTCTACTTTATCCTTATCGTTCCACTTTCTGCTTGCCAAATCTCTTATTACTCCTTTTATTCCACTTGCCCACAAAACAGGGAATGAAGTATGCCTCTCCCTCTGAATAGGTAAGTCAACATAAGAAACACTTTGGCCTGTCCCCATATGTACCGGTGTCTCAGCATAAAATGTTAAAACACCACTTTTCTTATACATACCCTAAACCTCCTTTAACAAAATTAAATTTGTACCTATAAACTCCTGTTTCCCTCTAGGGAAACCTAATTTATAATTCCCACCTTCTCCAAAAATAAAGGTAGGATTACTAAAAGTATTCTCAATATTTGACTTTAACCAAATAACACTACCAGGCGGTAGTGCTCTTTTTATCTTTCTCTGCCTAGCTTTTCTTTGATTTATTCCAATGAACCTGTAACTACCAAAACAAGCTGAAATAATTTCAAATCCTTCTATATTTGGAAGCATTTCATCAAAAACACCATAACTTAGGAATATACACTCAAAAACCTTACCCGGTGAAACATTTATTCTTTCTTCTACTCCAACTTCATTCTTAAACCAAGTATGAAAATTCATCTCCTGGACCTCATAACTCACGCTTCTCATCTCCCCACCAAGCTTCAAAGATCTAGGATCACTATCAAAAAACTCCTTAAGCCTTTTGTAATCATCTAAGCCAGATCCTCTTAAGCCCTCACCTTCAAGGTTAAAATCAACCCAAAAAACCAATCTAACATCCTCCATAAACCTAAGGAACTCAATTCTATAAAGTCCATCCTCAGAATCCACAGAGCGAGAAGATGAATCTACAGAAATACCAATTCTTTGTTCACGATAAACAAGTTTATTACACTCCAAAATATCACATTTCGGATCAATGTCATTATATTTATTAACACAATCACCCTTAAGATACTTTTTTAGACCATTGGAAGAAATCAAAGCTTCAAATGCTTCCAAATCTCCCTTATCCTCTGATTTTGATTTGTCATCTTTTACTGTATTAGATGATTCTGAATCTTTTTTATCTTCCAAGTAAACAGGAAGAATACTAATAGCTGGAGGTTTGTTTGTATTATCCGGATCAAAAAGATTCAACTTTTCATTGTATATTTTCAGTATGAAAACTTCTTTTATATCCTTTTTCTTTTTCCTTTTGTAGATAGTTTGAGGCTTAGGAAAGTATACGATTTCATCCCTCTGTATAAAGGGACCGTAGACTTCATTTATCACATCAGGATTATCAATAACTTTCTTGCTGATAACCCCAGAATAATATAACTTTGAGTAAATAGCACTTGCTAAAGTGTTAGGATGAGGAGGAAAAGAAGAATCAGCAATATCCCCTCTGTTAAAAGGCTTACCTGAGCCAAAAAACAAAACATCGTATGGTTTCAAAGTAAACATCAACATAACCTAACCCCTGATTTCTGATTTATAAAAATTTTTAACATCTCGCAATACTTCAAAACGATCAAACCTATTTTCAGCTCATCAACCTTGAAGTCCAACTCCGCAAGGAATTTTATTCCGTTTATCGCTATTCCCTTGATAGTTAAGTTGTCTTCTACTATGGTATCAACATCACCGCCTATTTTCTCCGAACTAGCTCTTAATCCAAAGATAAGAACCCTCCAATCATCACCGAAGTACTTTTTAGCCGTTTCTTTGATTGATTTTATTTCATAATCTGATAACCGTAGTTTCATCATTAATCACTCCTTACCTTGACAAAAGTCTGAAATCAATTTCCAGTTCAAGCTTACATTAACATCTCCATCAATATCAGGATGGAATTTGAAGTTATGCCTTTCATTTGGTATCATGCTTATTAGAAGTAAAGTATACTGTTTTCCATCATTCATGGAAGACTCAATAACTTTAAAAATCAAAGGTGACGCCCTCCGTAAACCTCCATAATTTCTCAACTTAATAATAGGCAAGCCAAAAACTACTCTATCTTTTAACCTTTTTCCTTCTCTAAATTTCCTATAATTATCTCCAGCAAGATTCAGCAATTCTATCCAACTTTCGTGGTTTTTGTAAATATGACGATTAAAATTAAATAACAGACAAGGAATGTCATTCCTAGGGGATGGATTAAGGATTTCTTTTATTTTCTGTAAGTTTTCTTTAATCCAACCACCAATCTTGTCACTAGGCTCGAATTTTAACCCAAAGCAATCATTAGTTATATCCTTTTCGTCTTCTTCAATCTTCTCAATTTTCACTGATCCGAAGCCTCGTCTGCTTCTACTCCCAAAGTTACCCAGGTTAAAAGCAAGCCACAGTGTAGCAAAGAACTTTTTAATGTCATCCTCGTTGGATCTAGGATGAAATGAAACTATAATTTTAAATTCTGTACCTTCAGGTATTGCTTTCCTTTTTGTCATTTTTAGAGAAAAACCTAAATAACCATAACCAAGGTACTCACCTTGATTGAACTCAACATGATCAAAATGATCAAGCGAAACACTAATTCTCACAAGTCCCTGATTTGAATCTTTGCCACCCCACCCAAACAACCTTTTTTCATCATCAATACTTCCACCTGCAACTCTAAACCACCACCTGAGCATTCCATTTATTGACTGAGTCCTTAGCTC
>CAYYXA010000054.1:0-3051 GCA_964475465.1 uncultured Brevinematales bacterium
CTCTTCTTCTCTAAGATCGAAGTAAAACTTTGGTAAGTTTGATTTCTCCATGTACTTCTTAGCTTTCTCTGAGAGTGATATGAATGAAAGCCCTGGTGGTATCATGAAAGATTTTTGTGATCCTGCTATTAATACGTCTATCCCCCATTCATCCATTTTCACTTCGTCGCATCCAACAGAAGTTATTCCATCAACTATTAGCATCGCTTCCGTTTTGGATACGATTTTAGCTATTTCCTTGAGGTCAGATGCTACACCTGTTGATGTCTCAGAGTGCTGAAGTAGAACTGCTTTAGCATCAGGGTGCTCCTTTAAAGCTTTTTCAACTTCCTCAGGTTCAACACAGTAGCCATATTCCTTTGAGAGTGTTATAACATTTAGCCCATACGCTTTAGCAATTTTCTCCCACCTTTCTCCGAACTTTCCAAAGCTTAGGACAATTACTTTGTCCCCCTCGGATAGAGTATTTTCTACGGCTGCGTTCATTGCTCCTGTTCCAGAGGAAGCTAATATGAATACATGCTGTTTGGTTTGGAATACATACTTTAGCCCTTCCCAGGCGTTAATTAAAACTTCGCTGAACTGTGAAGTCCTGTGATGGAATATTGGTTTTGACATTTCACTTAAGACATCTGGTGGTATTTCAACAGGCCCTGGTGCGTACAAATGATACTTGACAAGCATTCCCATACAATCCTCCTGAAATTTTATCTTTCATTTTGTATGTAAAAATAAGATCTTTTCAAGATTTACCAGGTGTGATAAAAGGAAGGTGAGAATTCTGTTGATGTTTATGATGTTACTGTGGAAACTGAAAGAATGAAATAAGCTTTTAGCGTAAGTATTTTGGGATAATTGTTATGTTTTGTGTGAACTTTGATTTCATAGGTTGCGAATTATTGAAAAACAATAGAAGTTGCTTTAAAATTTCTTCTAGAAGTAACTAAAGGAGGTGTTTATGGCTGATTTCTCTTCGATGAAGAAAGATGAACTCATTAAAATTGCTAAGGAAAGAGGAATAAAAGTTAGTACGAAGATGACAAAGGAGGAAATAATTAAGGCTTTGGAGGGAGTAGAATCTAAAAGTAAGAAGGTGGAAGAAGCTTCTAAAAAGGCTACGAAAGCGAGGGTTAAGACGAAAGAGATACTTAGGGAGATTGAGAGCAGTATTGAAGGAGTTGTTTCTTCTTTCCCTGAGGAGAAAACAACTGTTTATGTTGTTGAGCCGACGAAAGAGTTACCTTATGAGTATGGAGATACTAAGATTGTGCTTTTAGTGCAAGATCCGTATTGGGTACATGTTTATTGGGAGATATCGCCTCAGAAAAGGCAAGAGTTGGGTTTGCTTCCCAGAGCTGAACATGGGAAACAACTTGTAGTTAGGATGTATGATGTAACAGGGGTTGAAAGCGTTTTTAATGGCTTGAATGCTAACTCATTCTTTGATACTTACGTGAATGATTTTACTAATAACTGGTATATTAACGTACCTGAATATGATAGAAGTTATTGTGCTGATTTGGGTGTCATAATTGATGGTAGGTTTATTGTTATAGCTAGGTCTAATATAGCTAGGGTTCCTAGGGGTAGCGTATCTCCGTACTATGATGAAGAGTGGATGATTGTTACTGATGACATACTTAAAGCTTCCGGGCTTGGTGTTTTACATGAGGTTGTCGGCTCTGGAATGATGATAAGAGCTTTGGAGTTGCCTTTTAACATCTCTTCAGCTGAGTTTGTAAGTTCGTTTGCCATACCTCAAATGCCACCAAAAGAAAAGAAGTTTTGGCTAGAGGTTCATACTGAGCTTACAGTTTATGGTCAAACTGAGCCAGATGCAGTAGTCACGATATTTGGTGAAAAGATAAAGCTAGATAAAGACGGTAAGTTTTATTTGAAGATGTACTTGCCAGATGGTGTAAGAAACATTCCTGTTGTAGCTACTTCGGCTGATGGTACTCACACTATATCAATAATACCGATAGTTGAGAAGAGAACGGAAAGGTACGAAGACGTAAGGAGGTAATTCAGAACCTATATTCTAGGGAAGTGCTTAATGCGCTTCCTAGGTATTTTTCATTTATAACTTTGGGCATTATGTTATGGTAATAGCCTACTTTTATAACAATGCTGTCTGCTATTTTTGACCATATTCCGAAACCTAAAAAGTTGCTGTTTATAAACTTTGATTCATCCGATATGGGTATTATACTGAGGAACTCAGAAAATAACTTAAGTGAGAAGTTTCTTAGAGTCAGAATGAAGATTTCGGAAGTTGCACCTACTTTGAAGTAATCGTTCTTTGTATCAAATGCTAGTGGAGGTTCTATTTTAGATGAGGATGAAACGAAAATTGCCGAAATGAAGAAGCTAAAGTATGTTAGGACGAATCCGGAGTTTAGCCCTATGTCTATGTCTGAGTATCCTGTTGAGATGGGGTAATATAATCCTTTGTCTAGGCCTATGTTCCTGTAGCTATCTTCTTTTTTGGCCCCACTTGCTAGTGAGATATTGACTATTAGAGAGTTATTGAAGTATATTGTATCAATGAAGCTGAAAAGATCGGTGTATAGTATAAACTTTGAGAATATTTTTATATCTCCTATGATTCCGTAATCGTTGGCGTGTGACATTACTAGGTATGGAATTTGAAATCCTAATTCAACTGACTTGTTTGGTATGTATTTGCCAAAAATTCTTCCTTCGTATATGAAGTACTGTTTTTCAGTTTGAGTTGTGGATTTTTCGTATGACAAGAAAGCTAATCCTACGGAAAACTGTTTTGTAGATGGTATGATTGGTATTTCGTTTTCGTAATATGGTGGAATTGCAAATGCTGAAAGTGAGAGTGGTAAAATTATACATGCGGCGACTAGACAACTTTTCATTATTGCTTAATTTTTTATAATTAAGTTTTGTATGTTCAAGATATATTGTATAGTCTTTGTGTGTCTTAGGTTTGCAGGAATGGGTGATGTTGCGAGTATTCGGGGGCTTCCTGGTAATTAAGAATTTGCTATGAGGCTTTTTAGGTTTCGTGTCTGTTTGGAT
>CAYYXA010000055.1:0-9189 GCA_964475465.1 uncultured Brevinematales bacterium
AACGAGCTACTCAAACTTGATGAGTACATAGATGTCGTTATACCTAGAGGAGGAGAATCGTTAATAAGATCAGTTGTCGAAAATGCAAGGATGCCAGTACTCAGGCAAGAAAAAGGAGTATGCCACGTCTACGTAGAAAAAACAGCAGAAAAGGAAATGGCAGAGAAAATAACAGTTAACGCTAAAGCTCAAAGGCCATCAGTTTGTAATGCCGCTGAAACATTACTAATACACAAAGACTACCCTTACAAAAAGGATCTACTAATTGCACTAATAAACGCCGGAGTCAAGCTTAAAGTATGTGATGTTACAATGGATACTGTTGTACCAGAATTACCAGAGGAAACAAGAAAATACATTGAGAAAGCTGAAGAAAAAGATTTCTACAACGAGTACCTCGATTACATAATGAATGTTAAGATAGTTAATAGCACAGAAGAAGCAATTGAACACATATCAAAGTACGGATCCGGACATACTGAAGCAATAGTAACAAGAGATTACTTTGAAGCAAATAAGTTCCTAGAAAACGTTGATTCATCAACGGTCATCGTAAACGCATCTACCAGATTCACTGATGGTGGTGAATTTGGATTAGGTGCAGAAATTGGTATCAGTACACACAAATTCCACGCTAGAGGACCAATGGGATTAATGGAATTAACAACAGATAAATGGGTAGTTTATGGAAACGGACAAATAAGAACATAAATTATATATATCTCTACAGGGAGGCTCACGCCTCCCTACCCCCTACAAACCCTACTGATCCACAGCTTTGCCTAAATCCTAACATTTACTCCACTTGACTTTAAGAAAAGCTTTAACTCTTTTATAGATATTTCCCTAAAATGAAAAACTGAAGCAGCTAAAGCAGCACTACAATTTGTCTTCTTAAACACTTCCAAGAAATGCTCCATTTTTCCAGCACCGCCGGACGCTATAACAGGTATCTTCACAGCTTCAGAAACTGCTTTCGTGAGTTCAATGTCATATCCATCTTTAGTACCATCAGCGTCAATACTAGTAAGAAGTATTTCACCAGCACCCAACTCCTCAACCTTCATAGCCCACTCAATTGCATCTAAACCCGTATCCTCCCTACCACCTTTTATAAAAACTCTATATTTGTCTCCTACCTTCTTAGCATCTATCGCTACAACAATACACTGAGAACCAAATCTATAAGCACCTTCAGAGATGATAGTAGGGTTTCTGACAGCAGCAGTATTTATCGATACCTTATCAGCTCCAGCAAGAAGTAGTTCCCTTATATCTTCCACTGTCCTAATCCCACCACCAACAGTAAAAGGTATAGATATACTGTCAGCCACCCTCCTAACCACATCTACCAGCGTTTTCCTCTCTTCATAAGAGGCAGTTATATCAAGAAAAACTATTTCATCAGCATAGTTGTCATTGTAAAATATAGCATTCTCAACAGGATCCCCTGCATCAATTATATTTTCAAAGTTTACCCCCTTCACTACCCTACCTTTGTCTATGTCAAGACATGGTATTATCCTCTTTGCTAACATGAATCTAATTGTGAAGGCTTTCTAGCTTTTTCTTCAATAATGTGTTTTTATAAACAAACAAGTTAACATAATTTTTTTTGGATTAAAAAGCAAGATCTCCAACAAAAGATTTTCATTTAACACCAAAAAAAACCTGAAAGAACACTTAAGAATTCTTGATTTCAGAGAAATAAATTCTTAAATTTTTTATAAGGGGGAAAATGTGAATCTTGCTGAAAATTGTAGACAACCTGCGTTTGCTGGTAGTTTCTACCCTTCTGAGAAACTCAAGCTAGAAGAAATGGTAAGGAACTATATTCAAAAAGCGGAGGTACCAGAAGAGATAAGAGAAAAGGATATATCTGCTATCCTAGTTCCCCATGCAGGATACAAGTACTCAGGGCCAGTAGCAGGATACTCTTACAAAGCAGTCCATAGCAAAAACTACACAACCGTACTTCTTCTAGGTCCTAGTCATAATTTTTACTCCACCTCTTTCATCATTGACAACAGGGATTTCTACAAAACACCTCTGGGTTTAATAAATATCGATAAAGAAGTTATAAACTTTCTTTCTAAACTTGAAAGATTTGAAATAATACCAAGCGTACACGATGAAGAGCACTCACTAGAAGTGCAGTTGCCATTTATACAAATATCACTAGGCAACGTGAAATTAGTACCTATTCTATTTGGTGATGTTAGCAAAACTTCAATGATAACAATGACGGAAGTCATTGATAAAATAATTAACACCTTCACAGATAGAAAATTTTTAATAATTGCTTCCAGTGACCTATCTCATTACCATACTTATGAAAAGGCTTACGAACTCGACAATAAAATAGCACAGATATTTGAATCAAAGAACTTCGATGATTATATAATGTACCTAATACACAGAGAAATAGAAGCGTGCGGTGCTGGACCACTAGGCACACTGATCTGCTACGCTATGAAAAAAAACAAAACTACCAAAGTTCTAAAACTTCTTAACTCAGGAGATACCAGTGGACCTAAAGATTACGTAGTAGGATACATGGCAGGAGTAGTTTACTAAAGCACTTCCTTCAGTATCTTCTCTATGCTATCTTTAGAAGGTGTGTAGGGGGAAGAAGCTATAGATCGCCCCATGTACGTTACAGCATCCTCAGCAATGTACTTCAAATCAGACTTCTCAACACCAAAATCAGATAATGTCTTGTTCAACCCCAAATAGGTAATAAGATAATCTATTGCATCAATCAACGTATGCATAACAACCATGTCATTGTTACCTCTAACCTTTATACCAAAAGCATCAGCCACTTTCTTGTACTTCTCAACATTGAACATAAAGCTATGCTCAACAACCTTCTTGAAAAGAATAGCCAATCCCTGACCATGCGAAATGTGAGGAAACCTAGCAGTAATAGGATGTTCTATTGCATGCATCAAGCCAACACCAGTAATGTCTATAGCCAACCCACCAAGAGTAGAAGCAAATTGTAAATTCTCCCTAGAAATCAAATCGCTACCATTATTATACGCAGTAAATATGTTAGACAAGATAAGCTTTATCGCCTTCTCAGATAAAGACTCACTAATCGGATTAGCATTCTTACTAACAAGAGATTCAACAGCATGAGAAAGAGCATCTATAGCAGTAGTAGCAGTAAGATACTTATTCATGCCAGATGTCATAGAAGGAATGAGTAAAGCATACTTTGGATAAATAGCTGGAGATCTCAAAGCCCTCTTCTGAACTTTCGTCTTATTCGTTATCACACTGTACCTATTAACTTCACTACCAGTACCTGATGTAGTAGGCACCATCACAGTAGGTAAAGCACTTTCAGGATTTAAGTTACCTTCAACACAATCCCATAGATCAATATCATCATTCGCCAACTTCAAAGCTAAGGCTTTGGTTGCATCCATCACACTACCACCACCTATCCCCACTAAAATCTCAGGCTTAAAACTCCTTAGAATATCGTAACAAAAATTTATATTCTCTATCGTAGGATTAGGCTCAACCTCAGAAACCACAACAAACTCACAACCCAAAGAAGACAAAAGATCATAAACCTTCTCATAATTTGAGCTAACCTTGAAATGATTCTTACCTGTCACAACAGCAACTTTCTTATATCCTCTCAATAAGTCAAGTATCGTCCCAAGATCACCACTCTTCACAATCTGCGTCCTACTTAGAGAAATAACAGAATCAGACATAACAATATGATTAAAGATGAAGAAAATGAATTTCAATTTATAAAGCCCCAAACCATAAATATAGATCCTTCCACTAGTACCAGCAACAAAATCTCTAGAACTTGAAATAATATACTCACATACAGTATAATAGTTTTAAGTTATGGATATAACAATTCCTATAGCTTTTCTGGCTGGCGTTTTATCTTTTTTCTCCCCGTGTGTTTTGCCTCTAGTTTTGCCTTATATTTCGTACATCTCAGGAGTATCAATCTCCACTTTGAAAAGCGGTGAAATCAAACAAAATGAAAGACTAAGAGTCATTCTTTCAACCTTGTACTTTATCTTAGGTTTCAGCATTGTATTTATTACTTTTGGTATTATAGCAGGACAGCTAGGTGGACTACTAGTAAACATAAAAGAATGGATAGGCAGAATTGGAGGAGCAATAATAATTATTTTGGGCCTACACATGATAGGAATAATAAGAATACCGTTTCTCGATTATGAAAAAAGGGCTAACATATCAAACTTTGAAGGAGGATACTTAACATCTTTATTAATTGGTATGGCATTCGCCTTTGGTTGGACACCCTGCATTGGGCCAATACTTGGAGGAATAATTGGGATAGCAGTGTACGAAGGAAACACAATCTTAGGAGCAACATTGCTAGGGATTTATTCATTAGGTCTCGGTTTACCATTTTTCCTAACCTCAATATTCGTTAATGCATTCGTAAAATTAATATCAAAATTCAAAAATGCAGTGAGAATAACCGAAATAGTCGGGGGGATAATAATAACACTACTAGGGATACTCCTTGTATCCTCATCAATCTCAATTATTTCTTCGTTCATCATCAAAGTATTTCCATTTCTAGCAACCTTTGGATAATATCTCAGAGTAAAAGAGACAACTTACTTTACAGGGAGGCTCACGCCTCCCTGTAAAATTTATACTAATCCAATATTTTCTGCAAGACAACACTACAAACAAGCTTAAACTATCGGGAATATCAAATAAGAGAGGTTCAAAGCAAGTAATATCCTTGTCAATATATTGGTTACAACACCAGCAAAAATGTCATCTATCACTATTCCAACACCACCTTCTAAGCTTTGTAAGTGAACTATAGGGAAAGGTTTGAATATATCCAATATTCTGAATATAAGAAAAGTCACAACAGTTATAAATATACCTTCCGGAGAAACCGAAAAGGTAAAGCCCACCGTAGAAACCAAATACCCAACAATCTCATCTATAACTATTACCTTTGGATCACTATCATTCTTATAAATATTTTTCTGAGCATAATCCGAAATTAAAATAGCTAAAGGTATAAGAAAAATAATCAAAATGTAGTAAATCAACTGATACTTACTTAAGAAAACGAAAATCAAGACTCCCAAAAGTGTACCAAAAGTGCCACTAGCGAAAGGAACCTTCCCTAAAAAACCACCAGTAGCAAGAAAACTAATAATAAAATTCCAAACCTTACTCATAACAAAATTTTGATGAATACCCCCTCACCCTTTCAAGAGATCTCAAAAAGTATGTCACCAAAAAGTTGACTAACAAAAAGTGATATAATCATTATAATATTAGTGTGGGAGGATAAGTATGAAAACAAAATACTTGCTTTTACTTCTAATCATAACCTTTCACATTTTCCTACATGGATGCATGATACGCTTTAGACCTATTTATCCAATTCCAACACCTCACAACACTTACGGAAATAACCAAGCATCAATATCTTTTTACTTATCACCAGTAGCTCATCGAATCCTAGACATACAAATTACCAACTTTCTCACAACTTTGGATTTCCAAATAAACGACACTCTAATGTCTGTTCTGTACACTCAAGAAGAAAGTTCATCATATTCATCATACTCATTTGGAATTTTCCTAGGAAAAAACTTTTGGCTAAGAAGTGAAAGTTATGAATACCCTTGGGGATGTGTATATGCTGGTATACGCCCTTCTGTTGTATTCTACGGGGAACTAAATAATTATAATCCATCAGCAACTAAAAACACATACTTCCCAATAGACCTAAACTTCGGCTTCAAGCCCGGAATATACAGTAAAAGTTATAATATTAACTTACTACTAAGAGGTAGTGTAGGATTAACCATACCACTTGGGTATTACTTTTCTGGAGGTATAGGATTCCAAGGAAATATATACCTGGACAATATTGGATTAGGACTTAATATTGAGTTTGCTCCTGCAATAGGAGGTATACAATTCAACGAAAACTACGGAGCAGCCCTGCTAGGGTTAGCACCATTGATAAACCTATACCTGCTAGTCAAATTCTAGATGAAACACTAATACTAAAAACGAAATAACAAAAACAGAAATTTCAGAACCCTCTGAGAATTTTGAACAAAACTCGTATATAGTTGCTAAAAAAAAACAAATTTATTTATCTTTTGGGTACGGAGGAGGTCAATATGGATGGTGAATTAAAAGTAAAAGATTTCATGGTAACACCTGTTTACTCTGTTAGCCCTAAAGATCCTTTATCAAAAGTAGTTGACAAAATGATAAAACAAAGAATAAGTGGAATAATAGTATTAGATAAAGACAAGCCAATAGGTATAATATATGCAACTGATTTAATAAAATACATATTTGCACCTGAGAAAGCCAAAAACATATTGGCCGAAGACGTAATAGAAAAACAGCAGGAAGACATAGTACTCCAAGAAGACATGAGTTTAAAAGAAGCACTTAACATAATGCTAACCAAGAACAAAAGGAAACTGCCAGTTGTTAACACAAAAGGTCAAATAGTAGGTGTGTTCAGCATGGTAGACACCATAAAATACTTTGTTAAACTTCTATGAGCCGATGGTGGGACTCGAACCCACGACCCACTGATTACAAGTCAGTTGCTCTAGCCAGCTGAGCTACATCGGCCCAAAAAGAAAATAACAATGTGCCGAGAGCGGGACTTGAACCCGCACGCCCTTGCGGGCACTACCCCCTCAAGGTAGCGTGTCTGCCAATTCCACCACCTCGGCACTAAATTTCTTCCTTCTCTTCACCACTAACAACTTGAACCTTGCCAGTTAAAACCTCATACAAAGCCCTAACAGCCGCTTTCTCTTCCGAAGAAGCCAACAAATTGTTATTTACTAAATATTTAGCCCTCATAGAAGCAACATATGCCAACTCGTAATGATTACCATCAAAATCCACCAGCCTTCTTATGAAGTCTTGATAGTCTAATTTCATATAATAATTTTTACAAAAAAACAGAAAAAATTTCAACTTCAGTTGATTATATTGTAGAGAGGCATAGCCCATGCAAAAAATTAACATTTCTAATGGCTATATGCTAAACTATTACTCGAACCAAAAACAAAAATATCATAAAACCACCTATTTTCAATAACACTCTTTGTGTAGTTGTAAGTCTCAAAGTACCTTATACCCTCAACAAAAATTAAAGGATCAAAAGTACCTAATGCTCTATACCACCTCAAAACAACCGTAGTGCCAGCATTATACGAAGAAACCACCAAAACCTCTCTAAGCTTCTCCGGATAATTCCTAAAAAAGTCCATCAGCTCCCTAATATGAGCAACACCTAACTCCACATTCCTATCAATAACATATATATCAAGAAGCGATAAATCTCTATTAAAACCTAAAAATCTCCTAGCAACCGAAGAACCTGTCGATTGTATTAGTTGCATAAGTCCCACAGCATTCGCCACAGACAACACAAAAGGCGAATACCTGCTCTCACTCCTCATAATGCCATAGGCAAGAGATAAACCAACATCATACTTGCTACAGCTAAAATTAACAATATCCCAATAAGGTAAAGGATACAAATAATCTCTGAAATACAATAGGAAAATCCCCCTTCTAAAGTAATAACCACTAGCAAACCCATAAGATTCAACAGATCTACACATCATACTTATTGCCCTGAATTTTCGGTACACACTCATATACCTAACATTAGGCCTAGAAGTTAACTTCCCTAACTCCAAATGTACATCAACAACTAAACCATAGTTGTATAACTTATCTAAATAAGATGGTAACCTATCAATACCATTCGTTTCAGCATAAAAATCAAACGACACTTTACTAATAGCCCACCTAATATCTTCATCTAAAGTATTGGTAATATCCAAAATCTTAAAAGCCAAAGAAATGCCAATAAAAGAGCTAATAATCCCTAAATTGAAGTTTGTGCTGCTCTTAATATCTGAATACAATCCTATAAGCTCATTCGTCACCAAAGTAAACAAAGATACATTTTCTCTAACCTTTTCCAAAATTGAGTAGTACTCATAAGTCATTGGATAGAACCTTACTAATCTGTACACAAAATTTTTCTTTTTTTCATCCGAACTAGAAAACATGTAGTTAAGCGCTAAAAACTCTCTTTCCCAATCAGTGCCCTTCACCACCCCCAAAGCCCATCCAGAAAACTCCTTAACTATCTCTAAATTCCCCCTATTCAAATGGTAGGAAACAAAGTTTCTTATATGCTTATAATCAGAATTACTGAAATCTGTCTTCCTCAAAAAACTTTTGATAACAGCAAGATGTACTTCAGGAAATAATAAATCGTATTTAGACAATATACTAATCAAAACCTTCCTATTGCTCGACAACGCTCTCTTCAAAACAAGATCATTATACTTACTTCTACCTAAAACCTTAGAAAGACAATCCAACTCTAATATTTCAATGTCATCTTTCGAAATATTAAAATTGACAGCACTAACTTCAGAAGAAAATGCCTGATCAGTGTAATACTTTTTTATCTCTCTTATAACACCCAAAGCTTCTTTTATCCTTTTATCTAGATACAATAACATAGCCCTATAATAAAGCTTTTCTATTTTTCTCGTTGATAAAGCCAAAAGATTCGAATACCCCTCCTTAGCCAGACCAAGCCTTATAAGCTCCTTAGATATATTAAAATCCGGTTTCAAAACACCCAAAGTTCTTTTAATATTATCCAACACCTCACCTTTTAACATTTTAGGCTGTAAAACCTTCATCAACCTCAAAACCAAACTTTGGTTTGTATAATAGCGCAAAATCAACCTCGATACTTGAACAGCTTCTTCATTTTTTATAGCTAACTTACTAGGTAAACTCAAGGAAACTAAACTTTGTACATCTTCTAAGAAGATACTATTTCTAAAGCTATAGTATGAAACTAAATCATCATAATAACTAAGATGTATCTTTTCAGAGTATTCCTTCAGTAAATCTCTAGATCTTCCAAAATCCCCAAGTTCAGAAAGAGAGAAAGCACAGAGCAACCTCATAGTGTTATCCAAAACATCAAAACCAACATTCACATTAGTAAAATTCAAAACCTCTTGATAGTTTGATAATTTAAAAAGTGAAACAGAAACGATGTAAAGAACTAAGGAATAATCTTTCGGTATTTTATTCTCCTTGTATAAATTAACAATATACTCATAG
>CAYYXA010000056.1:0-27972 GCA_964475465.1 uncultured Brevinematales bacterium
TTTAAAGAAAATTTGAAAAAATTTCAATAATACAAGGCTAACCTGAAAAACCTCTTCACTAAATAGCACTTCGTGCTAAACAATACCTCATCTAAATAGCGTCCATTAATAAAAAATCATAAATCTCATCCAAATCCTACAACAAAATTTCTCAACAAATTTGAAATCCAAAAAAAACTTTTTTATTATATTAACTAGTTAGTTAACTAAAGGAGTATTTATGGATGCTAAGGAGAAGATCGTGAGTTCAGCTATAAGGCTGTTTGCTGAGAAGGGATTTGACGCAACTTCTGTTGATGAAATTGCAAATTTGGCAGGTGTGAACAAAGCAATGATTTATTATTACTTCTCGAGCAAATATGGGTTATTGAATAGTCTTATAAGAAACAGTATCAATGGGTTCTCAAGTATTATTGAAAAAATTGATATCTCAAAGTTCAAAGACTATAAAGAGTTCATCAAAGAAATAGTAAAAAAAGCTATCGATTATATAGATAAAAACATTGATGTTATAAAAATCTTCACAAGAGAGAGTCTAACTCACAGCGGTAAAATAGGAACAACTATAAATGAAACAATATCCGTCGCATTTGATCAAGTAGTAGAGAAAATAAACGAAAAATTCAGTCAAAACTTTTATCTTTCATTTATCGATCAATCAATAATTATAAACCTAGTAATTGGCTTCATGTACGTTAAGATGAAAATTGAATCTGAAGAAGTTAACGAAGAAGAAAAGAACATAATCAAAGATGAGTACTCCGAAAAAATATACAAATTTATAACTTTTCTAACAGAGAGTTCGAAGGAGGTTAAAAATGATTGACAAGGTAATTAACAAAGTATTTCAATGGATAATAAGAAACGAAAAAGTTGTCTTCGCATCGGTTCTTATACTTATTCTAGCTTCTGTTTATGGACTGTTTTTAATACAAATCGACAATGACGTTTTGCATTGGTTTTCCAAGGATAGTGAAATTGCTAAGCTCAACTACTACGTAAATGAGAGATTCAGAAGTAATAACCCAATGGTGATAATGATCGATTTCAAGGATGATGTATTCACATATGAAAACCTCCAACACATAAGAAACATTTCAAAACTTATACAAGAGGAAGAAGGTATAGTAAATGTTCTGAGTCTAACAGAAGCAGAGGATGTAAAAGTTAAAGGTGATACACTAGTTATAGAAAAATTATTTCCGGAGGATATACCATCACCAGAGGAATTAAAATCAATAAAAAAGTATATCTTCTCAAAGGAGTCGTTTGTAGGTAGCTTAGTCTCGTATGATTCGAAAAGTGCTAACATAATTGCGTTACCTGATCCCGAAGTAAAAGCAGATGAGATAGGTGCAAAAGTAAGAAAGAAAATTGAAGAGTACATAAAATCAAACAACTTAGACTGGAAAGTATACTTCGGCGGTACTCCAATGCTATTAAACTCCATATCAAAGATCGTAGTTAACGACATAAGCAAGCTAGTACCTGTAGTATCAATAGTCGTTTTATCAGCATTATTTCTCTCATTTAGGGGAATAGTGGAAACTTTGATACCTCTCACAACTGTATTGATAGCAACTCTCATCGGAATGGGAATAATGGGCTACTTAGGATACCCATTAACAACATTCAGCATAGCAATACCTGTAGTACTAATAGCCGTAGGAAATGCATATGCTATACATGTGATAAATGAATTCAAAGAAAAGCAATCCATCCTAACAAGAAGTAGCAAAGAAGAAATTTTAATGGTAGTTATAAGAAGAATATTCATGCCAGTACTGATGAGTGGACTTACAACCATAGCCAGCTTCATTTCCATAGGTATAGGTAACGAAATGAATTCAACGAAAAACTTCTCAACTGTGACATCTTTAGGTACATTTTTCGCACTTCTCCTAACTTACACATTCGTGATAACAGTTCTAAAAGCAACTAGTAGTACACATAATTACTCATCAAGAAAAAGAGAATACCATGAAAGTAAATTTTTGATAAAACTAGGTGAGTTAGTAGCAAACCACAAAGTAGTAGTTGCTACCTTTGTTATCATTATAGCAGGATTATCAATATACTTCGCAACAAAGATAAAGGTAGAAGTCGATTACCTAGGTTATTTCGATAAAGACTCAGAACCCAGAATAGTTAGCGAAGCAATAGCAAATAAATTTGACGGTTCATTTGAAATGAAAGTCTACTTTAAGGGAGACATACAGAACCCAAACTTACTAAAGGCAATGAGTATAATTGAGGAAGAGATTAGATTTTTCTTAGGTGGCAAAACCAAGCCCACTTCAATAGTAGGAGTGATTTCAGAATTGAATGAAGGAATGGTAAATGTAAAAATGATTCCAAACTCTGAGTATGAAGTACAAAACCTTTGGTTTTTCATCGAGGGTAACCAGAATATAGAAAGGATTGTAACACCTGAAAAAGATGAAGCACTGATATCTGTGCTACTTGGTAAAGTTTCCTCTGAGCAAAGATATGAACTTATAAAATATGTTAACAACCAGCTTGAACTATATAAAAAAGCAACAAACATACCACCATATGAAAACATTGACTACACATCTTCATTGATAACTAAGTTCGTCTTTAATAGGCTTTCTAGATCAGGTATCGTCTCTCCTGAAAATGTGATTGAAATAACTAACTTAATATTTTCATTTGTTAGTGCATATCTCGAAGATAATCTTGATACTCTCAAGAAGCTAAACAATTATCAGTCAAAGGAAAAATTTTTAGATAACTTTTTAAAATACATTTATTCTTCACTAAATGCTAGTGGTATAAAAGTAGGTGAAGAAATTATCTCTAGGTCTGACATGATATATGCTCTGTCACCCTCCGTTTGGAATTACTTGGTGCTACCATCGCCAAACGGCGATGCTATATTTGAAGAAGGTAAGATAACGGGCATAGCTAAACTTTTCTCTGACATGGAAAAGAGGCTTTTAAGAAATCAAGCTATAAGCTTATCAACAATAGTTATTGTAGTACTCGCTTTGAATACACTTACCTTTGGATCCCTAATTGAGGGATTAATATCACTGATACCTATACTACTAACACTAACCATCAATTTTGGAATACTTGGGCTTTTTGACATAAAACTAGATTACATAATGATAACCGTAGCATCAATAGCCGTAGGTACGGGTATAGACTACACAATTCACTTCATTTCCAGATACACACACGAAATAAAGAACGGATTGGATTTCAATGAAGCTTTCTACAAAACAGTTTCAACCACTGGCAAGGGAATATTCTTTAACGCTCTTTCTGTAGGGCTGGGCTTCGCTACACTGTTACTATCGACAATTGTACCTCTTAGAAACTTTGGACTGCTTCTATTTGTTTCAATGATAGTTAGTAGCCTCTCTACTTTGTTTGTTTTACCCGTTTTTATGTACCTAGCTAGGAATGTAATAATAAGGCTAGCAAGGGGGTAAATTATGATATTGAGAGACATTTTTAAAGAAATATCCCTTGAAGGGAAAATATCAATGATTACAGGAGCAGCAAGTGGTATAGGAAAGGGCATAGCCGAAGTGCTTGGAGAAGCTGGCTCTTACCTCTACTTGGTTGACTACGATGAGAAGAAACTGGAGAAGACAGCTAAAGAACTGGAGAGAAAAAACATAAAAGCAGAGATTTTTGTTCATGACCTATCCAGCAAGGATGAAATATACAAACTTTGGGACGAGATAAAGGGCAGAGAACCCAATATTTTAATAAACAACGTTGGAATATATCCATTTAAGGATTTCCTAGAGTTAGATGAAAAAACTCTGGACAAAACAATAGAACTCAACCTAAAGTCCACACTGTGGATGTGTCAAAAAATGATAAGAACAAATATTGAAAGAAAGAGAGGTGGCATTATAGTCAATGTTTCATCAATAGAGGCAATATTGCCGTTTGAAGAGGGACTAGTACACTATACCTCAAGCAAGGCTGGAGTAATAGCACTAACTAGAGCGCTAGCTAAAGAGTATGGAAAGTATGGATTTAGGATAAACGTAATATTACCAGGAGGAATAAGGAGCGAAAGCACAAAAAAAGCAGCAAGAGACGCAATACTAAAACTAAACTTCAAGCTAATATTCTCTGGTTTCAAATTCTGGAGCAGGCTACCAGCTAAGAAAATAGGAACGCCTAGAGATGTAGGAAAAGCAGTTTTGGCAATAGTAAGTGATTTATTTTCCTACGTTCACGGTGCAATTATACCGGTAGATGGTGGCTTCCTGAGCACTTAGAAAGCTTAAGGCATACTGTACAAAAATAACTTTCGTTTGGAAATACCCCTTAAGAGGTATGAAAAAAAGCAAAATCTCTCTTCTGTGTAAAAAAAAAGTCCTTAGGTGCATCATGAAAATTTCGAAACATGCAGTTCAGACTTTTTTGTAGAGCCCTCTAAATTTGATAGAGAGTTACAAGCTCTATTATGAATATTATGTAGAATATGAACGAGTTTAACTCATCTCTCGTTGGAGGATTTTTGAATTATCTCACCTATGATAGAGGATTATCAGAAAATACGGTTGATTCATATAGGTTTGATCTAACTCTCTTTATAGATTTCATAGAGTCGGAAAACGGTAGAGAATCAAAAATAACAGAAATATCATCAAAGGACATAGAGAAATATATTTATTTTTGCTCAAAAAGGGGAGTTTCTCATCTAACTATTGCTAGGTATATATCGGCAATAAGAACCTTTTTTAAGTACCTTATTGCAAATGAATACACGTCAACAAACCCTGCGGAGGTCATAGAAAGACCTAAGGTTTCTAGGGAAGTTCCATTGTTCTTATCAGAGGAAGAAGTTGAAAAAATAAAAGACGCTATAAGAAACTTTGAGCCGAATAATGCTAAAAAAGTCAGAGACTTGACAATCGTAGAACTTCTTTTCTCAGCAGGTCTCAGAGTCTCAGAGCTAGTAAATCTGAAAGTTGGAGACATAAACCTAAACAATGAGTACATAATAGTCAGAGGAAAGGGTAATAGGCAGAGAGCAGTACCGCTAGGACGAATAGCTAAAAAATACCTAGAAGAGTACCTATTGGTCAGGGCCAAAACCATGGAAAAGTTCTCAAGAGACGAGGGATACTTGTTTATATCTAGACTAGGTAAAAAAATAAGCAGAGTAAGCATTTGGAAGCTAATAAAGAAGTATGCCAACCTATCAGGAATAGAAAAGGACATAACTGTGCACACATTCAGACACAGTTTTGCAACTGAACTTCTAAAAGGGGGTGCTGACCTTAGAGCAGTTCAAGAACTTCTGGGCCACAAAAGTATCCTTGCTACTCAAATATATACCCATATTACAGATGAAGCAAAGTTCAAAGCGGTGTTTAAGATTGATTTTGATAAGTTCAAGAAAAAAGATTAGTTGGTGACGAGTTATAGATTCATGGAAATACTCCTAAGCTGATAACAAATCTATCTTCTACCTTGTTTTAAATTGTTTTTTGATAGAATACTTCTGTTTTTCGACTCTTTGGGTATAACTAGTGATAAAACTTGGAAAAATATTTCAGCCATTCATTTGTTCTGAACCAACTGAGGGGTTTTACTTCAATGATTATAATAAACTTAAATTACTATTAATTAATAATAATAATAATGGTAATAATAGAGGGCAAAATTATACCAAAATATTTTACATTTTAGCTATTTGAGCTATGATTTTACAGGTATTTAAGTTTGTGCACAATTCTGTGCATAAACATGTGCATGCGTGAAGTGCCTAAAAATAAG
Source organism: uncultured Brevinematales bacterium (assembly GCA_964475465.1). GTDB lineage: Bacteria > Spirochaetota > Brevinematia > DTOW01 > DTOW01 > JAPYWX01. The sequence goes on from CAYYXA010000056.1 coordinate 5,776, forward strand.
GGCAAAATGACATTGCCTGTGCACGACGTTTTGCTAGGAAAAATGAGGCTTTGTGAACAATTCAAAAAAGTTAGATTAATCTAATGTGCATGCCTGTGCACGAATTGTAAAGAAATCTTTAAAAAAATGTGAAAAATTTGCACATTGCTTAATTTTTGTACACCAACATATTTTGGTATGTGTACTAATCTTTTGTTTCTTTTGAACGTACATTTTTAACTATTAGGATAATAGTTTTTGAAAATTGTGCATAGAGCCTGTTTTATTTTGGTTGGTTTTTTCGGAGCATTAAGGTTACTGATGTGCATAGCATAATTTTTGGGCACCAATATAGTTTGGTAAAATTTTTTGATTAGTTCGTTTTTAATATACTTTAAGTTTGTGCACAATTCTGTGCATAAACATGTGCATAAGTCCAATTTCGTGAAGTACCTTGAATAAAGGTTTAGAGTATGAAATTGTGCATACCTGTGCATGATTAAATTTTAGGCAATATTAATTGGTGAAGTGCTGTTATGGCTATAGTTGCTTTCCTATTCCTATGTCGTCACTTCTTATTTTCTTTGTATAAGGTCTGATTCTTGCGGCTTCTTCTGGCGTTAGGATATAGCAGTATTTGCATCCTTTTATTATTACCTTGTCTCTGGGTTCTGAGTGGAATATTTCTGCGTATAGGACGTCTCTTGGGCCTAATCTTGATCCACAGACAGGGCAATATCTAGGTTTTGTTCCCGGTTTTGTATTTTCTTCTTTGCTTTCCTCAATTATTCTTTTTCTTTTTCTGTTTTTGTCTTCTTCTCTGGAAAGTCCTAGGTTCATCAGTAATAAGAATATTATTAGTCCAACTATTATTCCGATTATGCTCCAAAGTGTCATATACTTAATGATTGTATGAGACTATGCTTTCGATTCAAGTTTGCTCGATTAGGCATTTATTCTTGTTTTAAAATTACTAAGCGTTTCTGTTTTTTTACTTCGATAAGTACGGTAGTAGTTATTTTATCTGCAAAGTTTTGTTTAATTGATTCGTGGAAGTTTATTTTTTGACCGATAATGTTTTTCGAGTGATCTGAAAAAGTTGAACTGTATGGAGAATATTTTTATAATAAATGCTGAAAGGGGGAGTTGATGGACAAGAGAATCGTAGTGACAGGGCTTGGGGTAGTTACCTCTTTGGGGCTTGAGGTTGATGAGTACTTTGATAATCTTCTTAAGGGTAAGTCAGGGGTGTCCTTTTTGGAGGTGGAAGACTTGGATCCTGATTCTCCTTCTAAGATAGGAGGACAGGTGAAGAACTTTAATCCTGAGGATTTCCTTGACAGGAAAGTTGTAAGGAGAACTGACAGATATACTCATTTTGCCATTTATGCAGCTCAGAAAGCTATAGAGGATGCTGGCTTAAACAATTATTCTTCTCTGGATAAAGAGAAAGTTGGGGTGATAATAGGTTCAGGCATAGGTGGCGGTCTGCAGTTCTATAATAACTCTGTTGCTTTCTTTCAGAATGGAAGAAGGAAAGTTAACCCTAACTTTATATCTATGTCTATAGCCGATACAGCATCTGCTTATGTTTCTATAATTAATGGGTATAGGGGGCCTAACTATACCACTGTTTCAGCTTGTGCCTCAGGTAACCATGCTATAGCGGTCTCGATAATGCACTTGCTTTTGGGAGACGCTGAGGTTATAATAACTGGAGGTTCTGAGGCTTCTTTGAATGGTCTTTGTATCGCTGGTTTTACTCAGATAGATGCTCTTTCAACAAGGAATGATGCACCTGAGAAAGCTTCTAGGCCATTTGATAAGAATAGAGATGGTTTCGTTATAGCTGAAGGAGCTGGGATACTTGTCTTAGAGACGTTGGATCATGCATTGAAGAGAGGAGCAAAAATATACGCTGAAATTGTTGGTTATGGAATGAGTGGTGACGCTTATCACCATGTTGCACCTTGTTCTGATGGTTCAGGAGCTGCTATTGCAATGAAAAATGCTATAAAAATGGCTGGTATTTCTCCTCAGGATGTTCAGCTTGTCAATGCTCATGGTACTTCGACACCTCTCGGTGATAAAGCTGAAGTAGTTGCTATAAAATCTGTCTTTGGTGAGCATGCCTACAAACTTAAGGTTAACTCAACGAAATCGATGATAGGTCACACTTTGGGAGCTGCTGGTGGTGTTGAAGCTGTTGCTGTTGTCAAGATGCTTGAAACGGGTAAAGTACATCCAACTATAAACCAAGAGGAACCAGATCCTGAATGTGATTTAGATTTTGTTCCTAATAAGGCGATAGAGATGGATGTTGAATATGCATTATCTAATTCTTTTGGCTTTGGTGGGCACAATGTAAGTGTCTTATTTAGGAAATGGAGAGGAGCTTAATATATCTTGAGAAATAGCTAAAAACATTTATCCTTTTAAAATTTTATATTTGATATTTTTTGTTTTATTTCTGAAAGGATTTGAAGTGCCTCTATAGGTTTAAGATTGTCTAGATCCAGTGATCTTATTTCATTGATGATGTGTTCTACTTCTTTTGGTATTTCTGGTACAAATAGAGTGGGTTGAAAAACGTTTTTGGATACAATGTTTCTTGGTACATCAATTTCTACTTTTTCTTTAATGTATTTCTCGGCTTTCTCTAACTCTTCCAATATTTCTTTCGATCTTTTAATTATTTCATCTGGTATGCCTGCTATCTGCGCTACGAAAATTCCGTAACTTTTGTTTATGGTTCCTTTTACAACTTTCTTTAGGAATATAACTTCGTCTTTGTATTCTTTTATTGCCATTGTGTAATTTTTTATTCCTCTTTTTTCGTCATCTCCTAATTGAGTTAATTCGTGGTAATGAGTAGCGAATAATGTTTTGCCAAATTTCTGGGGGTTATTTGCTATGTAATCAATTATCGCCCAAGCGATTGATAAGCCATCATAAGTTGAAGTTCCTCTGCCTACTTCATCCATCACTATTAAACTCTTGGGGGTGGCGTTTCTTAAGATGTTTGATACTTCTATCATTTCAACTAAGAATGTACTTTGTCCGAGCGCTAAAAAGTCACTTGCTCCTATTCTCGTAAATATTTTGTCTATTATTCCTATCTTGCATTCTTTGGCTGGAACATACGATCCCATATGAGCCATTATTGCTATTAAAGCGTTTTGCCTTAGGTACGTTGATTTACCGGCCATATTTGGACCTGTGAGAATTATTATTCTGTTTTCTTTGTTATCCATATAGGTATCATTTGGTACGAATTCACCTTTAGGTAAGTACTTTTCAACTATAGGATGTCTCCCTTCTTTTACTATAAACTCATCAGTGTCTGTAATTTGAGGTCTTGAATAGTTGTTTTCGGTGGCTACCAGAGCGAGATTTGAAAATACGTCTACATCGGCAATGAGTTCACTTATTTTTCTTAAGGTACTATAGTACTTTGTCAGCTCTTTTAGAAACTCTAGGAAAATTTCTTTTTCAAGAGTCTTTATCCTTTCTTCTGAATAAGAAAATTTATGTTCTATCTCTTTTAGTTCTGGAGTTGTAAACCTTTCGGCGTTTACAAGAGTTTGCTTTCTTTCGTATTCCTTAGGTACTAAATGTAGATTAGGTTTTGAGACTTCGATATAAAAGCCCATTACTTTGTTGTATCCTACTTTTAAAGATTGTATTCCCGTTTTTAGTCTTTCTCTTTCCTGGATTTTCTCAATAAAATCTTTTGTGTTGAAAATTATTTTTCTAAGTTCATCTAGTTCTTCATTTACACCTTCTCTTATTACCTGACCGCTTTCAAAATTATTGGATGGATCATCCACTATTGTCGAATTTATTAAGTTGTATACAATGGTTAACTCTTTTAGAAGCTCTTCATTTATTGATGGATGGAATTTTACGATGTAGTCGCTTATTTCGTTTATCATCGAAAAAAACGATAAGATTGATTCTTTTAAATTTACCAATTCCTTAGGCAAGGCTTTCCTTATGAATATCCTGTTTATCAATCTTTCTACGTCAGATATTTTTGATAGGTACTCTCTTGTTTTCTTGGTTAGTTCTAAGTTATAGAAGAAGTAATCTACTTTATCCAATCTTTGATTTATTGTCTTTATGTCTGTTAAAGGGTTTAAAAGCATTCTTTTTAATAATCTTCCTCCCATCGGTGTTACTGTGTCATCCAATACGTCCAGAAGTGTATATTTTTTTGTCCCATCGAGTAGGTTGGTTATCAATTCGAGATTTTTGATAGAGAATTCATCTATTTCTAGGTATTTTCTGTTATCTATCTGCGATATTGATGAAATAGCTATCTTATCGACTATTTGAGTTTCTTTGAAATATCTGATTACTGCTCCTATGAGTGGTTTTTCTTCTGGAGACACTTTTTCTTTGATTTCACTATTTTCTACTGCTTCGTCGAATATTTTTGAACATTCTTCCTCATTAAAAAACCATTCTGGATATGAAGTTATTGTTGTGTTTTTTATATCCTTTAAGATGTCATTGATTATTTTTTGGGATAACATTGGATTTGGGATGAGGACTTCTGAAGGCCTGTACTTTGAAAAAAGCTCTCTTAATTCTTTTTTTATTTGATATACTTCGTCTTCTGAAGAGATTTTTTCTAAATAATCGGTGAGGGGTATTTTTTCGATTAATATCTCTCCTGTTGATATATCTCCGAATACACAGTAGAGTTTTTTATTTTTCTCTGATATTTCCATTAAAAAGTTGTTGTTTTTACTTTCCAAAATATCTATATCCATAACTGTTCCAGGAGTTATGATTTGGGTAACACCTCTTTTTACAATTCCTTTTGCCATCGAAGCATCTTCTAGTTGTTCACATATTGCTACTTTGTATCCGCTTTTTATTAATTTGTATATATAGTTTTGTGCGGCATGTGCAGGGAATCCACACATTGGTAAGTCGTTTCTTGAGGTTAGGACTATGTTTAAAGTTTTTGAAGCTTCATAAGCATCATCTCCAAAGAGTTCATAAAAATCTCCAAGCCTAAATAGAAGTAGTTTATCTTTGTGTTTTTCTTTTATTGAAAAATATTGTTTTACCATTGGTGTAAGGTTCTTTATTTCCTCTGTTTCAAACAATCTTTCTGCCATAGTATTAAAATTTTTAATACTTTGTTGGTTTTTATCAAGTTGATTATGTTAATGTTTTTATAACAAATCTATTAGCTTTGCTAGCAAAATGCTACTTCATTATATTAGGTACAAAGATCACTTTAAATGTTTTTGTTTATAAATGAATGCTAATTGGCAAAAATAATATGGATATTAGTTAGTTTTTTGTACGTTTAAAAGAAGAGAAGTTTTTTGCTTTCGTTTTAGTGTTTCACGTGAAACGTTATTTAGAAATTCTCAAATAGATCCTTTCTAAATCTTCTCTTGAGTAGTATTCTATTATGATTTTACCTTTATTTAGCGAACCTTTCACTACAACTTTTGTACCTAATGCTTCTATTAAGTCTTCTTCTATATTCATTAAATCGTTATTCTTTTTTTCTTGATTTGTTTCATGTGAAACAATTTTTTCTTGATTCTGCTCTTGAGATTTGAAATATATTATTTCTTCTAATTCCCTTACTGAGAGCTGTTTTGATATACACTCGTTTGCTAGTCTGATCATCTCTTCTTCATTTTCTAATGCTAATAGAACCCTTCCATGCCCTTCTGAAAGTTTTCCATTTATTATGTGATTTTTTACCTCTTCAGGTAATTTTAAAAGTCTTAGAGTGTTTGCAATGGCTGACCTACTTTTACCTAGTATTTTAGCTAATTCTTCCTGAGTTAGATTATATTTCTCGATTAGTTCGTTATAAGCAATGGCTAAGTCTATGGGGTTTAAATCTTCTCTCTGAATATTTTCAATTAATGCTAATTCAAGACTTTCCAATTCTGATATATCGTTTCTTATAACTACAGGAATTTCTTGTAGACCTGCTATTTGTGCAGCTCTCCATCTTCTTTCACCTGCAATTATTTCGTAGTATCCTTCTTTTTCTCTTACAATTATAGGTTGTATTATCCCTTTTTGTTTTATTGATTCAGCTAACTCTTTGAGAGTTTCTTCTTTTATATGTTTTCTTGGTTGGTTAGGGTTCGGCTTTATTCTGTCAATGCTCATTTTAATTACTTTTGATTCATCCGTTAAATCAAAGTCTTCGAGTAATGCTTTTATGCCTTTACCTAATCCTTTTTGCATCATCTAATATCTCCTCTGATACTTTTTGATATGCAATAGCACCCGGGCAAGTCGGATCGTAATCAAATATTGACTTGCCGTGACTAGGTGCTTCCGATAATCTAACGTTTCTCGGTATAAATGTATTATAAACTTTGTCTTTGAAAAATTTCTTAACTTCTTCTGCTACGTCCCTTGAAAGTTTTGTCCTTATGTCATACATAGTTAGCAGTAGCCCTTCAATTTTTAAGGAGGTGTTTAATGATTTTTGAACGGCTTTTATCGTTTTTAATAACTGGATTAGACCCTCTAAGGCAAAAAATTCTGCTTGCAAAGGAATCAATACAGTGTCTGCTGCGGCTAAACCGTTTATTGTTAGTATGCCTAAAGATGGAGGTGTGTCAATGAAAATAAAGTCAAAATAATCTTTTGTCTCATCTAAGAATTTTTTCAATCTTTTTTCTTTATCTTCTAAGTTCAAAAGCTCTACTTGGGCACCCGCTAACTGTAAATTAGCAGGTAATATAAATAAGTTGTCGTATTTTGTCGGTATTATTAAATCGTTAGGGTCTTCCTGGTTTATTAGGGCTTCATATGTGCCTTTCCTTGATTGGCCAAGTTCTATACCTATCCCACTTCCTAAATTTCCCTGAGGATCTATGTCAACCATTAATACTTTGTAGCCTTGCATCGCTATGTAGTGAGAAACGTTGATAACAGTTGTAGTTTTGCCGACTCCGCCTTTTTGATTTGCTACTACTATACACTTGCCCATATTACCTACCTTCCCTAAAGGAATGATAAAATAAAAAGGACAAAAAAACAAAATTTTTGAAAAAAACAAAGTCCTTGTGGCTGATGAAAGATGTAATAGTATTTTTATGAACGCTTACTAGTTGTGGCTCTATCCTCCTCTGAAGTTTTCTACTACCCTCACTTTTAGACTAATTTTTGAAGTTATCTCGTTAACTTTTTGTTTAAGCTCTTCTATTGTGTTTGGCGGCAGTAAGTGATTGCTGTATCTACTTTCGTTTACAACGTTTGAGATAAATTCTAGGTTTTTTGAGAATTCGGGCAGAAAGTTAATAAGGCCGTTACAATATTCTTCTATGCCCATGCTTCTTTTATATGGAAGTACGTAGGAAGTGTACTTTAGCATGTCTAAGAATATCTTTACTATTGTTTCTATTTCTTCTATCTTTTCTCTACTTAGTTCTTCCTTTTGCGACATCATCGATTTTAGCAATTCTTCTTCTATGCTTTTGTCGATAGGTATGTTAGGCCTTTTAAAAAACAGGCGGATGTACTTTATTATAGCTCTAATTAGCTCAATTATCTTAGAAAGTATGTAGACAAATACTTCGTAAGTTGATATGAAGAACTTAAATATATGTGTTTTTCTTACTTTGAGTATTTCTTTTAATAAGAATCCTATAATTATTATTATAGAAAGCACTATAGTAGTGGCTACGATAAATCTACCGAAGTCAATAGTAAATGGTTTGCTTTTAGGTTTGGATTCGTATGGTGTGGTTTTGTTAGTTTCTCCTTGTAAAAGTTGTTGTCTTATCTTCTTTATCTCTTCTTTGGAAGCTAATTCTTCTTGGCTAATCAGAGAGTTTATTTTTTCTTTTATTGACAGGTTTATTTTGCTAGAAACATAACTTGCTCCAATGGATACAAAAATAGATAATACGCTAGAAATGAGGATAACAACTGTTGTGTATGTTACCGAAGCCTTTATCCATTCTGATGAAAAATCTAGATTGCTCAATGGAATTCCTTTTTTTGGTCAATCTTCTATTATAAAGACTTTTGAGATATTGACATAAAAAATTATTGAGGCTGCTATAAAGATGTATGAATAGATTATTACTAGCGTAGATTGTTGAGTTATAGAGAATGCTATGCCTATGGTTAGTAGCATAATGGTTAGGGTAGTTAAGGTTTGCCTTTTAGTTTTCTTAAGAGATTCCTTTTCAAAGAATTTTTCATCAAGCACTTCAGCTATAGAAATGTTTGATGCTATACTGTTTGTTGCTGACGTAAGAACTTTGTAAGGGAATTCTGTTAATCTTACTAGATGACCATTGATTATTCTTGTTACCATCCATGTAAAAGCGGAAATCCCAAAATCAAAATCAATAAATTTACCTAGATTCTCAAATCTTAATCCTTTAAGTAATATAAAGTTTAGTATTAGAAGTATTACTACCTCTACTAGTGTTTCAACAATACTTCTGATGAATCTTGTTCCTCTAACTGTGGATGAATTCGTATAAATGGAAAGAGGTATTATTATTAGTAAGTAGAGAGGATACCAACTGAAGAAAGGAGAAGGGTATCTACTTAGGTATTTAGCACTTTCTACTAGTATTCCTATGAATGAGAATGTTATAAAAAAAGGCATCAGTGAGTATATGAACACTCTTTCTTTGAAGATTATATCCAGTAAAGTTTCTTTTCTCATGAAAAATATTTTATCTTATTTTGGGTCGCCATTCAACAAAAGTTAGTTATATTTAAGAATTAATTAACTTTCGAGTAGATGTTTTGTTACTAAGTCTCCTACTTCTTGAGTAGTGTAACCCATTTGTCCAGCATTCATGCTCTTCATCATTTTTACGGTTTTCTTTACAGCATCTTGTATTGCTCTAGCTGCTTCTTCTTCTCCGAGGAACCATAGCATTAATCTTCCAGCTTCTATTGCAGCGATAGGATTTATGACATTCTTGCCCGTGTATTTTGGTGCTGATCCCCCCATAGGTTCAAACATAGAAACACCATTTGGGTTTATATTTGCACCAGCTGCTACTCCGAGACCTCCTTGTATTATCGCTGCCAAGTCAGTTATTATATCACCGAACATGTTGTCGGTTACTATTACATCGAACCATTCAGGGTTTTTTACCATCCACATACATGTGGCGTCTACGTGAGCATAGTCTGTTTTAACGTCAGGGTATTCTTTGGATACCTCTTCGAACACTCTAGTCCAGAGATCATGAGCATAGGTGAGAACGTTAGTTTTACCTACGAATGTTAGTTTCTTTTCTCTACCATATTTTCTAGTGTACTCGAAAGCATATCTTATTATTCTTTCGGTGCCAAATCTCGTACATACCATCTCTTGTATGGCCACCTCTTGTTTTGTTCCCTTGAAGTGGAAGCCTCCAGCACCTATGTAAAGCCCTTCAGTATTTTCTCTTATAACAACGAAATTAATGTGTTCGTGCGTTTTGTCTTTTAGTGGTGTCCATACACCTTCATATAGCGTTGCTGGCCTCAAATTTACATAAAGGTCTAGATCAAATCTAAGTTTTAACAAAAGCCCTCTTTCTAAAACTCCTGGTTTTACTCTGGGGTCTCCTACTGCTCCTAGGTATATTGCGTCAAAATCTTTGAATTCTTCGATTGCGCTATCTGGTAGTATTTCTCCTGTTTTTAGATAGTGCTCTGCTCCATAAGGATATTCTACGAATTTAAAGTCTATACCAAACTTTGAAGATGCTGCTTTTAAAACTTTTATACCTTCTCTTATAACCTCTGGCCCAGTACCGTCACCAGGTATAACAGCAATATCGTAACTTGCCATAGATTCCCTCCAATAAAAATTACCAAAATTCTAAATGTTTCCAGTTGATATATTACAAAAAAAGTTGTTTTGCTGAAAGTTTTACATGTATTCTGTTGCTTGTTGAGCTTGTAGCATATTTTAGATGCTATGGCTGAATTTATTTTAGTAGCCTGGACACATTTATTTTTATAGAAGAGTTAATCTTCATAATAAAGAAATAAATTACAAAGTACTCTTAAAAGTTTCGATGTTATGTTTTAGTGGAGACAAATTTTTGGTGTAAAATTACTAGATAGTATATTTGGAATATACAAAATCTTTGAGTGATCTAACTTTCAGTTCTTTATTTTGTGAAGAGGTGTTGCCCTTTTGAATTTTTTGGTAGTTAGTATTTAGTTACAAATAAATATGGAGAGTAGGGAGCTAGGTATCAGGTTAAGTATGTCATGGTGAATTCAGAAATCCAGAAAAGTTTTGACGATGAGAAATATTTCTAAAGGTTTCGATGTCGCTTTATAAGTCAACTAGACAGAAACTCGATTAGGTGATGGTAGAAAAGGTATTGAAGATGTATGTAGTGGCTTTAATGGGCGGACAACGGGACTCGAACCCGCAACCCCGAGATCCACAGTCTCGTGCTCTGACCAATTGAGCTATGTCCGCCACGGTATAAAAAATTATAATCGAACAATCAAGAGTGTTTCAATATAAACGTCTTTGTTAAATTTTTGTGTTTTTGGGGTATTGTAATTTCTTCTGCCCAAGCCATATTCTCGTAAGTAACATGTTGTCAACTTTATTACGGGTTAATATTTATAAAATCATATTTAGCACTTCGCTGTTAATTATATTGCTTTAATGATTCCACATTTTTGCCTTGTTAAGTTGTATATAAAGAGATTTTTATCTCTTTATACTTTTGAATAGATTAAGGAAGTACTTAAAGTACTAAAGTACTTTTTATTAGTGAGTTGAGATTAATGAACCTTAGAATTTCAGATATTTTGTATTTCAACTTGAAGGAAGAAAGTTAATAAGCTTTGTTAAATATTTATAGCGTTTGTACTTGGTGACAGTTATTAGTGAAGAGTAATTATAGGTTGGGATAGGTGCGTTTACTGTGAATTTTCAAGCAGAGTATGCAATAGTCCTGGTATTTTGAGAAAAAGTTTAACCAACTTTTATGATTTATCTCGAGTCTGAGAGGTTTGTATGGGTGTTTTGGATGATCTGAGGCTTATAAAGAGGGGAGTTGTAGAGATAATATCGGAAGAGGAGCTTATAAAAAAACTGGATAGTGGTAAGAAGCTTAGAGTGAAGTTTGGTGCAGATCCTTCGGCTCCTGATTTGCATTTAGGGCATACGGTGGCTTTGAGGAAGCTTAGGCATTTTCAGGAGTTAGGGCATACAGTTGTTTTCATAATAGGTGATTTTACGGCAATGGTGGGAGATCCTTCTGGAAGATCTTCTACCAGAAAAAGGCTTTCGAGAGCTGAAGTTATGGAAAATGCTAAAACTTACCAGGAGCAAGTTTTTAAAATTCTTGATAAATCGAAAACTGAGGTTAGATACAATAGTGAGTGGTTTGACAAACTAACATTTGAGGAAGTTTTGAATCTAACTAGCAAGTATACTGTTGCTAGAATGCTTGAAAGGGATGACTTTGAGAAAAGGTTTAGGAGTCGTAATCCAATATCGATAATGGAGTTTTTATATCCATTGATGCAGGGATATGATTCCGTAATGGTTGGGGCTGATGTTGAAATTGGTGGAACTGATCAAAAATTTAATCTTCTTGTTGGTAGAGAGTTACAGGTGGAGTATGGGCAAGAACCACAAGTAGTTATTACTTTGCCTTTATTAGAGGGTACTGATGGAGTAAGGAAGATGAGTAAGAGTTATGGCAACTATATAGGAATAAATGAAAAGCCTTTTGATATGTTTGGGAAAGTGATGTCTATTCCTGATACGCTTATATTCAAGTACTTTGAGCTTCTTACGGATACACCTTTAGAAGAAATAGAGAGAATGAAAAAGGCTATTGAAGATGGTGATAATCCTAGAGACATTAAAGCACTTTTGGCTAAGAGGATTGTGGCTTTCTTTTATGGAGAAGAGGAAGCAGAGAAGGCTAGTGAGGAGTTTGATAAGGTTTTTAAGTACAAGGAGATACCTGAAGAGATCGAGGAGTTTAAGCTTCCGAAGGGTAGATATAAGGTTGTTGATACTTTGGTGCAACTCAAGGTTTCTCCATCAAAGAGTGAGGTGAGGCGAATGATACAAGGTGGAGGTTTGTATATAGATGGGCAAAGAATAACAGATATAGGTTATGAGTTTGAACTAAATAAAGAGATGATAATAAAGATAGGAAAAAGAAAGTTTGTAAAACTCATTCCGAGTTAATAGATCAATAAACATTGGTGTATTACCGAAATTTTAAATTGTTATGCCAGTTTTTGAGTATGGTATTCCTTCAAACATATTGATAGGTTCTGATATAACAAATAGGATAGGGGAAATAGTTAATACTCTGGGGGATAAGGTTTTAGTGGTTTTGGAGAACTCTAAATACATAATTGATGGTGGAATAGGTTCAAAAATAGAAGCAAGCTTGAATATTTTTACCGAGAACGTTATAGTTTTTGATGAGATAGAAAGGAATGCTAATAATCCGAATAAGATAGAGAGTTTAAAGGAGGTAGTAAAAGCTTCGAGGCCAGATGTCATTGTTGGTGTTGGAGGATATCATGTTTTAAGTGTAGCTAAGACGGTAGCTTCAATTTATGACAAGATCCTGACTTCCGAGTCCCAGTACAAAAGATGGTATTCGCAGAAAAGGAGAAAAAGAGTATCTTATGTCGAGGTTCCTATAACTTTTGGGATTATTCCAGGAATATCAAGCCTTTCGTTTATCTACGATCCAGATTTTGGTGCTAGAAACATATATGTAGACATCTTTTCCTATGCTGACGCTATAATATTCGATACTTCTTTGATTTCAGTGTTACCACCCTACTATATTGGTATACTTGCCGTTGATGCTATGGCTTTGGCGTTCGATGCATTTATATCTAAAAAAGGTAATCCAATATCAGATGCATTGGCTTACAAGGCAATAGAGTTGTTTTTCGTTAATATAAAGAAATTTATTAATGAGCCTAGTAACATGGCTTTGTTACACAACTTGTGTTTCGGGGGCGTAATGGCGAGTATGTCTTTAGCTCTCAGTGAGCCAGGACTCGCAACAGCAATATCCCACGCTGTTTCATCAATAATGGAAATACCCTCTGAAAGGATATCTTCTGTTATTTTCCCACACATAATAGATTATAACCTTACTTCTGTTCCAGGAAAATTGATACAGACAGCGATGGCTCTCGGTGAGAGAATTCAAGATATAACAGTTATAGAAGCAGCAATAAAATCAGCAGAATCAATAAGAAAATTACTTATGGATTTGAATATACCTTTAAGGTTATCTGAAATCGAGTACTTTGAGGAATCAAAAATTGATCAAGTAGCTAACATAGCCTCAAAGTATCCTTTCCTTTCATCTCTGCCAAGACCTGCAAGTAGAAACGAGATTAGTTCTCTTCTCCAAACAGCTTTCTAGCCTTATTCTTTACTTAACTTTTGGCTTTTGATGTTTTCAGGAGTGATGTTTAACTTATACAAAGATTCTAAAACCTTTTCAATATCCAAAGTTACATCCATTACGATTTTAACTTTATTCTTCTCGTCTTCTCTTGAAATAACTTTCTTACTTTTTATGTAAGATTTAATCTTACTTAGGTTAAAGAACTCTTTGAGTAGTTTGCTGGAGTTTGTCCTTATGTCTTCCTGTCTTAGGTTGTCTTTGAAGAATTCTATTATCGCGTTTTGATAAGCATCAATTTCTGCTTCCTTGAAGGATGAGCCTGTCCCAACTACTCTATATGTGTTGCTTCTGTTTGTTTTCCCTTCGTTGACATCTTTAGCAAAAATTGTTGTGTTTATGAGAAAAGACATTATCAGGACTAAACTGAATCCCCAAAATACTCTTTTCATCTTATCTATTATAATAACAAAAAGTTTCACCTTTTTCAAAAAGAGAAAATTTTACTAAAAAGTTCAGTAAATTTAGTTTGCTTTTTATTTAATCTGAACAAAGCAATATTTGGCAGAGCGGTGTTTTAGCATGAGTGCTTTACTGCTTATTTAAGAGAAGCTTCGTCTATATATATTTTTAATATCGATGCTTAATAAGTAAGAGAACTTGGCATATGCATCTTGGATATAAATCATAGGCTAACAGGTACCTTGTGGGGAAATTCATAGTAGTTTCATAATTTTAGAGAAGCTTTACTCTCAAGGTAGGACTAATATTTAATCTTTTAGGATTATGAAACTCCGAGCTTTTAGCTGTTTTTACTAAAATTTAGAATAATGTAAAGCGTGTGATTGAATAAATTAGAAGCTAAGTATGTGAAGGTGTGAGCTTGTTGGAAGTAGTTCTTTGTTGAGATATTTTTGCCTAATCCTGTAAATGGAAATAAATAAGGTTGTTATGATAAAATTTTTGTATGCTTAAGTTTAAAAGAGTTGTTGTAAAAATTAGTGGTGAGGTTTTAGGTGGTGATAGTGGTTTTGGTATAGATGCTTCAGTGGTTCAGTATGTTGCTAATGAATTAAAGAAAGCTTCTGATGTAGGAGCTGAAATAGGGCTTGTTGTTGGTGGGGGAAACATAATAAGAGGCAGTAAAGTAGCTACAAAGGGTATAGAGAGGGTAAATAGTGATAGGCTTGGGATGGTAGCAACTATACTTAACTCCATAAGCTTGGCAGATGCTTTGACGTCTCTTAACAAGAAGGCTGTAGTCCTTTCAGCTATTCCTGTCGAAGGTATAGCTGAAAAGTATTCTGTAGAAAAAGCTATTAGTTACCTGGAAGGTGGATATATAGTCATGTTTGCTGGTGGTACAGGTAATCCTTTCTTCTCTACTGATACTTCGGCTGTTCTAAGAGCTGCTGAAATAAATGCTGACGTTGTTCTCAAAGCAACAAAAGTTGATGGTATTTACGACAAAGATCCTATAAAATACAAAGATGCTGTTAAGTTTGATGAAATATCGGGTAATGAAATTTTAGCAAAGAACCTTAAAGTAATGGATCTAACAGCGTTTAGCCTGAGTGTCGAGAGTAAAATACCTATTGTTGTTTTCAATTTGATGGAGCCAGATAGCATAAAGAAGGTGATAGAAGGTGAAAAGATAGGTACATTTGTGAATGTTTAGGGAAGGTTTATGAATGTTGCTATAGTTGCAGATTGGCTTGTAACTTTTGCAGGTTCTGAAAGAGTTTTGAAAGAAGTTTATTCGCTTTATCCTGGTGATGTTTTTTGCCTTGTATCAAATGATGAAACTTTGAGAAAGCTGGGTATTGAGCCATCGAAAGTAAAACAATCTTTTATTTCTCGTTTACCATTTGCACAAAGATTGTACAGAAACTATTTAGCTTTTTTCCCTTTGGCAATTGAACAATTTGATTTGTCTAAATATGATGTTATTATCTCATCATCGCATGCAGTTGCTAAAGGAGTTATAACGAGACATTACCAGTTACACGTTTCGTATTGCCATACCCCTATAAGGTATGCTTGGGATTTATATCACCAGTATTTGAAAGAGGCAAACTTAGAAAAAGGGTTGAAGGCATATATTGCGAAACGTATACTCCATTATATAAGGATTTGGGATTATACTACTGCTAATAGAGTTGATTACTTTGTGGCAAATTCAAACTATACTGCAGCTAGAATAAAGAAAATCTATGGTAAGGATGCTGTTGTTATTTATCCACCTGTTGATGTTGATAAATTTACATTAAGGCAGGAAAAGGAGAACTTCTTTCTGACTGCTTCTAGAATGGTTCCTTACAAGATGATTCCTTTGGTAGCGGAAGCTTTTTCGAGGATGCCAGACAAGAAACTTGTTATTATTGGTGATGGTCCAGATTTTGAAAAAGTCAAGAATATCGCAAAGGGTTTCAGAAATATAGAGGTTTTGGGGTATCAGCCTTTTGAAGTTTTGAGAGATTACATGCAAAAGGCAAAAGCTTTTATTTTTGCTGCTGAGGAAGATTTTGGAATAATACCAGTTGAAGCTCAAGCCTGTGGCACCCCTGTAATAGCTTATGGGAGAGGAGGAGCAAAAGAAACTGTCATAGATGGGAAAACGGGAATATTCTTTTATGACCAGAAAGTTGATTCTTTGATAGAGGCCGTAAATATGTTTGAGAAAACTCAAGATAAATTTGATCCAAAAGAAATAAGGAAAAATGCTGAGAGGTTTTCACCAGAAAACTTTAGAAAATCCTTTAAAGATTTTGTAGATTTAAAAATAAAAGAAAAGTTTGGCTAATATTGTCAGACGTTTAATGTTTTATAGAGAGATTATGCCGAAAGCAATTTTGTTATTTTCAACTGGGCTGGATAGCCTCTTGTCTTTTCATCTCCTAAAAAGGCTAGGGATAGAAATAATAGTTTTGGTTATAAAAACGCCTTTCACCAATCCTGATGAGAAAGTTCTAGAGGAAGTAAGAAAACAAGCAAAAGTTATAATCTACGAAGCTGGAGAAGATTATCTTGAGTTAATCAAAAGACCTAGATTCGGCTATGGCAAAAACATGAATCCTTGTATTGATTGCAAGATTTATATGTTCAAAATTGCTAAAAAGGTTATGGAAGAAGAGAAAGCCGACTTTATAGCAAGTGGCGAAGTCTTGAATCAGAGAACCCTTTCCCAAACTCTGGATAAGCTAAAGCTTATAGAAAAGGAGGCAGGGGTTGAAGGTTTGGTTGTTAGACCTCTATCAGGTAAGGCTTTACCTGAGACTTTACCAGAAAAAATAGGTTTAGTAGACAGGGA
This sequence comes from uncultured Brevinematales bacterium, assembly GCA_964475465.1. Classification (GTDB taxonomy): domain Bacteria; phylum Spirochaetota; class Brevinematia; order DTOW01; family DTOW01; genus JAPYWX01. Next base: position 22,450 of record CAYYXA010000056.1, read on the forward strand.
GGGGCTCTTAGATATAAAAGGAGCTCAAAGGAGGAGACAGCTTGAGCTTTCAAAAGAATTGGGAATAAATTATTTTCATCAACCTGCGGGTGGTTGTCTCTTAACTGATCCTATATTCTCGGCAAAATTGAGAGACCTAAAGAAGCATAATCCTAGCTTTTCATTGGACGATGTAAAGCTATTAAAGATAGGTAGGCACTTTAGAATTGGTAATTCTAAGCTGGTGCTTGGGAGAAATGAAGAAGAATGTAGAGCTTTGGAGAAGATAGCTAAGCCAATATTCCTCAAATACGAAGGTAAGGGGCCTAGCGGTATTTTTATAGGAGATGAGAAAGACTTGCTAGTTGCTTGCGAGATTTTAGCAAGTTATTGTAAAGAAGATAAAGTGAAAATAGAAGTGATAAAAGAAGGTAAAAAAATCATGGATGTTGAAGTTAAAAGAAAGGATAAGGAAAGTTTTAAGAAGTTCCTGGTAACTTAGGTAAGTAATTTTCAACGTTAACTTTAGGTTCAGAAAATTGAGGAGGGTATATGAATAAAGTTGTTCTTATAACAGGAGGCACTTCAGGAATAGGTAAAGCAACAAGTGTACTTTTGAGTAGTAAAGGTTTTAGGGTTTATTCTGCTGGTAGGAGTGTTGACAGAGTTAGGGAATTGGAAGAGAGAGGTATAAGCCTTCTTTACATGGACCTTTTAAACGAAGAAAGTATAAAAAATGCCTTTGATGAAGTATTAAAGGAAGAAGGAAAGATTGACATTTTGATAAATAATGCGGGATACGGTATAGCCGGAAGTGTTGAAGATGTGCCCATTGATGAAGCTAGAAGACAATTTGAAGTAAACTTGTTTGCTCCAGTTAGGCTAGCTCAGCTTGTTATACCGGTAATGAGAGAGAATGGAGGGGGTAAAATTATAAACATAACATCGATAGCTTCATTCTTGCCTTCTCCAATATTGAGTTGGTACTCTGCCTCTAAATCTGCCTTTGGCTTTTTGTCGTTTGCAATGAGAGTTGAACTTTCGAAGTTTGGAATAGATGTTGTTTCTGTTGCGCCTGCGGGTATAAACACCAACTGGCCGATAATTGCAGCATCTTATCTAGAAAGGTTTTCATCGAACTCTCTTTACTCTAAGGTTGCTGAAAAAATGTTTAAGTTTTTCGAGAATAGCATAAAGTCTTCGCCATCTCCAATTGTTGTAGCAAGAAAGATATATAAGATAATAATGAAGAAGAGGACGATGCCAATATACTTTGTTCCATGGTATGCTAGACTTGTATATTGGTTTTCAAAGTTCTTACCCATGAGTTTTTGGGAGAAATCTTACAAATTGTTTCTAAGGGATTAAATTCTGGGAGCTTTTATTGTGTTTTTATTGTTCTTAGTTCTTTGAAAACCTCAATAGCAATGTCCTTGTTGAGGTCTATAACCATAAGGGGAATTCTGAAGATGTCGATTAACCACCATATTAAGAGTCCTCCAATTGTTAACCAAAATATGATTTGGGTTAACCACTTACCAAGGTAAATGTAGTGAGACCCAAATAATATCCAAAAGATGTAAGACAAAGGGATTGATTTCATCTTTCTCTTGAATTCATCAATAAATTCTTTTTGGTTTTCAGGTGTGAGTTTACTAAGTTCGTTCTTTATCACGGTTGGTAGTTGGATAGATATGTAAAACGGTATTCTAATAGATTCTTTCATGTGATTATTTATATATAATGATACTATTTAAATTCAAGAGGCTAACTTTATACTATGGAAATATTTGTTTGCAAAGTGTTTTGTTTGCTTCTAGTCATTTTAGATATTCTTGATAATAGGGGGTTCGTACATAGAGAATTCTAAAATATGAGTAAGGTTAAGGTATCGGTAGTTGGTGCAGGGAATGTTGGCGCTACTGTTGCTAATATATTAGCTTTGAAAGGAATATTTGACATTGCTATGATTGACGTTGATGGGGATTTAGCTAAAGGTAAATCGCTTGATATTCAGCAACAATGTGCTTTAGTTGGTTCGGATAGTAGGATTGAGGGTAGTAGTGATTATAGAATAACAAAAGGTTCTTTAATTGCTGTGGTAACTGCAGGTGTGGCTAGGAAGCCTGGAATGAAAAGGGAGGATTTACTGAAAACGAATGCTGAGATAGTGAAACAGGTTGTTGAGAATTTACTTAAGTATTCTCCGGAAGCGACAATAATAGTTGTTACTAATCCTGTTGATGTTATGGCTTATCTTGCTTACAAAGTTTCTGGCCTACCTAAGAATAAAGTTATGGGTATGGGTGGAGTTTTGGATACTGCTAGGTTCATGTACTTTATAAAGACTAAATTAAATGTTTCCTATAGTTCGATAAAGGCTATAGTTATTGGTGGGCACGGCGATGAAATGGTACCTCTCGTGTCTTCAACTTATGTTGGTAACAAGCCTATTAGGTCTTTACTCTCGGAAGAAGAAATAAATGATATAGTTAGTAAAACTCAGCAGGGAGGTGCGGAGATTGTTTCTCTTTTAAAAACTGGTTCAGCGTATTATGCTCCCGGTATGTCTGTTGTTAGAATGATAGAGAGCATTGTATTTGATAAAAAAGAAGTTTTGCCTTGTTCGGTAATGTGTGAGGGTGAGTATGGAATAAATGATATATTTTTTGGCTTGCCTGTAAGGTTAGGAGAAAATGGTGTCGAGGAAATTGTTGAAATTGAATTAGATTCAAAAGAAAGGGAGATGTTGAACAAGTCTGTAGAGAGCGTAAGAAATACTACGAAGCTATTGAAAGAGTTATTAGATCTTTAGGTAATTCCTAAGCCACTCGTTTATCTCTTCTTTATCAGAAGAATACTCTAACGCGTACCTTATGAAGGATTTTGAGTATTCTTTGGGGGTGCCTGTGTCAAAAAAGTAATTTTTATCAACTTCTATACCGAGAACTTTGCCTTCGCTACAGAGCCTATTTATTACCCCAATGTGATAAAATTCACCTTTGCCGTCGAATTTGTTCCATTCTTCTTTAAGAAGTTGGAGAAACTCTGAGGTGAATAGGTATCTACCTATGGAAATGTATTTAGATGGTTCTTTACCTGCTGGTGGTTTTTCTATTATTCCTCTTATTTCGAAGAAATCGCCTGATTTTTTTATATCGACTACGCCGAACCTAGAAACATCTTCATCTTCCTTGTTTAGTAGCGATAAAACGTTTTTTCCTGTTTTGTTATGTAAATCAATGAGCTTTGATGTAAGTGAGAATGAAGGTATTACGACATCATCTGGGTAAACTAAAACAAAGCTGTCATTTCCGATAAATGGAGCCGCTTCTATTATTGCGTTTCCTACCCCTTGCATTCTTTTTTGTCTGACAAAACAAACGTTTATGTTGCTAGGAGAAATAAGTTTTTCTTGTTCCTTGCCTTTGAAAAAAGTTTCTAACTCAAATTCAACATCAAAATAGTCATCAAGACTCTTCTTCCTTCTACTTGTTACGATTATTATATCTTTTATTCCGGCATTTACAAGCTCATCAATTGAGAATTGAATTGTTGGGATATTGTAAATGGGCAACATTTCTTTAGGAATGGTCTTAGTTATGGGGAAGAACCTACTGCCATATCCTGCAGCAATTATTACTCCTTTCATACCCAAAATTATAATGCTTCTTGCAATTCTAATTCACTTTAGGTTGTTTGCTCGAAAACAGATTTTTTCACAATCAACTTATTAGTTTTGTTAACAACTACTTTCTATGTTGTTTTGTGGTTTGTGTTAATTACATTTCTTTAAGCCTTGCAAAAGAAGTTTTGTAATCTTTACTTTTGGAAACATCTGAAAGGATTCTACAAAGGTTTTTAAGTAAGTAAAAGGTTACAAAGTTTTATTGACTACTAGAAATTTCTATTGGGAGAATTCATTTTTGTTCTTAGCTAGTGATGAATTAAAATGACTTTTGTTTTCTAAGGAATTAGTTTTAAATGTTTATTTTTGTTGAAATTGTTATATTTAAGTATTATTATTTTGCAATGATAATGAAAAGTAGGCTTTTAGAACTTTTTGTACTTTTGTTTGTTTCGTATAACGCTTTTGGCTCATATTTTGTGAGTAATTTAGATTATAGTGCTACTGGTTCTATAGTGGAAATTAAATGGTATCAGCCAGAGAACTTTACTAACGCTTACTTGTACTACAACATTTATTTTTCTTCCACTCAACCAAGGTACACTAACGGATATTTCGAGAATTTTCTGGATTTTAATCTTATAGGTGTTGTTGAATATTCAACGAATAGGCTAAAAAAATTTGTTTTTACTAATCATCAGAACGGATACTATTATTTAGTTTTACCTGTTACTAATGGCTTTTTTGTCTTAGAAGATTTTTACTCTTTAGTTGTTCCCAAGATGGTTAGTATTAGTACTCCTAACCAAAGCAATTTAACAGTATTCCAAGCTAGCCAAAATAACAATGTTATTTCTAACCGATTTGTTGATTCAAGTCAGCCTATAGGTATTACTATTGATAGCTTACCTGATACTTCACTTTCTTCTATTTCCGAAGACTTTGAGTACAAGTTAAGAAGAGTGCTAAGTGATTATTTTTTCAAAGGAAGATACAAAATTTCTCTTGATAAACTTATTTTGTTAAGAGATGAAGCGTCTAATGAAAAAGAAATATCTCTAGTTGATCTTTACATAGCTAGATGTTATTATGCCATAGGGAAGAAAAGGAAAGCTATGAGAATCCTGTTACAAATAAGTGATTTGGAGATAAGAGATATTGCGGAGTTTTGGTTAAATAGGTTTGCCAGGTACTTTTAATTATTTTTCTATCTCCTCTAATGTAGTATCTTCTATTGTTCTTTGCTCAGTCTTTAGGTCAACTCCATTACCTAAAGCTTCTATTAGTTTATCTAAGTCCTCTTCACCAGTTATTTTTCTTACTATTTCAGGTATAGCGTTTGTCCCATATATTTTTAGTAGTTCAAGTGCTTTTCTTATGTTATCTGATTCTTCACCGTTTGGGGCAATTTCAAGGTATTTCTCCCACATAGAAATAGTTGTTTCTATATCGAGTATGTTTATTGAGGCCATACCACCAAACCAATAAGATTTTGGGAATGAGGGATTTTTAGATATCGTTTGGCGGAAGTAGGATAGTGAATTTGTGTATTCTCCCTTTAGGTAATAAGCGTATGCAGTATTGAAAGTGAAAACCCAATCTATTTGTCCTAGTAGTATTCCTTCCTTAAATGTTGTTATAGCTTTGTCGATTTCACCAGTTGCCATATATGAGTTGCCTAGCATGAGAAGTATTTCTTCGTTTTTTGTTTCTTTGGCCAGCTTTTCTAAGACTACTTTTGCCATGTCAAAATTTTTGTTGTAGTAGAAATTGGTTGCTTTGGAGTAGAAATCCAAGGAGTAAGAAGAATTTAGTTCTAAACCTAAAAATATGAAAATTAAAAAAACTAAGGGTAACATAATAATAAATTACGGAATGAAATCTATCGTTTCAAGTTTAGAAGATTTTTTTTGATA
>CAYYXA010000057.1:0-7607 GCA_964475465.1 uncultured Brevinematales bacterium
TGTTTTTTCGGTTGTTTTTATCACTGTGGGGTGTCAAGCTAATGATAAAGGAGGGAATATTTCGTTTGCTTCTTCTGTTGATTTGTCTAAACTCCCTGAGGAGTATAAATATGCCTATAGTGTTCAGAAAGTGTTAAACGAAGTAGCTGAGAAAGTTGCCCCTGCTGTTGTTAACATAAAGAGTGAGGATGTCATTACATGGAAGGTAGAAGACCCTTTTTATAAGTTTTTTAGCGAAGATGAGTTTTTGAGGAAATTTTTTGATTTGCCTGAACAGCCACAAAGTAGGAAATATGAACGTGTTGTTCCTAGTTTAGGCTCAGGATTTATAATTTCGAAGGATGGGTATATCCTTAGCAATCTTCATGTTCTTAAACCTGCTGGTAAGATTGCTAAAAATATAGTTGTTACGGTTCTTAAGTCGGGAAGACAGTATAAGGCTAAGTTGGTTGGATATGATGAGGAGACAGATATAGCACTTTTAAAGATTGATCCTAAAGAAAATTTACCTGTTGTTGTGTTAGGTGATTCTGATAAGGTTAGAGTGGGGGATTTCGCTATTGCTATAGGGAATCCTTTCGGGTTGAATGGTACTTTTACATTTGGTACGATTAGTGCTGTCAATAGAGATTTTGCTGGGAATGTTTTCTCAAAGTATATTCAGACGGATGCACCAATAAACCCTGGTAATAGTGGTGGGCCACTTGTTAATATTTTCGGTGAAGTTATAGGTATAAATACGATGATAATCTCACCTACAGGACAGCTCGGAATGGCTGGAAATGTCGGTATTGGTTTTGCTATACCTATAAACACGGCTAAAAGGGTTGTTGACCAGTTAATCAAGAAAGGTAAGGTTGAGAGAGGATATATTGGTGTTTCCATAAATGAGTTAGACAATGAGACGAGGAAGCAGTTGGGATTACCTGAAAATGTTGGTGTTCTTGTTAGTAAGGTTGAGCCCGGATCTCCTGCAGATAAAGCTGGCATAAAACAAGGAGATATAATAGTTACTGTTGACGGGGAAAAAATTTCAAATTTCAATGATCTTCTTTCAAGGATAGCTTCAAAACTTCCTGGAGAGAAAGCAGAGATTGAAGTTATTAGAGATGGTAAAAAGATAAAGTTTGTTTTAGAGGTTACTACCAGACCTAGTAGTGAGGAGTTGAGCCGTAGGATGGAACAAGGAGGAAAGGATAGTACTGCTGAGTATAAAGGAATAATTGTTTCAGAAGGTAAAAGAGGAGTTGTTGTGACAAGTGTGAGTGATGATAGTCCTTTCTATGGGATACTTCAAAGAGGTGATGAAATAGTTGAGATTAATGGACAGAGAATTAATAGTCTTGATGACTTTAGAGAATTTGCAAGGAAAAATAAGGATCAAAAGCAATTCCTTGTGAAGTTCTATAGAGGAGATATGTTCATAATTAGAGGATTTACTATAAGGTAGTTCGGGGGATTTTATGGAAAAATATTTCAGTTTTGAGGCACCTATAGTGGAGATAGAGAGGAGAATAGAGGAATTGAAGAATACTACAGGGCTTGATGATAACTCACCTGAGATTAGAGAACTTAGAAAGCAAATTGATGATTTGAAGAACAAAATATACAGTAATCTGAATGAGTGGCAGATTGTAGAGATATCCAGGCATCCTAATAGACCTACATTTGTTGATTATCTCAACTACATTTTTACCGACTTCATTGAGCTTGCTGGAGACAGGTACTTTGGGGATGATAAGGCTATAATTGCTGGTTTTGGTAAATTGGAAGGTAGAAGTGTATGTATAATTGGGCAGGAGAAGGGTAAGGATCTGGATGATAAGGTGAGAAGGAATTTTGGTATGCCGCACCCTGAAGGTTATAGAAAGGCTTTGAGAGTTATGAAGCTTGCCGAGAGGTTTAAAATACCAATTTTGACTTTCATTGATACTGCGGGAGCTTATCCTGGTATAGGAGCTGAAGAGAGGGGCCAAGGAGAAGCAATAGCGAAAAACCTATTTGAGATGGCACAAATAAGAGTTCCGATAATTGCTACGGTTATAAGTGAGGGGGGTAGTGGTGGCGCTTTGGCTATTGGTGTGGCGGATAGAGTATTGATGTTGGAGTATGCTATATATTCTGTCATTTCTCCTGAGGGATGTGCTTCTATACTATGGAAAGACGCTTCTAAAGCTCCGGAGGCAGCCAAGGCACTAAAACTTACTGCTAGGTGGTGTAAGGAGTTCGGAATTGTGGATAAGATAATAAAGGAGCCTTTGGGGGGTGCTCATCGCAATCCTGAGTTTGTTTTCAATAATCTCAGAAATGAGTTGATAAAAGAGTTAAAAATTCTTTCTAAGTTTTCGCCAGAGCAGCTGATAAAAATGAGATATAACAAATTTAGGAATATTGGGGCATACGAGGTGAAGTAGTTATGATAAAGTACTTTACTTCTGGTGAATCTCATGGAAGAGGAATCTCTGCTATTGTTTACGGGTTACCTGCTAATATACCAATAGACCTGAGCTACATAAACGAGATGCTAGCACTTAGGCAGAAAGGATACGGTAGAGGCGGGAGAATGAAAATAGAGAAGGATGAGGTTGATATTATAGGCGGTGTGAGAAATGGTAAAACTATAGGTTCTCCTATTGCGTTAGTTGTATGGAACAAGGATTGGGAGAATTGGAAAAATAAGGAAGTTCCCAAAGTTACAAAACCGAGACCTGGACATGCAGACCTTACAGGAGTTCTAAAGTATGGTTTCGACGATATAAGAGATGTTCTTGAGAGAGCTAGTGCTAGGGAAACTTCAGTTAGGGTTGCCGTTGGAGCCATTGCTAAGTACGTTCTTGAGAAGTTTTTCGATACTGTAATATTTTCTCATGTTGTTGAATTCGGAGGGATTAGAGTTAACTTGAAAGGTTTGACATACAGGGAGGTGATGGAAAGAGCCAGAAAATCAGATGTCGGTGTGGGTGACATATCAAAGGAAGGTGAGATAAAAAGCCTCATAGACAGATGTAAAGCTGAGGGGGATACTCTGGGAGGAGTCATAGAAGTTGTGGTTTTGAATTCACCTGTGGGACTCGGTAGTTATGCCCATTGGGAAGATAAGATAGATGCTAGACTTGCTTTTAGCATAATGAGTATACAAGCTATAAAAGGTATTGAGTTTGGTATGGGATTTAAGCTTGGAAGTCTGAGAGGCTCGGAAGTACACGATGAGATATCATGGAATGGTGAAAGGTTTGTAAGGGCTTCAAATAGTGCTGGTGGCATAGAAGGAGGAATGACAAACGGTAATCCTATCATTATAAGAGCTGTTATGAAGCCAATATCAACATTGATTAAACCAAAGAAATCTGTTGATTTTATTACCAAGGAGGAGTTTTTGGCACATGTTGAAAGGTCTGATGTTACTGCTGTGCCTGCTGCCGGTATAGTTTTAGAATCCGTTGTTGCAATAGAACTTCTTAGTGCTCTACTTAAAAGGTATGGTGGCGATGAGATAAACATGATAAAAAAGAATTTTGATGAAGACAGCATACAGAAGCATAGAACTGGTCTTGAGATATTAGAAACAGAGTACCAAGAACTCTAACGAACTGCTAATCAAATAAACCTAATGCTTGTTTTCCTTCCTCTGATATCATTTCAGGGCTCCATGGAGGATCAAAAACTACGTTAACTTTTACGTTTTCAAATTTGTTATTTAGTACTTCTTCTACCATACGTATTAGTGACGGTCCTATTGGACATGCTATTGACGTTAATGTCATGTCAACTTCAATACTTTTGCCATCATCGCTAATGTCTAGCCTGTATATTAATCCCAGGTTCACTATATCTAGTCCTATTTCTGGATCGTATACACTCTTTAAATCGTTTAACACTTCCTCTTTCGTTGGCATAGAATAAATATACTTATTGTGTAGGGATTCTTTCAAGTTGTGCTTATTTTGTTGAAAAGGTTTTTGTATTTAAAACACATTGTGTTTAAAACACATTGTGTTTAGAACACATTGTGTATTCACTGCTAATGGAAGTTGAGTATTTTCTTGTGACTATGTAAATTTTGCACTTTAAGTTTTCGTGACTTCTATATTTTTGTCAGTAGGAGTCTAAAGTAGTACTGATTTGGGAGCTTTTGATTCTTTAGAAAGGTAGATTGATGTTTGTTTCCTGTGTTCAGGAAAAATTAGATTTTCAGCGGGATCTATTTAAGTAATTAATTAAGGAAGTGTTATAAAGAACGTTTCCATAATTAACGATATCTAAGGAGGGGTAAGATAGTGCTTCCTTTAACCTTTTCGATAAGTGTAGGTAAGAGTAGTGTTAGGTACTGGAGTCTATTAGGTATCTTGTTCATTGGTTTGCATTTCATATAGGGGGCTAACTAGTAGGCTCACGCCTACTAGTAAAGAATATGTTGCTAATTCAAGAAATTATCGAATGTCTTCGATTATAATTAGCTATGAAACTGAGAGTTGCTGTGATTGTTTTATCTATCTTGGCGGTTTTGCAGTTTGTTCTTTTTATGTCGTCGATTCTTTACTACAACGACAGAAACTTTAAAAGATTTGTTGATGAGAATGTTTTCGGCAAAAAGCCAAGTAAAGCCTCAGAAGTTGCCAAAGAGAGTGTGAAGATCAATGATATTTATTTCTACAAGACTTTAGGTGGTGAGGAAAATGAAAATGTTTACAGCTTTGAGATCACAAACAACAGAATATTCATAACTGGTAATAGAGAAGGCAAGGACAGAACGAAACTAATTTTGCTTAGTTTGGACTCGTCGGGTAACCTATACGAAGAGCTTTATTTGGGTTTCAAAAACACGAATGTTGAAGGAACAACTTTAACGATATTTCAGAACAATGTATTAGTTGCAGGGGACTTAACAGCAGAGAGCAATTCGGATATATACTTATCTTTGATTTCTAATGGCGCTCCGATGTGGGATATTGTTCTGGGTAGTGAGAGGAATGAGATTTCTCCTGTATTGGCAACTCTTAGAGATGGTAATGTAGCTATCGCTTTTGGAACGAAAGCGTTAAACAGTGATGCGTATGAGTTGGCATTCGCGGTAATGAATAAAAAAGGAGATATTAGAGATATTAGTGTCATAAGGGGAGGTATAAAGGATTTACCTACGGCAATACTTGAAGTTTCGAATAGAGTTTGGGTGATTGGTGAAACGAAAACTTTTGGGTTTGGTGCTTCAGATATATTAATTGTTTCATTTTCGAACTACTCCATCGAATGGGTTAAAGTTATAGGTTCGAAAGACTTTGAGTCACCAACGAGTGCTATTTTGGTAGATGACGGTGTAGTAATTTCTGTTAATTCCCCGAAGTTCTCGGTGCTAAAAGTTGATTTTGATGGCAATATAAAGTGGGTGAAGAAGTACAAAAACGGAAGCGTGACGGCAATGGCACAGGTGAGTAACAAGATTTTTTCTATTGGGCCAATTGCGAATCCGTATTCTATAAACAATCTTTTTATTTTGGAAACAGACACAGAATTTAATCCTAGTTTTGAAGAATTTTACTCGTTTAACTATAACGAGCTACCAGTAGGTTTGTGGAGTGACGGAACCTACACCTATATTATTGGAACATCGTACTTTGAGGCAACGAAGAATGACATATGGATAGTCAAACTAAAGAGAATAACGAACATCGAGTTGGTGGAAGTACAAACTAACATTACATTAGTTACCAATTTGGTTTTGACAGTTAGTAACATCAATGTGGAGACAACGAATTTTATTGTCTCATACACAAATCAATACCCGTTTTACCTGTATTCTATGAATGGTTTACCAAATGCTTTAAAAGAGAGATTCGATAAAGAAAAAGAGCTCAAGGAACTGATGGAGAAGAAAATGAAGAAGAAGAAAAAGAAAAAGAAATAGCCCCCATTTACCTAGACATGGGCTATGGGGGCTATTAAAGTTAATCAACATGACTATCCGATATATAAGTATGTCCTGACAAGGAGGGATAGCCAATAGGGGTTATTAGAAGTATCGGCTATCCCTCCGAGGGGTTTAGTTTTTGAAAATAATCCCTTCAAGATGAAGGGAAAAAATAAACCAAGGAGGGGTAGCTTATGATAATCAATCATAACATTTCATCTATTTTTGCCAATAGGCAGTATAAGGTCAACAACTGGAACCTTGACTCCAACCTTGAGAAGCTCTCATCCGGCTTGAAGATCAACAAAGCTGGTGATGATGCTTCTGGTTTGGCTGTTTCCGAAAAGATGAGGGCGCAAATTAGAGGTTTGATGAGAGCTGAGAGGAATGTTGAGGATGGTATATCATTCATTCAGACGGCTGAAGGATATCTTGACCAAACAACGCAAGTTTTGCAGAGACTTAGAGAGTTGGCAGTTCAAGCATCTAATGGAATCTACACTGATGAAGATAGGCTTTACATCCAAGTTGAAGTTTCTCAGTTGGTTGCTGAAGTTGACAGAATAGCTTCGCATGCACAGTTCAATGGTCTTAATATGTTAACTGGTAGGTTTGCTAAGAGGACGGAATCAACAATACCAACTGCTAGTATGTGGTTACATGTTGGTGCTAACATGGATCAGAGAATCCAGATACATATTGAGGCAATGACCGCTTCAGCACTCAAGCTAAAAGACTCTGCGACTGGTGAAGTTCTTAGTCTATCATCACCCGAAAAAGCAAACAGAGCTATAGGTGTAATTGATCAGGCTCTTCAGGTTGTAAATAAACAAAGAGCTGATCTTGGTGCTTACCAGAATAGGTTAATGTACACTGCTAAGTCGCTACTGATAGGTTATGAGAACTTACAAGCAGCAGAATCAAGAATTAGAGACACGGATATGGCATACGAAATGAGTGACTTTGTCAAGAACCAGATACTGTCACAAGCCTCAATCTCAATGATCGCTCAAGCTAATGCGAGACCTCAGGCTATATTAGCGTTACTTAGGTAATAGATTTGCTCTTTTTGCTTAACATAGCTTCTTGCTGGAAAGGGAGGGGTTTATTCCCTCCCTTTTGGCATTTTTGCTCTAAAAAATAAAAAATTGCCTATTGGTTGTCTTTATCGGTAGGGGGTAGACAAGGGGCGTAAAGGACTACGTCCCTTCAAAAAGTAGGAGGTGCGGTACCTATGATTATCAATCATAACATTTCAACAATTTTTGCCAATAGGCAATTTAAAGTGAATAACTGGGCTCTTGATGCTAACCTTGAGAAACTATCATCTGGTGTAAAGATTAACAAAGCTGGAGATGATGCCTCAGGGTTAGCTGTTTCAGAAAAAATGAGAGCCCAGATTAGAGGTCTAAGAAGAGCAGAAATGAACGCAGAAGATGCTATATCATTCATTCAGACGGTAGAAGGATACCTGAATCAGACAACAGAGATTATCCAAAGGCTAAGAGAGTTGGCAGTACAAGCGGGAAACGGTATTTACTCAGATGAAGACAGAGTCTATATGCAGGTAGAAGCTTCACAATTAGTGGCGGAGATAAACAGGATAGCTTCACATGCCCAGTTTAATGGTATTAACATTCTAACTGGTAGATTCGCTCCTAACGTTGGCAATATTTCTTTCCATATTGGTGCAAACATGGAC
>CAYYXA010000058.1:0-6237 GCA_964475465.1 uncultured Brevinematales bacterium
ATAGAGCTATATCTAATTTTGTTGTTGTTATTAATGATTACCCTGAGACAAAATTTTTCGCAAAGGCTTCTTTGTATCTAGGTGTTATATATTATGACCTTAATGAAAGAGTTCAGGCTAAGAGGTATCTTAACCTATGTATTAAAAGAGCACGAAAGGGTACTCAAGAATGGATTAGTGCTATACAGCTATTGGCGACTATGTATTACGAGGAGGGGAATAACGAAAAGGCAAAAGAACTTTTTAGTGCATTGGATAAATATTCGAAAAGTTTACCTAGGAAAATTGAGAGTAAGGAAAAGATTATTCCTGGGCCTAAGGCTCGTGAATTTAAGAGTTATGATGTTGAATCTAGAGAGGCTAATTACGTTCGTGTGACGAATTACATCACTAATTCTCAAGTTGTTCCGGTTGTAACTAATGTTGTTGTTATTACAAACTACGTTACGAATTATGTTAGTGCTAGCACCGACTTTGTCGGTGTTAATGCAAGTAATATTTCGAGTTCACTTGTTACTAACCTTAAAGAGATACAAGAAAAGGTGTCTGAAATAAGAGAAAAGGATGAGAACTTAGAGGAATTGAACAGGCTTACCGACATAAAAAACAGGCTTTTAAAGTTGTCGGAAAAGGCTTTGATGATACAAGAACTTTTATCAAATTTGGGGGAGAGAACGGATGATAAGGGTACTGAGTAATTTTTTAATTTTTATGGTTTTAACTTTTACTTCTTTATTTTGTGCTAGTGGTGAGATTGTGAATTTTAGAAATAAGTATCTTAGTTTACTTGTGGATGATGTCAATTATCGTTTCACATTACAAAGAGAGGATCTCCCTTCTATTGAATATTCCAGAGATTTGCTTTTTTATAATGTTCCTCCGACATCTTATGTTTCTTTTCTTGTGGAAAATCTTGCTTACAGACCTAACGAAGGGAATGTTATAAAACCATTGTTTAGGGACAATAATTCTTTGGGTTTCTCTATTGAGGTGAATGGAGTCGTCTTTAGTGTTAGTTTCTCTTTTGTTAAAAATGGTTCTTCACTTGTTGAAGATGCTTTGGAGATTTCTGTTGATTTTACTAACAATACGAACGTCAGTTTAAATACAGGAATTAGGTTCTTGCTTGATACTGTCTTCGGTGAAGATAATCTTTCGCTACCTAAGTTTTACCTTGATGGTAAAACACCTATAGATTATGAACTTCTTATAACTAGAGACAACATGATTTCTTATATTGTTTCAACTAGCGATATGGAGGGGGTAAACAGATTGTTCATTCATTGGTATGGTAATACTCCTACGAGGATACTTTTTGGTAATTGGCGGAAACTTGATATAGCTGATTGGTATTCTGAGCCTTCAATGTTTCTTAAGTATAGGTTTTCTGAGAATAGCAACCCTGATTGTGCGGTTGCGATATTTTTTGAAGGCATGCAGCTTAACCCAGGTGAAAGTAAAAATGTTAAAGTTGTTCTATCCTTAACTTCATATTACCCTTATGTACAAGAGAGTAAGCCTAAACCTGTTGTGGCACAAGTTCCTTCGGTTCCCGAGCAGCCGAAAGTTGTTGAAGAGTCTAATGTTTATGAATCTCCTAAAGCTAAAGAGATCGTAATTTTTGTGACTAATTTTGTTTATTTGACTAATGATATTAGGGAATTGAGGCAAGAGATAATAACTCAGGAAGTAGTGAGAGAGATACCAAAGACAAATGAATTTGTTATTACGAATGTAGTTGTTGAAAAGAAATTAGTACAGGATGAGGAAGTTGTTAAGAGGGTAAGCAGTATAGAAGAAAAAATAGAGAAGCTGTCAAGTAGTATAGATTTTGTTTTATCTCAACTTACCAACAAGGGCAAGGCCCTTGATGAAAAAGATGAAAAGGATGTTAATAGGATAAGGAATTTAAAGACAGCCATGGCCAAACTTTCGAGAACTATGGACACAATAACCGAAAGAGTCGCAATAATAAACGAATACATAAGCCTTAGAAAGAAATTTTCTGACAGGAGAGTTATTGTTTACTCTGACGAGGAATATAGGAAAGATTTAGAAATAATAGAGGAGATATCTAGAGAGATTGATGAGGTTATGGAGATTTTGAGGAAACTAAGAAAGTAGTTTTAATCCTTTTAGTAGTAGATCTTTATCTATCGTTTTATTTGGTAAGTTTACAAATGGGAATATTTTGTCTGATAGCCCGCCGGTGAATATTATCTTTGGTTTTTCTATACCTATTTCTTTTAGTCCCTCTACTATTATGCCCTCGATTGCTTTAGCTGATCCTATAATTATCCCTGATCTTATGCATTCTTCTGTTGTTTTTCCTATTACGTTCTTTGGAGTTTCTAGTGATATTTTAGGTATTTTTGATGCTTTTTGGAACATTGCGTAGAGAGAGGTATTTATTCCAGGTAATATTGCCCCACCTATGTATTTGCCACTAATTACGAAATCAACGGTTGTGGCTGTACCAGTGTCTACTATTACTGAATCTAGGGAATAAAGTTCTTTGCTTGCAAATGATACAACTATTCTGTCACTTCCTATCTCGTTCTTGTTCAGGTATTCAATTTCTATTGGTATGTCTTTTGTTGTAATAAATTTGGGAGTTATACCTAGTATTCTTTCGATGCCTACTCTGAATTGTACATCTACTTCGGGAACTACACTTGAGATAAGAACTTTCGATATGTTTTCTGTTTTCTCGCCAAACAAGTTTAGTATGTTCCAGATAGTTATTGATACTTCGTCTACTGTTATGTTATGGTTTGTTGTTATTCTGAAATGCCTGAATTGAAAATCTCTTTTTTCTTCACTAGATAACCCTACGACTATGTTTGTGTTTCCTATGTCTATACAAAGAATCTTTTTCATCTGAATAGCTTTAGATCTCTAAATATTATGTTGAAAATGTCATTGAAGATTATGAATATTGAAAGTAGGACTATTGCTATGAAGCCGATGGTTTCTATAATTCCTATTGCTTCAGGGCTAGGTTTTTTCCTCGTTACTGCTTCTACTCCTGAGATCACTATGTGCCATCCGTCAAGCCCAGGGAATGGTA
The DNA here is from genome assembly GCA_964475465.1 of uncultured Brevinematales bacterium. GTDB lineage: Bacteria > Spirochaetota > Brevinematia > DTOW01 > DTOW01 > JAPYWX01. The sequence continues at coordinate 3,071 of CAYYXA010000058.1, forward strand.
TGAGATTGAATATACCTATTGCCATACTTATTACTGCTACCAAAATCATTAGATTTTGTAGTGCTATTTTGCTTTGTATGAAGTTGCTCATGTAGTAAACTATCCTTATGGGTCCAGCGACCGAAGATTGGAAATCTATTTTGCCTGTGAATAGTAGTTTCATTCCGTTGATTACCTCGACAAGTTTTTGGTTTGCGAATCCGAAGCCTTTTACGAAAGCCGATAATATATTGCTTTCCTTTTCTTCAATTATTATTGTCATTTCTTCTGGCACTTTGGGCACTATTCCTATGTAAAACCTTTTGTTCTTTTCATCAAATTTGGGCTGTACATCGAATGTCATTTCTTTGCCTTCTCTTAATACTGTGATCTTTATTTTGTTTTTCCCATTTTCTCTTATTATTTCTGATGCTTGGTTAAAAGACGATACTTTAGTATTGTTTATTTTAAGTATAACATCGTTACTTCTTAGCCCTACTTCTTCGGCTGGCGAACCCTTGATCGTATTCCCTATTATAGGAGGTATGAACATTGATATACCTAAACCACCTTCGAGGTTTATGAAATTCTTTGGAATATATACTCTGTTTGTCATTTCTTTCCCGCTTCTTTCGAAGATTACTTCTACGTTCTGGTCCATCAAGTAAACTAGCGTTGATTCAATTTGTTGGTATGTTTTTATTTCTTTGCCGTTTATTTTCTTTATGACATCTCCAGTTTGTAATCCTGCTAAGCTGAAATAGTTTACGCCTTTGGACTTCTCAATGTATATTTGTGGTTTTATTCCTATTATTGTGTACCCTGTGAATAGTATGATTGACGAGATGATTACTGCTAGTAGGTAGTTGCCTAGTGGGCCGGCAAGTGCTATTAGAGCTCTTTTGTACGGGTTTGTTCCATAGAATGAGTTTGGGTCTTCTGTATTTGCGTCTGATGGGTTATCACCCTTCATTTTTACATACCCACCTAATGGAATAGCACTTATTCTAAAATCAACGTCTCCGGCTTTGAATCCCCATATTCTTGGACCAAACCCTATTGAGAATATTTCTACCTTAACTTTGGATAGTATAGCCACTATGAAGTGCCCTAGCTCATGTACCAAAACTATCAAACTGAGAAATAGAAGTGCTACGATTATAGATATTAATGTCTCCATCTCTGTAACCTCTTCTTTGCATAATTATAACAAATTTTACTTGCACTTTGAAATTCCAAGCTCTTATGGCAATTCTTTAATTTTTTTGTAACCACATCTTTAATTCTAAAAATGCCTATTCTTGGTTCTTCGTAAAGATTAAGTAGTGCGATAGTATTATTAGAATCCTAAGTTACTTTATGTTAGTAATCCTATTTGCTTGTTAAAAAGGTGTTTGCCTTTAATGTTTGAAATTACAGTAAGGTGTAACTTTGTTGAGCACCATTTAGTAGATGCAGGTACGGCTTGTTTTGTTTTTTAACAAAGTTAGACATTTGAACTTGGGAGGGTGTACTAGATATAATTTCAATCGTATGAATGTTTTGCTTATAACTCCTTCTAGGATCGTTAGGGATATTTTTATATCTGAGTTAATACCGAGAGGTCTTATGGTAAGCTGGGAAGAGACAATTGAAGGTGCAGTTTCAAAAGTAAAGGAAAAGAAGCTCTCATATGATGTCGTTGTTGTTGAGGTAATAAGCAAATATGATGCAACTAGCTTTATTTCTCTCATAAAAACCGTTTTACCGACCTCAGCTGTGGTTGTTTACACGGAAATAAGGAGCCCAAAAGAAGTATATGAGTACCTTAAATTAGGAGTTTCGGGGTTCTTAGTGAAACCTCTAGACAGAGCGTCAATATTTAAGGTTATAGAAAAAGCATACATAAACACTAAAGGGGCTCCACCTGAAAGAAAGGTTGTGAGGGTACAATTTCAACCTGGGGAAGGTAGCATTGAGTTTGTCTCATCAAAGGGAATAAGGGTGATAGGTAGCATAGTTGATATAAGTATAGGGGGATGTGCCTTTAATTACGTAGACAAGTTCAAAGATGTCTTCTCTGAAGGGGAAGAAATAAGGAACGCCAGACTCATATTCAGAGATTCGGACACAGAAGTATCCGGAGTGATAAAAGCAAAAATACCAGAAAAAAATCTAGCTGTGTTTTTATTTTCTACTCTAACGCCTGACAATATACAGAAAATATCGAAAGAAATATTTGTCAAAACGTCTCTTTAACGCTTATACAATTTAGTTTCTTTGTCACATTGCAAATGGCTTTGGTGGCTCTTTGCTCATTTTTAGTAGCGTTAATTTGAGTAAGGGTTTTAAGCACTAAACTATATTTACAATCAGGCTTAACCTCTTCGTGCTCTTAAGTGTACAAATGAATATGTAATAAAGGTTTTGTGTACTTTTGGCAATTAGTAAAAAATCTGGTGTTTGTGATAACATTATAGGTATGATGTTCTTTATTGTATTGGTTTTGTTTTTTTTCTCCTTTGTTGGATATTCGATTCAGTTAGAGTATTTGGATATAGGAACTAAGAGTTTGGGGCTTGGAGGTGGCGGCAAAAGTTTAATAAAGGACCCTACGGCTGTGTTTTTGAATCCTGCCAATATGTCTCTAGAAAAATCGGATGTTTCGCTGTATTACGAAGCTTCTTCTTATTTAACTATTGAGAGTCTTTGGGATTTGGCTGGTAGGAGGTTCGTTTTCGACCCTGCTAATTTCGGTTTGACTTTTAAATCAAGTTATTACACAAGTTTTGGTATTTTGTTAGCTAATTACCTGGAGGATTATGATTTCCCTCAGACAAAATATAAGGTTTTGTCATTCGGCTTTTCGGTGAAATCTTCACCTTTCCTTTTGGTAGGTATTTCTTTAGGGCCTGTTATAGGTTTTAACGATAGAGAGACATCTTTGTCTTTGGTTCTTTCTTCAGGAGTGACTTTCAAGTTTGATAGTTTTTCGTCTTCTGTCGTTTTTAGGACCCCGACATCTTTGGTTTGGGACTTAAATCCTTATTATCCTGAGCTTAGAATTACGGTTCCGCCATTTTTGGGTTTTTCTAGCAGTTTTTTTATTGGGGACATTGTGATAGTTTTCGATGCTGATTACTTATTCCTTGATTCTTTATCTTTTACTTCTGGGGAGAAAAATTTGTTTCTACCTAGAGAAAATTTTT
>CAYYXA010000059.1:0-42122 GCA_964475465.1 uncultured Brevinematales bacterium
TATACTTTTTTACTATACTCGTGTGGAATTGATTTACCAGAAGTAACAACAAAATTAAGAGCTCCAATGGGTCTAGTCGTGCACTCATCAAACGATTCTTTCGTCCTTGAATGGTGGGGCTATAACAACGAAGATTACTTCTCAGGTTACGTAATATTCATAAGCGACGATTACCAAAAAATAGCAGATTTCTCGAAACCACCTATAGATAAACCTAAAATCCTGAATTCTTCCGGCTCACTACCTACCATTCCATTACAACCAACAACAGAACCCACAAAATACATTGTCCTACTACCGATTATAACGATAGTTGACGACAAAGGTAACAAATTCTTCCCTAATTTTCAGTATTATTTTGCAGTTGCTGCCTACTCCTCATCAAAAGGCATATTTAGTCCTCTAAGCAATATAACAAATGGAATAGTATCAAACCAATAACCTCTCACAATAAATTGATACCGGCAGGTAAAATCATTATAATTTTTTTAATGAGGTAAAAAGATGGAGAATTCAAGAATAATTGCAGTAAGAGATATTATACTCTCCAAATTTTCTCCTGAGTTCGTCTCATACGAATACCCTTACTGGACACTAAAAGGCAAATACCCAAAAAACAAAGATATCCTAAGTGAGATAAATGAAATCTTCCCTGATATTATAATTGAAGGCTTCGCCTTCAAAAAGAAAAATGAGGAATACATGTATCTAGTAAAATTCTCCTTTCCAGAAGATAAAGATACATTATCAGAAATATTCAACTCTTTCCAGGAGGATGACGAAGAATGAACGATCAGTTAACAAGTCCTGATATTCTTGGCCCAACTCCTAGGGAAATAGTAAACGAACTTGACAAATACATAGTCGGCCAAGAAGAAGCTAAAAGAGCAGTAGCCGTAGCACTTAGAAATAGAAATCGTAGGAAATTGCTACCTCCAGACATAAGAGAAGATGTAATACCAAAGAACATACTAATGATCGGGCCTACTGGCGTTGGTAAAACAGAAATTGCCAGAAGAATGGCATCAATAATAAACGCTCCATTCGTAAAGGTTGAAGCCACAAAGTTCACAGAAATAGGCTACATAGGACGTAGCGTAGAATCAATGGTAAGAGATCTAGTGGCAGTAGCATATTCTCAGGTAAAAAAAGAGTACATGACGAAAAACTACTCAAAAACGAAAAAAGTAGTTTTAGAAAATATCTACAAAAGCCTAATAAAAGTTAACAAAATGCTTCTAGAATTAGATAAAAGCGAAGTTTTAAACCAAATAGACAAAGGTATATACGATGACTACATTATAGAAATAGAAACACCGCAAATATCAAAAAGGCAACCGTTATCAATAGAAGAACTATTCGAAACTGGCGAATTCTCACAAATTCTATCAACAGATCTCAATCCTATTGATATGCTTTTCGGTGGTGGGAACAAAACCAAAAAGAAGAAGGTAACAGTATCCGAAGCAAAGAAAATACTAAGAGACATAGAATCTGAAAAGCACCTGGACCATGACGAAATATCAGAAGAAGCCATAAGAAGAGCACAAGAAGATGGCATAATATTCATAGATGAAATAGATAAACTAATATCAAAAGGTGAAGCAGCAGGACCTAACGTCTCAAGAGAGGGAGTTCAAAGAGACTTATTACCAATAGTAGAAGGTACCACTGTAAACACTCGCTACGGACCAGTCAAAACAGACCACATACTCTTCATAGCCGCAGGAGCATTCTCAAAATATAGCCCTTCTGACTTAATAGCAGAGCTACAAGGCAGGTTCCCCGTTAGAGTTGAACTTAAACCTCTCTCAAAAGAAGATCTAAAGAGAATATTAGTTGAACCTCAAAATGCTTTAGTCAAACAGTACAAACTTCTGCTATCAACCGAAGGTGTCACTCTAGATTTTGAGGACGAAGCAATAGACAAAATTGCAGAAATAGCATACGAAGCAAATCAAAGACTAGAAAACATAGGTGCCAGGAGATTATACACAGTAATGGAAAAACTCCTATCAGACATTTCATTCGAAGCACCAGAAATAAAGGGAAGCACATTCGTTGTAACTAAGGGATATGTTGAAGAAAAACTCAAAAACTTAATAGAAAACCAAGACTTAGCAAAGTATATACTATGAAGAAGAGAAAAAAAATATTGTTTCTCGTGGATATAGATGGAACGCTTCTCAAGCTAGATAAAACCGGTAGATGGGTGTATCAAGAAGCTCTCAGGAAAGTTCTCAATAAAGACATATCAATAGAACATATAGATTGGGTCGGAACGACAGATATAGAAATTATCCACAAGATAATCACAGAAAGTGGAATTCATGGCAAAGAATCAATCAATAAGATGCACGAAGTCTTTAGAGAAATAACAGCCCTATTCAAGAAAGTAATAGAGGAGACTCCAGAAAAAATAAAGCTATTACCTCACGCTTACGAAATTTCTGAATGGCTTTACAACAATTACTATCCTGCCTTGCTGACAGGTAACATAACTGAAGTAGCATACATGAAATTAAAACCTTTCGGATTAGAAAAATTTTATCCCATCGGAGCTTTCGGAAACGATAGGAAAAATAGAGCTAAACTTGTTCCAATAGCAATAAAAAGGGCACAGGAACATTACAAAACAGATTTCGAAGATGTGATAGTAGTGGGTGACTCTCACAGAGACATAATCGCCGCCAACGAAAATAATCTAAAGTCAATAATCGTCCTAACAGGAAAACTAACAAGAGAAGAACTAGAACCATACAAACCATCCGCAATAATAGAAAATCTAAGCTTTTTACCACAAGCCATAAAAGCAATAGAAAGAAATTTCACAAGTGTACCTTAAGCAAATCTAGTGATATTAATGATACATTCAAAAGATGCTAAATAACGTAGTCAACAACCTTTCTATCAGCAACAACAGTTTTTATGAAATCTGCAACTTTGACATGCTCAGGATGAACTAAGTAAGCATCTAGATCTTCCTTAGAGCCAAACTCTGAATAGAGCACAACATCATAAGCATTAATAGAAGGTGTTATATTCCTCCCAACCTCTATATGTTTTATCTCAGGAATGAAATCCCTCAGCGAAAGAACTTTCTCTTTTATCTGTTCATAAATCTCATCCTTGTTAAAACCATCTTTTATTTTCCACATCACTATATGTTTGACCATACGGTATAATTCTAAAGTTCAGTAGGGACAAAATTTCAACAACATTACACAACAATTTCTTCTTCTGGAGATCTTGCAACGATAATTTCGCCTTGCTCCTCGAGTTTTCTTATTATACTCACTATCTTCTGCTGTGCCTCCTCTACATCCTTTAACCTTATCGGCCCCATATACTCCATATCCTCTTTCAACATCTGAGCTGCCCTCTTACTCATATTCCTAAAGATCTTTTCCTGTACCTCAGGATCAGTGTGCTTAAGTGCTTTAGCCAAATCCTGCTGATCAATATGCCTAAGCAACTTCTGAATAGATCTATCATCAAGCAAAACAATATCCTCAAAGACAAACATTCTTTTCTTTATCTCTTCTGCTAGCTCTGGGTCATCCTCCTCAAGAGCTTCAATAATATTCTTCTCCGTCTGCCTATCAGAGTTATTAAGGATCTGAACAACGGTATCGATTCCACCAACCTGAGTATAATCTTCACTCGCAAGAGTAGACAACTTCCTCTCAAGTATCCTTTCAACCTCCCTAAGAACATCAGGAGTAGTCCTGTCCATCAGCGCTATCCTCTTAGCTATATCCGGCTGAACCTCCTCAGGCAAAGCAGAAAGTATAGTAGCAGCCTTCCTAGGATCAAGGAAAGATAAGATTAGAGCAATGACCTGAGGATGCTCATTCTGGATAAAGTTTACCAAGTGCTGAGGATCAGCACGCCTTATAAAATCAAAAGGCTTGACCTGAAGGGAAGACGTAAGCCTATTTATTATATCAACAGCCCTTTGAGTACCCAAGGCTCTTTCAAGCACTTCTCTGGCGTAGTCAACACCACCGAGAGCAATAAACTCTTGCGCCATCATCAATTCTTGGAACTCGGCTAAAACTTTATCTCTCTCCTCAGGCTCAACTTTGTCAGTTCTAGCTATCTCAAAAGTAAGCTCCTCAATCTCATCCTCCTTGAGATGCTTAAATATTTCAGCTGAAACTTCAGGCCCTACAGTTATTAAAAATATAGCCGCTTTACGCCTACCTGTCAAAACCCTTTGCTGCTTCTTATCCTTCTTCTGCTGACTAATAGCCTGCTGAACATCCGACTTTTTTCCTCCACCCCCTCCCTTTTCCTCTTCAGCCATAAGCAACTCCTAACCTAAAAATAGTATATCAATAAAAAAACAAAATGTCAAATTTTCCGTAACTCAACAGCAACATCCAAAGTACCAGGATAAGATTTACCAACCATATTGACATACTCTAAGAAAGCTTCTATAAGTTTCTCATTCTCCTCCGAGTACGGTATCTCGATATATCCGTAGCCTCTTCTGAAAATAAAATCATTGCCAATATTGGCAATGTTAAAAAAGTATATCCCCAAAAACTGCATAACACCCGATATTCCAGCACAAACAACATCCTCACCTTTCCTTGAATAACCGGCATGACCCTCCAAAGTTATTTTGATAACATCATTGCTTAACTCCACTCTGACCTTAACCATCCCAAAACCCTAGACCTTAGCTCTTTAAACTCCTCATAACCAATACCAGCATAATACCTTAAAACTCTATCATCTAACTCTACCTTCTCCAAAACCCTCAAAATATCCTCAACCGAAAACAAAATATCAATGTACCTACTAATTAACTCACTCTCCTCAAGGGAATCTTTAAGAATTCCAACCATACCCTTCAAACTCAAACTCAAATGTTCAATTCTAACCCTCTCAAAGGTTTGGTAAAACTTCTTAACCAAAGCCAACTCCAAATCAAGTAATCCCGCCTCCCCTTTCTTTATATCAATGCTATCACTATCAAGCTTTATAGCTTTACCCCTAAGTTCACAAAACTTTTGAGGCAAATCAGAAGAAATACTTCGGTTTATCGAATCAACCAATAGATCCTCAACTCTACCCCTCAAATCGCTATCAACACTAACACATCTAGACTTAAGATAAGCAACCAATTGCCAAGTATCTAACTTTGTACTCCTCAGTGTCGCTTCAGAAATAAACGGACTACCTTTGTGAGCTCCCTCAACAAGCCTCGTGTCTATCTCAAATACTTCGTTCAATCTGTTGTGAATCTTCTCAACCTCACTTCTAATTTTATACCACTCATCAGAATGAACATCATGATCTATAAAATAGATTGTATCCAGGTCAGAGAAAAAAGTAAGTTCCCCCGCTGCCCACCTACCCAAACTTATTACACCAAACCCATAACCAATAAAGCTACAAAAACCCTCAAAAACAATATTATAAAACTCCGTAAATAGCTTCCTAACCTCATATGTTGACAAAAGCCTGTTAGCTCTAAACAAAGCCGTAGACAAAAGTACAACCTCATATACTTCCCTAACATGCCTTAAAAACTCATCAAAACTAGCTAAGCCAGAAAAGGAATTTTTAATCTCAACAAAAAGATTACCCTTAAGGTAGTCAATAAAAGCCTCCGGATCCATTGTAGCATCCCAAACCCAATGCCGCCTGCGTAGTATATTAACGAAAACCTCCCTCAGCAAAGCTATATTACCCATAAATTCAACATTGTTCTTATCAAGAAACATCTGTATAGCTATAGGTAGATTACCCGTGACTTCAAGGATACTATAAATATTGCTTAACGCCAAATCAGGATTCTTTGCTTTAGAGACAGTTCTCAGCAAATTCTTCAAGCCCAAACTTGTCTCAACCCCTCCCTTAGCTGACATAGAGACTATATCACCCACAAAGTTAAAAGAGGTATCGGGATTCAAACCATACGATGAAAGTAAATTTCTCACCTCCTCATCGTTTGAACTATAGAGAAACAGAATTACTTCCTCACCTCCCTCTATTTCAAGAAAATTCTGGAAAATAATCCTCTTAACTTCAAGCACATTCTCCTTAACTCTCTTAAAGACATCTAGCAATTTTTGGTGTTCATCACCAGAAGGTACCCCTTCCAGAAAGTAAAGAAGCCTGTATATCCCCAACATCCTATTACTATCCCTAACAGGTAAAGAAAAATCTTGTAAGTTGTTGTATAGCTGTATATAATTTTCAATCCTCCTTAGGAGGATGTACGAAGTTTTCAACTTTATCTCAACATCACTACTTATCATTCCTCTGGAAAAAAGAGAATTTATAGCTTCCAGAGTATTCTGCACCCTAACACTCTCCTCCCTAAACCCAAAAACAAGCTGCAAAACCTGTACTATGAACTCAACATCTCTTATTCCACCACTACATTTCTTAACATTATACTCATCACCCTTTATTTTTTCCTTCACGCTAAGTATCTGAGCTATGTCACCCTCAGAAACTGGAGTTGAATAAACTATCTCCTTTACCCTTTTTTCGAACCTTTTACCAAGCTCTTCGTCACCGCCAACAAATCTAGCCTTAACAAGTGCCTGTATCTCCCAAGTATCAGCTCTCTCAGTATAGTACCTATAATAGCTCTCTTCACTCCTAACAAGCGGGCCAAATTCACCATCAGGCCTCAACCTTGTGTCAACCCTAAACAAAAAACTACCATTCATCCTTGAAGTAAGATCAGCAACAACAGCCCTAGCTAACTTATCAAAAAACTCACTATTCTGAACTCCTTTCGTTGTCTCTCCATCCCTCTCGTAAACGAATATGACATCTATGTCCGAGCTATAGTTCAACTCTCTACCTCCCAACTTGCCAAGACCTATAACACAAAACTGAGAACTAGGCACACCATAATCGACAACAAGATAATCGTAATTTATTTTTACTACCAGATGCACTATAGCATCTGCCAAATCTGAAAATTCTCTAACTGCCTCACTAAAACTGGAAATTCCTAACATTTCTCTAATTGCTATTCTTATAAACTCTCTTTGCTTAAGTTCGTTGAGCACCCTCAGAAATCTACTTCTTAATTCTTGGAAAAACTCAGAATACGATAAAACTTCCTCCAAAAAATTATTTTTATCAAAAGAAGAATTAATATGCTTAACGGAATAATCGACAAATCCAGGATGTGCTAAGGCTATATCCTTTAGATACTGGCTATAACCAAAAAGTTTCGAGAAAAAAGGTACATTCTCTTCAACTAGCCTTTCGGCTAAACTCAAATCAAAATGACTAGACAAGAACCTATCAACATTATCAACAACTATAGAAGGAATGGGAGCGAAGCGAGTTAATTTCTCCTTAAGATCATCATTCATAATTTACAGATTTGGAGATGAGGGGATTTGAACCCCCGCCCCCTGCCGTGCGAAGGCAGTGCTCTCCCACTGAGCTACATCCCCTAAAGAAGTATAGTCTGATAAGTTACCAAATGTAGGAGAGAGAAAATCACCGTAGCAACACCTATAATATCCGAATACTCATTAGCCAGACTTATAACTCTTTGCTTATTTTCAACAGGAATATTTAAATACTGAAGAACAAAATGAATCACCAAAACAAGCCCACTCAAAGTAATCAAACTCGCTGGTATCAAAACACCCAATATGGTCAAATCAGCTCCAGGAACGTTAGTCCTAAAGCCAAAATTAGGAGAAAATATATTCCAAACACCTATAAGCACACCCAGAAAACCTATAGGCACATCAAACTTCTCAATCCTATTAAACACTCTTACAACATTATAGTCATTGTTCGATAGCTTCTTTATCAAATCACGAGAAGCTATGAGTCCCATAAAAACGCCAAACAACGAAAAAAGTATAACTCCAATCATACGGAACATTATACAAATAACAAAACAAAAAAATCAAATATATCATCCTTTTTTCGATAAATAAGGCAAGCTACTTTTAATACTACAGCACCTTTAAGCGGAATACCCTAATTGTACGTTACAAACTCTTTCTTATACCTATCATAGTTTTCTAACACCTCTTTAGCCTTTATTATAAATTCATCCTCTGGATCGTAAAGAGGCATACCTGGAATTTCCCTAAGAGCCAGTGTCCTTATTACCCTTCTGTCAAGCACTATTCCTTTATCTCTCAAAATCTTATCAAGCTTTTCGACATCCTCTCCTAAAAGAGATTTCTTCCCCTTCATATACTCTCTTATATACCCTTCCTTCTCAACCTTCAATATGGCAGCTTGTACTTCATCAGATAAGTCAAAAGTTTTTACTTCTACATCGGGAGTTATACCAACTTTATCAGGAGTTCTACCTGAAGGTAAGTAATACCTAGCTATAGTAATCCTAAAACCTGAGCCATCGGGCAACTGCCTCACTGTCTGAACAGAACCCTTACCGAAACTCTTTTTGCCTATCACTATAGCTCTATGAGTATCCTGTAACACCCCTGCCATTATTTCTGATGCTGAAGCAGACCCTTCGTTTATGATTACCACCATAGGAACATCTAAAGGTACTATAGGTTTGTTACCCGAAGCATAAGTCTTCGAAGATGATCCCTCAATTCTTCCCCTAGTTTCTAGTAGTAGTCCCCTAGGAATAAGAACATCAAGTATTCTCAAAACTTCATCAAGAAGCCCACCAGGATTATACCTAAGATCTATAATGACACCCTTAACTGGCTTATCAGATTTGTTAATCTCCTTTACTGCATTAACGAACGAATCAAAAGTTGTCCCTGAAAATTGAGACACCTTTATATAAGCAATATTTTCGTTACCTTCGCCGATGAATCCCCATCTAACAGTAGGAATGTTTATAATTTCTCGTGTCAAAACTTTATCAAATATCTGGTCTCCCCTCTTTATCGTTATCTTTACCTTCGTACCAGGTGTACCCCTTAGCAACTTAACCGCTTTATCAATCGGCATATCTTTCGTTGATTGACCTTCAATGTAGATTATGTAATCACCGGGCTTTATGCCTTCTCTATATGCGGGAGTACCTTCTATCGGCGAAACAACATATATATATCCATCTTTAGAAGAAATATGTATTCCCAATCCCCCAAACCTACCACTAGTCTCAACAGTAAGTTCCTTAAAATCATCTTCAGTCAAAAATGCAGTATGAGGGTCTCCTAAACTCTCTAACATTCCTTTTATTGCACCCCGAAACAAAGTCTTTGCAAAAGTCTTATCCTCATCAACGTAACTACTCTTTATAGTATTGTAAACAGAGTTAAATATTTCTAGATAATAGTAATAATCATCATCACTATCATAAAGCCTGCTTATAGCACCTTTACTACCAAAAATAGGTGCAAAAGATACCACCAGCACAAAAAACAAAGCGAGAAATATTGAAACAAAAATTATAGCTTTAGAGTATTTCTTCATAAATTCCCACACTCCCTTCATGAAAAGAAACCTAAAGAGTAATATAAAATTATTTTTCAAATTTTTTCAAGTTGAATTGTGGCAAAAAATCAACTTCTCTTGAATCTACTTTAGCAAACTCACCCAAAATTTCTTTTGATGTCGAAGCAATCAGTTAGATTCCTGAACTTCAAGTTCCGAAGTCTGGTCTTTCTCAGTTGAATCCTGAACTTCTTCAGTTTTTGATTCTTCGCCTGTGGAAGGTAATTGTTGATGAGATAGTTGTTCCTGAGATGATTTCTCTACTTGGGTACTCCTAACCTTATTCACCTGCTGCTGAGTACCAGACGGAAGAGAAGCAGGCACCTTAGATCTTTTTACAACATAATCAGAATAGCTAACATCAAGAATATTCGCTATCTCAACAATCTGTGCAAGTATATCTTTCCTATTAGTAGAGTTATACACATAAGACAATAACTCAAGTGCCTCCTTGTACTTGCCTATTTTACTATATGACTTACCCAAAAATTCGTAAAGCTCCAAACTTTTGTTCCCCAAATACCTCGAAGCTTCAAAAGAGGCTACAGCTTTATAATAGCGTCCCGTATAATAATAGTTAACACCTATCAAGTAAAGTATTCTAGCATCCCCAGGATATCCAGAATTCATATTCAACAAAATCGCAAGGGATTTGTCATATTTACCAGAAAGAAAATAAATCTCTGCAAGACTAAGAGAAAAATTTTTATTCTCCTGAGGGAATAACTTTATAGCCTCAACAGCATAGTCAATGGCTCTGGGATAGTCTTTTAAGTCATCTTTAAGAATCTTTATAGCCAAAGAATAAAGCCTACTATCTCTAACACCGCTAGTTATATCCTTGGTAACCTCATACAAAGCTCCATTGATATCTCCCTTTAGATACTTCGAATTAGCACTTTCATAACTAGCATAGCCTGAAAAGGAAATTACAAAAAATATTCCAAAAGCCCAAAACCAATCTTTCATACCCATAATTTTAAATTCTCGGAAAACAATTTAAAAATTCAAAAATCTCACCATATATTACAGAAAGAGACATACCTCAGCTACTACCTTTCTCAACTCTCGTAAAAAACGCTATAAGCAAGCATACCATACATGCTCATGGATAAAACTTGTAAGCAACTTTCAGAAAAGCATCCACTATCTCAGGGTCAAATTGCGTTCCCTTACCACTAGATATTTCATTTAGTGCAACCTCGAATAACAAAGCTTTCCTATAAGGTCTATCAGATGTCATAGCATCAAAAGCATCTGCCACCGCTATAATCCTTGCAAAAATAGGTATCTCGCTACCTTTGAGTCCCTCAGGGTACCCTTTACCGTCAAAACGCTCATGGTGATACTTGACCCCCTCACGAACATCTTCAAAGTCCTCAACATACTTAAGTATCTCATATCCTATAACCGGATGCTTTTTCATACTCTCATATTCCTCGGGTAATAAACTACCAGGTTTTTTAAGTATAGCGTCGGGAACTCCAATCTTACCTATATCATGAAGTATAGCAGACAACTGAAGCCTATTTAGTTCTTTTTTACCAAATCCCAACTCTTTACCTATCTCCGTAGAATATAGCCTAACTCTCTCAGAGTGCCCCTTAGTGTATTCATCCCTAGCATCAAGAGATGCTACCAGAGAATCAATAATACTATTAAAAAGCTTTTCCAACTTTTCGTAAAGTTCAGCAGTAACTAATACAACACCGGAAACATCAGCTATCGTATCAAGAATTAAAGCATCAGAAAAATCAAATTTTGTGAAATCAACCTTATTAATTGCTTCAATAACACCTATCAACTTATTTAGTGACCTAACGGGGACAGCTAAGATTTCCCTAGTCCTAAAGCCACTTTTTTCATCAACCGCACTAAAGAAATAAGGATTACTTGAAACATCATTTACAATCATCGGTTTATCTGTGAGAGCAACATTACCAGCCACACCCCTACCAACAGGAATCCTAAACTCCTTTATTATTTCTCCCTTATCGCTATCAACTTGCCTAAAATATAGCTCATTTGTCTTCTCATCCTTCATCAGTATCGATGAAGCCTCAACACCTAACAACTCCTTAACAACCTTCGTAAGTTTTGAAATAGCAGCATGAATATCATTGATTTGCGCTAAATCCTTGATGACATCTACAATTCTGGCTTTAACATAATTTTCATCAAAGACACTAATAAAGTTTCTAAAAGAGCTAGCCAAATTATTAACAAACCTTTCGTCATCCCCTGTCAAGCTTTCCTTGAAAACAACTCTCAAAACGAATTCTCTATAATACCTCCTAGCGAAAAAATGAAAATCTATATAAGAAATCCCTTTCTCCAAGCTAACCAAAGAATCCGCTATATCTTCCCTACTAAGAACATCTTTGAAATCTTTTAGCTTATCATTAGACCTAAAAACAACTATAAACCCCTTATAGCTACGAGAATATACAATAAAATCAAAATACCCACCCAGAAGTGAATCACAAACTTCTATAATTCTAGACGAATCAACAAACTCTCCATCCAAAAGTAAACTTTGTAAAGAGTATACCAAATCAAACAGTTTTCTTAACATATCCACTTAAAAAATCCTCTGCCTTAACTTTCTTCAATACTTCAATCTTCCCTTTCCTTTCCCAAACAATAGCGAGATTATTACTTCCATAGTAGTAAATGTTTTGGTTTTCCGAGAGCTCGACTTTGGACTTTATCAGATTAATAACGCAACTGAAGTGAAAGTAAACATCATTAAAAACAATGTTACTAGGATCTCTGTAAATATCATCACCACATATGGGACACTTAGAAATAACTTCTCCAGGGTCAACCAAAAATCTTATTTCTCCAGGCCCTTTAAAATTTCTTACCTTCTGCCCACGTTCTTGATCCCTCTTATTCAAAACTCTTCTATGCTTCATTCGTAATCTCCCTATTTTCTACCTCCTTCCACCAAATAATAAACAATCCATCAAGTTCATTTTCAAGAAGAACTACCTCCTCATTCTTTAAGGAAGCCTTAACTTTTTTAAAATCCTCAATAATAGAAACCTCAGAAACCAAATCTTTCACCTCAAGTAAACGATGAATGAAATTTCTCCCCAAAACCTTTTTAAAAACAGAAAATAACAATTTTCTTCTTTCATCAGGTGATAAAACTCTCCACGTTTCCTCTATTCTCTTACTTCTCAAAGTATCATCCTCTAATGAGATCCTATCCTCAAGAGTCATAGTGCTATAACAATAAACACAAACATGGGGCCCCCCCTGCCCCAAATCAATAACCTCAGAAACGAAAAAGTTTTGCCCACAAACCTTACAAGCCTCAAACTCTAAGTACCTGAAACTAACTTCATAATACCTAATTTCCTCCAAAGAAGCAACCTTAATAAAATCAAAAACATCAGCAGGTGAAATACCATAAGGACAAATTGTCTCAGCAACAAATAAATCTAAGTTCTCATAAACTTTCCTTACCTTATCACCCCTAACAAGGAAATCAACATACACAAGGCCATTACTCCACCAAGCATCACAAAAAGGATTATAGTAGAAAAAATCCCAAATCTTCTGCAAAGAAAAGTCTTTCCTCTTATTAGCCAAGCTCTTAACTAAAGGTAACTCCAAAAACTCTTCAAAAGACAAAACATTCAGGTTAAGGAATATTTTCAAATTCCACTCATCAGATATGAACCGATAGAAATTCGCATTACTCATTGTAAAAATTATCAACGAAACAAACAAATTTATCAATAAAATAATCGCACAAACTAACTTCTTAATTTATTTAATACTACCTCACCTTAATCTTTCTCTAATCAGTAGAATCCATTAAGCTCAAATTCAACTTCTAATCTCAACCAGCTTCAGTCTTAGCAACTAGTTATAAAAGAAATGCTCAAACAAGTATTCATGATCGGTGCCACCAGGCACCGCTAAAATATAATGAAAAAACAACAGAAGTAGCTATAAAATTTTGCTATGACCGTTTTCATAGTAGGTGGCACAGGATTCATAGGTAAAAACACAATAGAATCCTTGCTGAACAGAGGAATTAACGTAAAGGTATTTGTAAGAAACCAAGAAAAATACGAATCAATCCTGTCTTCAATAAAAGTGAAATCTTTTTACTCCAAAATAGAACCAATATACGGCAATATATTCTCAGCAGAAACGTACATAAAAAAATTAGAGAACGTTGATACAATAATAAACCTTGCAGGAATAATAAGGGAATATCCCAAAAAGGGTCAAACATTCGAAAAAGTGCATTACGAAATCACAAAAACTCTAGTAGATATATCACTAAAACTAGGCATAAAAAGATTCATTCAGATGAGTGCACTAGGGGTATCGATAAAATCAGACTCAAGTTACATGAAAACAAAATACCGAGCAGAAAGATACGTAATAGAATCAACAGAGGAATGGACAATTCTAAGACCATCAATAGTAATAGGCAAAGGAGGAGAATTCACAAAAATGATCAAGAACATGATAAAAGCAGGAATAGTACCAATACCCGGAGACGGTAACTACAAAATTAAACCCATATCCGTAACAACACTAGCAAACTTTATATCATTCGCAGTCACATCAAAAGAAACAATAAAAAAGGAATACCACCTAGTAGGACCTAAAGAATACACCTACAACGAATTCATTGACGCATTCGCCAAAGCAATAGGCAAGAAAAACTACATAAAAGTTCATATACCCACTTGGATCATAAGATTATCATCTTCAATCCTTGGAAACCTATCTCCCATAACCAAAGAACAACTAAACCTCCTCTTACGAGGAAGCACATATGAACTTGACGACCTCAAAGGAATACCAGTAAAAAACATACCAATCGAAGAAGAGCTAAAAAACATATAAACACTATTTAACCAAAACTTGCGAAGTAGCAAACCCAATAAAAGGATAAGCTCCAACTTCTTCTTTTTCCACCATGTAAGGCAGTAAGTTTTTACCTTTCATTTCTCCGAGTAAAGTAGGCATAAGATGAAGTGGAATCAAGCTAAAAACATTTCCCCCAGATGCAACGTTAGGTGAAGGAACATCCATATATACCACCAACTTATCAACTCTAAGACTCTCGGAAATGAAGTTATAAAGCTTATCGTAAGTGTCTAAAGTTAAATATTCCGAGTAAGTTGAAAGTAATTGTAAAGTTCTAAAAAGTTTACTTGTAGCACCCAAAGTTATTCTAGTACCCGACTGAACCCAAGTAGGGACCCTGAAAGTAAGCTCCCTAACCTCTACGTCACCCCTGAATTTCTTTATACCAACTTTCACACCTATTTCCTCTCCTCTACCTACCTGAGTTTTCGAAGGAACAACAAAAACAATAAAACCAGCATCCAATTCCTTCGTACTCACATCAATATGAACCTTACTAATATCAACCTTGAAAGAAGGATTATAGTTAAGAAAACCAAGAAGAGAAACAACATCGCTCAACGCATAATAATATCCAACTCCTAAATTATAAACAGGCAAAATATCATTAAAAGTAAGTGAAAAATCATTTTTCAAAAAACCAGAACTAACACTAAAACTAACAGTAGTTGTAAGCCAAATATTACCCTCGCCAAAAACACCCTTAGACCTGACTAAAGACTCTTTGAAAACAACCTCAACAAGCTGAGGTAAAAGATCTTTCACCTTGGCAACATTGTACCTATACAAATATTCATCATCGACATTTACCGAAACACCGACCATTTCAGGTATACTACCCACTTCTGCATATACACCACTACTACCGTCAAACTTCATTGTTCCTACTAGCTCTTTAGGCACTCCTAACTTAAACGAAAGACTTTGCCTAGGAACAACATCAAACACATCAACAGTAGACACCGGTATCTCCACATCACCAGCCAAAAAAGCAGGATGCCCCAAAGCAAAAACTTTATTCTCCTTAACATATGTAACAGTACCAACTGCAGTAAGCTCCATATCACCTGTCACTAGGTTTATCCCTATAGGATCCCCAGGCTTAAAAACAACCTCACCCTTCCTATTTACTTTAGAACCTCTTGAAGAAACCCTAAAATACGAAAAAGAATCTATAAGCTCAACATTGTAGTTCGAAAAACAATTATTCAGGACATGCCTAACCTCTCTAGATACACCAGAAGCCAAAAGAGGAACAACATAACTCAAATCCCTAGGTAAGCTAACATACTTCTTCTGATATTTCTCCAAATCCAACATATCAGATATATGAGTAATACCAAACATAGGCTCTTTAAGATACGTCCAAGTAAAAGCAACAGCACCTAAAAGCTTATCGCCAATATAAACAGGACTACCACTCATTCCAGCAACAACCCCCACCCTCTTCAACTCTTCATCATCCGACTTGGCAATTATAACTCCAGACTTAGGATTCACCTTAAGAACACCAACCACCTCAACATTAAACCTCTTCAACTGATTACCAGACCAAACAGTAACACCATACCCCCTCTGCCCATTAGTAACCTCGTCCAAACTAACAAAGTTGGAATACCCAAACAATAGACCCGAAACAAAAAAAACCAGAAAAACAACAAAAAACTCTCTCATAGATGTATTATAACAATACAAACTATCTATGACAAACTAAACTACACCTGAATCACAGATATGTTTTTTTAACCAAACAAGTTAACATAATTTTAAAAAAATTATATGGGATTTAGGGCAAAATCAGAGAGAAACTCTCTATGATCTTTAACTACCTTGAAAAAAAGAGAACGAATTATTTAATAGTTATCAAAGAGGTTGATTATGAGGGAACAGAAGAAGTACATTATTATTCAAATTGATAACCTAGTAATCGATTTAGCTAACTACAACTTAGATCTGATTGACATGGTGAGTGAAACACTTAATACAACTTTTGGCATAAACAGCAGAGAATTTATAAACTCCCTACTGAATTACCTAAAGTTCTCTACAAAACCTACCGAAAACATAATAACAGCAACCTATAATGTACTATTTGATTCCTTTAACAAAAGGCTAGAATTTACTAATGCAAAAGCTAAGAACTATTTCTGTAACTCCTTAAGAGCTAAATTCAACAATCAGAAAAAGTCCATACTCAAAACATTGCCCAATGCCATTTCAACTTTAGAAATGCTCAAAGAGAAAGGGTTTAAGTTAATAGGTATCACTGACCTACACATTAGTGTAGCAAAAAACGATATTAAGTTGATAGGTATAGACAAGTATTTCGACACTGTTTACGCATACGATGATTCAATAAAAACCCCAAAAAACTCCACAGGGTTACACGATATATGGTTAGCAATAACAGTAAACTTCTCCTTAACATCATCTTGTGATATTGCCGAAATCCCAAAGAATACCTACAAACCATCAAAAAGAATTTTAGAGAAAATTCTTGATGATTTTGGACTATCACCGCATGAAGTAGTAATGATTGGAAGAAATATAGAACAAGATCTACTACCAGCTAAGCTTTTAGGAATAAAGACAATATTCGTTGACACTAAAATAATCATAAGAAATAAACACAACCTAAGGCTATTACTACAACACCTAAGTGCCAGGAGAGTAAGAGAATTGTTAAACCTCCACAATAACAAAAGAGTTAAAAACGAACTCAGGATAGACTCAGAAATCAAATCACTTCAGAGCCTTATGTATTCACTAACCTAACTCTTAACTCTATTCCCATATCCTTATAGCTCAATGGCTATAATTCCGTTCACAGAAGAAAACTTTACAACTTCATTACCGCTTACAACCTTGTTTCCAGATATTGAAACATTTTCCAACTTCTTCATGGGAATGTTAAGTTCCTTAGCAATGAAAAATTCAACAACAGCAGATATAGCAGTAAACAAATTTTTATTTCCCCTCCTAGCCAAGTTTATCATAAGTTTTTTGTTAGGGACCAAAATAAAACCTTTCTTACTTACAAGCTCAGGAGTGCTAGTACTGCTCAAAATGTAATAAAAATACGAAGAAAAAGCATCGCTACCATACAGACTTTTTGAAATCTTCATAAAGTTATCAATACTAGGATTATAAGGCACCTTTATAAGTGCAGGAAAGTTTATTTCATCTTTATTTCTCTCAACTTCTTTGTAAACAACTACCTTTTGTCCAGAAGATAGCTTCCTTATCATCTCTTCAAGTTCAGCTATCTTCCTCCTTAACTGCTCATTCTCTTTTTTCAACCTTTCTATATCATCGCCAAAAGTAGGAATCTGAACAGCACTCGAACTAGAAATTGCTTGTTCCTTCGAAATAAACTCGACCTTCAAACTTTTCTGTACCAAATTACCAGTCAAAGAAATCCCTTCAAACCTTATTATATTAATCCCAGAATCAAGTTCTATCTCAACCTTAAACCTATCCTGTGGGTTATCAATAGCATTTACGAGTATTCCCTGCTTGTAAATAAAAATTTTTGAAAATTCACCATCCAGCTTGACATCAAAAACTAATTTTCTATCAAAAACCTTACCAGGCAAATTAGGCAAAACTATATCAGCAAAAACGGAAGAAAAAACAACACTAAAATCCTTTGACGTAGAATTACCTGCCAAATCATAAGCAACAACTCTTATCTTATCCAGATTTCTATCAGCTATAGAAAAAGAGTATTCAATTCCATCATTCTGCTTCCTCTCAACCAAATTTGTAACTCTTACAGAAAAAATAACTTTATCAATATACCTTTCCACAACCTTCACGGTAAAAACACCATTTCTCTCAACAATCTTATCACCATCCATCGACAAAACGACCGGGCTAACAGTATCAAGAACGGTAACAAAACGATTAGTTGATAGATTACCAAAGTTATCAGAAAAAACAACCAGAATCTCATTAGTTCCATCAATCAACTTTATATCACCTGAAACTCTAGCAGAAGATATATCTACATCCATAGCAAAAACTTTGTTTTTGTTTAAAATAATTTTAGCTTCACTCAAATCAAGAGTATTCAATTTACCTACAATAGCAAGAGAATTTTTATTAACAAAAAGAGGAACAGAGGAAAAAGAAACAGAAGGTGGCGAATTATCAACCAAAAACATATCCTTTGACACAAACTTTCCTTTATCAGCAAAGTAATCAATGTTCATAATATAAAGATCATCACTAAACCCCTCAAGACTGACATCAAAAAGAGAAAAACCATCCCTTCTGACCTTTCTGAACTTCAAGTCATAAGTTTTAGCAATATTGAAAGATTCCGCCAAAAGCCGATATCTCTTAATTTTGTCAACATTAATCTCTTCAACTTTAATCAAAACATTTCCTTTGCTCGGATATTCAATACTAAGTATCCTTACATTAGGCAAGTCATAAGAAAACAAAACATAGTTACCACTTTTATCATCCGAACCAACAAAAACATAATTAGAATTTAAAGAAACAGTACTAACAATTTTACCAGAAAGTTCATCAACACTCTGAGAGTAATAAGAGTCGCTTTCAGTATCATAAATGAAAAACCCTTCATAACTACCGATAAGCAATAGATTCCCCCATATTTCCATAGAGAAGACAGGAGAAGAAAATGAAGTTTTGTACATTTTCTCAGATCTCCTATCAAACCTAAATAACCCTAAAGTAGTACCAACAAAGACCACATCCCCGTAAGGAATTGTAACGTTCACTGTACCAGAAAGAACAGGAAACTCAGTAGAATCGTAACCTACGTACGTGTAAGTTATGAAATCATAAATTGAAATACCCTCAGATGTTGAGACAACTCTATCAAAAGTAGATAAGTAAATATGCCTAACACTATTGTCAACTATGCCATCAATAGCTGTAATTGGCCTAGATAAAAGAACATTCCTAGAAAAATCGTAAATATAAAATCCCCAAAACTTCGTACCAATGTATAGATAATTACCTTGAACACCTAGAGAAGTAACATTTTTGTCTTTTAATCCATCTTTATCTGTTATTGCCCTAAACAAAGAAAAATTATCATTTAAAATCAAAACCCCCTCACTAGTACCAACAACAACAAAATTAAATTTGCTAACCTTATAAGTAGAAACAAGAGAAGTTATGAAGGAAGTTTTCGAAAAAGATGAAACATCAAAAACTTGACTAATATTTCCTTTAAAATCAACAAAATACACCTTTTTAGGCGTAGCAAAAACGAAGCCATTCCTGAAAGAAGCAGAGAACTTTATATAACCTTCGGATATTCTACCTTTGTGCTGAACTTTTAACTCATTCTGAGAAAAACCAAAGTAAGGTAAAACGATAAAAATAAAAATAAAAAATGCAACAAATTTATTTCTCATGACAATAAATATAGACAGTATAGATTAAAACTTTCAAAAATAGGTATAATCTACATATATACTTGACAATCAAATGAAAAATTGTGCTAGTAAGTACACCTATATGTTCCCTTCCAAAAACTGATCAAACCATTAAAAAGTGATACTAAGAAACTCATCACACTTGACGCAGATATAGGCAAACATCTAAACTCCTCGGTAATCAAACAAAGAAATAACAATCATCGTAAAAGCTATTAACTGAAAAGTGCTATAGCACCTAAGATGATGTAAGAAAAACGTAAGCAAACTTGTTTAATATTATACGGTATGGAAAGAGAAGAAATTTTAGTACTCAGTTACCTAGGAATAGGAATAAAAAGATACCTGATACTGAAAGAAAGATACAACTCTCTTCTAGACATTCCAAAAAGCGAAATTCAAGAAGTCTCAAAAATGCTAAAAATAAACAGTGAAAAACTTTCTGAAATCACCAAAGAAGAAAACTTCACCAAAACAGTAGAAAGCATAAAAAATATTTTAGAGAAATTTCAGGTAAAATTCGTAACAGTTGAAGACAGAGACTACCCAAACAAAATCAAAGATCTCAATGATAAACCTCTTGTCCTTTTTTACAAAGGAGACATATCACTAGCAAGCAATTACCTAACTTGCAGCATAGTAGGAACAAGAAGAAACGACAACAAAGGTAAAAACCACACAAGAAACATAACTGATCTACTAGTAGATAACGATGTATGCATAGTCAGTGGGCTAGCTAGAGGTATAGACATAATAGCTCATAGAAGAGCCTTGGAAAGAAACGGCAAAACAATAGCAGTAATAGGGCATGGCTTAGACTATGTATACCCGCCTGAACACAAAAAGGAATTTGAAGAGATAGAAGAAAAAGGGCTAATACTAACAGAATTTTTCATAGGTGAAAGACCACTTAGAAGAAACTTTTTCTTAAGAAACAGAATAATCAGTGGGATATCAAATGTAGTTGTCATTGTACAGGCACCTGAAGACTCAGGAGCACTAATAACCGGAGAATACGCATTGAAGCAAAAAAGAACACTTTTCGCTATACCTGGGGATATAGAAAACCCATTACACAGAGGGTGTAACCTAATGATAAGAAAAGGAGCCAAAATCCTGATTGATTACAAAGACATACTCGAGGAACTAGGATACAAAGCCACCAAAAGCAACGAAAAAGTACAACCAGTAGAACTAAACGAAGAAGAAAAATTCGTCTACTCACTAATAACAGGAGACATGACATTAGATGATTTATCAGAAATATCAGGCCTACCAGTGAACAAACTTTATCCCATATTGCTATCACTAGAAATAAAAGGTATCATAATACAAAACGCTGGCGGAACATTTTCAAGAATCATGATTTAAGCACTCATACAGAACTAGAAAACAGTATTATCCACATGTGTTTAAGCAGTGAATAAGTAATATTCATTACATCACCTAAAGCCTTAAGCCACCAAGCACTAACACCATAAGTAATACCTTATCAGTAATCAGTAAGACCTTACTTTAAAATAAGAGCTCCAAATTTTCCAACCTTCAAGATATCATGAACCTCCGATTCAACTTTCATAAATGGATCAATAACCTTATTAAAACCCTTTAGCTCATCAGGCAACCTGAAATATATTCTTCTTCTACCCGTATTAACGAGGCAAACTATCGATTCTCTGTCATTCGAAATCTTCCAATAAACTACTTTACCTTTACTCTTTATAAACTCAATCTCACCGCTTAAAATTAAATTTTTATGCGACTCAAAAACATCCTCTATGTTGTGATAAGCATTATTAATTCTTCTGTTATCAGCCCAATTCAGAATCTTCGTCGATACATTAGCTTCAAAAAGTCCTAAACTACCGTCTTGTGTTCCTATGCACTCATACTTCGGCCTAAACCCTTCACCTGCACTACCAAACCTTGACAAAAACATCCTGAGCATAACTCCCTCTTCTCTTTCCCTAATCAAAGGTGTTCTATTAATCAGAGGGTTGGCCGTATCGTGAGTATCAATGGCATAAGCTATTGTTATTTTTCTAATTTTCCTTGAATTAAACTTCTGAATGTACCTGGAGAGCCTCAAAGTCCTCAAAACATACTTCTTGTCCAAGTCAAACCATATATCATCACCTAAAAGCACATCAGCATAAACCTTGTAATAGTTCTTTATATCTGTCCCCATTCTTTCAAAAAACATACCAACATTCGGATACCTTCTATGGATCCTCTGGATTGTCTTCTTTATAACAAACGGCGTAATCCTATCAGACACAGGAATATTTGGATCATCCTTGTAGATTGAATCAAAAACATGATCTGTGTAGTCCCATCTGATGAAATCAAATTCATATTCCTTACGGACATTAAGGAATATCGAAGAAAAGAATCTCAAAACCTTCTTATCAAGCGTGGGCAAGTTATCGTCCTTTGGAAATGAGTTTATAGGCAAGTTATCGTAGAATTTATAAGGTGTAAGCATACCAAATGCATGGTCTCTGTGGTCCTCACCCTTCATATTTATGTACCTGAATTCAGGATAATTTTTATCAATAACATAGTAAGAAAATTCAGGTAAACCCACCCCATTCCACGTGTGCGACGGTATAGTCCATATGAAATTCTCTATCATGTTATGTATAATCTCAAGGTGTGCAGTTCTTATTACTTCAATCCTACCTTCCCAAAAAGACTTTAAACCGTATTTTTTTAGGACACTCCTCACTATATGTCTAACCTGCTCGTGTATCTTCTTTTGATACTCCGGCCTTAATTGCTCCTCTTGTGTCTTACCATCAGCTAATCTTACTTCTCCACCAACTTTTTCAAACTTTAGCCATCTAAAATACTCAGGGTAAGTCAAAGCAATTCTTGAAAATTGTGCAGTGTTAGAAAGTAAATCAAACCCCACCACCTTGCCAAACAGATGACACGTTTTGATAAAAAATCTTAACTGGTCTTTCGGCGAAACTGCTATCGAGTAGTATTCATTAACAAATTCATCAGATATTGTACTAAAATCCTCAGCAGCATAGAGTACACCTAAAGCATGGTCGAAAAAAGGCGATAAGTGTATAGCATCAACTCTAAGACAAGGCAAGACCTTCGTAGCATTTATAAAATCACCATGTTTCCTATTCTTACTACCGACAGCTCTGACATTCATGAAAGATATAGAAAACTTTGTAATCCAGTTCGTACTGCTTTCACTCTTCACAGGTGACTCTACATTCCATCCTTTCCTGCTAGCTAGCATCTCCAAAAACAATACGAAAGAGTAAGTAGGTAACTCTACCATTTTTGATGGGGTTTCCCTCACATACCCCAAAGTCATGTACTCGTCATAAAGCCTTTGGGCTATCTCGTCTAACTCCTTATACGAAAAACCATTGTCCTGAGACTCAGCCAAAGCCAAAACCTTAAGCTTGGATAAATAATCTTTGTAATCCATAGAAGTATATTATGTTAATGAATAAGAGCTTAGTTTCTCAATCTCTAGAAACCTTACCGGAAAATTCAATTTTTCGAACACTCCTACGAAAGAAATAATGCATGCTTAAAGAATAAATTTAGTTAAGCAAAGCTATCCAACAAGATCATTCATTTATGTGCTTGAGTATTATTTCCTTAACCTTTCTACAAGCTTCTTCTAAATCATCGTTAACAACGACATAGTCGTACAAGTCCTTGAATGTTATCTCATAAGTTGCCTTTTTGAATCTTTCCTTCAGCTCCTCGTCAAATTCTTCTTTACCAGCTCGCTTCAGAAGCCTCCTCTTTAACTCCTCTTCGGAAGGAGGAAGTATAAATATTGAGATAGCCTCAGGATAAAACTTCTTTATTCTAATGAACCCCTTAACATCGACATCAACTATCACATTTTTACCATTTCTTATTTTTTCCTCTATCTCACTAACGGGAGTACCATAAAAATTACCATGAACCATTGCCCATTCCAAAAGCTCCCTCTTCCTAAACATTTCCAAAACATCCTCAACGCTCACAAAGTGATAATCAACACCATTAACCTCTCCAGGTCTAGGCTTCCTAGTTGTTACAGAAATCGCAAAATACAAATTGGGTATTTCGTTTATTATTCTTCTTAAAATAGTCGTTTTACCTGCACCTGAAGGTGCAGATACTATAAATATTTTTCCTCTCTTAACCCGTTCTTCCATAAAAACTATTCTACATTTTGTAAGTGCTCCCTAATTTTTTCTATATTTGCCTTTATAGCAACTACCAAGTTGCTGATATCATATGAAAATGACTTTGCAGCAATAGTATTCGACTCCCTCATCATCTCCTGCAAAATGAATTCTCCCTTTTTCCCAACCTCATCACCAGAACTAACTAAAGCCCCAAGATTCTCGGCATGCATCCTCAACCTAACCAATTCTTCATTTATGTCAGTTTTCATAAGAAAAGATATTGTAGAAACACCTATCTCAAAATTCTTAGGATCTCCTAAATACCTACTAACCTTATCGAAAACCCTTCTTTCAATTTCAGAGTTCAAAACATCAACCTTTGAAGAAATCTCATCAATTTTCGTCAGTATCTCAGAAATAAGTTTATCAACATCTTCCTTTATCTTCTTACCTTCTTCCATTCTCTGCTTAATAACATCATCCAGTAACTTTGAAAACATTTTCTTTAGCTCTTTCAACGTAGGGTAATTTTTCTGGACACTAGAAACCTTCATAACTCCAGGTAAAGCTATTATGTCCTTGATTTCTATATCCGGCAGAAGCCCCAGCGATAAGCTCAAATTCTTTATAGAACTAAAATACAACTTTGCCAACTCCTCATTCAACTCAACAGTCGTTGAATCTTGCCCCTTGCTAAAAAAATCTATAAACACATCGATTTTACCTCGCTTTAGCTTACTCTTTATCATGTCCCTGGCAACCTTCTCAAAATCTCCGAGCCCGCCAACAATCAAATTGTTAGGCATATTTACCTTTATCTCAAGAAACCTAGAGTTCAAACTTCTAAGTGACATCGAAATCCTACCAAACTTCGTATCCTTAGAAATAGAAGAGTACCCTGTCATTCCCATCATACACTCATTGCTCCCTAACCTTAGATTTAAGTATAGATATTCAAAACACCTTTATTCAATAAAATAGAGATTATTATGCTTCGTAGCACGTTAGTCTAAGCAGCACCTACGAAATTCCAAGAGGTGCAATAACCCCTTAATAACATAAACAAAGACCATATCTCACCTCATCTGCCTCAAATAATAATTCAAAGACTCAGGAATAGATTTAGGTAGTTCTCTGTCAATAACAAAATTACTATACTTCATCATTGTAGGATGCATGACAAGATTTATATTGTACTTCGCTATAGGATACTCAGTATTGATGTTTTGTGCAAGAATTCTAGCTTCCTCCCACCTTAAAATAGCATTTCTGACGTTATCCTCATTCATACCCATCATAATGTAAGATACACCCATATTGTTGTAAGCTCTAGCAGCTAAAGAAACAACCTCAACATGCCTAACAATCTTCGAGTTTACAACTTTTATCGAATCCAATATTTTCGAGTAAACATCAACAGACTTACTGAATTGAACTAACGCCAAGTCAGGTCTCTTAAGCTCCAAAAAAATATTACCCAAAAACTGAGAGACTAAGGGGTTATAAGGATCTAAAACATAACTCCTAGACAGATATCTCACAGCCTCATTATAAACACCATTCATGTAATATATCTTAGCAATTCTATAGTTAATCTCTGAGAAATACTTCTTGTCTTCAGGCTCACCTTTCCTAAGACCAGAAAGATAGTATCCCAAAGCAGTTGTAAAATCATCCTTATTATAAAATATATCCCCTAATTTGTAATAAGGCGAAATTAAATCAGGATCGAGGCTCAAAGCTTTTTGATAATTCTCTATAGCTTCAGTATCCTTACCAGAAAACAAAGCTAAATCTCCCATCAAAGCATAAGATTTAGCGTGCTTAGGATTTATTCTCAAAGCTTCAAAAAGCTTTCTCTTGCTTTCAGAAAAGTTTTCCATCTTGTAAAGGTACCTAGCAAATTCATAATAAAAATCTGGATTCTTAGGCTTAACCGTAGATAACTCAAGTAGTACTTTCTTAGCTTTACCAAGATCACCTTTATCAATATAATACCTAGCAAGTTCAACACCTACATCTTCAACAATAGCCTTCTCATCAATAGATCTTACGTAGTTGTAAACACTATCAACCTTAGACCTTTCATCAAGCCTTACGTATATGGAAATCAACCTGAAAAGTGAAGAAACATGCCTATTATCTTTCGTCTGTAAAAACTTAAGATAAAGCCTCTCAGCCTCTTTGTAATACTCAGGATTCTTCGTATAATCACCATATTTGACATAAACCTGAGCATTCAAATCAACACCTCTAAAACTATTACCTACACTTCTTCTAAAATCCTGAGAATACCTCAAAGCCTTGTTGAAATCCGGCGGGTCAAGCTTCAAAAGAGCATCAACATAGTTCAAACTAGTCTCATAGTCATAAGGCCAGTATTTAAGAGCAATCTCCAATTTATTGACAGCCCATTCCGCAGAATTATTATAAATATACTTCTTAGCATAGGCATTGTACCAATATTTATTCCTACCTGATACAGCTTCAGCCCTCTTAAACAAATTCTCAGCTTCTTCGTAATACCCTGCATCTATAAGTGTAAGCCCTCTATTGTAAAGATTATTTGAATACACATACCTAGAAACAGCATTAAAAACAACAATGCCAACTATAGCTAAGATACCAAGAGCAAAGCCAATTATAACTGTTTTCCTAAAAGCCTTCTCAAAGAACTCGTCAA
The DNA here is from genome assembly GCA_964475465.1 of uncultured Brevinematales bacterium. GTDB lineage: Bacteria > Spirochaetota > Brevinematia > DTOW01 > DTOW01 > JAPYWX01. The sequence continues at coordinate 26,586 of CAYYXA010000059.1, forward strand.
TCTTACTCCTCTTGGCTGCAACAATGACTTTTCTTTCAGGAACTTCTCTAAAGCTATAAAAAGGTGCTATTGAAAGTATGAAACTTTTTAATTCTTCGGCAGAAGGACTAGAAAGAATATACCTAAACAGATCATTAACCTGATATTCCGAAACGAGCCCGTTTTTTATCAAATCTTTTACCGCTTTCCTAATATAAGGGGGATACCGCTTTAAAATCTCAATAGCACGGGCATAATCATCAGAAGAAAGTTCTTCCTCATATCTAGCTTTTTTAGGACCTACTTCCCCAGTTTCAAACTCCGGAGTCCACCCCTCAACTTCTGAAAAAGCTCTCTCAGAAACTTCCTCTCTCGGGAAACCTAACTCTTCACCAAATGGTACCTCTGCATGTACTTCTTCCCTGGGACCTTCTTCAAGAGTTACTTCCTCAGTAAACGACTCAATCGGCACCTCTCCAAAAGATTCAGCACTCTCAGCTGACTCCAAACCCTTCAAAAATTCATCTGTCTTCTCTTCTCCCTCTAAACCTATCCCAGGCTCTTCAAATTTAAATTCCTCCTCTCCGAGCCCTCCAACTTCAGGCACAAATCCTTCAAAGCCAAAACCTTCTTTAACCTCCTCACTAACCTCTTCACTAGGCCAAACAAATTCCTCTTCTTTTTTACCTTCTCCCAGAAACTCACCAATGTTAAATCCTTCTTCAGCTTTTTCCTCCTTAGCTACCCCAAAAACCTCTTCGAAACTCTCAATAGGCACTTCCTGCGACTCCGAAGGTTCACCAACCCTAAACTCTTTAAGTAATTCACTTAAATCGCTACTACCAGGCTCAACCTTTTGCTCTTGGGGTGCAAAAGCTTCAAACACCCCACCTTCCTCAACTCCTTCAGCACCAACTTCTTGAGCAGGTATAGCCTCTTGAGGAATAACCTCTTGAGGTACAACTTCCTCGTAAAAACCTTCAGGTATGGTAAGCCTCTTAACCTCATCATACGTAGGAATAGGCTTATCAAACTCAGAAAGCAGATTATCAACTAAATTAGACTCACCACGAGAAGAAGAAACAACCTCATCACGTCCAGATTCAAAAGTAGAATCTATAGGTTCGTTGTACGATTTACTAAAATGACCAAATTCTTTCTCAACTTCATCAATGTCTATCTTTCCTTCAAAAAGAGAAGTTTCAGAAATCTCTGAAGATGAAGAAGTTATAGCTTCTTCCATTATGGCTTTTAATCTGTCAGGCGTCGTTGTATTTTCCTTACCTAAGAACAAAAAAAACTTCTCAAAATCCATAACTCAAAACTATTATATTATTAAATATACGGAACTACCAAATTTTTAACAGGCCACACCCGTACAGGCCAACACCTAACAGAGTGTCCTTATCTACGATTAGTAACACCTTTTCACAACTCAAAGCATACGTTTAAAACACTTTTTATCACGCTACCAAAGGGCGTAAACAGTTTTTTCCTACATATTAGTTAGAAAAAACATTGTTAGTAGGTTAGCTCTTATTTATAATTTCATAGGAAATGGAAGAGGTATCATTTAAACTTTCCAGATACAAACCAGGAACATACATAGTGATAGAAGGTGACAAAATAAGCAATGAATTCTACATAATCCAAGAAGGAAGTGTCAGAGTTTTCGAAACTGTTGACCCGATAATAAGGGGAACAAAAGAAGGAACACTATTAAAAAAGGGAGATTTCTTTGGTGTCGTCTCATGCATGAGCCAAAGGCCAAACATGGAAACTGCAGTTGCTAACGAAGAATCACTTTTACTGGTCGTAAGCCGCGAAAACTTCGGACTACTAATACAAAAAAGTGCTCCAGTAGCAGTAAAAATTCTAAGATATTTCAGCAAAAAACTTAGAGAGTACGATAGCACATTAACCAAACTAACATTCAAATCCCACTCTGAAGAAGACCCTTCGCACCTCTTTGAAATAGCAGAGTTCTATTACTCCAAAAAAATGTTCGAACAAGCAGCACACGCATATAAAAAGTATTTAGAGTATTGCCCCGATGGGGGATATGCAACAAACGCCAAAATGAGGTTAGCTTCAATCGACCCAATGCTTGTTTTATCCGAACCCGAAGTAATAGAAGAAAAATCGATAGAAAAGTACCACGATGGACAAATCATATTTTGCGAACATGAATATGGTGAAAAAGCTTACGTTATTCTAAAAGGTAAAGTAAGAATAACAAAATTCGTAAATGGGAATGAAGTACTCCTAGCGGTTCTAAACGAAGGGGATGTATTCGGCGAAATGGCAATACTAGAAAACAAACCAAGAAGCGCAACAGCAACAGCTGTTGGCAATGTAGAACTAATGTACATAAAAAAAGAAAACTTCGAAGCAATGGTACACACAAAACCAGAAATAGGAACTAAAATAATAAAACTCCTAAGCGATAGAATATGGGCTATATACAGACAACTCGCAAATATAGTTCTTAAGGATCCTACAGCAAGAATATACGACGCAATAATGATACAGATAGAAAAAAACAGGATCTCAATAAAACCACGAGAATCATACACTCTGAACTTCACAGTCGAAGATTTAATAAAATTCCTAGGCTATTCAATCGAAGAAGGCAAAAAGTATCTAAAAGCAGTTCTGGACAGCGACAAAAACATAACAATCTCCTCAAACGGGAACATAACAGTCATGGATCTAGAAAAGCTACTCAAAGATGTCACATTCTACAAGAAGAAACTCCTTATGGAGCTAAAAATACAACTCAGTAAGATCCAAAAGTAATCAATCCAAATCTCTTATTCTAAGAGATACCCCTTTGACAGAAGGCAAAACTTCTATCACGGTATAAGAAACACCTTCACCTCTCAAAGGTATCTGGTTAGTAACACAAAAAAGAGACAAAGCCCTAATATCAGAAGTTTTAAGTACTAACCTAGACTTAACTTGGAACGAGCGAACTTCATTCTTATTCATATAAAACTGCATTTCGCTAGTATTATCAACTTGTACACCAACCCAAACCAACTTCGAAGAAGCTATAGTAATGTCTACAGGTATAGAAGCACCATCTATCAATACAATATCCTGCCTCTCCTGCAACTTTTTAGCCTTGAAGAAGGATAACCTTAACCCAGCATCATTACCAACTAGGTTCTCATACCTAACTTTTAAATCCTGTAGCCCATCATCATCAACATCTAGCATGATTTCCTGTTTCAAACCTAACGAAAATATTTTATCATTGACAGCCAAAACAATATCATTACCACTATTCCTCAACTCCAAAAGCTTTAAAACCAACTTTCCCTTACCAGAGTCATACTGAAAACGATCCCCCACAGCAAAATCTTTGTAAATAACTATAACATTCTGAGTATCTACTAAAACCTTATACTCTCTACCAGTAAAAAATGAAACAGCAAACCAAACAAAAAGACCTATCAAAGCAACACCAAAAACAACAAAAAAGAAAACTCTAGAAGCTTTCAACCAATCAACAACCTTAGTAAAAAACTTCTCTTCCTTAGGTACAAGAATCTCCAAAGGAACCTCTTTTTCACCTAAAATCGTTTTCTCATAAAGATTAATAGCAAACTCCGGATCAACCCCCAAAAAACTAGCATAAGACTTTATAAACCCTCTCAAGTAAATCTCACCAGGAAAATCAGAAAAATTGTTCCTCTCAATATTTTCTATATACCTCCTCGGAATGTTAGTACTTCTAGATACTTCATCTATCGAAATATTCCTAGATAACCTAATGTTTCTAAGATAATTTCCAACTGTTTCCATAAGATTCTCTCCTAGAAAATTATGGAAAAATATTCCAAAATCTTTCAATAAATTCTAAACATACGAAAATTTTCCTACTTGACAAAACAGTTGCTTCATTGTTATATTATTTTATCCATAAGGAGGGGATATGGATATGAAAAGATTCGTTCTTACATTTTTACTAAGTGCATCAATTATAGCTCTTTCTAGTGTTCCAGGATACAGTATGCACATAGCAGAAGGAATACTAAGCATCGAGTGGGTAATTGTATGGTTCTTAGTTGCTCTACCGTTTGTAATTTGGTCAATAATAGTAGTAGTGAACAAATCAAGGAGTGATTCAAACTATCTGTCCGTTGTAGCATTAATGGGAGCAGTAGTACTATTAATGACATCGCTAGCTATACCTTCACCAGTTGCCGGTAGTGTATCACATCCAGCCGCAACAGGTATATCTTCCATAATAGTTGGACCAATAGTATCAGTTCTATTAGGAACGATAACTCTGGTTATTCAAGGTTTATTTATGGCACACGGTGGGATAACATCTCTGGGTGCTAACATAACATCTATGGCTATCGTTGGAAGCTTCGCAGGGTTCCTATTCTTCAAACTCTCAAGGCTAATCAAACTACCTTACTTTGTAGCCGGATTCTTTGCTGGATTCTTCGCAGACATATTCACATACCTAACAACGGCACTACAACTAGCACTTGAAATACACGGTTCAGAAAGTATAACTTCAGTCTGGATGAAAATCTTCGCTCTATTCTTACCAATACAATTGCCAGTATCAGTTATAGAAGGAGTAATAGCAGGATTCATCATAAAAGTATTTGTAGACAGATTGCCAAATTACATAGATCCTATAGTAGAAGTCGTAAGAAAGTAAGGAGGGTAAGTATGAAAAGGTTAATCATACTTTTTGCCATATCATCAATTTTAATGTTTTCCATAACACCTAATATAGTTTCGTTCGAAGAAATCAAAAATCAAGAACAAACCACTCAAACTATAAGCCAAAGTAATGAAGAAGAAGGCAAATGGGGATCACTGGATGAGATAGTAATAGAAAAAATAGCTAAAGAGAGAGGCAAAGAGCCAAGACCATTCATAGAACTCGAGGGAGACCTGATCCTTTTCGTATTCTCACTAGTTTCGGGTATAGCCGGATTTGTTATCGGATACTTCACAAGAAAACTATTTTTCGAAAAAAAATAAACAGAAGGAGGCTTAGCCTCCTGAGGCTTAGCCTCCTTTTGTAACACACCTTGAAATTTCACAGAATTCGTTATTAAATTTATATATCCATATCCGCAGGATATGGGATACAGGAGAATAACAAAATGTTGGAGCACAGCCTAAACGAAGAATTGAAAATGAAAAGCAATGAGATTTTTGAGAAACTCAGGGAGATGAATACAACAATTAAGTTGCTGATAGTTCTTTCTCTACTTTTCATGAACGTCCTTTTTAGAAACATATTGTTCAGTTTATTTGTCTTCTTAAGTGCTCTTGCTATAACTACCATAACAGGTGTAAGCTTTAAAGAAATATTCAAAAGAATAAAACTTCCAATCTTTTTCGGTTTGTTTGTATTTTTCATGCAAGCTCTATTCCTCAAAAGTGGCCAACCAGTGATACAAATTATAGGAATTAGCATCAATAGCGACGGTATCATTAAGGGGCTCAAAATATTTCTAACACTAGTGGGTAGTGTATGGTACCTAATACTTGTTGGACTTACTTCCACCGTTGACTCAATACTAAGCAGCTTTAGGAATTTAGGCATACCTAAAATTGTCATTGATATATCACTTATGATGTACAGGTATTCCCTCTTACTATACGAAGAAGCAACAAGGGTTTTCTACGCTCAGAAGTCAAGGCTGGGATACACAAATCTTAAAAACTCCATAAAGTCGATGGGGCAAATGTGGGGAATCATCATAGTTAACGCTCTCATTAGATCAATTAGAGTAAACGAAGCCATGAAATCTAGAAACTTCACAGGTAAATTATTCTTTGACTTTAGAAAAAAGCCGAATATGAAAGAAATATTCGTAGGAATATCATATATTTTACTTTTCCTAGGTATTGGAATAACAGTGAAATATTTCTTAGGAGTATAAAATGACACAATTTCTTTTCAAAAACGTATGGTTTAAGTACAATAACGATCATGACTGGGTACTGAAGGATATAAACCTAGAAATCAGAAAAGGTGAATTCGTAATAATACTTGGGCACAACGGATGTGGCAAAACAACCCTACTTAAGCACTTTAATAGATTACTAAAACCCAGCAAAGGCGAAATTCTTTTTGAAGGGAAAGACTTAAAATCATACAAAGACTTTGAAGTCTTTTCTAAAGTTGGTTTTCTGTTCCAAGACCCTAATGATCAGATATTCGCTACAACAGTCGAAGAAGATGTATCTTTCGGTCCCCTTAACATGGGACTTAGCCCAGAAGAAATAGAAAAAAGAGTCGTTGAATCTCTAAGTCTGGTAGGGATGCTCGAGTATAGAAAAGCGAAGATACACGAACTAAGCTACGGGCAAAAGCAAAGAGTAGCAATAGCAGGAGTACTAGCAAACAAGCCATCAATAATAGTATTCGACGAGCCTACCTCATCACTCGATCCAGCAACACAAATTGAAGTAATGGACATACTAAAAAAATTGAACGAATCAGGGATAACTGTAATAATGACAACCCACGACATAGAGTACATAGCAGAGTACTCGCAGAGAATCATAACTATGGCAAACGGAACAATAATCTACGATGGAAATGTAAATGAACTCTTCTCAAAAGATGAAATAATACATTCATCCAGATTAAGGTTACCCAAGATAGCTATACTAGTAAAAAGTATTTACGAACACTACGGCCTGGAACTAGAAAATATTCCTCTAAAAATAAACGAGGCTTTGGAACTCTTAAAAAGCATACCCCAACTTCTTCAAACTTACTCCCAAACTCCATCAAAAAACAATTAATAATTCCCTATATCTCTACTAACCAAAAACCTTAAAACTCATCAACCATAACTAAATAAATACTTCATTACATCTCTACCTTAACCTCAGTTGAGAACGACTTCTTTAGAACGTTTCCAACAAACTCAAACTCTCCCTGAATGACATATACACCGTTTGGAACTATCTCACCATTAAGATCTTTTAAGTTCCACTTTATACTATCAAAGCTAAGTGGTTGGCCAGATACAATTTTCCCACCTTTAGTCGTTTGAACCTTAGCAACTTGCTTAAACTCTCTCACAACATTTCCTGTTGCCTGGGACACTATGACAACTCTATAAGAAGTTATATTCTCTATTACTCCTCTGAGCGATCTTATAGTGACCTCATCCCTCGGCGAAGTCACAACCTCTCTATCGGTAACCAGTATTATATTTCTTGGATCAGTACTTATAACTATATTTCTCTCAATCTTCTCCGAAAGATTTCCAGACTCATCATAAGCAAAAACCTTCAAAGTATAGCTATCATCATATAAAATGTTACCTGTCTCAGCCTTACCCTCCCAAACAATTGACTTTGCTACCTTCGCTAGTGGCCTAGAATTCGTAATAGCAAAAGAATATACAACATTTTCACTGCTATCTAATATGGTATATCCCCAAACCTTGATACCCACGTTATCGGCAATACTCACGTCTATGTTTATACTCTCATAATCCTTTATACTTGGAATTATGAACTTTGGTCTTACTAGAATGGATAAAGTTGGCTTCTCTGTGTCCTTCTCAGCTAGAGTCTTTTTAAGTAAAAAGTCGAGATCGTATGAAAGTTGTACTATATGGGAAGCCCCTGCAAAACCCATGTTATACAGTGAATATTTTAGTGTTGCACCGTACCACGAAACATCAAACCCAAACCCAAGTCCAGAAAGCACACCCAAATCCTTAGAAGGTAAGGTATCATACCCAAGCCTAACTCTTACAACTCCATCCCAGAAAATTGGCATCCACGTGTATTCTGCACCACCTTTAAGTGAAAAGCCACTACCTTGTACAGAATCAAGTTCACCCGATATCGCAACACTATGCTGTTCATCAGGAGTAGAAAAAACAGTGTAATAAGCACCTAGAGATATACCCATCGGGATATCCACAGCATCACTACCAAAACCTATGTTTCTTATGGCAATTCCTATACCAACACCTTCAATTTTACTAAGAGCACCAACATCAACCAGAAAAGTAAGAGAAGACATATCATCCACCGTCTGACCTGCAAATTTCAAAGTTGCACCAAATGAAAGAGCATCAGAAAAAACTTTTTTGTACCCTACGCCAACAATATATTCGTTTGCTGAAATTTTTCCAGTTAACTCGTTAAACTCATTCCAGCTCTCCTCTTCCGTAGCCCAGTACGCAAAACCTACTCCCCAAATACCATTAAGAATATCCGGAAGCTTAGTTGGAACCCTAAAACTTGAGTAAAAATCAACATAATTAAAGCCCAAAAATCTATTTTGGTAGCCAATTGAGAAAGAGGCATACCTTACATTCGGTAATCCCGCAGGATTCCAGAAAATGCTTTCATTATCCCCACCAACAGCAACATAAGAAGCCCCCAACGAAAGAGGCCTAGCACCAACAGTCCCATCCAAAAGGCTAATAGCATACGAAAAACTCACCAAAACCAAAAATCCAAAAATAATTAAAATCCTTTTCATAAAAACCTCCTTACTTTATCATAATCCTCTTAAGCAAGGTATCTTTACCATTGTTAACAACAAGAACATAGACACCTTGCTTCAAAATAGTGCCATCATCGCCCCTCAAATCCCAATCAATACTGTATTGCCCTGCTTCCATAACAACACCATTGACAATTCTTTTCAAAACAACACCTCTTAAGTCCATAACATAAACCTTAACCTCAGATCTCTCAGGTAAGTTAAGAAGAACCTTAATGCTACTACCAGAGTTAACAGGATTCGGGAAAGTATGGGTGTCCAGCACATCAGACTTCAAATTAAATCTTAGCATACCAACATTCTCCATAGTGTATTCCTTAACTTCAGGTATGGTTATCAAGAATACATTGTCAATGTAACCCTTTAATTTAACAACAAACTTGTATGTAGTAGGAGTAAGCTTAAAGTAGAAACTACCATCATCCGATGAATTTGTAACCTTTACTAGATTACCGGTCCTAGGCTCATAAACTTCAACCGTAGCACCACTCAAAGCTTTGCCACTAACCTTCTCAATCACCTTACCATAAACATCTGTCTCAATTCTAGTAGTCACAAGCTTTACATAATCAACTCTGTTAGCATTCTTAAGAGAAATAACCTCAAAGTATATAACATTACTTTCACCTATTTGTATGTTATTAGGATCTACCATATTCACTTCAACAACGTAGCTTACAGAATTCGTAGGTAAAATTGAATTTGTCATGCCAAAGTTAGTAATGAAGAACGTAATATCAACATCGTTAATATCCTTAACCTTAACACTCCATTTACCTTCAACTAAGAAATCACCCCACGCCCTCACAACATAACTATCCTCAACAAGATCATCATTCTCAATTATTACAGAATAAGATGCTGGCAAAACGAAGAGTATAGGACTTCTACCTACTGAATTGCTGATGTTATTAGTGTCAGACTCGTACACATCACCACCAACTATACCACTTTCACCAGTTATAGGCAATACCGCCAGGTCAGGTCTCGGATCAACAATGATAACATTCCAACCTATCCTATCAACCCTAAGCATTCCCTGGGATAAAAGTTCAAATGAAATACTATTCACAGTAGCACTGCTTAAGTAAGAGTTATTTGAAAGCCCAACAACCACCATACCAGTCACAACACTAGACGGTAAAACATTACTAACAACGTATCCTCCGTTCGTTAAGCTATCAATAATACTACTCCATCCAATACCATCATACAAATAGAATTCATAAATCCAATTCGTATTAGTGTCAAAACTAACCGTAAGCGTAAGATTCTCGGACTTATCAACTCTATCGTTCTGGATGTAAAAATAATTCGTCAAAAATTCTCCTTCCTCTATCTTTGAGTAGTTAGTTTGGGCAGAAGGATAATAGAAGTCATCACCAACATCTGAAAAGAATAGGTCAGGTAGTCCCCTATCATCAACTTTCCATACCAAATTAATCTCATCCCTAATAAGCTTAGTATATGAATAAAGCTTAATGTTAACAACATAATTGCTCTGCAAAGTATAAGTTGAGTTAGAAGATAGATACATAACAACATTTAAGTTAGTGGTACCAAGAGGTGGAATATCTCCAATAACAAAACCATCAGAGGAAGTAACACTAGAAGTTATGTCAACATTATTAAAGATGTATTTTACATTCCAATCACCATAACTAGAGTTACCAGTAAGTATGAAATCTGCACTTGCATCATCTCTAGCATTCCTTATAACAACAACCTGCGTAATTACATCTCCTTTCTCAATAAAATTCGTATGATACTGAACTATAGGATAGAAAATATTGCTACCTACTAAAGAAGTGTATAAATCAGGTTTATTCCTATCTTTCACAACGTATCTAACTATTAAGTTATCGTTTGAAACGCCACCAAACGAATAGAGTCTAAAAGAAACATCAATTGTATCATCTATGACATTAGTTGATTGAAGAGAAAGATAAGAAACAACTTTCAATGTTACAGAGCTAAGAGGATTTATGTATATATCCCTACCTGCATTAGTTATATCTGAAGTAATGTCTACCCAAGTAGAGCCCCCATCGGTTGTATAATAGAACAGAGATGAGAAATTAGTGTCAGATGGAACAAATGAAACAACTTTCATAACTTCACCTTTGTCTCTGTCATTCCCAAGATAAACGTACTTAATGTTAGTTATAGCTTTCTCAATGTCAGTATTATCTACCTGTAGTGAAGATGTACCAGCCTCATAAATGTCATCACCGATGCCAGAAGTATAAATATCAGGCCTACCCAGATCTACCAAAGTATACCTAAACCTTACATTATCCTCTTTCAGCCTACCCTGAGATTTAAGAGATATAGACACATCACCAATAGTGCCAAAAGTCATACCAGTATTAGAATGTACACTCATAATTATTCTACCTGTAACAACGCTACTACCTAAACTCAAAATCACATCTTCGGAGGAATTTGTAATAGTATCTGTGTAATTACTCCAAGAACCACCAACATAAAGCTCTATCTCAGAGTCGAAGTCACCACCAGGCACACTAACAAACACCTTATCATTCTCATTAGTACCTCTCCAGTTGGCTAAAATGAACTCATTTGTAATTGTATCACCTTTACCTATAAGGATATTCATTACCTGAGAAGAAGGAATAACTTCAAAAACATTACTCCAACTACCATCAGAAAGGTAAACATCAGGTAAACCTCTATCAGTTATAACTGAAACGATCCTAAACGTATCAAAATCACCACTATCATTGAAAACCCAAACATCAAAGTTAGTTGTAACACCATTCGTGTAAGTACTACCAGGTACAGCATATATTTTCAGATTGATAAACTCGTAACCTGAAGGTAAAACACCAAATGAATAACCACTTCCAGTAACCTGAGGAGTAATATCAACCCAATTACTCGAGTAATACTTTATAACCCACTGATCTTTATTCCCCTCACCCCTGAAAACAAAACTACCTGATATGTCATTATTCCTATTACTAACAACCAAAGTAATAACATCACCTAACGCCTTGTCAAACCGATTAGTAATAATCTGAGAGTAGTTTGTATTAACAACTCCGAAACCAATATTATCAGAGAGAGAATAAATATCAGGTAAACCAACACCATACGTAACATTTAATTCACCAACATCTTCAAACTTAGTACTTACGCCTAAAGCTGAAAACTTTAGCCTTATATAATCGTTGTTATTAGTAGCATCATCAGGCTTAATACTAACTCTATAAAGTTCATCGTATCCATTAGTTATAGAATTTGTTAATCCACTACTATTAGTTATACTAACTGTAACATCATTCCAATGGCTAGGTTCACCAAAGTCTGGGTTATCAACATCAGGGCCGATATATCTATAAATTGTATAATTCCAATTGTTCACTTTACTTATCTCAGCAAACCTAACAACAATATCTTCAGGTATAGGTCTATGATTCTTAATTCTAAAAAGTGATTCTCTGAAATCTGTAAATGTATTTGGATATGACTGGTTAATAACCTGCAATACATCAGAAGCATTAGTAGAGAACAACCCAAGTCCTCTGTAGGATGACTCATTCGTGTCCTTAACAATAACATCTGGCGGCAAAGCTTTCTCAATAAATAAAGCTAAATTATCAACAACATTAGTATTGAGAGGAGAAGCCAAAAGTATATCAATCCTATTAGTGTCACCTACACTAGCACCAAAACCGGTAGAGGTATTTGTTGAATACACAATCAAGTCAATTTTCAAAGTTCCACCTGAGTTTATCGTTGGCGAAGTCCAACCACTAGTATTAGTAACTAAATGTGTTATATCCTCACTACCATTAGAAACATAAATACTCCACGTAACAGGGCTATAATTAGAAATCCTCAAATTAAATTCATAATCCGATGGCGAAGGATTGGATAAAATTATAGCATATGTATCATTCGAAACAGTGTAAGAATACAATATCTGGTTTAATGGATTAGAATCAAAAACATTGTACCCATTTGTACCATACCTAGAAGAAGCAACGATTCCATCAACCTTCGTCGATACGAGCTTAGTTTCTATTCCAACAGTATCCTGCTTAGATGCCGAGTTAGTATCACCATCACCAAAAGCCTTAATATATACACCCATAATCTCATTTGCACCAATAGGATAGGTAGAAGGCGATATTACCCTAACAGTAATGTTACTACCAACATTGGTAGGATCAAGGTTTGATATGACAAATCCATAATTAGTTATAGAAGCAGTAATATCTACACTACCAAAGAAATACTCAACTTTCCAACCAGTTGAAAGAGAATTACTATGATGAGCCAAAACCGTAATATTCTCCACCCAACTACTAAGGTTAGTTACTGAAATTTCATAAATATTTGTAATTCCATTATCTATCCTATTTGAAACTTTTTGTGAATAATCGGTAGAGAATATACCTCCTCCAACCCAACTACCTGACCACACTCTAACTATAGTTTCTACCTTAGTTTCAACCCTTCTAGCTGATATCTTAATAACATCTTCCTTTGAAGGATCTGTAGAAGACCTTGCCTTAACATTAATGTTAAATAGAGTATTAACAGGTATTGATGAATTTGTAGGAGCCACTCTGACCTCAATAACCTCAGCAAATTCCTGTCCTGAATTTAGATAAACAGAAAATGTTCCATTAACAACGCTAGTTGTGACATCGTTTCCGTTCGTAAGATACTGAACTTTCCACCACCCATCCCCACCTGTACCTTGTAAAATGATATCCTCAGCACCACCAACATTCTTAATCTTAACAAAAAACTTCTTTTCAACATCAACATCCATAATAGGATACAGAGTTTGATCACTACCGTCAGAGTTGAAAATCCCTTCTCCAATGTATCCCGTGGAAGAATCATGAGAAACATAAAGATCTGGCTTTGATGCACTCACTATTCCCCTAACACTCACAACATCCGAAAGTACCCAACTACCATTAGGCAACTGAGTATCTGCATAACCATAAGCAGTGAAAGTATCACCACTACTAAGAGAAGGTGAAGGTGTTAGGAAAACCTTTATAGCAACAATATTAGTATTACCACCTGTATAAGGATCAAGATTTGTTACAAATCCTGTTCCCGTCAGAGAAGAAGTTATGTCTTGGTTTGTAACCCACTTACTACCATCCCAATAACAAAGGTAATACTTTACAGTCCAATCAGAATTACCAGAAGAAGCCCTAATTCTAATATTTGTTGATACATTTCCACCATTAACAAAGTACATAAATCCTTGTGCAGAATTAACACCATCGTTGTAAACATAATCATCAACACTTTGACCTAACGAAGAAGTATTCAAAACCAAAAGCCCAATTTTATCGCCACCAGATGGCAACTTACCCACCATTCCATCAGAGTAGTAATAACTAAGCATCTCTACCCTAAGGTTAGTCATAACTATATTGTTTGTACCGGCATTACTCCAGTTGTTAAGCTTTATGTAAAGGTAAAGATTACCTTTCTGATAGCTTAAGTTAGTCGATTGCCCATCGTAGAGAAGGTAATAATTCGTACTAGCTCCAGTATAATCAGCCTCAGGTGAAACATAGTACTCAACACTTGCTCCCGTCGGTAAATTTGAGTAAGTACCACTAACCTTAACACTAACAGGCACAATTCCACTATTACCAGAAGGATTAATCAAATTTTTAGTTCTGAATGTAGCCATAGTGTTAAACGGCCTGTCCATTACATAATAAGAGAATAACACATTTCCAAACTTATCAACCTTAGAGAATCTTCTTGCAGATGAATCGTAAACATACACAAACGAACCATCACTTGTTATCCTAGCATGATGGTACGCAATTCCTAGCCTACCTAGATTTAAATCAGTAGGCCAAACCTTCCCACCTGTTATTTTATCTAGCCTCTGCATCATAGCATAATCATTATCCGTAGCACCGTGAGAAATCCAAATTACATAAACGGAATCAGAAGTTAAAACTATGTCAGGATAAGCATCAGCACGATAATCATTAGCAGAAACTTTGATATCATTATCTGCATCACCCCAAAGCCTACCAAAATTACCAAAATCAGCTCTAACTTTCTGAATAAATACCTTAGCACCATACTCAGGCCTGTAAAGTTTAAAAGCAACATAAAGGTTAGTATTACTATCCATGTCAATCGCTACTGTCTCCTCCGTAGCACCATACCAATAGTACTGACTACCATAGTTTGTATATTGATTAACTCTCTTATCACTAGTATTACCACCCCATACAACTCTACTCCCATCCGAAGGATTAATTTTCTGAGCATAAACGTTATATACACCACTAGTATTATTGAGCCATGCAACATAAAGGTAATTATCAGGCCACAAAACTATATCAGGATAATAATTAGCACCTCCAGATGTATTCACCTGAACATCCCAAACATCAGCACCAGTATTAGCATTTAACTTCCTTAACCTTACGTTGTTACCTATATAATAGGCAATAAAAAGACTACCATTGTAATAAACAGGCTTTGCCTGATAATTAACAGTATTTGTTACTATCCTATCGCTAGTACTATTACCCCATAAGAGCATACCATTGTTTGAAATCTTCTGTACAACTATTCTCCAGGTACCAGAAACAATATCAGAATACACAACATACAAATTACCATACTCATCTGAACATATAGAAGGATATCTACTATCACCACCTGTGAAACTAACAGCATTCAAGTCACTATTAGTTCTAGCCAAAACGCTAAATGGCCAGATAGCACTACCAGATGTATCATAAGAATAAGCAAAAACATCATATCTAAAATTTGCATTACCCGAAAAAGGTGTAGAAGCATAGTAGCTATAAGTATTTATCTCACCTACAAAGTAAACTCTAGAATTAGCACTTGAATAGTTTATATCAACTACAGGTCCATCCCAAGCCCAAAGAACAGGCCCATTAAGCCTAAGAGTACCACCTCCCCAAACACCTATGTAGCTATTATACGAATCCAAGTAGACAGTATCAACAAAATTCTCTTCAAAAACCAAAGTGTTT
>CAYYXA010000060.1:0-4500 GCA_964475465.1 uncultured Brevinematales bacterium
ACCTCCAAAAAACTGGGATGAAATAGTAACTTATGGTAAGAAATTAACCAAACCAGAAAAACGTGTTTATGCTACTCAAATGATGACTTATTATGGAGGAGATGCTTTTTTGGCAAAAAGTATGGAGATGTTTGCCAGACAAAATAGCAGGAACCCTAAAAAAGACCCCTGGGATGTAAGTACTGTTTTACCTCAATTTAACGTAGATAGCGAATCAATGAAGGGGGCTTTGCAATTCTGGTTAGATCTGATGTATAAAGAAAAGATATGCCTACCTCCAGAACTTTCTGCTATACCAAATAGAGTTCAAAATAATATGATTGCCTTCTGGTTTGACTCTCCCATTGGAGCCTCAGACTTAAGGAAAACAGCTCCTAAACTTAATTTCGCATTAGAGTTAATGCCTCAAAAATATAATAGATCCACAATAGTAGAACAAAATGCTTTTATAGGGTTTAAGCATACAAAATATCCAGAGTTAACATGGGAATTGATGAAAGCTGCCGTTAGCGCTGAAACAAATCTGGCATGGTGTAAGGATGGTGTGTATGTTCCGCTTAGGAAGAAATTCTGGAATACTCCACCTTTTAATACTGATCCCGACTATCTAAAGGCTAGAGAGATGCTTTTACATCCCGACGCTGTTTTCCATGCAAAATACCCCTATAATTGGCAGGCACTGATGGTTACTCTTTCTAAAGAATTAAACGCGATAATATACAAGCAGAAGAGTATAGACGATGGACTAAGGGCTGCAAAAGAAACCATGACTAAGATTATGAGAGAAACATATGGGTCTAAATATAAGTACTAGTTAGAGGATGCAATGAGACTTTTAAGATCTAAAGCACTAAGAGTTAATTTAGTCGGGTATGGATTTGTTCTGTTGTCAGTATTAGGTATCTTTTTCTTCAATCTTGGACCGATGTTATCCTCTTTCTATTTAGCCTTCTGTGAATATGATATCATTACTCCACCTAAATTTATAGGCTTAGCCAACTTTTATAATATTATTACGAATGACGAAACTTTTCGGAAGGCTCTTATCAACACTATATACTATGTTGGGGCAAGTGTACCCTTAAGATTAATATTAGCTTTTTTAATAGCTATTCTTTTGAATCAAAAGATAAGAGGGATGGGTCTTTATCGTACTATTTTCTATCTTCCTACTATAACCTCTGGAGTTGCTATGGCTCTTATATGGACTTGGGTTTTAGACCCGTCCTTCGGGATAATTAACACAGTATTAAGATTCTTTGGTATTCAAGGTCCAGGCTGGTTGGGAGATCCTAAATGGGCCATGCCAGGTATTATTCTTGTTGCTCTATGGCAGGTCGGAACCCAAGTCATTATATTTTTATCTGGATTACAGAATGTTCCTGTTCAATTCTATGAAGCAGCAGAGATAGATGGTGCTGGTAGTTTTAGAAAACATATCTCTATTACTATTCCTCTCATCTCCCCTATATTTTTCTTCAACTTAGTGATAGGAATTATCCAGTCTTTTCAGGTTTTCGACAAGGTATATATAATGACGAGAGGAGGACCCGCAAATGCCACCATTGTCTATGTTATGTATCTATATGAACGAGCTTTTACATGGTTAAAAATGGGATATGGCTCTGCTTTAGCATGGATACTGTTTTTCATAATAATGTTACTTACCCTATTGCAATTTAAATTTTCTAAGTGGGTATACTATGAAGGAGGATAGTTATGAATAAAACCCCTAAGCCTTCTTATCAACATATTTACAGAGTTATATTAGCATATATGCTTCTAACGCTAGGGGCTATAGCTTTTGGCCTTCCTTTCTTTTGGATGTTGTCAACTTCACTTAAACCTATAGAGGATGTATTTCTCATACCAATTAAGTGGATACCAAACCCTATTAAATGGAACAACTATATAGAAGCCTTAACCATTTTCCCCTTTGGTAGATATTTTTTAAATAGTACAAAGATTACCCTTCTTTCTATTATTGGCCATCTTATATCTTGCACATTGGCTGCTTATGGTTTTGCTAGAATTCCATTCAAGGGAAGAGAACTCTTATTTTTCCTCCTTCTAGGGACTATGATGTTACCTAGTCAGGTCACCATCATACCTATATTTATTATTTTTAAGAAGCTTGGATGGGTTAATACTCATCTACCACTTTATGTGCCATCTTTCTTTGGTGGAGCTTTCTATATATTCTTGTTAAGACAATATTTTATGACTATACCAGTAGAGCTTGAGGAGGCTGCCATTATGGATGGTTGTGGCTACTTGAGAATATTTTGGAATATATATCTACCACTATCTAAAAATGCGCTTATAACCGTTATCATATTTTCCTTTATGGGGAGTTGGAATGACTTCTTCCGTCCACTCATATTTATAAACTCTCCTGACAAATTTACAATTCCTTTAGGTTTAGCAGGCTTTAGAAGCGAAATGGGGAATTACTGGCATTACTTAATGGCAGCTTCTGTAGTAGCGGTTATTCCTTGTATTTTATTATATTTCTTTTTCCAAAGATACTTTATAGAAGGTATTACTCTTACGGGCTTAAAAAGTTAAAAATAGGGAGGCTTTTATAACCTTTAAAAGCCTCCCTTAAATATTAATAAACTCAGTAGAATGGAGGTTAATAAATGAGCTATTGGTGGAAAGAACCTTATAGGCTTATACAGACAAACTTGAGAGAAATAGATGCTAGTTTGGATCCTAAAGACCTGATAGAAAAAGTGAGTGATTTTAATGCTAATGTTATTTTAATAAATGTAGGTGGTATAGTCGCTTTTTATCCTACGAAACTTGAGTTTCATCACAGAAATGATTTCTTAAATGGAGATATGGTGAGAGATGTTATAGAAGAAGCCCATTCACATGGTATAAAAGTCGTTGGCAGGTTTGATTTTTCTAAATGTCATAGGGAAGTATATGAGGCGCATCCAGAATGGTTCTGGCTGCGGACAGATGGAAAACCTGTTATATATAACGGCCTTTATCATACATGTATTAATGGAGGATACTATCAGGAGTATATCTTTAAGATTTTAGAAGAAGCTCTTAGTAGATACCAACTAGATGGCGTATTCTTTAATATGTTTGGATATCAAGTATATGACTATAGTGGGAATTATCATGGGATCTGCCAGTGTGACAGTTGTAAGAAAAGATTCAAAGATATGTATGGGAAAGACCTTCCCCTAGTAGAAGATTATAGTGACCCTAGTTATAAAGACTATATAGAGTTTAGGCACAGAACTGTCGAGGAGTTGTGTGGGAGAGTCTATAGCTTTATAAAAGAGCGATGGCCTAATATTGGAGTAATGTTTAATTCTAAACACTCAGACATTATAAGGATGGAAGTTAATAGAGCTATCGACAGACCATTACCTGAATGGGAACATTGGTCGGGAGAACAGGCCAAGTTTGCTAAGATATTTGGTAAAGGTAAGCCTTTTCATAGTGCTATAGTTTATTTCATCGATATCCCGTATAGATTTGTCAGTGAGTCAAAGGGTTGTCTGGGTTTGAGATTTGCTCAACAGTTAGCTGAGGGTGGAAATCTAGATTTCTATGTGCTAGGTACCCTAGATCAGGAAGATAAGAAGGGTTTCCCTATAGTTAAGGAGATCTTCAGTTATCATAAAGAAAATCAAAGCTATTATAGAGATTTAAAATCTTGTGCTAAGATAGGTCTTCTATATTCAGAAAATACTAAAGATTACTATGGAAAGAAGGATCCACTGAATAGATATGTGTATAGTTTTCGAGGAGCCTATAGAATGCTTCTTGAAAATCATCATCCTTTTGACATTATTTCTTCTTCGATATTAAAAGATGAAGATTTTATAGAGGAATTATCCAAGTATGAACTGATAGTTATGCCAAATGTTGCATGCATAGATGACATAGAAGCAGATATTTTGGATAGATTTGTAGAAAATGGTGGGTCTATATTAGCAACAGATAATACTGCTTTATATACTTCTAAAGGGGATTGGAGAGGACGGTTTGCCCTTAAAAGTTTGGGAGGTATATCGGCTAATTTCATAAAGGAAGATATGAGGTCCTCATACTTTAGAGTAGATAATATTGAAGAGTTTCAAGATACTAGCCTTATTGTCTTAGATGGGAATTACATCTATACTTCTTTGAAAGAAGGGATAAAGACATCTCTAAAGCTTATTCCACCTCAACGATATGGACCTCCAGAGAAATGTTACCCTGATCTAGAAACATCTAACCCAGGAATTATCTGGTATCAGTATGGAAAAGGGAAGACCGCATACTTACCGTGGAGGATTGACTATCTATACTACAGACATAGATTAGAAGATTATACTCGATTATTCAATATTGTGGTGGAAAAGTTATTAAGAAGCGGCAGACAAGTCCAAACTAACGCTCCACCCCAAGTAGGAATAACAATACATAAACATACCCCTTCAGGTAATTATATAGTGCATCTGATTAATTTCTCTGGCAATAATAATACTGCAT
>CAYYXA010000061.1:0-7777 GCA_964475465.1 uncultured Brevinematales bacterium
TTGTTATATACAAAGCAGGTGTTTTAATAAAAAAGACTAAATCTGCTGTATTAGTAAATGGTATTTTGGCATTTGTATTGATTGGCGTTATTGCTAAAATTGCTAAGTTTGAAGTTCTGTCTTGGATTTTTGATAGTGTTGTTAACTATTCTTTGATAATCCTTGTTATTATTTTTAGAGATGAGATAAGGGATTTGCTAATTCATGTTGGATCTATAAAGATAGTTGCTTCTAAGAAGGAAGAAAAAAAGGTTTATGCTCATGATGTCAAGGAATTGTTAGAGGCACTTGATCATTTGTCTAGCACCAAAACTGGTGCTATAATTGTTTTTGAAAGGAACATACCGTTAGGTAATTACATAGATACTGGTATACCAATTAACTCACCTATAAGTAAGGAAAAGATAGTAAGTATTTTTTCCAAGAGTTCGTCATTGCATGATGGTGCTTTGATAATACGAGGTAGGAAAATGGTAGCTGCAGCTTGCATATTGCCCATAGGTGTTTTGCCTCAGGAGTTTACTGAAAGGAAAATAGGTAAAAAATTGGGAACAAGGCACAGAGCTGCTTACGGGATCTCTAGAGAAACTGACGCTATCGCTATAGTTGTTTCTGAGGAAACGGGAAAGATATCTCTTTGCATAGATTTTTATTTTGATTACGATGTTGACTTGGAGGTTATTGAGGATGTCCTTCAGAAGTACTTTGAAGAATTTGGTAGATAGATTGGTTGAAAACTGGGAGATAAAGGTTATATCCCTTTTGATAGCTGTCGGTTTGTGGTTTTATATAAAAAATTTGAACGTTAGTGAGTATGAAGTTTATATTCCGGTCCATTATACCAACTTGCCATCTAATTTTGTTATACTAAACTACAAGGAACTCCCTAAGTACGCCTCTCTTAAGATCAAAACTTTTAAAAGTGAAGCTTTTAGTGCTTCAGAAATGAAATACGATAGTATCGTAGCTATAGTTGACTTATCTAAGAGTACAAAGGATGGAAAGTATAAGGTTATGTTGTCGAGGCCTTTACCTTCTAGTGGGTTGACTTATTCAATTAGTCCCTCAGAAGTGTACGTAGATATTGAGGTTCTGACAAATACTTTTATTAATGTTGTTCCTAGCGATGAAAATTATATTTCAATACCTGACAAGGTAGTAGTTTACTTCCCTCTAAGAGAGTCTAATAAAGTTAGCAATTTCTCCGTAAGTATAGAAGAAACCAACAGAAGATTGATGGAAATCTACTTACCATCCAACGAAAATATAAGGTATGAGCCAAGTAAGGTTTATCTGTCAAATACTAACTTCTAGAACATCAAAAAGGTTGTGTGCAAATTTTGCAATTCCTATGTGAAAATTTTGCACATTTTGCACATTTTAGAATTGGTTTTTTATTTCTTACGGTCAATTAGTGCTTATGATTTTCCGAATCTTTTGAAGGGTTAGGTTGTATTTCTTTTGATTTGGCATGATTTTTGAATTATATATATTGGTAGTAGTTGGTAATTCTAGGAAACTTTTTTGGGACATTTTTTGAAGTTTGAATGCTTACCTTTGTTTTGTAGTTTTTAGGAGGGATTTGGTTTTATGAAGGCAGGTAGTTGGATTTTGGGAATTGTGTTTATCTTTTTTGTTTCATATTTTGTTTATTCTGTTGAATTTACTGATGAATTTGATGATGATTCGTATATTCAGGTCCGTACTACTGCTATTTCTAACTCTACAAACTCTATAGGTTATCCCAACGTTCATTATGGCTATCCTTGGTATGATGAGTGGGGGGATGTTGCTTATTATGGAGGATACTTTTATCTTGTTTGGGCTGATAGAAGGTACGATGGAAACAATCAGATATTTCTTACGAAGTTAGATACTTATGGCAACGTTGTTTTTTCAACCAATGTGGAAGTATCTTTAGTTGGATCGACTAATAGTTATTCAGAGGTTTCTTCTAGACCTACTATAAGTGTTTTTGATGCCAATAATATATATGTTGCTTATTCTTTGTATAGAAGTGGTTCTTATAGAGTTATTGTTACTAAGTGGCAGGATACGGGTAGTAGTTTGAATCTTGTTTGGTCGATGAGAGCTGATAATGGTTTTGGTGATCTTGTTGCTTATACGCCTGTTTTGTTGAAACTTTTTTCTACTGTTGGAGCTAACGGAGAACTTTATTTGGGGCAGGTCTGGAATAGGATTGGTGGTGGTGAAACCTCGTGGATATCAAAAATAAATCCAGATGGGACTCAATATTGGGTTAATGGTAGTAATCCAGGTACTCAGTATCTAACTACTTTCAATAGTGGTAATTTTATCATAGCAGGTGAGGTTATTTATGATAAAGGGTATATTTATGTTACAGGACAGCATTGGTTTTGGTCTCCTAGTAGAGATTTCGGAGTTGGTATAAACAAAATTTCAACAAACAATACTTATTCTTCTCAGTGGGGTAGTGGAACTAATATTTCAGATAGAGGTATAATATACGATTATACTCGGGGTGATGCACCTAAGGTTGATTTGACTATCGGTAGTGGTGGTGATATTTTTGTTGTTTTCTCGGACAAAAGAAATGGAAGCATGGATGTTTTTATAACTAGGGTTAATACTAACACAGGTGCTTTCGTCTGGTCTTCTCCGAGTGTTAGGGTGGTTGCTAGTGGCTCTGGTAATCAGGAGTGCCCATCAATTGTTGCTGATAGCACTGGTAATGTGTTTTATGTTTCGTATCTTGATGATTCATCTGGAACGAGGATTGCTAAAATTGCTAAAGTTGATAATGCTGGTAATGTATTAGGTACGATGAGTGCTACTGAGTTTTTATATAGTGGCACTTTTGGTGTTGTTCATCCAAAAATTTTTGTTGATTCATCCGGGGCGATTTATTTGTTTCTAGCTGAAAGTGCTGGTTCTGGTACTGGCAAAATTAGGGTTAAGGCAGTGAAGTACGATTCTTTTGGTGGTAATCTTCAGTGGGTCAAAGAGTTTCCTGAGATACCTTACAAGAAGTATGCTCATACCGTTTCAAGGAAAATCCTTTCTGATCTCGTAGGGACACCTGTTTCAGTAAAGGTTAACTCGGTTTATGATCTTGATGGGGGAACTTTAAATTTTAAGGTTTCGCCTAATGGTGGCTTGAATTGGTATGATGCCACTACTAATACTACTGTCATTTTTACAAACATAGGTAATGATTTGAGAGTGAGTATTGAGTTTATTGGCAATGGTAGTAACAACATAAGTGTGGATAAGTATACTTTGACTGTTGAGAGCTATTACTCTGGTGATATCTTCTCATCAACAAATTCAAGTTACTCTTATTCGGTTGGTAGTAATTATCTTAATTCTTATGATCCTTATTCTCAGGCTATTACAAATTATACTATTTCTGATGGAGTAAATAAGAGTGTTTTCTACTACACTTTGATGAATTCCGGTAACACGAATGGTAAATTTTATCTTTATGCATCATCTTCAAAGACCTGGGGGTTGACAGTATATGACTGGAATGAAAATGATATAACTTCCTCTATACTTAGTGGAAGTTACAATGTTGATCTTACGAATAGCGAATATAAGAGATTTAGAATAGAAATTACACCACCTTCAAGTGCTTTAGATGCTGAGGTGATGGATGTGGTTCTTTACTCTTCTGCAACTAATGGTAATTACCCACATGATTCTTTTACTTTTAAGACTGTAGCGTGGAAATATCTACCTGATGCTGCTATAAGTAACTCTTCTGGGCTTTTTGGTACAAATGTTTGGGAATCTTCTCCTTCTTTGCAGTTATCATCAAATTCGGTTAATTCTCTCTTCTATGGTTATGAGACGAGGGCTACAAACTATATATATGTCTATAATAGAGGTAGTGCTAATGATGTTATCTCGATAGATACTAACTTTACTTCAACGGGTAGCGTTGACAATTGGAACATAAGTTTATACAATGTTAGCGATGATCAGAATGTTAGTAGTTATCCTTATTACATTTCTATCCCTGTAAACGGTGTTAAGGTTTTTAGATTGGTTGTGTCCCCAAAAACTAATTCTTTAGTGGGTGAGGTCTTAAATGCTTCTTTCACTATAAACTCTACCAACATAACGGATACCAATGATACTTTGAGAGTTGACAGAGTTAGCTTTGTTTTTGAGAATCATAAAGTCCAGCCTGATGTCATAATATCAACGAATATATATTTCCTTGGAGGTACTGAAGATAATAATTATGTTTACACTAACTCTCAACTTACTCAATCTATAATGGTTAGAACCGTTAATAATGTGTCTTTGACTTATTACATAAAGATTGAGAATGATGGACTAGAAGATGATATTATTAATGTTTATTCAAGTGGTATAACGAATGATGATTGGAGTCAGGTTTATTATATAGGTGCAGATGATATAACTAGCGTTTTGACAAATGCAGGTACTAATATTACTGTTCCTGCTGGTGGGAATGTAGTTATAAGAGCTGTGTTTACTCCTGGTGTTAGTGTACCTAGTGGTGAGGAACCTTGGGTTAGTTTTGTTGCTTATTCTACAAAATCATTGGATATTTTTGATAAAGGATTTGCAAGACCTAGGAATATAAAGGTGAAGCCTGATTTGTTGATAGGTTCAGGTTTATCTCTAATGATTGGAGATAACGTTTACAACTCTGATGGTGCTGGGCAAGGAGTTATAAATATTATTGAAAGGAATGAGAAAGTGACGAATTTCGTTGTGCTTCAAAATGATAGTTTGACTGATCCGGATATTGTCAATTTGACGGCTTCGCCAGGTGAAAGTTATTGGAATGTACAGTACCTTGATTACAACGATAATGATATTTCTTACATAACTAACTCACCTACTAACTTTACTTTACCTTACTTATCTTCGGTGACATTGAAGGTTGTTTCTTGGGCTGGTGCTTCTTCTGTAGATGATGAGGTTAAAGTTTTTGAGGTTCATGTTTGGTCTTCTTATGTTGCTTCTCAGGAAGATGTTGTACTTGTTTCAAATAGAGTTATTTCTGTTAAGCCTGATTTAGGAGTGTGGGGTGAAGATGGTTGGGCTGATTTACCTATAATTGTTGGCAGTTATTATGATCAGGGTAGTACAAACAATAGGATAATTGCTGGAAAAACGAACACTTACAAGCTAAGGCTTAGAAACGATACAGGAAGTGTACAAGATTATGTTTTTAAGGTTAGTGTAAGCAATGTTGGAGGAAGTGTTAGTGATTGGAGTTACTCGTTTAAATCTGTTGTTGGTAGTGTTACAAATGATATAACTTCTTTAGTTACTAATGCAGGATGGCTAAAGGAGTATGCTTCTAATGAAACTGTTCAAGTTTTAGTAGATATTTATGTTACGAATATTGTTGATAGTGATCCTGGTACTACAAACGGTGCTGTTAGTAACTACATTGAGTTTAAGTATGATTTTTCGGGTGTCTTGCGAACTAATTATGTTGATAAAGGAATGCATAAAGTTACTGTTGTAAGGGGTATGCCGGATGCTTACCATGAAAGTGGAGGCGTGGGGCTTGGTTATATCGGTGAATTTTCAACTGATAACTTTCTTACCTATGGAATTACATTGAGATATCCTAGAGATGTCTACTTTAGGTTCAAGAATTCTGGTAGTCATGTTGATAAGTTTAGATTATATGCAATTATATCTAATAGTGTAGGTGATATAGACAATTGGTATTACAAGTTTTATGATTATTCATCAAATGATATAACTGATTTGGTAACCAACACTAACGCTGGTTGGACTAACGATATAACTAATGATTATGAAAAGATCATCAGAATGTATGTTGTGAATAGTAACGGATATGTTAATGATGAGATATACGTTTACTTCTACTTTGATACTATAACAAAGGAATTAAGAAGAGATACTCTTTGGTACAAGGTTGTTGTTACTCCTGGGCTTCCTGATGTTGCAATTTCTAATTTGGTAACTGGTGAGATAAAGGCGACTAATCAGTTTGCACCTGATAGTGATGAATATAGAAAGCTTGAGAATAGCGAGCTTTCGAGATATAGAATTTTGTTAAGGAATATAGCTCCTGTTGAAGGGTATCCTTCATTCAAGTTAACTTTGGGTATTTCAGGGGATATATCAAAGTTTGATGTATACCATACCAATAAGCAAGGTAACTACATAGATAACTCAACTCTCTCAAGTATTGGGTATTCCACTAACATAAGTAACTACAATGCTGACAATGGTTGGCCTGAAGATTGGGTTGATGTTACCGTTGTTCCAAAACCTTCTGTTGTGTCAGGTGATAAGGTTATACTAGTTTACACATTCCAGTTGTACGATCAGGATAACGTTTATGATAGGATATACATAACTAACCAGTTTGTCTCTCCAGGATCTAAGATTTTAGCTATACCTTCTTATACTAATGTATTGGATGTTTATGTAGGTAAGTATCAGGAAGTCAGTGGATATTTTATAATTTCCAATACTGATGTTGTTTGGGAAGATTTCAAGTTGTCGGTTAATCAAAGTAATCCTACTGGTTGGCTACTTAAAGTTTATACAAATAGCACTGAAATAACATCTTACCTTACGAACTTTTCGACTGGACCTATTAGTGGCAATGGTATTATGTTGTTTAGTTACAATGTAAGTAATACACAGGAGCTTGTTAGTGGTACTACTAACGTTGTAACATTCACATCGAGACCTAAGAAGAATACAAATATTTCATCTACTTTGATTTTGAATTTCGTTTATGTTGATGCTGTTGCTGATGTTTATGCTTTCTATGATGGTAGTGAGATTGTAGGCAAGGGATCTTGGGGTGGTGAAATTACTAATAAGATTAGAGTAGACGTAACTAATATTTATACTGTTGTTTTGAGTAATGCTATTTCTAGTGGAGGTAAAGTTAGATTCTCACTTGTTGTTGAAAGTAACAATACTCCTGAAACTATCCTTAAGTTTATTGATGCCGGTAATAATGATATAACTTCTCTTGTTATGTCTTCTAGCTATATTGTTTCTCTTGCTTCGGGTGAGTATACCAATGTTTATGTTCTAACTGTTTTGACAGGTACTAATGTGGTTTATCCTGGGTTTTTGTCATATCTTAGGCTTGGTATGAAGTCGGTGGATGTTGAGAACAGTATATATGATACCATAGTTTTGAGAGATTGGGTTTCCAAGCCTTCGGTTGATGTTAGAAGTGCTAGTTCTAGGGATCCTATTTGGAGTTTCTCGTCATATTCTGACAATGGTAAAAATGTAAAGACATTTAAGAATGTTCCAACTTCGCTTTACATAGGTATACAGAACAATGATGTTGTTCCTGATAAGTTTAAGATCAAAGGTAGTGGGGGTATTGATAACTGGAATGTTAAGTACTATAATATGAATGATCAGGATATAACAAGTGATGTTATAAGTGGGAGTTATGTAACTCCTGAAGTTAGTAGTGGTGGTCTTTATATTATAAAAGTGGTTGTGACACCTTCTGTTGCAGTTAGCCCTTCAGATGTGTTTACTCAGTTTGTAGAAGTTTCGTCAATTGAGGATGCTAATGTTATCGATAGAGTAACTAACACTGTTGGAATAGAAAGCATGGTTATTATCGGTAAGGTGGTTGATAAGAAAACGCAAGAACCAATAGTAGGTGCTAAGATTGAGGTTATAGATCCTTACAATGTTAAGAGCGTAGCTACTACGATTTCTAATGGTGAGTACTCTGTGCCTGTTTATCCTGTTATAGGTGGGCAGTATGAGATGATAGTTAATGCTT
>CAYYXA010000062.1:0-5789 GCA_964475465.1 uncultured Brevinematales bacterium
CCGATCTTGACCTTACTATCTAAAATTTCTTTTATGCAGTTATACAATTCTGAGTTATATCTATCTAACTTAGAATTCTTTGGCATAAATATTGCTACTTTGAGTTTTTCCTCTCTTTCCAAACCTTTAATAATTTCCTGTAAATTCTGTCTAGTCATTAAAATATATACCTCCTCCTACATTATTCAAAGTTTTACCTTACTAGATTATAAAATAGTTCCTTACTTGGCATAAGGATCAGCTGCATCTCGCAGTCCATCCCCTACGCCATTAAATGCCAATACAGTTATAATTACAAAGATGGCTGGTATAAGTAACCATGGATAAACATATAACGAATTAGGATTCTGAGCATCTTTGAGAAGCACTCCCCAACTAATTGCAGGAGGACGAAGACCGAGTCCTAAGAAGCTTAGAGCAGTTTCTCCCAATATCATTCCTGGAATCGAAAGAGTAATATTGACAATTAAATAGCTTGTACAGCTCGGTAAAATATGTCTGAATATTATTCTCAACTCACTTGCTCCAGATATTCTTGCTGCCATAACAAAATCCTCTTCTTTTAAAGCTAAAAATCTCCCTCTTACTACTCGTGCTAAACCACACCAACCTACTACTGACAGGATAATAGTAATAGCAAAGTATGTTCTAACAGGAGACCAAGTAGGAGGAACTGCCGCACTTAAAGACATCCATAATGGAATCGTCGGAATACCTAACAAAAATTCTATGACTCTTTGAATAAGTATATCTACATCTCCACCAAAATAACCAGAAATTCCCCCTAATAAAATTCCAAGGAAAAAACTTAGAAATACACCAACTAATCCAACCGACAGAGAAATTCTAGCTCCGAAAATAATTCTACTCAATAAGTCTCTTCCTAAACTATCTGTACCAAACAGAAAAATCACCCCACCTTGATCTACACCAAATAGATGGATATTACTCCTAAATATTTTCCAAAGTTTATATTCTTCCCCCCTAACAAACAATCTAAGGTAATACTTTACATTTTTATCCTCTTTATAAGTCATCTGAAAACTAACAGGATCTCTTTCTTTTTTTATCCCGTAAACAAATGGTCTGATACTAAATTTACCCGTTTCTTCTAAAAAATGAATCCTAGTAGGTGGACAGTAAGTATAATCAAAACGAGAATTTGGGTCATATGGTGAAAAAAATTCAGCAAAGATAGCTATGATATAAAATAAAATCAACATACAACCACTGACAATAGCTAGCTTATTTCTTCTAAATCTCCACCACATTAGCTTCCACTGAGAAGCTAAATATATCTCTTCCTCAATAGTAGATTCTATTGTTTCTTCTTGAACATCTACCATCGGAATTCACCTCTCTATGTATACCTAATTCTAGGGTCTACTATTGCCAACAAAATGTCTGATATAAATGTTCCTAATACTGTTAAAGAAGAAAGTATAAGTACAATACTCCCAGCTAAATACATATCTTGGGTCATAAGAGCCTCTAAAAGTAAAGGGCCAACAGTGGGGAGCATAAGAGTTATAGCAGTAATTGTTTCTCCAGAAAATATTCCTGGAAGAGTCCAACCAATAGTACTTATTATAGGATTTATAGCTATTCTCACAGGATACTTAATCAATAACTTTTTTTCTGGTACTCCTTTAGCTCTAGCAGTTACTACATAAGGCTTATTAAGCTCATCTAAAAGGCAGCCTCTCATAGTCCTAATAATACCTGCTGTCCCAGCAGTACCTATAGCTATTACAGGGACCCACATATGATTTATCATATCGATAAATTTACCCCAGCTCCACGGAGCATCTACATATGCAGGGGAGAAAAGTCCAAGTGGACTAATATTTAAAAATCGGTAAAACAAGTATGAAAGTATCATCGCAAAGAGGAAATTAGGCACAGCAAGCCCAACAAACCCTATTACCGTAAAGAAGTAGTCAAAAAGAGAGTATTGATGTGTAGCAGAATAGATACCAATCGGAATGGCTATAGCATATGTAAGAGTTATAGAAAATACAGATATAGCTATTGTTAAAGGTAATCTCTCTGCCAATAATTCCCCTACTGGCCTATTCCACTGAAAAGAACGACCAAAATTACCATGTAATATATTCCACATCCACTTAAAATATTGTTGATAAAGGGGCAAATCAAGACCGTATTGTCTTATTAAAGAGGCTATCTGGGCTTCGTTTAATTCTTGACCACTTAGTCTTAAGCGTGCTATATAAGCAGTTAAATAATCTCCTGGAGGAAGTTGAATAATAATAAAACTTATGATTGAAAGGAATCCTAAAAGAACAAGCATATAAATAATTCTTCGAATTATATAAGTTCTCATAGACATAAAAGCTATCCCTCCAAATAAAATCTACAGAGGGGTTGTCCCCCTCTGTAGAAAATAAAGTAGACACTGAATAACTTTACTTCTTCCAGAAGATCTGCTCTGCCCATATCATTCTAGAACCACCAACATCGTGACTATCACCTGGAGCCTTTGTATTGATATTTCCCAGATCAACCTTTGCTATAGCTGGTTTACCTATAAACCCAACAGTACCAACCATCCAAAGTTCCTCTGCTTGCCTTCTTAAAATCTGTTTCATTACGTTTCTCATCTGTGCTGGCGGAAGAGATGGAATCTGGTCACAAAGATCAAGAAGCTTCTTAATATCTACTGGAGGCTCTTCTCCAGATTTTCCTCTTGTATTCCACCAAGTATACCACTGAGGTGCCCACCACCAGGCACGTAAGAAGTTGGCCCTTCCAGCTACGAGACATGGCTCGGTAAATCCGTCTAAGACCCATAGATTAACCTGCATCTCTCCAGCGCCAAGACGTTGCCAATAAAGACTACGTTCCTGAACTTTAGGTAGCATTCTTATTCCTACCTTTGCCCAGTGCTGTTTCACTAACTCACAAATTGGTACCCAATAAGCCATATCATTAGTAAGCTCAACTACCAAAGTCAATGGTTTCCCATTGGGCAATAAACGATATCCTTCAGAATCACGTTTAGTCAATCCTATCTGGTCTAAAAGTTTATTAGCTTTTTGGGGGTCATATTCTATATATGCCTTAGACCATGATTCTTCATAAAAACTGCACTCAGGGTTACAAGTGGCCTGATAGGGAACTCCATTTCCAAGCCCTACAGTTTCTATAATATCTTTACGATCAATTGCTAGCGATAAAGCTTGTCTAAATTTCTTATTTCTAAGTAATTTTGCCAACTCTGTATCCCCTTTGTAGTTCTGATTAAAGTGAAAGACACCTGCTGAGGGCCAGATATCTTTAGCTAACCAGTATCTATATCCACCCTGCTGAGCATTCTTAACTATTGTAGGATAATCCTGAATTCCAGTTCCCCATCCATTTGACAAATCTATCTGCCCACTAGTAATCAACATAACCAAATTAGCAGCTTCTCTAAAGAATACTCCTCTAACCCTATCAATATAAGGAAGCTGATTACCTGCAGTATCTACCTTCCAGTAATATGGATTCCTCTCCCATACAACTCCATCCGGTAATACTTCTTTTACTATCCAAGGACCCATGGTAGGAATATCAGGATGTTGTTGATCGTCTCGATTTGCTGGCTTTGCTTTATACTGAAATAATTGCCACCAATGATCGTATTTTGCCTCTTTTGCTAAATCATTAGCTTTAGGATTATACTTAATATGATATTTCATCAAAGCATGTTTAGGCATAAAACACTGCCCTTGACAGCCATAACCAGCTACTTGAGAGAAGAGATAAACTGCAGCATAGTATGGAACAGCAAAATCGAATCTCACTGTATACTCATTAACTTTTGTCACTTTCATTAACTTTCCACCAGGCATCCACTGACGAGGTTTTACAGGAGTAAGTTCATCGTTTAAAATAACATCTTCCCACCAGAAGAGTATGTCATCTGCTGTAAAAGGCTGTCCATCAGACCATTTTAAACCCTTTCTAAGTGTTAAAGTAAAAGTCTTACCCTGATTAGAAGTCTTCCAGCTCTTAGCCAAACCAGGAATAAATTTGGTATAATCACGAGGATCTCTTTCGATGAAGAATTCCATTGTAAGTTGTCCTACTTCAGCCCATGTAGAAGGGGATACCATAGCCATTCTTAACGTTCCTCCATAACGACCAATTTCCTCTATTGGCTCTACAACCATAGGTTCTTCTGGAAGTCTTTGCTCAACTGGAGGGAGCTTTCCCTGCTTTACTAATTCAGCAAGCATTGGAGCCTCGTTATACTTCTTCTGAGAAAAAGAAATTGACGCGTTCCCTAAAATCAAACCAAACATCAAAAATACTATTAGGCTAATAACCCAAAATCTCCTCATATTCTTTAACCTCCTTCTAATTATTTTAGTTTTTACTACTAGAAACTAACCTCTTTAATCCTAACTCCCCTTAAAGAAATTTTGATTTAACTAAAACCTTCTAAACTTTCCCCTTCTATCACCCCCTTCGTTCTCTCGTTGACTCTCTCACCTCAATCCTAGTATCTAGAACTATATGGTCCTTCGGCTCTACTCCCCTTTTAATACCTTCTAAAAGTAATCTAGCCGCAGTCTTTCCCATCTCATATATAGGTTGAACAACTGTAGTAAGTGCCGGCTCTATATATTCACTTAAAGGAATCCCATCAAAACCTATCACCGAGACATCCTCTGGAACCTGTAAATTTCTCTTTCTTAATGCCTTTATAGCCCCTATTGCCATAAGGTCATTATTGGCGAATATAGCAGTAAAGTATACCTTTCTTTCTAAAAGAATATTTACTCCTTTAAATCCTGAATCTAATTTAAAAGTTCCTTCTACTATAAGTTCATCATTAACAGGGATGTCATTATCCCTAAGAGCCTTTTTATATCCTTCTAATCTCTGTTGGGCTATACGAGTGTTCAAAGGACCTGTTATACAAGCTATATCCTTATGTCCTAATTTTATAAGAAATTCAGTAGCACTGTAAGCTGCCTTTTCATTGTCTATTTCAACTCTTGCAATAGGCAGTCTGTTCTCAACAGGAACACGATCTACGAATACCATTTTTACTCTATTAGCTAAAAGACGAGGAATTTTTTCTTTAAATGTGTCGCCTGTAATCCTAGAAAATATTATTCCATCCACCCATCTTCTTTCTAAAGATTCAAGATACTTAGTTTCTTGAATCGGATCATTATTGCTACTGCATAGTATTACATTATACTCGTTTTCTCTGGCTACATCTTCTACCCCTCTACTCAGCTCAGGGAAAAATGGAACAGAAATTTCTGGTACTATAAGAGCAATAGTTCTACTTTTACGGCTCTTTAAACTACTGGCTATAAGATTAGGAGTATATCCAAGCTCTTTCGCTATCCTCAATACCCGATTCTTTGTCTCAGGAGAACCGATATAAGTGCCCTTAAGTATCTTTGAGACGGTACCTGGAGATACATTCGCTTTCTCTGCTATATCAACTATTCTTATCATTAATATCTCTCCATCTCCTAATATCGTTTTCTAATATCGTTTTCTAAAATCGATATTATTATAACAGATAAAATTCGAAATACAATACCCTAGGGGGGTATAATCTGCTAGAATCCTATCCAAATATTACGGAATAGGCTATAAAAACCTTATAAAAGAGCCTGTCAAAAAGGCTATAGAAAGCTAGACGAATCAGTATAACCCCCTGCATGATAAGACTCTGACGAAACACTAATTCTCCAAAATCTTTATCCGCTGTCAGCAGTAAAGCCTCCTCTTTATTGGACAGTTCAATTACCTTATTATCA
>CAYYXA010000063.1:0-34019 GCA_964475465.1 uncultured Brevinematales bacterium
AGAAATAGCTTTGATTGTTGCTGTTGGAGCTTATTTTGTTTTTTCTAAGTTCTTTGAGGATAAGTACAAAAAAATAGATGAGCTTAAAAGAAAGAATAAGTATGAAGAGGCCCTCAAGATCCTTTTGAAGATGTACCAAAGGGATAAGGATGATACTAGGTTGATATATGAGCTTGCTGAGATAAACAAGGAACTGAATAATAACCTTGAGGCTATAGGTTATTATATGAAGCTTGTAGAAAAGGATGTTTATCCTCCTGTTACTACCAAAGGTGATGTTCTTAAGGAAATAGGAGTGCTTTATTATAAGGAGCAGAAGCTTAGAGAAGCTTTTTATTTTTTGTATTATTCCTCGTACTTTTTGCCAAGTGATAGAGAGGTTAATTATTATATATTTTATATTCTTCTTTCTAATGGCTTTTTCTCTCTTGCTGAGGCATTTGGTGAAAGGGCTTTGCCATTTTTATCGAAAAATGCTGATTTTCTTTCTGATTTAGCAGTGGTTAAGTTGGAGCTTAACAAATATGGTGACGCTTTGGAGTTGCTTGAGAAAGCAATAGGTATTTCTAAGAGTAGGAAAGTAAAGGTTCTTTTGGCTTTTACTTTAGCTAGGCTAGGGGGGTACAAGAGAGCTATAGATTTGTTAGTTCCTATTACCACTGAAGAGGGTATTCCTGATGAACTTCTATTTTTGATTTATATGCTTATAGTTTACTGTAATCTCAATCTCAAAATTGAGGGGGAGGTTAACAAGTATTGGGATGTGCTTTTGACTTTGGTTACTGCTAGAAATTTGGGTGATAGAATTAGGGAGGTTGGTTTTGGTATTTTCATGTCCTACCTTTACTTTTACAAGTACGCTAATGCAAAAGAGATGTTGAATACACTGAAGGAATATGATATAAGTAATTCGGTTATTGCTAGTATAGAGCCGTTTATAGACGAGGCAATAAGGAATTTACAGCTTAAGAAGGAAGGTAAACCTTATGATATAAGACCAATACGTGAGATAGAAAACTTTGTTCAGAATTGGCTTAACTCAATGGTGAAGGTTGAGGATATAAGGAGGCAGTTCTACACAGTAGTTAGCGAGCAGAATAGAATAAACGTTCACGAGATCATAAAGCAGGTGCAAGAGAAGTTAGAGATAGAAGATAAGAAAGTTTCATCGTTCATGGATGAAGCAAGAGGTGGCTTGACGGTTGAAGAGGAAGATGATATATGTGATATGTTCACAAATCGCTTGGATTCACAGACTTTTTACTTTATATGTGATGAGTTAGTTAAAGCTATGGGGTTTAATATTGCTAAGAAGCTTGTGACAGATACCTTCGTTGAAGGTGAAGGTGCGGATTATATTTGTACCCGTAGTAAAGATCCATCTAAGTACTTTATTGCTGTGAGGAGATGGGGAACCAACGAGATAGGTAAGATAGCTATATTGGATATTACTCAAAGAGCTACGGAGAATAATTGTGATAAGGTTGTAATTGTATCTTCTGCTCCTCTTACATCAGAAGCACAGGAGTATGTTGACAAAAGTAAAAGCATAGAGTTCCATACATGTAAAGAGGTTGCAGCACTTCTAAAGAGTGTCATTCCTTCTGTTTAATCTTGTATTTTGTATTCTCTCATTTTCATGATGAGGGTTTTCCTTGTGATTCCTAGAATGCTAGCAGCTTTTGATTTGTTATATCCTAGGGCTTCTAAAGTTTTTTCTATTATTTTCTTCTCTGCTTCCTTTAGGGAAGTTCCTACTTTTATACATATTACTTTATTGTTTTCGATTACTTCTTGTGCTTCCTTCTTCTGGGAAATAGCTATACTGACTTTAGGCTGTAGTAACTTTGTTTGGTAGTGTTGGGGTATTGATGAAACTGTTAAGATGTTTTCGGAGCACATTATTACTGAGCTTTCTATGAAGTTTTGCAGTTCTCTTACATTTCCTGGCCAACTGTATTCGAGAAGTATGTTCATAAGTTCTTCTGATATGCCTTCTATGTTTTTGTTATGTACCTTGGCGTACTTTCTTAGGAAGTAATTTGCTAGTATTGGTATATCGACTTTTCTTTGCCTTAGAGGTGGTACGTGTATTGAAATTATATTTATTCTATAAAAGAGGTCTTCTCGGAAGTTACCTTTTTTAACTTCTTCGTCTAAGTTTTTGTTTGTTGCTGTTATTATTCTCACATCGACTTTTATTGTTTCTTCGCCACCAACTCTTTGGAATTCCTTGTCCTGTAATACTCTGAGTAGAGCTACTTGTAGTTTTGGAGATATTTCGCCTATTTCATCAAGGAATATTGTTCCTCTGTGAGCTAATTCAAATCTACCCTTTCTTCTGTTTATTGCTCCCGTGAATGCTCCTTTTTCGTGTCCGAAAAGTTCAGCTTCCAATAGTGTCTCAGGTATGCTGCCACAATTCACCTTTATGAATGGGCCATTTCTTCTATTGCTTAGCGCATGGATTGCATTAGCTATTAATTCCTTGCCTGTTCCCGATTCGCCAGTTATTAGCACTGTTGCATCTGTCGGAGCAACTTTTCTTATTATTAGCTTTATATTCTTTATTTCTTCACTTTCGCCTACTATGCTGTCTAATGCTTCAAAAGGTTGAGATACCTTTTCTTTGTTTTTCTCTATCAAGTTTCTCCTTAGGTCAAGAGCTTTGTTTATTGATGTTAATAGTTTGTCTATGTCAGGGGGTTTTAGAAAGTAGTCAAAAGCACCTCTTTTCGTTAGCTCCACTGCTTCCTGTAATGAGCCGTGGCCTGTTAGTATTATTATTGGTAAATATGGGTCAGTTTTAGAAACGATGTTTAGAAACTCATATCCGTCAAGGTTTGGCATCTTTAGGTCAAGTATTACTAAGTCAAATACGCTAGTGTTGATTTTGTTTATTGCTTCGTTGCCATCTGATGCCGTGTCTACTTCATATCCTTCCATCTCTAATACAGTTTTGATACCTTCCCTTATATTCTCTTCATCATCGACTACCAGTATTCTTTTCATCATACTTTGATGATTATAACAAATGAGATTACCTAAATTCATTTATTTCATAAGGAGTTTGTATCCTTATTGCTTATCTTAAATATTTAAGCGGAGAGTGCTGGAACTATAGAGTAATAGTTGGCATATTGCCTTTGTATCCCGTTTTAATTTTGATATGAGAAAGTACTTTTTGATGTCGGGAATTAATAAATGGGGTTAATTAGGATCGGTTTTGTTTTTAGGATTTAAGTAGGTAATCCTAGGTGCGTTGATTTACTCATTGCCGGGGATTTTTTAGCTAAGCTTTTGATGTTGGAGATTTTTTGTTTTTCTCTATTAAAATGAAATGAATATTTGATTCTGTAGCTTGGAGTTGAATCATGCAGAATGAAGCGGAGCTTTTTTTAGATAAAATAATTTTGAATGAAGAAGTGAAAGAGTTAATTCTTAGTGCTAGGAGTGTTGTATTTCTTCACGATGAAGAGGAGTTATATAGGGCTACGATTGGCGATGATTTGCAGAGAGAAGTTAGTTATGAGGTTGATGGTAAATTGGTAAAGGAAGCTATTGTGATAAAAGCAAAAAACGGTATAGTTGTTAACTACACAGAGCCTTACATGAGGAGAAGAGACCCTAATAGCATGATAATAGGAGATGACTTACCTACTGACAAACCTAGGTTTAAGGATATTTTTGGTTATGATTTTGATGTCCTTAGAAAGGAAACTTATGAATGGTTAAGGAAGCAGGATTTGGCTGTTTTCGTTTTTAGTGTTGGCCAAATTGATTTGGGTGTTTACGGTATAGCTATAGCTCCTTCGAATGCTGGTTTCTTCTGTTTTGCTTTAGGTATATTACAAAGAATTGAAGATTTCAGGAAGTTTGATTCTCCCAAGAAGCCTTTTATTATTCTTTATGTTGCTCCTCCTTTTAGGCATAAGGTTTTTGGTGGTAAGCAAAGAGTTGTCCACTGTAGAAGTAAAGAACTTCATGAAATATTTAGTTATAATCTTTATCCTGGGCCTAGTGCCAAAAAAGGGGTATACTCTGCTTTGATAGATCTGG
Source organism: uncultured Brevinematales bacterium (assembly GCA_964475465.1). Classification (GTDB taxonomy): domain Bacteria; phylum Spirochaetota; class Brevinematia; order DTOW01; family DTOW01; genus JAPYWX01. The sequence continues at coordinate 4,060 of CAYYXA010000063.1, forward strand.
GGGAGAGAGAGGGATGGATTACGTTACATGCGTCTTCCACCTTGCTTATAACTCCTTATGGGAATAGACTTACCATACTTCATGAAGGTGCTAGTGGAAGTGGCAAAAGTGAGATGAACGAGAGTATACACAGGCAAAGAGATGGTAGTATATTGTTTGGTCAGAATATAGTAACAGGTGATAAGTTTGTCATTTCGCTGCCTGTGAACTGTAAGATTAATCCTATTTCTGATGATATGACGATGTGTCACCCTTCTTTACAAAAAGGGGATGGTAGTTTGGTTATTGTTGATGCTGAGAATGGTTGGTTTATAAGAGTTGATCACATAAAAAGGTATGGTACTGATCAGGATATAGAAGCACTTTCAATTTATCCTCCTAAGCCGCTTTTGTTTTTGAACATAGATGCACAACCAAATTCTACGGCTCTTCTGTGGGAACACATTGAAGATTCTCCGGGAGTACCTTGCCCTAATCCTAGGTTTGTTATTTCTAGGGATCTTATTCCTAACATAGTCAAGAAGCCTGTAAGTGTTAATGTAAGGAGTTTTGGGATAAGGGTACCTCCGTGTACTTCCAAAGAACCTACTTATGGGATAATTGGTATTTTCCATATCTTGCCACCTGCTTTGGCCTGGATTTGGAGGCTTGTTGCTCCAAGAGGTCATGCTAATCCTAGTATTGTTGCTACTGGTAAGGCTCTTGAAAGCGAGGGGGTTGGTTCTTATTGGCCTTTTGCTACTGGCAAGATGGTGATACAAGCAAATCTTTTACTTAGACAAATAATAAGTACACCAAGAGTTAAGTATGTTCTTGTACCGAATCAGTATATAGGTGCTTGGAAAGTTGGGTTTAATCCTCAGTGGATAATGAGGGAGTACGTTGCTAGGAGAGGGGGAATTAGATTTTCACCTTCTGAGTTGATTCCTGCAAGGTGTAGTCTTCTCGGGTATGCTATTGAAGAGATGGTTTTTGAGGGACATGACATCTTTAAGGGGTTTCTTATGGTTGAGTATCAGGAAGAAGTTGGAGAGGCTGCTTACGACGAAGGTGCTAAGATTTTATATGACTTTTTCGTTGAACACACTATGTCTTTTTATAAAGATCCAGAACTTGATGAAATGGGCAAGAAAATTTTGTCTTGTTTGTATGATAGGGGAAGTGTGAAGGACTTTGAAGATATATTAGGTATTCCTAGTTATTACAACATGGAGGAGGGAGAATAATGGACACTAGGAGAGTTTTGAGCAATTTTGTTGAACTTGTTAAGATATATAGCCCTTCACTCATGGAGGATTTTGTTTTTGAGTATCTTTTTAAGAAGTTTAGGGAGCTTGGGTATATTTCTGAGTTGCAGGTTAATGGCAAGGTTAAGAATATGATCGTTTTTATCCCGGGTAATTCTAGGGAAAAACCTTCTATGATGTTTTGTGCTCATGCTGACACTGTTGAGCCTGCAAAAGGTGTTAACGTTATTGTTGATGAGATTGGTGGGATTATAAAGTCAGATGGAAAGACGATATTAGGAGCTGATGATAAGGCTGGTGTTGTTGCAATGCTTGAGTTAGCTTATCATCTTAGGGAAGAAAAAAATGCTTCTTATGGTGACATCTACCTTGTGATAACTTCGGCTGAGGAAATAGGTCTGGTTGGTGCTAAAAACCTAGATTTGTCAAAGGTGAATGTTAAGTTTGGTTATTGCTTGGACTCGCACGGGGATGTCGGCACGGCTATAATTAAAGGTGCTACACATTATAGGTTCAAAGTTGAGTGCTTTGGTAAGTCTGCTCATGCTGGCATAGATCCTGAAAAAGGTATAAACGCTATAAAGATGTCTGCTGATATGATATCACAGATCTTGTGTGGGAAGATAGACGAAGGAACGGTTGTTAATATAGGTGAGATAAAAGGAGGTAAGTCAACAAATATAGTGCCAGACTACGTTGTTTTTGAAGGTGAGGTTAGAAGTTTTGATGAATCGAAAATAAGAAAGATTCTGGATGAGATTTCTGACGTTTCTGAAAACGTAGCTAATAAGTATGGTGGTAAGGTGAAGTTTTCGGAGGAGAAACTCTATTCAGGATATAGTATCTCGGAAAGTTCTGAGGTTGTGAGAAGGTTTGTGAATGCTTGTTATCAGGTAGGAGTTAAGCCTGTGCTTACAACCACCAGGGGTGGTAGCGACGCGAACATATTTAACGAGAGAGGTATAGAAGTACTAAATATTTCTTGCGGTATGAGAAATCCCCATTCTGTGGATGAGTATATATACATAAAGGACCTTCTGGATATATCTAAACTAGTTATAGCTCTATCTGTACTTTAGCCTATAGGAGTATTTAGCTCAAAATTTTTTTTCTGAGTGTTTGTAACAGGGGTATTATCTAAACAATAATCTGAATTAGTATTGCTTGTTAGTGTCTTTTTCTTTAGTACCTCTCTAGTTAGCTTTTTGTACTTGTTAATGAGTTTGAGCTTTAAGGTTCACAGTTGAGTTTTCTCGTAGAGTCTTTTTAATTGGATAAAAAAAGTAAAAATGTTTCATAATAATCTCCAAATTTTCTTAGGAGGTTAGTGATGGTAGATACTAAGTTGGGGAAGCTTCTTAAAGATAAAGAGGTCAAGAAGTTGCTTTATGAAGGAAATGACGTAAGATCGATAAAGATATCGTTTGCTAGGCACTTGAAGTATAGTCTGATAAAGGATGAGTATTCGGCTACTGCTTTGGATAAGTTTTTCAGTTTGGCTTATGCTGTTAGGGATAGGCTTGTTGAGAAATGGATAAGAACACAACAGAGGTATTATGAGACAGAGGATGTTAAAAGAGTTTATTATTTATCACTTGAGTTTTTGATTGGTAGACTTCTATTGAATAACATAATAAACCTTGGTATTGAAGAGGAAGTAAGGAAGGCTATGGGTGAGATAGGGCTTAGCCTCGATGAATTGGCTGAGCTTGAGGAAGATCCAGGGTTGGGTAACGGTGGTTTAGGTAGGTTGGCCGCTTGCTTTTTGGACTCTTTGGCCACTCTTGAGTATCCTGCATACGGTTATGGTATAAGGTATGAGTTTGGTATATTTAAGCAAGTTATAGAGAATGGGTATCAGGTTGAAAAGCCGGAAGAATGGTTAAAGTTTGGTAACCCTTGGGAAGTGGAGAGACCAGAGTATGCGGTGCCTGTGAAGTTTTACGGAAGGGTACATTCATACGTTAAAGATGGAAAGTTGAGGTTTGAGTGGGTTGATACAAAGGATGTTTTAGCAGTTCCTTATGATACACCAGTTGTTGGTTATAAGAACAATACTGTGAATACTTTGAGGTTATGGGCTGCTAGGGCATCTGAGGAATTTGATTTCCAGATATTCAACAGTGGAGATTATATCAGAGCTGTTGAAAATAAGAATATTTCTGAGGTTATTTCTAAGGTTCTCTACCCGAATGATAATATTTATGAGGGTAAAGAGTTGAGATTAAAGCAAGAATACTTCTTTGTTTCGGCTTCCTTGCAGGATATAATTAGAAGGTTCAAAAAGCAATTTGGCGATAAATTTGAGCTTTTCCCTGATAAGGTGGCTATACAATTGAATGATACTCATCCGGCGTTAGCTATACCAGAGCTAATGAGATTGCTAATTGATGTTGAGGGCTTGCCTTGGGAGAAAGCTTGGGATGTGACTGTTAGAACTTTCGGTTATACTAACCACACTGTTATGCCTGAGGCTTTGGAGAAATGGGAAGTTGGTTTGATAGAGAGGCTGTTGCCAAGGCACTTGCAGATAATTAACGAGATTAATAGAAGGTTCTTGAATGATGTTTCTTTGAGATTCAATGACATAAATAAGATAAGGAATGTTTCAATATTCGAAGAAGGGCACATCAAGATGGTTAGGATGGCAAATCTCTGTGTTATAGGTTCTCACTCAGTTAACGGTGTTTCTGAACTTCACACGGATATACTCAAAAATTATGTTATGAAGGATTTCTATGACATATGGCCTGAAAAGTTTAATAACAAAACCAACGGTGTTACTCAAAGGAGATGGCTAAAACTTTGTAATCCTGGGTTGGCTAATTTGATTACTGAGGCTATAGGTGATAAGTGGGTTACTGATCTTTATGAGCTGAAGAAGTTGGAGAAATTCGCTGATGATAAAGCTTTCTTGGATAAATTTTATCAGGTTAAACAGGTTAACAAGGAGAAGCTAGCGAAATATATAAAAGATGTTTGTGGTGTAAAAGTTGATCCTAATTCTATTTTTGATGTGCAAGTTAAGAGGTTACATGAATATAAGAGGCAGTTACTCAACGTTATGCACATAATTTATCTCTACAACTTGCTCAGAGACAATCCTAACCTTGATATCTATCCTAGAACGTTTATATTCGGTGCTAAGGCTGCTCCTGGGTACTATAGGGCTAAGCTAATTATAAAACTTATAAACAGTGTAGCTGAAACGGTGAACAAGACTAAAGGAGTTAGTGAAAAATTGAAGGTAGTTTTTGTACCTAACTACAATGTTTCGTTAGCTGAAAAGATAATACCAGCTGCTAACGTGAGTGAGCAGATATCTACCGCTGGTAAGGAAGCTTCGGGTACTGGTAATATGAAATTCGCTCTTAATGGTGCTTTGACTATTGGTACTCTTGATGGTGCTAATGTTGAGATAATGGAAGAGGTTGGAGAAGATAATATCTTCATATTTGGCTTGAAGGCTGAGGAAATAGCGGAGCTTAGGGCTACTGGTAGGTACAATCCTTTGGATATTTATTATTCTAAGCCTTACATAAAGGACATTCTTGATAAGATTAATTCTTCTTACTTCTGTCCTAAGGAGCCTGGTGTATTTGAACCTCTTTACAATTCCTTACTCTATGGTGCTGGCGGGCCTCCTGATGAGTACTTCTTGCTTGCTGATTTCGATTCATATAAGGATACTCACAAAAAGATAGATGAGCTTTATAGGAATAAGTATGAATGGAACAGAAAAGCATTATTGAACGTTGCTAGAATGGGTAAGTTTTCTTCGGATAGAACTATAAAAGAATATGCAGAAGATATTTGGAAAATTAAGCCTATACATGTAGAGTTTTAGTTAAAGGGGGGTAACTCCCCTTTTATTTATTATGAGAGTTCTCGTTGTTGATGACGAGCAAAATATAAGAATTTTCTTTGGAGAGTATTTAAAAAATTCTCATGAGGTTGATTTTGCTGAAAATGGTAAAGAAGCTATTGAGAAAGTTTTTTCAAAGCCATATGATGTCATTTTCCTTGATATAAGAATGCCCAATATAAGTGGTATAGAAGTGCTTGAGCAAATATCATCTCGTAAGACTTCAAAGGATGATCCACCATACGTTGTAATGTTGACGGCTATTGAGGAAATTGGGACTGTTGTTAGAACTATAAAGCTAGGTGCGTACGATTATATAGTTAAACCTGTCAACATATCCAGACTTGAACTTATCCTTTCTCAGCTTCAGAGCCTCATAGAGAAAAGTGAAGAGATTAGGAGGCTTAAGGAGGAACTGGAGTCTAAGTATGTTTTTGTTGGTGAGAGTGAGAAAGCTAAAGAAGTTTTGAGGATGGTAGATATAGCGTCAAAGAGTGATGCAAATGTGTTGGTAATTGGTGAAAGTGGTGTAGGAAAGGAAGTAGTTGCTAGGCTTATTCATGCTAAAAGTGGTAGGAGGAATGGTAGGTTTGTGCCTATAGATTGTAGTGCTATTCCTGAGAATATAATAGAGAGTGAGTTGTTTGGCTATGAAAAGGGGGCTTTTACAGGTGCCTTTTCCACTAAAAGGGGAAAAATTGAGCTTGCGGATGGGGGAACTTTGTTCTTGGATGAGGTGTCAAGTATTCCTATGAGTATTCAAACAAAGTTATTGAGGGTTATTCAGACAAAGGAATTTTCTAGAATAGGGGGTACTGAAACAATAAAGATCGACGCTAGAATAATTAGTGCTACGAATGTTGATTTAAAAGAATTGGTAGAAGCAAGGAGGTTTAGAGAGGACCTATACTATAGGTTGAATGTTTTTCCTATATATATTCCCCCTCTTAGAGAAAGAAAGGAAGATATACCGCTGCTGGTTGAACATTTTTTGAAGAATTTATATTTGAAATACAGAAAGAAGGTTGCTTTTTCTAAAAGTGCTATTGATAAGTTGATGGAATACAGTTTCCCAGGTAACGTTAGAGAACTTGAGAATATAGTTTTGAGAAATTTTGTTATTGCTAAAGATGGTGAAGAGATTAGTGGAGATTCTTTGGGTATTAGCGAAAGTTATCAAGATTCCCCTTACTTCCCAAAGCTTTACAAGCTTGATGAGTTAGATAGAATTTATGTTGAATATGTTGTGAAGAAGTGTGGGGGTAATTTATCGAGAGCTGCTCAAGTTTTAGGAATATCAAGAAGAAGTATTTATAACTACTTGAAAGGTAGAAAAGTTTGAAGTTAGTTGTATGGAATGACATAAATTTGTTATAATTACTCAAAAAGTATTGGGAGGTTTTTATGGCTGAAGGAAAATTTGAGAGGAAGAAACCTCATGTAAATGTTGGTACTATAGGTCACGTTGACCATGGTAAAACAACTTTGACATCAGCTATTACAAAAGTTTTGTCTAAGAAGGGGTATGCTAAAGAGAAAAATTATGAAGATATTGACAATGCCCCTGAGGAAAAGGCTAGAGGTATAACTATTCAGATTCAGCACATTGAGTATGAGAGTGATAAGAGACACTATGCACATATTGATTGTCCTGGACACGCAGACTATGTTAAGAACATGATTACTGGTGCTGCTCAGATGGACGGTGCTATTCTTGTTGTTGCTGCAAATGACGGTGTGATGCCGCAAACAAGAGAGCACGTTCTTCTTGCTAGGCAGGTTGGTGTTCCTTACATAGTTGTCTTCCTAAATAAAGTTGATTTGGTTGATGATCCTGAGATAATTGATATAGTTGAGGAAGATGTAAGGGATCTTTTGAAAAAGTACGGTTATCCTGGTGATGAAGTTCCTGTAATAAGAGGTTCGGCTTACAAGGCAATGAATAACCCTGATCCTGAAACTGATGGTAAGCCAATAATTGAGTTAATAGAAGCTCTTGATAATTTCATTCCAGAGCCTGTTAGGGAAATTGATAAACCATTCTTGATGCCAATAGAGGATATTTTCTCCATTTCTGGTAGAGGTACGGTTGTCACTGGTAGGGTTGAAAGAGGTAGGATAAAACCTGGTGAGGAAGTTGAGATAGTTGGTCTTTCTTATGAAGTTAAGAAGACAGTTGTTACTTCTATAGAGATGTTCAGGAAGGAGTTGGATGAGGCTATTGCTGGTGATAATGCTGGTCTACTCTTAAGAGGTGTTGGTAAGGATGAGGTGTGGAGAGGACAAGTTGTTTGTAAGCCTGGTTCTGTGACTCCTCATAAGAAATTTAAAGCAGAAGTTTACATATTGAAGAAGGAGGAGGGCGGTAGACATACTCCATTCTTCGCTGGTTACAGACCTCAGTTTTACTTCAGAACAGCTGACGTTACTGGTACTGTTGTTAAGATACCAGGTGAAATGGTTATGCCGGGTGATAACGTTAATATTGAAGTCGAGTTAATATATCCAGTAGCAATGGAGAAGGGATTGAGGTTTGCTATAAGGGAAGGTGGTAAGACTATTGGTGCTGGTGTTGTTACCGAAATAATTGAGTAATGGGTTTTTGGGCTATGGCAAGCAGAATAAGAGTCAAGCTGAAATCATATGATGCCGAGGTTATAGATAAGACAGCGAAGGATATTTGTACTGCTATAAGGAATGTTGGGGCTAAGGTTGTTGGCCCCATTCCTCTTCCTACGAAAATAAGAAGATATTGTGTCTTGAGATCTCCGCATGTTGACAAGGATTCTAGGGAGCATTTTGGGTATAGGCTACATAGGAGGTTGATAGACATAATAGACCCTTCGCAAGAGGTTATAGATGTACTTTTGAGGTTGGAAATATTGCCATCTGTGGATGTTGAGATAAAGCAGGATTAGGAGGTTGTTATGGCTTTGAAAGGTAAGGGATTGATAGGTAGGAAGTTAGGGATGTCTCAGGTTTTTGTTGACGACAGAGTTGTGCCTGTTACTGTTTTAGAGGTTGGTCCGTGCAAAGTTTTGGAGGTCAGAACACCTGAAAAAGATGGATACAGCGCGATACAGTTAGGTTTCGGTTCTGTGAAAGCTAAGGTTAGAGATAAGGAGGATAAGAGTAGGTACAAAGTTGTGTTGAGGCCGGCAATAGTTAAGGAGTTTAGATTTGAAGGAGCTGAGAAGTTCGAGAAAGGAAGTGTAGTTGATTTATCCTTGCTTGAGGGGGTAGAGTTTGTCGATGTGACAGGTTATTCTAAAGGTAGGGGATTCCAAGGAACAATGAAGAGATGGAGGTTCTCAGGTGCTCCTGATTCACACGGTCAATCAGTTTTTCATAGGAGGCCAGGTTCAATAGGACAGCATACATTTCCCGCAAAAGTGTGGAAAGGTAAGAAGATGGCTGGTAGGATGGGTAATGAGAGAGTTACGGTCCAGAATCTTAAAGTTGTTTCTGTTGATAAGGAAAACAACGTAATGCTTGTAAAGGGAGCTGTGCCTGGTTATAAAGGTGCTTTTGTTTTCGTTCGCGAAGCCGTAAAGAAGAGAGTTCTTGTTTAATTTTTTTGGAGGGATGGCCGAGCGGACGAAGGCAGCAGTCTTGAAAACTGCAGTGCCTCCCAAGAGGCACCGGGGGTTCGAATCCCTCTCCCTCCGATTTTTTGGTAGTTTTGATTTTGTGATTAACTCAATGATCATTGCTACGTAGAGAGTTCTGCTTGTTATTGCAATTAGAATTCTTTATTTTTAGTGTTATGATGTCTTGGTATCACAACTTTGGGTAATCTAAGATGCTTTAGGTAATTAGCAATTTGAAGTGAGGAAGGATAATCATCTTTTTGATCAAGTTGTGTCGTTGGATGAACTACTTATAACTTGAATTTTCTTCTGTTTTATTGTAAGAATTTCTCATAACTATGAGAAATTTTTCTGTTTTATCGCTTTTGTTTGTTTTTTTGTCTGTTCTTTGTGTTTTTTCAAATGGAGAGAAAGTTATGGGTTTGGACTACAAAGAGTATACTTTGAGTAATGGGCTTAAGGTTGTTATAGTTGAGAGAAGAGTTTTACCTATAGTTTCGGTTCAACTGTGGTATAGGGTTGGTGCGGTGGATGAGGTAGATGGTAAATCTGGGCTTGCTCACTTTCTTGAGCATATGTCTTTTAAAGGTACGAAGAATCTGAAGCCTGGTGAATTCTCTAGGATAATCAAATCGCTGGGTGGTAGCGATAATGCAGCAACATCGCATGATTACACGATGTACTATGTTGATGTCTCTTCTGAGCATCTAAGTAAGGTATTGCCGATGTTAAAAGAGATGATGTTTGACCTTGTGTTGGATCTCAGAGAGTTTGAGAGTGAGAAGAAAGTTATATTGGAAGAGAGAAGAATGAGGTATGAAGATAACCCTATGGGGCAGTTCTTTGAGGATTTTTTGTATAATTCTTTCAAGAAAATAAACTATCGTAGGCCTGTAATAGGTTGGGAAGAGGATATAAAATCTCTTACGATTGAAGATATGTTGAACTTCTACAATACTTACTATTCTCCGAAGAATGCTATTTTGGTTATCGTGGGAAGTGTTTCTAGCGATAAGGTTATAGATGAAGTCAGTAAAGTGTTCGATGTTAGCCAAAAGAATAATTACCAGAAGACTATGGAAATTCAGAAGGTTTCAGAAATAAACTCTGGTAAAGTTGAGTTTAAAACAATTAGGAAAGATGTGAATACAAAGGCTGTGATGGTTGGTTTTAGGACTCCATCTTATATAGAGAATCCTAGGGAAGTCGTTGCTTTAGATCTTTTGTCTTACATTATTGCTGATGGTAGGTCTTCAAAGTTGTATCAGAAAATTGTTGTTGATAAAAGGCTTGCTTCATCTGTCAGTGGAGGGCAGATGTTAGGCAAGTACCCTTTCCTTACCTACATCTTGGCAGTGGCAAATCCTGAGGTTAATTTGGAGGAATTGAAGAAAGAAATGATAAGCTCAATACTAGAGGTTGGTAAAGAGATAAGCGACGAGGACCTTAAAGTAGCAAAAAAGAAAATGAAAGCAGATTTCGTTTATGAATTTGAGAAGAATCATGGTATAGCTTCTTCTATAGGTTGGTCTTATTGCGTTTTAGGAGATTACAGAGAACTGGATAGATTTTTGGAGATTTCAGAAAGCATATCTCTGAGCGATATCAAAAATGTTTTGAGCAAGTATTTCAAAGATGAAAATATGATAGTTGGAGTACTTACTTCTGGTTTATAACTTTGATAGTATGTTCCAGTAGTAGAATATTATTCTGTTGTCTGGAAAATCTATATATGATGCGAAGAGTTTGCCGTCTTTTGTAATTTTGAAGCCTCTGAACATTAGAGGATACATTATGTCTACATAATACTCGTATGAGATCTTGAATTCTGACATAGGATCGAATAGGATGAGTAGAGGTGTATTGTTTTTGTAAGTTGCTGCAAGAACATAACTGTCGTTGATTGATGATATTATTGAAAAATTTTGATTGCCTACTTCTAGTGTATTTATTTTTTCTAGGTTAGTTTTTGCAAGATCAAACACAACTATTGTTATTATGTTACCGTTAGTTGGGTTTTCAAACTTGGCGACAATTTTTTTATCTTTTAGTACCGAAGCAGAGCTTGCGTAAAGACCTCTAATTTGTTCTACGTGGTCGTATAAGTTTATAGACAAAGTTTTACCTTTGGTGGAAAATATGCTTGCTGTGAGTCCACCATCTAAGTTTCTTTCAAAAACCAACAATCCGCCTTCTACATGCTCAAGCCCGAAAGCGTTTGTTAATGTATCAGTAAATATCGATATGTCTTTTATTTCATTAGTACTATTGAGTGAGGAGTATCCAATTTTGTACAGGTAATATTCGTCTTCATCTGATAAGGTGAATAAAAAGAATATCTCTTTTTTGAAATTGATTAGAAAGTCCGAAACATACAGATTTTGTGGTAATAGGAACAAGCCTTCTAGGTAAGATTTTTCGGATTCCAGAGATATTAGCTTGATGGTATTTGAAATTCGGTTCAGTATGTATATTTTACCGCCTGATACTGCGAAATTCACAGGTAAGGATTCTATTAGTGTTGTCTTTTCAAAGTTCTCTAATGGCGAATTTAAGAAGTCTTGAAAGGAGGAGAATATATATCTACTGTTTTCATTTTCGTAGTAAATGAGTACCTCGTTAGAGTTTGTTCCGATTTTTACTTCTCCAACAAGTGCACCTTTCTGCTTTATGGAACATGAGGCGGTGAGAAAAACAAGAAGTAGCAGAAGTGGAGTTAAAATTTTTATTTTCATATTCTTACCCCTAGATTCAACAAAGATTATGAAAGGTTAGAAAAAATATTATCAAAATTTAGTAAGAGTTAAACTCTTGTAGTAAATCTGTTTAACTTGAGTAATTTGTGTTTTAACAAATATAATTTTACCAAACTTTGGGGAGAGGAAGATGAAGAAAGGTATTCATCCTGCTTTGAAGGTTTCGAAGGTTAAGTGTGCATGTGGGAATGTTATAGAGATTTTATCAACCTTTGACGAGGAGCACATAGAGGTATGTTCAAATTGTCATCCGTTTTACACTGGTAAGAGAAAGATAGTTGACACTGGTGGTAGGGTTGATAGGTTTAAGAAGAAGTATAAGATGAAGTGAAATGTACAAATTCGTAATTGAGGGAGGACATAAGCTTGAAGGTGAAGTTTACATAGGCGGGGCAAAGAATGCTGCTTTGCCAATAATGGCTGCTTCTTTGCTTATAGAAGATGATGTTGTAATTAATAATGTTCCGGATCTAGATGATGTTAGGACTCTTTCTCAGCTTCTTGAGAAATTAGGTAAGAAGGTGGAGTTTTCAAATAACAGGATGGTTATTAAGACGGTGTCAGAAGAGAATGTGGAAGCTCCTTATGAAATAACCAAGAAGATAAGAGCTTCCATAGCTGTGCTTGGTCCCCTTCTTGCGAAAAGGAAAAAGGCTAAAGTTTCGTTTCCCGGTGGCTGTGCAATAGGTCCTAGGCCTGTTGATTTGCATATAAAGGGAATGAGGATTTTAGGAGCTAGTGTAAAGGTTGAACATGGCTATATAATAGCTGAAGCGCAGAAGCTTACGGGTGGTTTAGTTAACATGTTGGGTACCAATGGTACAAGCGTTGTTGCTACTGAAAATGTCATGATGGCAGCAACTTTGGCAGAAGGTACTACGGTGATAGATAATGCAGCGATGGAGCCGGAAGTTGTTGATTTGGCCAATTTCTTAACAAAGTGTGGTGCCAAAATAAAAGGACATGGCACAAACACAATAGTTGTTGAGGGAGTTAAGAAGCTGAGAGGCTGCGAGTATGAAATAATCCCCGATAGGATCGAGGCTGGTACATTCATCTTAGCAGGAATGATGACAGGGGGCGAAATTTTAGTAAGAAACTGTGAGCCTAATCATTTGATTGAACCGATAAGAATTTTTAGTGAGATGGGAGCTTATATACAGGTTCTTTCGAGAGACACGGTATTAGTTAAAGGTAAGGGAAAATATGAGCCTGTCAATGTAACTACTTTGCCTTATCCTTATTTCCCTACAGATTTGCAGGCTCAGCTTATGGCTGTATTGACTAAAGCTAGAGGCATAAGTATAATAACAGAAAAGATATTCCAGAATAGATTCATGCACGCTTATGAGATGAATAGACTAGGGGCAGACATAACTATTGATGGGAGCTCTGCTATAATAAGGGGAGTTGATAGGCTTTACGGTGCTCCTGTGATGGCTTCAGACCTTAGAGGTGGTGCAGGACTAATAATTGCTTTGCTTGGTGCTGAAGGAGTAGGGGAATTGCTTAGGGTTTATCATGTCGATAGAGGTTATGAGAGAATAGAAGAAAAGCTCTCAAAGCTGGGAGCAAAAATAAAGAGGGAAATAACAGATTTAATATGATGGGTTTTTTTAAAATTCTGGGATTAATATCACAAAGAGGTAAGATTTACCTTTTTTTCTTAGCTGTTTCGATATTCATGTTCTCTTCTTTTTTTGTTGTGGTGACGGGAATTAAAAATGCAATAAATGCAACTGTTGAAAAGAACATAGGTGCCAAGCTTCCACCTGATACTATAAAGGTAACTCCAAGGATAGTTCCTAGAAGCATATTTGGGGGAGATGTGAAGGGAACGAGTATAACGTATGGTGATTACAAAAAGATTCGCAATATCAAAGGTGTTAAGAATGTCTATAGAGTAATGGAGATACCTTTTCCAAATAGTGTTATTTTGAGGGTTTTTGGGATAGTCGGTAGATCTGACACGGTGAGCTATGGTATTGATTATAGCTTGGTGAAAGATGAAATATTCAAAGGTTACTCTTTCAAATATAAAGTAGGTAGTACGAATATCCCATTTGTTGTTCCGAGGGGGATATTGGAGGCTTACAACTTGGCATATTCCAGGGGGCAGGGTATACCGACTGTAAGTGAAAGTTTGCTTAAAGGGCTTACTTTTACTTATTATGCTGGTAAGTCAAGTTATAAGACATTCACGAATTATATTACTATTGAAGGACAGGTTGTTGGAATAAGTGAAAGGGTGCCAACTTTGAGTATATGTATGCCTATAGAAGCAGCTGAATACTTATCAAAGGCAATCGTACCTAATTACACACCCAACTATGCGATGTTGTATGTTGAAGTTGTTTCTCATGATTACGTTGAGGGGATAATAAAGAAATTGAAAAATATGGGTTACAATGTTGAGACTTCAACGGACAAAACGAAATTCGTTGAGAGTATTAAGGGATTTATATCAAGCATAACTCTCGTTTTAATATCTCTAATTGGTATATTTGCTGTTATCTCAATTTTCATTTCAATAACACTTTTTATTTCTACGAAGGTTGATTTTTTATCTCTTATCCGTATGTTAGGAGCAACGAGAATTTATATATCAGTTACCATAACGTTTCTTGTCTTTCTACTTACCTTGGTTATATCGTATACTTCTAGTGTGATTACTAAAGAGTTGTTTATAACTTATTCGTCACAGTTGATAGATAAATTTGAGGTAGTCAAAGATTTTGTCAAAAAGGATTACTTGACACTGAGTTTTAGTGATGTTATGATGCCTGTTGTTATAAGTACTATGCTAGGTGTTATGTCATCTTTCCTAGTATCATTAAGGTTTGTTTTTAAAAAAATATAAAGTTTCGTGTAATGCTTTTAGAGAGAGGGTAGTCTCTTTAGGATTTCAATTTACGCATTGCTGTGCTGCTATCTATACGGTACGCGAACGCTATTTTGTGTTTTTGTAAAGCTTTTGTACCTTTTTGTACTTTCTTGCTTTTGGAAGAAGGTCAAAAAAGGGATATTAAGGAGTTACCGAGTGTTTCGAAAAGTATTTGATATTTGTTTTTTGGTTTATGTTAAAATTCATTAGGGGTGTTTATGAGTGCGAATATTTTGGTAGCTGGTGGAGCTGGGTATATTGGTTCTCATGTTTGTAAAATGTTAAAGAAGATGGGCTTCAATGTCTTTATATATGATAATCTTTCTCATGGCTATAAGTTTTTGGCAAAGTATGGAGAGTTCGTAATTGGTGATGTGGGTGATAGGAAACAGTTGGAGTTGGTATTGAAGAACTATAAAATTGATGTTGTTATGCACTTTTGTGCTTTTATAGAGGTTGGAGAATCTGTCCAAAATCCTAGGAAGTATTATGATAATAACCTTTACAATACCATTAACCTTGTTGATACTATGCTTGATTGTGGAGTGAACAAGTTAATTTTCTCGTCTACTGCTGCTGTTTATGGTATGCCGGAGAGAGTACCAATTGATGAGGAGGATAAAAAGGAACCTATAAACCCTTATGGTAGAACGAAATGGATGATTGAACAACTGCTTAAAGATTATTCGGATGCTCATGGACTTAAGTATGTTGCTTTTAGGTACTTTAATGCTGCTGGGGCTGATCCTGATGGTGAGTTAGGCGAGGCACATGAACCTGAGACGCACCTTATACCTTTGGTTTTGGATGCTGCTCTTGGTGTAAGGAAGTCAATAAAAATATTTGGAACAGATTATCCAACTCCTGATGGTACTTGTATAAGGGATTATATTCATGTGAATGATTTAGCTGACGCACATATAAAAGGTGTTGAATATCTACTTAATGATAACCCTTCAAATTATTTCAATTTGGGTAATGGTAAAGGATTTAGTGTTAGGGAGATAATAGATACCGTTAGAAAGGTTACTGGTAGAGAGTTTACTGTAGAGGAGGTGGAAAGGAGGCCTGGGGATCCTGCATTATTAATAGCTAAGAGCGAGAAAGCTAAGAATGTGCTAGGTTGGGAGCCAAAATATGGAATAGAAGAGATAATAACTCACGCTTGGAATTGGCACAAGAAGCTCAAAGGTTTTGAATCTTAAGGAACCTCGAGTTTCGTTACGTGAAATTTGATTTTTCGTTGATTGATGTTGCTTTGGTTTTATACAATTAAAACATGTATAATCAGTTAGAGTTTTCTTTCTACTCGAAGTATGAGAAAGTTTTTGAAAAGCCCGCTTCTCAGCCGATTTATGATGATAGGTTAGAGCTTTCGCCTTATTCTAGAAAACTTTTGGAGATTCTAGGTATAAGGCTCTACAAGCATCAGGCTGATGCCATAAGGGCTTTTTTTGAAGGTAAAAATGTTGGAATTGTTACGCCGACAGCATCAGGCAAGACATTGCCATATGTTATTTCTTATCTTGAGGAAGTTTATAAAGATCCAAATGCCGTTGCTTTATATATTGCGCCCATAAATGCTCTTATAAATGACCAAGCCGTGAAAGTTTCTAGCTACATAAGGAAAGTTTTACCACAAGTTAATGTTTTTGCACTTACCTCTGCAACGGATAGTAGGGAGAGGGCTTTTATAAAGTCATCTGGTGGTTTTGTGTTAACTAATCCTGAGATGTTGGTTTACTCTTTTATTCTTTATAACGATAACTGGAAAAGGTTTTGGAAAAATTTAAGGTTGATCATAGTTGATGAGATACATGAGATGTCGGGACTTAAAGGTACGCATTTTGGAAATTTAATGAGAGTTGTTAACATGCTAAACGATGTTTATAGTAACAACGCTAGGTATTTTGCACTCTCTGGTACTGTTGGTAATCCTGAAACTTTCCTTGAATCAATTTTTGATAAGAAGTTTGAGGTGATAAAGGAAAGTACAGCAGGTAGTAGGAAAGTAGAATGCTTTGTTCCTAATTTAGAATTCATGAGAGTTGGTGGTTCTGGTACCACCAAAGTTTTGGATTTGTTAAAGACTTTCATTACTGGTGGTGACAAAAAGGTGTTAACTTTTGTTAAGAGCAGGAAAGCTGTAGAGAAACTTGCTAAGATTATTAAAAACTCTTCTTTGGCTGATAAAGTTATGCCATACAGGTCTGGTTATGATCCTAAAGACAGGAAGGGAATTGAAAACATGTTCAGAACGGGAAGAATTAAGGGCCTTATTGCAACATCTGCTTTTGAGATGGGAGTGGACATAGGAGATTTGGATGTTGTTTGTATTTTGGGATTTCCTTTGTCTAGGATTTCGTTTAGGCAGAGGCTTGGTAGAACGGGTAGGGTCAGGGATGGTATTGTTGTTTTTATACCTACTCAGAATGCTTTGGATAATTACTACTATAATCACCCTGAGGAACTGTTTTCGGATGAAGTTGAGGAGCTTGCTGCTAATGTGTACAATGAAAGAGTCATAGGGTATTATGTTGCTTTGGCTATTTTGGCGTATAATGAGGCTATTGGGGTATCCGAGAGGAATTTCATTTCCAGCGATGTGGTTGCAAAGTATTGGGGAGAAGAAGGGGTTTATAGAGCTGAGAAGTTTATAGAGCATGAAAGAAAGAGTCTTGGAAAAGAAGAAATATTGTCGTTAGGTCCTGATTATTATAATCCTGGAGGTAAAATATTCATAACTAAGCTTTCCAAAAATGATATTAGAAAATTGATAAACCTGAGGAATATAGGTAGGTCTTTTGATATTGTGCTGCATAGAAAGAATGGGTTTAAAAAAAAGATAGGAGAAATATCTCTGACTAACCTTTTTTACGAAGCTCATCCTGGAGGTGTTTACTTACATATGGGAGAAAGTTATTTTGTTGATGATATTAACCTTGAGGATTCAATTGTTTCTATTAGTGAGAGTAGGATTAATTTAAAGAAGGGCTTTTCTGATAGTGCTGAGAATGGTGATGATGGAGAGTTATTAACTGAAATTCTCGTTGATAAGGATATACAGGTTCTTAATACTATGAAAAAGAAGTTTTTCAAGAATAGTTCGGGGAGTAATATATTTTCACTGAGTTATTGCAAGTTTTTGGTTAGAGAGGTTTTTAAGGGATTTATAGAGTATGAATTGGAGCCTGTTGTTGAGTTTGGAGTGAAAACTTACAAGAGAGTTATCAAGAAAATCAATTATTATGATGTTCCGTATGAAGTAAGTTTTGAGACTGAGGGGATAATGATAAAGTTTGATGGTAGTTACTTGAGTCGTATAGTTGATTTTGAGAAAGACAAACATATTCTCATGAGAAATGTTTCCTTGGAGAGCTATAAGATAAACGAGGAGATGATTTTGAATTCGGGACTTCATGCAGCAGAGCATGCAATTATTAGTATGTATCCATCGGAAATAATATGTAGCAGAATGGAATTAGGTGGTTTTTCTTCTGTCAATGCGTATGGTGCTCCTACAATATTCATATATGAGTCTGTAGAAGGTGGTGTCGGGTATTCGGAAATTGCTTATTCTAAAATGGACAAGATAGTAAGGAGAGCCTTTAGTACAATTAGTAATTGCAGTTGTAATAATGACGGAGGATGTCCTTCTTGTATACAGTCTCCAAAGTGTGGTAATGCTAATATGATTCTTTCTAAGCATATGGGTGTGAAGGTTCTTAGCATGCTTATTGAAGGTTTTGAAAGTGGTGGGCATGAAGAGGGAAAAAGCAAAGGTGTGACCAATCCAAAAGTTGTTGAGTATTCGATAAGCTTCCTCAAAAAGGATTTGCCAAGTCAAGAGGAGAATGGTAAATATGCTTTTTATGATTTGCTGAAGTATCCTTTGGAAAACTTTACTAGACCTTTGGTTTTTGATTTGGAATCTCAATATTATTCTTATGAGGTTGGGGGATGGGATAATGCTAAGGACATGCTTATGTCTATTGGAGTAGTCTACGATATAAAGGAAGATAAGTATTTCGTTTTTAGTGAGGATAGTGTCAAAGCATTGATAGATATGTTATTTTCTTCTGATATAGTTATAGGATACAATGTTAAGAATTTTGATTACAAGGTTTTGTCTCGATATGACAGTAGGTTTGAAATTGCTGATAATGTTAAGACTTTTGATATACTGAATGACTTACTGAAAAAGTACGTTGGGAATATGAAAATATCTCTTCACAATCTAGTTCAGAACAATATAAATGGCGTTGGTAAAAGAATTTCTAGTGAAAAGATGCCTCTATATTTCAGGGAAGGGAAAATAGACGTAGTTATAGAACACTGTAAAGAGGATGTTTACCTCACATATCTAGTATTGAAAAAAATATTGGAGGATAGGTATTTAGAATTCGAATATGGAAGGAAGAAATTTAGGATAGATTTCGATGAAGTTATTTTCAGGTTCAAGCTTTAGTTGTTACTTGTATTTTTCGTATTCTGGGTTGTCAGGGAAGTATTTTATAGCGCAGACCTTGTTCCCTTTTTCGTTGTAGTAGATTCCACCATTCCAGTATTCAATTGCTGCAAACAGAGCGTTACCTCCGTCCATTTCGTTCATATTTCTTCCTCTCCAAGATATGAAGTTCATTATATTTTCAAAGTCCTGCTTGTAGATCGCTATGGTCCTTGCTATATTGAACCTGTTCCAGTCATCAATATCTTTAAAGCCTTCACCCTCATCTTCCACGATTACTTTGACCCTGTTTTCGAAGGAATAGTAAACTTTTACTTTCTTGGATGGGTCATTCTTGTTCCCGTGCCTTATAGCATTTTTTATAAGTTCGCTAACTTGCTGTTCTAGAAGATTGGCTTCCTTGTAGAGTTCAGGAGCATCCTTGACGATAAACATTGCGTATTCTCTTAACCTATTGATGTCGCTTTTGAATTCAACATAATGCATTCCAGAGGTATCAAAAACTTCGTGAGAATCTGAAGCTACAATCAGCTGACCGATCTCTAACGTCTCACCGTTTATCTTTACAAATAAGGTGTGATTATTTTTTTTACCAAGTATCTCGTACTTGTAAGGTATCTCTATCATCGCTTCCTCCAAAAAGCAATTAAACTATTATGAACAATTAAACCAATTTTTTTCAACACACTTTAGGTTGCTTACTCCCTAAAAAATTTATCACAAAAAGTGTAGAGATGATATACCTTATAAATCCCGATATGTTTGAAAAAATTTTTTATTTTTGGTTATATTTTTATCATGATACTAGTTATAAGAAATGTAAAGATTGAAAGTTTGGGTTGTATAGAGGAAGTGCTTAATAGAAATGCGGTGTCATTCAGATATTACGATTCTCCTAATTTATCTTCGGATTGGAGATCTTTTATAAATACGAATCTTTTCGATGGACTTATTATTCTCGGAGGACCTCAGTCTGTTTGTGAGTATGAAAGGTACCCATATTTGAGTTTTGTTAAGGAAATTGCAAGTGATTTTATACGAGGAGATAAACCTGTTTTGGGGATATGTTTGGGGGCTCAGTTGTTAGCTGATCTGCTTGGGGGTAGAGTCTACAAAGGAGCAGATGGAGAAGAAATAGGGTGGTATGAAGTTTCTCTAACTAGGGATGCCTGGAAGGATAAAGTATTTTCAAAGTTTTTGCCAGCTTTCAAGGTTTTTCAGTGGCACGAAGATACCTTTGATTTGCCTAAGGACTGTGTGAGAGTGGTTACATCGAAAAGTTACCTTAATCAGGCATTTAGGTATAAGAACAATGTGTATGGGTTACAGTTTCATCTTGAAGTTAGGAAAAGTGATTTCTTTGAGTGGATAAAGTTTTATGGGCTTGATGACAAAAAAGCTCAGGAGATTTTGAAAGGTTTCGATGAGTATGAAAATGAAACTAGAAGGATGTGTGAGGAGATAGTTTGGAATCTCTTTGTATATCATGGGGTTTAGTTGAGTATGTTCTTCAAGGATATAACAACAGCGTTTGATAAAATAAGTGGGCTTATAAACTTAGTTAGTTTTCTTGAGTGTTTTGAGGATGTTTATGTAATCGATAGAGGCAATACAGTGTTTTTTGTTAAGGAGAGTAATGTAAGAAGTTCCGAAGAATTGGTTGATTTAGCAAATGAGATTAGGGATGAGATGATAGCAGGGGTTCCTGTATATTTAGGTAAAAGAGAAGATAGCTTGGTTATGGCTTTTGGGTTTTCCGTAGGTGATGATGAGATTTTGATAGTAGGTATATGCAATGGCGATGAGGCTAATGACGGTAATGATCTGAAGTATATTGCTGTATTTAAACTTATAGCGATGCACGTGAAGTCAGTGTTTGAGTTTATGTCGATTTTGGGTAAAATAGGGGAAAAAATAGCTGAGTACGAGAAGGTAATAAACTTCTACAATGCTACCTATACCACTGTGAACAGGGATAGGTTGTTGGCGTATATATTGAGTGAAATAATAGTTGAGATGAATGCTGAGGTAGGTGGAATAGTGATAGTTGATAATGAACTCAAAAAGGTGGGTGATTTTTATCTCGGTGTTGAGGAGAATTTAGTAGATATGGTTATAAAGGAGTTAAGAGCTGAGCGGGGCATAACAAAGTTTGGTGTCATTTCTGATGAGAAATTTTTGAAGAGGATAGAGAGGGAATTCAATAAAAAGATACTATCTCTTCTTTTCTATCCTCTGGTACTGGATGATGAGATTTTGGGGTTTATAGTGCTCATAAATAAGAAAGTAGGGTTGAGTTATGTCCCTTTCTCAGAAAGGGACATAGTGGTTTTGGATAATATTACGAGGCCTGCTAAAATAACGATCAAGAACTACATAATGTACAAGGAGTTGTTTTTCCTGAATCAGTTCAATAGTAAGATACTCTCTAGCATAGATAAGCTAGTTTTAATCACTACTCTTGATGGAGTAGTGACATACATAAACAAACCTGAATTAAGTAATTTGGCTAGTAGGTTGATAGAGAAAGTTGAGGTAAATAGGACTGAAGTAGGAAGTATGGAAGTAGAGTATGAAGGAAAGTTTTATGAGGTCAATGTATCTACGATGTATGATGAAATGGGTAATGTAGAAGGAACTTTGTGGGTTATAGATGATATAACATACAAGAAGGAGTTACTTAACAATTATATAATTTCAGAGAAGTTGAATATGATGTCAGAAATTGTTACGGGTGTGGCTCATGAGATAAGGAATCCTTTGACTTCGCTTGTCGGTTTTATAGAGCTTTTGAAGACAAGAAAGAATGATTTGGATTTTATAGAAAAATTTATCTCTATAGCTTCCCTTGAGACTGGAAGGATAATTAATCTTC
Source organism: uncultured Brevinematales bacterium (assembly GCA_964475465.1). GTDB lineage: Bacteria > Spirochaetota > Brevinematia > DTOW01 > DTOW01 > JAPYWX01. The sequence goes on from CAYYXA010000063.1 coordinate 25,745, forward strand.
TTAACAGCTTCATGAAGTTTGCTAAGCCAGTAAACTATGATATGGCGGAAGTTAACCTTTCGAAAGTTATATCCTCGACTCTTGATATACTTCGCTATCAAGTAATGAAAAAGAACATAACGGTTGTAAACAATATTACTGAGCCAGTAGTAGTGATAGGGAATTATGACTTACTGTTGCAGGTTTTTACTAACTTGATTCTTAATTCTATACAGGCTATAAATCACGACAAAGGTAGGATAGAGATAGGGTATATAAGCATTTACAAGGGGAAAAATTTTGAGGGTGTTTATATAAAAGACAACGGTGTGGGAATACCAAATAATATAAGAAATAAGATTTTTGATCCGTTTTTCACCACTAAGAGTGAAGGTACGGGATTAGGCTTGTCAATATGCCAGAAAATAGTAAATGATCACAAAGGATTTATTTCTTTTGATAGCAAGGAAGGAGAGGGAACAACTTTTACAGTATTCTTGCCTTCTCCTGTTAAAAATGCTAGGTAATTGTTTAGGATTGCTTAAGATCTTTTATTGGATTCTTCTGTTCTTTGTAAGGAACTTTTTGCTTTTCTACCTTTCATAGGTTTGCTAAAGAGATGCTATGAGTCTTGGAGAAATGTTATTTAGCAATTACTAGGTATCAAATTTCCTATGTGTTGAGTTGAAGGAAAGTTTAAATTATTTTATTGAGTTATTATCTTTTTACGAAGAGTGAACTTACTGAGCTGTTTGTGTGTATTCTTGATATTGCCTCTGCAAAGAGTTTATATACGCTGAGAACTTTGATTTTATCTAGCATTTTCTCTTGTGGTATTGGTATCGTATCGGTTACAACTATTTCGTCGATTGCATCATCAGAAAGCTTTTCTTTCGCGTTTTTTGAGAGTACGGGGTGAGTAGCCATTATTATGACTCTTTTGGCCCCTTCTTCTTTTAATTTCCTTGCTGCTTTTGCTACGGTTCCTCCTGTGTCTATTATATCGTCAATTATTACGGCGTTCATTCCTTTAACTTCTCCGACTAAGTTCATTACCTCTGCAACATTATAAGCAACTCTTCTTTTGTCAATTATTGCTATGTTCAAATCCAAGAATGATGCAAGGTATCTAGCTCTTTTTACACCGCCTGTATCAGGAGATACGACTACGAAATCTTTTAAATCTCCATAAGTTTGCCTCAGATAATCGATAAAAACGGGGAAGGCGTAGAGGTGATCTACTGGAATGTCGAAGAATCCCTGAATTTGGTCAGCATGTAAATCCATGGTTAGCACTCTACTAGCTCCTGCAGTCGTTATGAGGTTAGCTACTAATTTCGCGGTTATTGGCACTCTTGGCTCTGCTTTCCTGTCTTGTCTAGCGTAACCGAAATAAGGTATAACGGCTGTTATCCTGTCAGCTGAAGCTCTTTTTACTGCATCTATCAATATAAGTAGTTCCATTAGGTTATTGTTTGCTGGATGACAGGTAGGCTGTATTATAAAAACGTCGCTACCTCTTATACTCTCTTCCACCTTAACAAATGTTTCGCCGTCGGCAAATTCTGTTATCTTGACTTTACCTAGCTCTAATCCTAGGTAATCGGCTATCCTTTTGGATAATTCCGGGTTGGCTCTACCACTTAAGATCACGACTTCTTTTGAGTTCATGAACAAATTATAAACGAAAGGTTTTGCAGTTGGAAAATTATAGGCAATTGCTATGTTATACAGAGACTCTATCTCCACTAGTTAAAATGGTGGGGCTACGCTTTGAAATATAAAAAAGTGCTATAAATTACTTGGTGGCTGTGGTAGTTTACGAATTGATACTAAAAATATTAGAGTTAGGTATGGTTTGCCAATAAGTGGAAAAAAGATTAGATAGTATAATAACATTTTAGGGTAGGTATGAAGTTTTTTAATCATTTTTCTGGAGTCAAGCCTGTTGGGCATTATTCGACTGCTGTTTTGCTTCCGAATGGGTTTTTATTTTTATCCGGGCAGATAAGTATTGATAGCAATGGAGACATAATAGGTAACACGATTAAGGAGCAAACGAAGGTAATTTTATCCAACATTAAGAACGTTTTGAATGAGTTAAATTATGATATAACTGATATTTTCAAGGTTGTTGTATACATAAAGGATATAGGTAAGTTCAGTGAGTTTAACGAAGTCTATAAAGAGTTTTTTGGTGAACACAAGCCTGTTAGAACAACTGTTGAGGTTAGTAATTTGCCAAAAGGTGCTTTGATAGAAATTGAAGTTAGTGCTTTTAGGGAATAGAAAAAGGTTATTTTAGTTTCTTGGTTAGTGAGACTAGAATAGTGAGCAATGCTGTTCCTACATCTGATATTACAGCTATCCACAGAGCCATTGTACCTAATAACCCTAGAGCCATAACTGATAGTTTTATTGACAGAGCTAACAGTGAGTTTGTTATCACTAATCTCTTTACATTTCTTGAGTAGTGGAAGAGGTTAACCATTTTTGATATGTCGTCACTTACCATGACGACGTCAGAGGCTGATGTTGTTATGTAACTTAGTTCTTTGCCAAAGGAAATTGAGATATCTGCTTTTTTCATTGCTATTGCATCGTTTATCCCATCTCCTATGAAAATAGTTATTTTCTTCGGATTTTCTTTTTTGTACTCATCGACTATTTTTGCTTTTTCTTCTGGGGATAGGTTTGTGAAGATTTTCGTGAATCCTAAGTTTTTTATTTCTTCACTTATTTCTTTAGTATCTCCTGTTAGGATGAAGATTTCTTCCACTCCTTGTTTTCTTAGCTCACTAATTACTTCTTTTAGGTTTTCTCTTATTTTGTCTTCGAATGATATATAACCGAGATATTTGGTTTCTAGTGCTACATGTACTGATGTAGAGTTTGTATTACATATTTCGTGGGGTATGTTCTCTTTATGTAGTAGTTTGTCATTCCCCATTATAATTCTACCTATGTTTGAGATCGCTATTACACCATAACCTGGTAGTTCTAGGTATTTATTTACTTTGATGTTATCATTCTTTGTAGGTAGTGAACTTATAACTTTGGCTAGAGGGTGGTTTGAGCCTTTGCTTGCAGCGTTTGCTATATTTAGCATTGTTTCATGGGTAGTTTCCCCCGAAACGTAGGAATGTGAAATCCTGAATTTTCCTTCGGTTAATGTGCCTGTTTTGTCAAAGAAAACTGTTTTTGATTTTGAGATATTGTCTAGAGAAGCTGTGTCTTTGAATATTATTCCTTCCTTCGAGAGTTCACTTATTGCTCTAAAGTATGATAGAGGTACACTTATTACTATAGCACATGGGCAAGCTATTACGAGGAATATTAATGCTTTGTATGTCCAATCATTCAAGTTTTGTGTTCCTAGTAGAGCCGGGATCGTTACGATTAACAGAGAGATGCATATTACAGTTGGTGTATAGTACTTAGAGATTTGGGAAATGAACTTTTCTGTTTTTGAATTATTTTTTGTGGATTCTATCGCCTCGATTAACCTATGTATGTATGAACTTTCAAATGTTTCTGAAGCCTTTATCTCTAACGTTCCGTCAATATTTACACTTCCGGATATTACTTTGTCTCCCTTCTTTACTTGTACTGGTATAGGCTCACCCGTTATCTGCGATGTGTCAATATGTGATTCACCTGCAACTACTTCTCCGTCTACAATTATTCTTTCGCCTGGCTTTATTATTATGATATCACTAACCTTTACGTTGTGAGCATCAATCAGTTTTTCCTCACCGTCTCTGCTTTTTACTCTTACCTTTGTGTATATGTCAAGTATCATTCCTTTTATTCTTTCTTGTGATTTTAATAATGCTATATTTTGGATTGATTCACCTAACCTGAATAGCGAAATGAGTAGTAGGGCTTCAAATGTTTCGTGAATTATTATTCCTCCTGTTGTCGCTGTCAGTATAAGGAAGTTTTCATTGAGTATGTTGAATCTTGATTCTCTAAGCCAGTTGAATATTAACTTCCAAGAAGTAATTATTAGTATCAGAAAAACTATCGAATAGTCAAGTAGAGGATTAGAATGTATGTTGATTTTGTGGAACACTCCGTATAGGAGTGTTAGAACCAAAGCAAATAAAGAATTAAATAACTCAAGTTTGGAGATGCTTCCTTCGTTGTTTTGTTCATGGTGGTGTTGGGCTTCTAAGCTACAGAAATCGCATTCGAATTCTTTGTCTTCTTTCATATCCATAGTTAAGTTTAATAAATTCAATTAGTAGAATCAAATTTATGTCTGCTTTCCTTATCTTGATATATTTGGTTGGGGAAAGTTCTATATCGACGTATTTTGATGTTGTGATGCTTGTATGTCTAAGAGACGAGGTCTCTCCAGTTCTTAAGGATTTTTGGTTAATTAAGTACTGTAGCACTCAAGAGTTTTTAATTAAGAAAGTGTTATAAGCACTTTGTTCTTGAAAAAGAATTATTGTTTTTTTATCTTATTACAAATATGTTTGGCTTGAGTAATGAGCAGTTTACAAGGTATGCTAGGCATATAATGATTGAGGAATTTGGCTTTGAGGGGCAGAGGAAGCTACTTGACTCAAAAATTTTGGTTGTGGGTGCTGGTGGACTCGGGTCACCTGTTATTTATTATCTTGCTGCTGCCGGCGTTGGTACTATTGGCATAGTAGAGAATGATGTTGTCGATTTGTCTAACCTTCAGAGACAGATATTACATGATAGCTATAGCATAGGTGAGAAAAAGGTAGAAGTGGCTAAAAGAAAGGTTAAGGTCCTCAATCCCGATGTTGAAGTTGTAACTTATGATGTTTATCTTGATAAGACAAATGTTCTTGATATAATCCGAAATTATGATGTTGTGGTTGATTGTACTGATAATTTCCCTACGAGGTTTTTACTGAATGATGCTTGTTACTTTGCTGGTAAACCTTTAGTTCATGGTGCGGTTTTGAGGTTTGAGGGACAAGTTAGTGTTTTTTGGCCTTCTGATGAAAATCCATGTTATAGGTGTATATACAGTGAACCTCCTTCAGGCCATGCTATTACTTGTAGGGAAGCAGGGGTTCTTGGGGCTGTCGTTGGTGTTATTGGTTCACTGCAGGCAGTTGAGGCTATAAAGCTGGTAACTGGTATTGGCCAACTGCTTGTTGGTAAGCTATTAGTTTATGATGCGTTGTATCAGGATTTTAGTGTTTTCAATGTTAAAAAAGATCCTGATTGCCCTTTGTGTGGTAAGAAACTAATTAAGAGTTTGGATGATGTGGATTATTCCGATAGGTGCACCTTGATATGATTAAAAACTAAAGGTTTTTTTTAATAATACGAATATGATTAGTGAAAGCTAGGCAAGGATGCCTAGTAAAAAACATCAAGGAGGATGTGTATGATTATCAACCACAATATTAGTTCAATTTTTGCCAACCGAATGGTGAAAACCAAAGGTTGGGATGTTGATGGCAACGTTGAGAAGCTTTCTTCTGGAATGAAAATTAACAAAGCTGGCGATGATGCTGCTGGTTTAGCAGTTTCTGAAAAAATGAGAGCTCAAATCAGGGGTCTAAGAAGGGCTGAGATGAACGCAGAAGATGGTATATCGTTCATTCAGGTAGCCGAAGGTTATCTGGAACAGACTACTCAGGTTTTACAGAGGCTGAGGGAACTTGCAGTTCAAGCTTCTAACGGTATCTATACGGATGAAGATAGGTTGTACATCCAGGTTGAGGTTTCAGCTTTGATAGCTGAGATTGACAGAATCGCTTCTCATGCTCAGTTCAACGGTTTGAACTTGCTTACTGGTAGGTTTGCTAAGTTCACAGGTGAAAATGTTATTACTGCTAGTATGTGGCTCCATATTGGTGCTAACATGGATCAGAGGATCCAGATTTTCATTGGTACTATGAATTCGCAAGGTCTAGGGCTCAAAAACCCCGTTGGTAATCCTCTAACAGCTTCGTTCATATCTCTATCAACACCTGATAAGGCGAATGCTGCAATAGGTTTGATTGACAAGGCTTTGACAAAAGTGAACAAGCAAAGAGCCGATTTAGGTGCTTACCAAAATAGGCTTATGTATGCTGCTAAGTCACTACTAACTGGTTATGAGAACATGCAAGCTGCTGAATCAAGGATTAGAGATACAGACATGGCTAACGAGATGAGTGAATTTACTAAGAACCAGATATTACTCAATGCTTCTATTTCTATGCTTGCACAAGCTAATGCAAGACCACAAGCAGTTCTCACATTACTAAGAGGATAAATTTTAAAGGGGGGCTTACCCCCTTTTGATGCTTAACTAAGACCTAAAAGCCTGTCTATAAGAGGCTTGTTAAATCCTATTACAACTTTTCCATTTATAACTGCTACAGGCACGCCCATCTGACCAGAAATCCTTACCATCTCCATGGCTTTTTCTTGGTCTTTCGAAACATCATAATCAACAAACCTTATTCCTCTCGCCCTTAGATAGTTTTTTAACATGTTACAATATGGACAACTTGGCGTCGTGTAAACTTTAACAACGTTGTTTGACATACTCACACCTCCCATAATACATATATACTGTATATAAGTATACAAAAAATTTTTATAAAATTCAAAAGTTTTTAGTAGTTTTTCTTGTTCACCACATCTTTATTCTGAGTAATCTGATTTGGTGATGTAGGGTAGTGTATTGGGTAAGTAATGTTGAGGGTTAAGGTTCTGTAATCTGGTAGATCTTTATGAATTGTTTCTGTGATGGGTATAGGTGTAATATTTTCAAAAGATGTTTTTTATTTTGTTTGGGAATCTTTATAATTTCTTATGATGCTGTATCCTTCTTATCTTAACCTTGAGGATGAGGAATGGGAAAGAAGGATAGGTAGAGCTTTGGAGATGCTGAAATCTTGTAGGGTTTGTCCGCACAAGTGTGGTGTTGATCGGCTTGATGGTAAGAGAGGATTTTGTAGAGTGGGGAGATTTGCTGTTGTAAGTTCTTACTTTGCTCATAAGGGTGAGGAGAGGCCAATAAGGGGTTTTAGGGGGTCGGGAACAGTCTTTTTTTCGTACTGTAATATGAGATGTATTTATTGCCAAAATTATGAGATAAGTCAATTAGGAGAGGGTAAGGAAGTTTTACCTGAGGAATTGGCGGAGATATTTTTAACTGTTCAAAGGTTGGGATGTCATAATTTAAATCTTGTTACACCTTCTCATGTTGTGCCCCAAATAATTGAAGCGTTATATATAGCGGTACAAAAGGGATTTAGGCTTCCAATAGTTTATAATACTTCTTCATACGATAGTTTGGAATCTCTAAGGTTACTTGATGGTATAGTGGATATATATTTGCCTGACTTTAAATATGGTGATGACGAAATTGGTAAGAAATATTCAGGGGTTAGGGATTACTTTGATGTTGCTAAGTGTGCTATAAGGGAGATGTATAGGCAGGTTGGAGATTTGGTAGTTGATGAGTATGGTGTTGCTGTCAGAGGTGTTTTGGTTAGGCACTTAGTTTTGCCTAATGGTTTAGCTGGTACCAAGATTGTGGCTAATGTTCTTAAAGAAATATCCCCAAATATGGCTGTGAATGTCATGGATCAGTATTATCCTTGCTATAAAGCTTACAATTGTCCAGAGTTAGCGCGTAGGATTACGCTACAAGAGTTTTCTGAAGCACTTAGGTTTATGGAAGGTCTTAGAGTTATTTACGATTAGTTCAGGGAATACCAGGTATCTGTATCGGAGAATTGAACCGAATTGCTGCCAATGTCAAGTATAATATATTTGAAGGAATATTCGTCTCCTGAGCCTATTTTGTCGTCGCCCGTCTTGTCTATCTTCACTATAATAAAGTATAACCCATACAGATAGTCCTTAAAGGATGTCCAGGTAGCATAGCCACTTGATAAGTTCCCGGTAGCTACCTCAAGGGTAACGTTGTTTTCATCATTTATGTTGAACGATGAGATATCGTTTGTATTGTTAGGTGAGAATAAAGAGTTAGTAACTATTGCTATTTCGTAATAGTTGTTTCCTGTACCTCTTGTTATTTGTATAGTAATTTTGTTTGTTGATAATTGCAGACATGAAAAAAGGACCAAACTAGCTATGGCAAGAGCTGATAAAAGTATAATTATTCTCCTTCCCATTTTTCCTCCTTTTATACCCTGTGATTATTTTACAAAAATTTTTCTAGTTTTTCAAAAATTTTTTTGATCAGAGATTTTTAATTTCCAATTGGGAGAATCTACTTGGTACTCAAATTACCAAGGCAACAGGTAAGATGATGTACAAATGCTACGGTTCTGTTGAATTA
>CAYYXA010000064.1:0-7855 GCA_964475465.1 uncultured Brevinematales bacterium
TGCCATTGAGTCTTATGGTAGGCCTATAAAGACAATAGCTGTTTTTTCTTTTAGGACTGATAAAGGTATTGATGAGAATTCTGTTGTTGATAAGGTGACTAGTGCTTTGGTTCAGGCTAAAATACCTGATGTGAAAGTGATAGATAGAAATAATCTTAGTACTCTTGTTGAGATGATAAAGAAGGAAGGTTATGATGAAGAAGGTTTTTATAGGACCAAAAAGGATTTAGGAAAGTTTTATGGGGTGGATGCTTTCTTATATGGTTATGTTGCAAGGAATCCTTCTACAGGTAAAGTTGAGTTGAATCTTAAGCTTGCGATGGTTGAGAGTGGTACGGTTGACTGGGGGAATAGGTTTGAATCGTATCAGACTAGTGCTGAATTTTCGGAAAGTGTTTCTATGACTGCTGGTGCTGTTGTAGGAGCGGTTGGGGAGACTTTAGGGTTTATCCTTTCTTCTCCTGGGGTAGGGATAAATGTTTCTTTTGGGTGGCTCGGAGGGTTTACAACTCCTGGAATGACAAGCAAAGATAGGTACGGAGGTTATGATTTGTTTGATGGGCAGTTCCAGCTGTTGTCTGTTAATCTGACAGTTGAATTTTTTAGGCTTAGGCTTTGGAAGCATCTTTACCTTGAGACAGGGATAAAATGGTGGTTTGGTGATTACACAACACCTGATGAAGATGAGTACATTGGTGAACCTTTTCTGACTTCAGCAACTTTTTCAGGCTTTACTCCTTCTTTGTCTTTGAGGTATATTGTCAAATATAGGTATGAAGATGTTTCTTTAAGATTTGGTGTTCTGCCGTTGGTAAGTGCAAATAGTATATCTTCAAAGGTTAAAGGAAGTTTTCTTTACAATTATTACCAGAATTTGGAGTTTTCTTTTGAAGAGGAAGTAGGAGGAGTTGGAAATGTGCTTAATTGGCCTTTTGAAGTTGAGATTGGAGTGGGTGAAGATTCGTATCTTTCGTTGCTTCTTGGGATATGGTTCCCTCCAGAAGGTTATAACCAGTATTCTAAGTTTGAGTGGGAACTTGGTTTTAACTGGAGAGTACCAATATTCTGGTGGCATCCTTTCTCATTCTTATATGATAAACATCTTTGGGAGTGATATATGAGATTCTTTTTCTTGTGTTTGATTTTTGTTTTTGTTTTCCCGGGATTTTTGCTTGCTTCTCAGGATGAGGTGCTTAAAGAACTTAGATTCGTTGTTTTACCTGAAGATGGATATCAACAGGATGATTACACAAAGTATGCCATTGATGTTATGAATGAAAAGATTTCTGAGATGAACATTGAGTACGTAGAACCTGATGTTTTAGAAAAGATTAGAAGGAAGTTAGAGAAGGTGTATGAAGAGAAAAAAGGTGAATCGATGAGTTTATCTCAGCTTCTTTCGTCTAGTGTTGGTGGTAGTGTGTACATAGAGGTATCAACGAAGGTTGAATTAAAGGAGATGAAGAGTGGGCAAAGTTCTTTTTCTGGTATCCCTGTGGTTGGAGTATACCAGGGGTATGTTAGACTTAATTTAAAAGCTTTTGATGCTTCTACCGGTAGAGGCTTGGGAAAGGTTATAATGACAACAAATAAAGCTTTTGGTGGTGATACGTCAAAGTATGTTGAAGCACTGATCTCGGATTTAGCAATTAAGGGGCTTGAGGAAGTATTGAAAAAGATTAAGAGTTATGTCAAAGGCGGTAATCTAATATCTCTTAAAGTTATAGGGATTAGGAATATTTCGGATGAAAGAGAATTTTCACAAATTCTTGATGGAATGCCAGGAGTGAAATTAAAGACGAGGAGGGCGATGTCGGGTGATTATGTTGAGTATTCGGTGATTTTCAAGGGAAGCATTGATGAATTTGTTGATAGCCTTACGGATAGTTTGAGTATTAGCTTGAGCTTAAGTAAACCTGTTGATGTTTCTGGTAATCAGGTTATTGTTACATTGAAGTGAATTTTTTAGCAGAGAGGCTAAGCCTCTCTGAATTTTATAATTTTTTAAATAAAGCAGGTGAGTTTATTACTTTTAAGTACTTTTTGTTGTGATGGGTTGTATTCTTCATTCTAATGTGGAGGTTGGACGTTTGTAAGTTTTAAGAGAGTGAGTATGTTTTGTAAAATTATTGTTTGCTATGGAGAAGGTTTATTATCATAAGCCTATAATGGTTAAAGAAATAATAGAGTACTTGAATTTGAGAGAGGGTAGTAAGGTTTTGGACTGCACTTGTGGTGAAGGTGGGCATTCGTATGAGATAGCTAAAGTGCTTGATGGTAAGGGTGTATTGATATGTAATGATAAGGACAAAGACCTTGTTAAGATTGCTTCTGAGAGGCTAAAGGAGTTTAAGAATGTTTATTTTATAAATGAAGGATTTGAGAATATTGATAGGATATCGGTTGAGACTGGTATTGATGAGTTTGATGCTATTCTTGTAGACTTGGGAATGTCAATGTATCACATTGCTAACAAAAGGAAAGGATTTAGTTTTGATTCGGAGTATCCGTTGACAATGACTTATGCTAAAGCTGATAAGGTAAAGTATACTGCTTACGAGGTTGTAAATACTTTTCCTAAGAAAGAGCTTATAAACATAATCTTCAAGTATGGTGAAGAGCCGATGGCTAGGAAGATAGCTAGCCTTATCTGTGAGTATAGAAAGAAGAAGAGGATAGAGACGCCGAAGGAATTAGCGGACTTGATAAGGGAGGGGATAGGTAGATACTATAGGACTAAGATTCACCCTGCTACGAAGACTTTCTTGGCTCTCAGAATATTTGTTAACGAAGAGTATGAAGTTCTTCAAAAGTTTCTTTCGAAGGTTGGTAATTTTATGTCTTCTGGGGGTAGATTGTGTGTGTTAACGTTTCACTCGGGGGAAGATAGATTAGTTAAGAAGTACATGCTTAAGATGGCTAAGGAGGGACATTTTAGAATAGTTACGCCGAAACCGATAATACCTTCAAGGGAGGAAGTAAAAGATAATCCTTCCTCTAGGTCTGCTAAGCTTAGGGTATACGAGAAGGTGTAACATGAGGAAGTTTTGGGATTTGGTGGTTATGAGCTTTCTTGTTGTTTCAATAATGCTTGCTTTAGTGTTGGAAGTTATGTATTCCAAAGAGTTGTCTAAGGAAATTGATTATCTCAGCAGAAGAGTTGAAGCTCTTTTAGATGAGGACAAGAAGCTCACCTATGAACTTGAAAAGTTGACTTCTCTTGAAAATTTGGTGGGTAAGGATTTGACTAGGTACAAAGTTTCTTTCAATAGGGTTATTGTAGTAAATCAGAAGTAAGAGGAAGTTCTCCTAGTTCCTTTTCTAATTTCTCTTCATCTTCTGACATTTTGTCGTATAATTCTCTGCCCATTTCCAGGACATCTGCGGGTTTGTCGATACTCTTTTTACCTATTCCTACGAATTTTGCTATGTATCTTTTGGACTCCCTTATTATTTCTAACCTTTTTCTGATGTCTTCCTCTAGATATGAAAGCTTGTATCTGAGTAAAGCGTATATGTAAAGGACGCCGTCAAATCCGAAATCTTTGTCTAAATCGGGTCCAAAGAATTTTACACCATCAATTGATTCTTCACCTTTTGCTTGGTTTTCTAGGAATAGAGAGTAGAATTCCAAGGCTTTTTTGTAAAAAACTAGTTGCATTTGGTTATACTCAGGTTTGTTCCCTTCTTCGGATTTCAGGTCCTCTGTTAGCCATGCAGCTCTAAGAGAGCACACTGCTTTTTTGAATGATGGTGATAATTTTTTTGGCAGGAAGGAGTATGTGCTTATTGCTAGAATATAACTTAGAAGTCCGTGTTTGAGGTCTCTAGGCTTTTCGAAATTTACGTTGCCAACTATTTGAATAGCGTAGTCTCCTCTTATTCCTCTGTAGCTGTCGATCTTTGAGATTATGTTGTCATCTAAGTATTTGCCGAAATCTTCTTTTAGTGTTGCGTAGAAGCAGTTTGGGCATACTGTGACAGGATATAGTAGAGGATTGACTTTTCCCCATTTTTGTGTAGGTATGTAGAGCCTTCTTAGTTCGTACGTTAACTTACCAGCATTTAGTCTGCCACCTCCTGTCATCAATTCTTCTCTCTTGAATTGGTATCCGCATATAGGGCACTCTATTGGGTTTTTTGTGAAGAAGGTTACTGCATCAGCCATGTTCAAAATTATGTAAGATAGGTTAGGGCTTTTCAATTTGATTTTATCTTCATGGTGAATGACTGAACAAGAAGACGATCTAAAGGTATTTTCGACTTGGAATTTGTAGAACTAGTTTTTTGACGTGATATTAAAAGATTGAAAATTAATTGTTTCACATTTACCATATAGATATATGGGTAAGTTGTTTTCTAGTTTGCCTAATAGTTTTCTTAGGAATGTTCTTGAAGGTGAGAATGAAGAAATTGTTGAGAGGCTTTTGGAGTTTAAGAAGCTATATGAGAATGAAACGGATAAGGATAAGAAAGTGATGTATAAGGAAAGGTTTACAACTGCCTTTTGGGAGTTGTATAGTGAGGTGCTCCTAAAGATAGGTACTATTTGGTTTGATAATGTTCCTCTTCATAAGAGATTGTTTATAAGGTTTGGTGTGCTTGATCTCAAGTATCTTACGGTTGAAGATCAGGAGATGATAAAGTCGATACCCGTAAAGAAGGTGAATACAGATGATGATGTATACAACTCCATATACTATGTTGATGAGTGGATATCGGAGATAGGCAAGGGTAATATTGAGGTTAGTGCTACTGATGAGTTGCCTAAGAAGAAAAAGAAAGGGGGTGTTAATGTTGTTGAGAAGGAGAAATATGAGAGGAAGAGAGGGCTTTTTGAGGCTGAATTATCTTCGCTGAGAGAGGCTTTTAGGAAAAGACAGTTGCTTGAGGAGACTGCTTATAACTCAATAAAGAAGGTTTATGATTTTTCGAAGATGTTTGATGATGTTACAGAAGATAACTATTCGGTGGCATATACTGAGAATGAGGAATCTGCTTTGGCTTCGTTGATAGATCAGATCAGGGAGATTCTTAGGATGAACAAAGAGATAAATTTGTCGAAACAGAAGCTTGATAAGCTTCTTGAGGAGATAAAAGCTCTGGAGATTCCTACTAATGAGAATGGTAGTGATGAGGAGTATAGTGTTGATGAAAGTGGAGTGAAGACGGAGATACAGACCATTAGGCAAATGATAAAGATGTGTGTGGGGCGACAGGGTAATCATTTTCCGGCTCTTGTGTCTTCGATGATTCAGAGGTCTCATCTCAAACCTAACTTCAGAGAGAATGCGGCTCAGTACATAAAGGACATTTTGAAAATAGATCCGACAATTTTTGAGAGGAAGACTAGGGCTTCAGTTTTACAGATAGTTCCTTACATTATTCTTACTCCTGGCTATGGTAATTATGGCATATGCTGGGAGCCTTTCAATAAGTATAATAAGGTATCTAGTAAGGGTAGGTTGGCTATCCCGATATTTGCTAAGAATCCTAGGGATGTTATAGTCATAGCTTTTGGTGATTTTAGGTGGGCTATGGCTAAGGAGTTAGCTGGTTACCATTGGATGGAAGAGGGGTTGACGGGTGATTATTTCCAGTATCACGAGTCAATTAAGTGGAAAGGAGACTTGAGGTCTAAGTTTATCTATGATTATTATCTTTGGATAACTAAGGAAAGTGAAGGGATACAGAAACTTGAGAAGGAAGTAAGAAAAATATTTTGGTTTAAGATACCTTTCCCTGATAGTTTGAAGGAGGAGCTTAGCAAGAAGGGGTATTATTATCAAGATCTTTATAAGAAGGATGAGGCTAGGAAACTCTCGGAACTCTAGTTTCTGTAAGTGTTGATGAAGTTAGTTATTTCGTTCCTGAATTCTGGTGTTGTGAATAGGTAAGCTCTTTCGTGTCTAGTATCAGGAATCAATATTAGTTTTTTTGGTTCTCTTGCTTTTGAATAATTTGATATTGACATCCAGTATGGTACTATTTCGTCTGCTGTTCCGTGTATGAATAGTATGGGTACTGAAATGTTTGGTAATTTTGAGATTGTGTTGTATTCGTATTCTATGAACCATGAAGATGGGAAGCTATATGTTGTGTAATAATCGGCCATGTCGTCTATGCATGTGAAACCTGCAGCAAGTATCAATGCTCTCGGTTTGTATTTTAGAGACATTTCCGTAGCTATTGCTGTTCCTAAAGAGTGTCCTAGGAAGAATATATTGTTTGTATCTACATTTGTTAATGAGAGGACGTACTTTATTACTGCTTCGGCATCTTTATAGGTTCCTTGTTCTGATGGTGTGCCTGTGCTTTTTCCGTATCCTCTGTAATCGAACATTATGAAGTTGACGCCGATATCATGAAATAGCATGGCCGTGTCGGCCATGGTATTCATAGAACCAGCATTACCGTGAAAGAACAATATTGTTATGTTGGAAAATGGGCTATTGGTTGGAGCTGGTGAGAAGTACCCGTAGATTGTTTCGTTATCTTCGGTTTGTACGGTGAATAACCCTTCTTGTAGGTAGTAATAATCTTCTTTCTGTGGCAGGTATATATAAGTATTTAGTGTACATCCTCCTATTAGTATTGTAGCTAGGATTATGTATTTATGTAGCTTCATTGTTTTATTGTTTCACGAACTTAACTATTCTTGTGAATTCCTCGGCTACTAATGATGCACCGCCTACTAGTGCTCCGTCTATATCTGGCATAGCCATGAGTCCATCAATGTTTGAAGCTTTTACGGAACCACCGTATTGTATTATTGTTTCGTCTGCTATTTCTTTAGAGTATAGTTTGGATAGTAGTTCTCTTATGTATGCATGGACTTCTTGGGCATCTTCGGGCTTAGCTGTTTTTCCTGTGCCGATAGCCCATACTGGTTCGTATGCTATTACTACGTTTTTCATTTCTTCTGAAGATACCCCTTCTAATCCTTTTTCTACTTGGGTTTTTACGACTTCTAAAGTTTTTCCGGCTTCTCTTTCTTCTAGTAGTTCACCTACGCATAGGATAACTTTCAAGCCGTTGTTTATTGCTGCTTTTACTTTTTTGTTTATTAGCTCATCTGTTTCTCCGATTATGTGTCTTCTTTCACTGTGTCCTATTATTACGTATTCACATCCTACGTCTTTTAACATTATTGGAGATATTTCGCCGGTGAATGCTCCGCTGTTTTCATAGAACACATCTTGTGCACCAAGTTTGATGTTAGTGTCTTTTATTACTTGGTAGACGCTATGTAGTGCTGTGAATGGTGGGCATATTAGTATGTCTCTGTCATTTACGTCTTTGAGCGCATCAACGAGTTTTTGAGCTAACTCAATGGCTTCACCTATTGTTTTGTTCATTTTCCAGTTTCCGGCTATTAGATACCTTCTCATAATCTACTCCTTTTAATGATTTGTTAGAGAATTAAGTATTTACGGTAATTCGTGGAAAATTCAAGTTCCTTTTACAGTAATCCCACATTGTTCAGATAAAACGAGAACTCTTGTCCTTTCCTTCAACAACTCTTCCAACTTTAAATCCCACATTGTTCAGATAAAACCAAAGGAGTTCTTGACAGCGCCAATTGACGAAATAAAGCTTTAAATCCCACATTGTTCAGATAAAACAAAAAGGAGGGGTTTATGAGTGTCAGAGTCATCTTTACTTTAAATCCCACATTGTTCAGATAAAACTGGCAATGTGGAGCCAGGCAGTCAAGGATAATTTGGCTTTAAATCCCACATTGTTCAGATAAAACGAATTTACGGTGTACGTGTGCTCGGAGTATACTAGACTTTAAATCCCACATTGTTCAGATAAAACATAGATTCGCTACTTATGATGGTAAGCTTTGTAT
>CAYYXA010000065.1:0-8516 GCA_964475465.1 uncultured Brevinematales bacterium
TAAAAAGGAAAAGAGAAAAAATCAAAAATCGTTCCATAGAAAACCCTACCCTTTAATAATTTATTATAAATGTTAAAATGTCAAAAAGTGTTTCAGCACCTTAAAATCAACAATAAAAACCATAAAATTCACTAAAACATCAAAAGTTCCCTTACTGTCATCTTCCTTATCACCATTAGCGGGTAAATCGTAGACAAAATAGATATACCAACACCCAATAAGAAGCTAAAAAGCATATCAGTAAGCTTCAAAGCTGGCTTCAAGACCAAAGACATACCAAACTCACTCACATAATTTTCATACTCAGCCGGCAAAGGCACACCATAAATCGAAAGTACATACAAAACAATTGCACCCAATATAACACCAACAAGCGAAGCCAAAACTCCCTGTAGCCCAAATTCAAATATAAACATACCAAACACATCACTTCTCCTCATACCTATAGCCCTAAGAGTACCTACATCCCTCACCCTATCAAACACACTAAGAAGCACAGAATTCATTATCCCTACAACTGCTATACTGCCTATAATCAAATACAAAACAAGATTAAAAACCCATGTTAAATCTAGAGTCATCGCAATAATTCCTAGTATCTCCTTCCAATCAAAAAACTCTAAGTTGTACTTTTTAAGTACTTCACTCACGGCATCACTGAATTTCTTAGTCTCATGATGAGAACTAAGGTAAACAAGTATCTCAGTAGCACCACCCTCAAGCCCTAAGAGATCCTGAGCACTTGCCAAATCAACTATACCCTCGTTTTTCGGAGATTTGTATATCCCCTTAACCTCAACCTCAACGGCACTAAAAGATCCATAAACATCAGTTGTCAAGATTATTACCTTATCACCAACCTTAACGCCCAAAGATTTAGCCATCTTTGAAGAAATCACTAATCCCTTTTCACCAACACCAGGGAAATCCCCTACAATCATCCTATCCTTTATAAGTTTATACTTATCAACAAGTGAACCATCAATGTAAATAGGTGAACCTGTCAAAAAGCCATTAATAGTCTCCGATGAATATGTAAACGTAGTAGGAACGCTAATCTCTGGCACTAAAACACAAGAAGGATAAAGAGATTTTATCTCTTTAAACACCGATCGATAATCCCTTATACTCAGCCCTAGAGGAAAAACCTCTTTTTTCTCGTAGAAGCCCTTGTAGTAAATTTTACCATGAGACGATTCATAAAAAGAATTCCTCATCACATCGTCAAACACACCACTTATAAACCCAGAGTAAATAAGTACAAGGAAAGTTATAACAGATATTATTAACATAACTAACAACGTTCTTCTTTTGTACTTAAGCATATTTCTAAAAGCCATCTTCAAAAACAATGAAAAACTCCCCATACGATCCTCCTAAAAGTAAGCAACAAACCTTAGGCTATAAAAGCTTTTGTAAGCGGCCTCAGATATCTCACTCTTCTTCTCACTACCAACGTTAAAAGCTAATTCAAAAGAGACATCAAAATTACCAGAAATTGAATAAGAAACCACAGGATAAAATAAAACCCCTAGCCTATCCAAATTACACAAAACACTCAAACTAGTACCCAAATTCTCAGCAAATTCCCAAGAAACACTTACAAAAATATTGTTTTTCGACAAATTACCCGGTGTAAACCTATCATAAAACTTACTCAAAACAAACAAATTTGTCTTAAGAGTATCAAATAACCTATCAACTTCTTCATTGCTAAAGCCAAAATTATTGTAGTAGTACTCAAAAACCAAAAAACTCTTTTCCGAAATCCTTCTATTGAAAGAAACCAACGATTGGACTAAAAAATCAGAATGATTAGTAACATCACCATCTTGATTTATGAAAAACACTTCATTTCTTCTAGAGGCTACAGCCTCCATGCCAACTATACTACCTAATACATCAACCGAACAGAAAACCCCAAAAGAAACATCTTCTTTATCGTTAGTAAGTTTCTGATAACTCGCTACAAAACCAAACTCAAAAGGATTAACAAAAGCATATGAGTAAAAACCAAACTTTGAGTTAGACAAACCTACTTCTGAATTCGTTGTAAATACCTGAGGCAAAAACAAGAAAGAAAAGTTAAATGGCAACCCAGCAAATTCCGAAATATCAAAATTCACCTTAAGAGCATCAACCCCCACCCTGTATTTTTCAATTGAAAACAAACTCTTAGGTACATCAAAATCATTAACAGGATTCCAAAGATACCCAACACCAAACCCCAAAACCTGCCTACCCACTCTAAAAGAAACAAAATCAAAAGCACTGAAATTAACATAAAACTCGTCAAAATAAAAAGAATTTGTAAGAGAAACATAATCAGCAAAAACTCTACCAATTACAGAAAAGTTCTCACCCCTACAAGAAACTTTTAAAGTTGAGAAAAACGAATAACTCGGGAAAGATCTAAAAATGTTTGTTAGTACAGAACTAGAGTTTTTGTCAATGTAAGAAAAAGTAGTATCAACAAAGCCTCTAAAATCAACTCCAAAAGTCAATCTACCAAATAGTAAAAGAGCGATTAAGAAAAATCCCCTTCCCTTCATATACTTCATTCCTCTTTTACAATTGTACCATCCTCTAAGTAGATTTTCCTTTCAACGTACTCTAATACTCTTGGGTCATGTGTAGCAACAATTACCGTAGTAGATATCTCCTCATTTAACTTCTTTATAACTTCCATTATCCTTTTCCCAGTTTCACCATCAAGGTTCGCCGTAGGCTCATCAGCTAAAACTATAGAAGGATTAATAACAAGTGCTCTAGCTATAGCTACTCTTTGCCTTTGACCTCCAGAAAGTTCATCAGGCTTGTGATCCTTAAACTCAAGTAGCCCAACCTTGTCAAGCATTTCAATAACTCTCCTGTGTCTCTCTTCCTTCGGTACACCTAACGATATAAGAGGCATCTCTACGTTTTCATAAGCCGTTAGAACAGGAATAAGGTTAAAAGTTTGGAATATAAAACCAATTTTGTGTCTTCTCAAAAGAGTAAGTTTATCATCATCCATATTGCTAACGTTTTCACCGTCAATTATCACCTCTCCTCTTGTCGGAACATCAATACACCCAATAAGGTTTAAAAGTGTCGTTTTTCCTGAACCAGAAGGTCCAATTATACCTATTATCTCTGATTTCGAGATCTCAAGTGATACACCTCTCAAAGCTTCTACTTTAGTTTTCCCTAAAACGTACTCCTTATAAACATCCCTTAAAACAATACTACTCATACCCCCTCCACTCACTTAGCTAAGTTTTCAAGTGAAAAAATCCTTGATGGTACTCTCCTTAACTCCATTTTCCTAAAAACCACCTTTGTAAAATTACCTTCAGTTAGGACATCTCTCATTTCATAAACTGTAGGCCTCACCTTCCCTCCAATCTCCTTAACATCCGAAAAAATCATATACTTAACTAACTTACCTGATAAGGTATAAAACTCCATTTTGGTAGGAAGGAACACACTCCTATCAACAAAAAGTACAACCTTCGGATAAGGTACAGACGTAGTATTTGCTTTCAGCTCAAGAACATACTTAGATTGATCACTTGATACAACTTCTACATCATAATCGTCACTCATTTCATAGTCTAGTAGGTCCTTATTTCCTATTGACGTACCCATGAAACTATCCTTTGCTGAAAGCCTTACAGGTCTGGAAACACCAGGTACATACATCCACATGCTATCTTTTATAAGTAGTATTTTTTTACCTTTTTCTCTAGGCGGAGATTTGAACTCCATCAAAGTACCAGCATTCAAATCAAACAAAACATCAACCAAAAAAGATCTATTAAACTTGTTATCTTTGTAATCCAGTATTTCCATTTCAATGTAGCCACTATCAAGGTTCAGGTTCCTTTCAACCTTATTAAGGATATCCTTACCCGAAAGCGTCTCAGAAAATCCTTCTTCTACCCCCAAAAGAATACAAGAAACAACGAAAAAATACAAAAAGCTTGACAACAAAAGTTTAAGCATTTTCATAGAAGGATCACCCCCTTACTCTCAAAGCTTCAGTAACTATCATTTTTGAAGCTCTCAGCGAGGGAAGAATTCCACTTAAGTAAGTCGCAAAAACACCTACTATGAAGCCAATAACAAAATCATACCATCTAGGATCAGATGTTATCCTCATAATAGACAACTCAGCTATAGCCTCACCGTAAGCTTCAAAAGATATAGGGAAAAAGTACAAAAGAAAAGACGAAACTCCTCCCAAAAAAACACCTATTAGTGAACCAATCACACCTATCCCAAGAGATTCAAACAAAAACAATTTAAAAATCTCTCCTCTACTCCAACCTATAGCTCTCAGCGTACCTATCTCCCTAGTCCTCTCGTAAACACTCACATACATTGTGCTCATTATCGTAGACAATGCTATAAGAAGTATTATGCCAAAAATTATGACATACATTACAGCATCCCCTTCAGTCCCTTGTTTGAATATCTTTACCACTTCCGTTTCTTCCCAGTCTTCAACCTTGAACTCTTTAAGTTTATCCTTAAGTGCCTTTGAAACATCTTTGCTAAAAGATGTTTTCTTTAATTTAACAATTATTTCGTTAACACCTTCGGTGTTAAACAGGCCTTTAGCATCATCAAGATGCAAAAAAACCGTAAGTTTATCAAACTCAATGTATTTGGTCTTAAAGATACCTATTATAGGTAAAATCAAGAGGTTAGGCTGCCCGTCAACAGTCGTTGAATAAACATATGCAAGGTCCCCAACTTTGAAATCAAACAACTTAGCCAAATTCTCACCTATGACTATTCCCTCACCAGGGACATCAATGAATTTCCCCTGAACTACCGAATTAGGTACTGGACTAAAACTATTTTCAAACTGAGGTAGAACACCAACAACCATGACAGGGAATTTTTCTTTACCATTGCTTATAAAACCAAAATTTTTGAGTTTTACCGAAACAGAACTTAACTTATTACCCGCAGTATTGCTAATCTCTGATAATATGTGTCGATAATCCTTAATAACATCACCACTTTTCAATAAAAAATCAAAGTTATCACCACCTAAAGTTGGACTTTGAAAACTCTTAGAATGTATCTGTATATGCCCTACCGACAAGTTTATGATTGCCTCAAACAAGTTGGTTTGGTAAGTGCCTCTGTAGTAACCAAAGAAAAAAGCTATCATCATTACCGAAATAGCAATACCAATCACATTGATTATAGTTCTTCTTCCGTGCCTCCAAAGATTCCTAAAAGCAACTGAGAATATGAACAAATCTTTCAAGATCACAAACTTATTATGAAACATAATAAAAACACTTTTTCAATCTTGTATTAATCAAAACACATCAAAACGAGTAATACTCAATTAACTTGATTTACGATGTGGATAAATAGTAAATTATTATCAATGACAAAAGACAAAACACTAGAAGAAATAAAAAGTGAAATACTCAAGCTAAAGAAAGAAAAAAACGCCATAATATTGGCTCATAACTACCAAGTAGGTGAGGTCCAAGACATAGCTGATTTCGTTGGTGATTCTCTAGGGCTATCGATCAAGGCCAAAGAAACAGACGCAGAAATAATTGTGTTCTGTGGTGTGCACTTCATGGCTGAGACAGCTTATATACTAAACCCAGACAAGAAAGTACTTTTACCAGACTTAGAAGCAGGTTGCTCACTCGCAGACTCAATAACAGTAGAAGAACTTAGGGAATGGAAAAAAAGACATCCGAACGCCGTAGTAGTGTCATATATAAACACAACAGCAGCAATAAAAGCTGAATCTGACTACTGCTGCACATCATCAAATGCCTTAAAAGTTGTCCAATCAATACCAGAAGACAAGGAAATATTATTCTTACCTGATATGTTCCTAGGTACTTACATAGCAAGAGTGACAGGGAGAAAAATACACATATGGCCTGGTGAGTGCCACGTACACGCAAACGTAAGACCTTCAGATATAGAAAGAGTGAGAAATGAACATCCTTCAGCAGCATTCCTAATACATCCAGAATGTGGCTGTACAACTAGCTGTCTATACTATGTAGAAAACAAAGACATAAACACGAGCAAAACATACTTCTTATCAACCGAAGGTATGGTGAATTTCGTCAAGAATTCTACCGACAACGAATTCGTTGTCGCTACAGAAATCGGAGTACTCCACAGAATGAGAAAATTCAGGCCCGATGCTTCGTACTATCCCGTAAGTGAAAATATGATCTGCGAATACATGAAAAAAATAACAATCGAAAAAGTATTAGAATCACTCAGAGAAGAGAAATACGAAATAACGGTTCCAGAGGAAATAAGAGTAAAAGCATTAGTACCAATAGAAAGAATGCTAGCAATTAGGTAACTATAATTCGCATTGCCGTAAAGAGCTTCACTTCATACGCGTTTTCCATCAATCAAATGAATAAGCACCTAGACAGAATATAAATCATCAATACTGGTTTGTACCTTAATTCTACCAGAAACTATTTCTACCTTACCGTCAGGGTGTATCCTTGATATTGTCCCTTTCATGTTGAACTTGCCGGAGAAAACCTCCATACCAACCTTAGGATCTTTCACCTTAATAAGTTCCTTATCAACAGGAACTGGCAAATTAACCTCATCAAAGACTTGTAAGAGTTCTTTATTAATCTCCTCTAGCTCCTTTTGAGATATTCTCTCTTCGATCAACTTCCTTCTTATCTCTGAAACTTTGTTTCTTAAGTTAACTATCTCGGGAAGTATATCATCAACTTCCTTCCTCTTAACCTTTTCCAATTTCTGCTCAAGTTCGGCTATTTTCCTCTTATAGTCCTTCTTCAAAGCTTCAAGTTCCTTTATCTTCTCTTCCAATTCTTCTTTAAGAGATTCAACTTCTTTCTTTTCGTACTGCAGCTCTTTTATAAACTTTTCATGGATATCGATACCTTCAGAAATCACCCTCAAAGCTTCTTCAATTATCCTATCGCTCAACCCTAACTTTTTGGCTATGATCAACGCATTGCTACTGCCCGGCATCCCCATAACAAGCCTATAAGTAGGTCTTAGAGTTTCTTCATCAAACTCCATGTAGGCATTTTTAAAGTACTCCAAACTCATAGGTAACTTCTTTATCAAAGTGTAGTGAGTAGAAACACACACCTTAGCTGACTTCGAAGCAATTTCCTTGAGTATGGCAACACCTAGAGCTTCACCTTCCCTAGGATCTGTCCCTGTACCTATCTCATCAATTATAACCAAAGTGTTGTAATCAGAGATATCAATAATACTTTTAAGTCTTACTATATGAGCAGCAAAAGTTGACAAATCTCTTTCTATACTTTGTGGGTCACCTATATCGGCAAGTATTTTATCAAAGTACCCAATGGTACTCTCTCCATCAGCAGGTATTAACAAGCCCGAAAGAGCCATAACCGTAAGTAGCCCAATAGTTTTTATCGATACAGTTTTACCGGCAGTATTCGGACCTGAGATAATCAGTCCCCCAAAACTATCTCTACCATCACCTAATTCCACTGTTATCGGAACAGGATCCTTCAAAAATGGGTGTCTAGCATTAACTAACTTCACAACTGGTTTCCTACTCAAGTTAGGCTTAGTTGAGTTGGTTATATCAGCATACCTAGATAACGCGTAAAGAACATCAAACTCAGTTATTACTTGAATAAAAATATCAACATCCAAGGCAAACTTCCTAATTTCCGATGTAATATTCCTAAGTATGCGCTCAACCTCCACTCTCTCTTCATCAACAAGCTCAAGGTACCTAACCGAATAATTCCTAACAAAACTCGGCTCAACAAAAGCAGTATGCCCCGTCGATGATATATCCTGAACAAAGCCATCAACAGCATTTATGTATTCCATTTTTACAGGTATAACAAACCTGTTATTCCTTATTGTAACAAACTTATCCTGTAAAAACTCCTCGTTGTCAGGATTTTTTATAAAATCCTCTAAAATTCTTATTATAGTTAACTCTAATCTCTCCTTCTCAGCTATTATCTCAGCAAGCTTAGGCGTAGCACTGCTTATTATGTTACCTTCCCTATCTATACTCCTCTTAACTAAATCTTCAAACTTGGAAAAATCATTATAGAACTTGTTAACATCTATAGCACTTATCAAATCTTTAATGTGTCTAAACTCATCACCAAGATTATCAACAATAACAACTAAATCTTTAAAATCTTTCAGAAACTCGTATATTCCGTAAATCTGCTTAGGTAGAAGTACAGTCCCTTCCTTTTCCGCTTTCTTCAAAACCTCTACTAAAGCTTCATCAAGTATAGGAATTTTCAACCTCTTATAAATGCTTTTCCCTTTCAGAATCTGAGAATGCCTATAAGAAATGATTGCCATCGCTTCAGAATAAGCCTTAGAGTAAACTATAGGTCTTATTGACAAGATTTTCCTTCTTCCTTCCTTGGTAAAACAATAAGAAGAAATTTCTTCAAGCAGAGCTTTAAACTCCAAATCTTCCAAAGAACTCTCTAAAATATCCATACTCACTATAACTTTGATTTACT
>CAYYXA010000066.1:0-27232 GCA_964475465.1 uncultured Brevinematales bacterium
TTTGCAGCGAACCTACTTTTCAAAAAAATCGTTCGCTTTCCCTTTTCTGAAGAGGCCTAGAGTGCAAAATTTTTGACACCTCAAAAAAACCTATTGGAGGTTCGCTGCAACTCACCTTCTATCCCGAACGATCAAATCAAAAAATTCCTTCATTCGCAAAAACTCTTGACAACTAGGATCTCAAACAATTATAATTAAATCGTAATTGATTGGGTTTTATCTGAACCATGTGGGATTTAAACTCGGAATCGGGCAAATAAACAGTGATGTCTCTAACCAGTTTTATCTGAACCATGTGGGATTTAAACCAAAATTCTGTGACAAAATTCACCCTGTTAGTATTTCGTTTTATCTGAACCATGTGGGATTTAAACACATTATACCGAACAACCTCGGTGTAAATTTGCCTTAGTTTTATCTGAACCATGTGGGATTTAAACATTAACACCCTCCTAAATTTAGCAGCGGTGTGGGGAGAAGAACTCGGATGGAGAGGATTCCTATTCACAAAACTAAAACCCTTAGGCTTCATACCCTCAACACTCATAATAGGAACACTCTGGGGAATATGGCACGCACCAATAATAGCAATGGGCCATAACTTCCCACAACATCCACTAGAAGGAATATTCCTGATGACATTGTTCTGCATAACATTCTCATTCATAATGAATTACTTCAGAGAAAAATCCGGATCCGTCACCCTCTCATCAATAATGCACGGAACACTAAACGGAACAGCAGGACTATACATATACGGAAACACAATAAGAAACGATATACTCTACAATATAACCGGTATATCAGGAATCATAGCCATAACAATAACAACAGTAATCATCTTCATACTAGATAAACAAACATTCACACAAAAAACTGAAAATAACTAATACCCAACCCCTTCCATTACAAAAAACTACAACTCCATAAAACAAATTCAATCAAACCTTGACGTAAACAAAAATGTAAGGCTACCAAGATACTAAACACTAGACAGAAATTCCTAGTAAAATAGCTCGCAAAAGAATTAGACGAAGATTAAAATACCCCCCAATAACACCCACTACCACCCAAAACTAAAACCTCAACCTCGTCCAATCCGGAAATTCAGTATTTAGAGTAAGCAAAGTACAAACGCTAGTATCTTATCACTAATGCAACACTACCGAAAATCCCCCTTTGAGCAAATAGAGGAATCAAAGAAGAAGTAAATATATCCGATTCATATTCATTCCCTAAATTATCATAAACTCTTATAAAATCCCAGACCGGGAAAGTATACCTATACCCCACCTCAAGCGATAAACCAGCATACTTCGATATCAGATACTCAAGGCCAATACTTCCATTAAAACCTAACGAAAACGTAGTTAGGTAAAAATCTAACAAATACCACCACCATCTCACTTGACCAAGGTATGTAAATGCTCCCATTAAATCTAATCCCAAATGAGGTTTAATCTTTAAATTCCTGAGATATAGCGCAAAGTTAGCACCTATAGACAGATCTATAGTCAAAGGTGAAGAAAAAAGAACATAAACATCGGTTTGAGGCTCAAAAAAAGCAAAATTCCCATCATTTATTAACGAAAGCCCCAACAAAAACCTATAACCATCAACCATCCCACCCCAACTATCATAGAAAAAACTAATTAATCCAGGATCTTCTGGATCCCGGTACTCAACATTTTGAACACCAAAAAATAACTTTAATATTCCCCCAACTCTCAGAGAATCAACAAGTTGATCACCAACCTTGGGATTACCAAATATCGGCATAACTTCAGAAAAATCTTCTTCAACATTAATAACTCTCACCAAACCCCTATTCTCCTTTATCACCCTCTCCTTACCACCTATCATAACCCTTCTCTCACCAATTATGTCCAACTCCAAACCAGGATTTATATCATAATTCCTTCCAAGCTCAATAAAATACTTGCCATCCATTACCTCATTTATTACAGTATATAGCTTAAATACCTCAACCTTCCTCAATTCATACTTTATCAGCAACAATATATCTTCAACAGCTTGGTTTATAGTTTCCTCCTTAGTCAGATTTCTACCCTTTATACCAGTTATCGCCTCAAGTAAAGGACTACTCATACCACTAGTAGTCTTTCTTACGTCTATCACATGCAATATCTCTCCAGAATCAGGATCAAACACCTTAAGCGAAAGCCCAATAGTCACCTCATAGTAGACCTTTTTATTAGAATCTCTTTTCTCCTGAATCCCATAAGACTTTACATTCGGTATAATGATATAAGTTGATCTTAATAATTTCTCCAAAACTTCCGGACTCAAGGTTATCGTCCCCCACTTAGGATCAACAAACTTCTCACTTTTCGTTATCTTCTTCTCCTTAAGCTCACTAAGTTTATCTATGAAAGATTTCAAGTTGCCCTCAGAAAATCTAAACTCATAACCTTGAACCTTAAACCTTTTCATGGAAACGAACAGATTGACAATACCATCATCTAGCTTATTGACTATATTCGGCGGTATGTCCCAAGTGTAATAAGTTGCAAAAATAGCAACTTCCTGCTGCTCGGAAATCTTCTGAGAATAACCAAGCTCAAAACTTAATATACCAAAAAGCAAAACAAACACCAAAACCCAAACAAAAAACCTCATACAACCTCCTAAAACAATCCACTCGCTATTGTAAACAACTCAATAATAATTTTTCAACAATATCTGCTGATATATCTAAAAAACCATCACGCTAAAAGCACATTTTTATAAATAACCAGAAGACATTACCTTATTGATATAGACGAAAACGTTTAGTATATTTTATAATGAATTTTAGCACTTAGAACTTGTAAAATTTTTATCTTGATGGGGGAAAAGATGGCAACAAAGGACTACTACGAAATATTAGGTGTTCCAAGAAACGCAACAAAAGAAGAAATAAAAAAAGCCTATAGAAGATTAGCACTAAAATACCATCCTGACCGGAATCCAGGAAATAAAGAAGCAGAAGAAAAATTCAAAGAAATAAACGAAGCATACGAAGTACTAAGTGACGATGAGAAAAGAAAAATCTACGACCTATACGGAATAGAAGGACTAAAAGGAGCAACAGCCTACAGAAATGCCGGAGGATACTCAGGAACAAGATATAGATATGACTGGGGTGATTTCTCCGAAGGATTCGGAGGATTTGGATTCGGCTTCGATGATGTATTCGACAGCATATTCGATACATTCTTCGGAACACAAACAAGGAGAAGAACAAGCAGTAGAACCCAGGCACCCTCAAAAGGACAAGACATATATGTAGAAACCGAAGTATCGCTAGAAGATATATTCCACGGAACAACAAAATCAGTAACCATAGAAAAAGAAGACACTTGTAGTACATGTAACGGGCTAGGAACACTTGGCGGAAGAAAACCAGACATATGCCCAACGTGTAGAGGTACAGGAACCGTAACAATGCGAGAAGGATTCTTCTCACTCACAACAACATGCCCAACATGCAAAGGCTCGGGAAGAGTAATAAAGGAATATTGCCGAGAGTGCGGAGGTAAAGGAACCATAAGGAAGAAAAAAACAATCGAGTTCAAAATACCAAAAGGCATAGAAGACGGAATGATGATAAGAATAAAAGGTGAAGGAAACGCTGGTAGGAACGGTGGAGAAAGCGGAGACCTCTTCATAGTAATAAAACAAAAGCCTCACTACTTCTACAAGAGAGAAGGACTAGACCTAAAATGCGATATCTCAATACCAGTTACAAAAGCAATACTCGGCGGAGAGGTAGAAATACCCTACATAGACGGCAAAACAATAAAAGTAAAAATACCAGAAGGTACCCAACCCGGAGATGTCCTAAGAGTCAGAGACTTCGGACTAGAAGATGACAAAGGAAGAAAAGGAGACTTATATTGCAAAGTAAACGTAAGGCTACCAAGAGTACTAAACACTAGACAGAAATTCCTAGTAGAACAGCTCGCAAAAGAATTAGGCGAAGATTAAAATACCCCCTCAATAACACCCACTACCACCCAAAACTAAAACCTCTTACTCAAATTTATCGAATACTTAAGCGGATCATACTGAAACGAAAACCTATCAACCACCACGTTCCTAACACCAATCTCAAAAGAAGGATACCCGATAGGCACCCCCCAGCCAGGCATAGTGTTAGGTAGAAAAACTATAGGATAGCCACCAAGCCACACCAAAGACAAATCAAACAGCTCCAAAATAATAGCCATAAGAGAAACTCTAAAAAACGGTATAAAAAAGTAGTAATACTGAAAAGAAGAAATATTAACATTAGAAACAGAAGCAACAAACTCACTCTGATTCTGCACACCTAACATCAAAAACGCTTGTAACCTAAAAACCTTACCAAAGTCTAAAACATTCTGAACATAGTAAAAAGAAGGCTCAAAAAGCAAAAATGAATACCGACTATCCGGAAAAGACAACCAAAAACTAACACTACCAAAAAAATTATCAAAGAACCTTATATTAGTATCAAATCCCAACAAAACAATGTCGTTAGTAAAGTTGTAATTGTTTTTTCCCTGAAGAACTCCCAACTTAATAGTATAGTGCTCATACTCATACATACCACCAAAAGCAAAGCAAACCGAACCAACAAACACCAAAACCCAAACTACTACCTTAACCCTCATATTAACAACAAAAATTTAAACGTTAGATAAAAACACTATCAAGTGCCTAAGACACCTTGCATACCTAGTATCAATCGTGCAAAAGTATTTGCATTAAAAGCAGATAGCAGGAGGCTTTGCCTCCCTACAAAAATCTATCAGAAAGGTCTCGAATAAAATGCCTTCCTCAATTCATCTTTTGAGAATACCAAACTACCCTCAGGTAGCCCTTCTATAACTAACTCATCTTTATCTATGACTTCACCAATTATCCTGAACTTGAGGCCATAATGTTCTGCTATCACCTTGAGTGTATCTAAAAACTCTTTATCAAACGAGAAAATACCCCTACTTGGCGTCTCAGAAAAGAGAGCAATCGAAGGATAAACCGGCATAACCGACAAATCTATTCTAGCACCTAACTTAGTATCGATTATTCCTTCAACTATCGGAACTATCATTCCTCCATCTGATATATCCATAGCCGAAGATATTAGCCCATGAGATATAACAAACCTAGCAAATTCCTGAAGCCTCCTCTCAACATCAAACTCAACTATAGGAGGCTTACCACAGATATCAGAACCAACAACTCTGAGTATCTCTGCCATTCCAAAGTCTTCTTTAGTCTCATTTCCAATCAAAGCTATCAAATCTCCCGGCTTCTTAAAAACACCATCAACTACTTTGCTGATATCGTGGATTATACCAACGCAACCAACAACAACCGTAGGATAAATCTGCACACCGTCAGTTTCATTGTAGAGCGATGCATTTCCTCCAGTGACCGGAATACCTAGCTCTTTACAAGCTTTGGCAAGCCCCTTCACAGCTTGCTGTAACTGGTACGAGACATTTGGATCATCAGGTGAACCAAAATTCAAACAGTTCGTTATTCCTGCCGGCTCAGCACCAACAAAAGAAACATTTCTTGTCACTTCAGCTACAGCAACCATAACACCATTATAAGGCGAAGCATACATATACCTGCCATTGCCATCAATCTTAACAGCTATACCCTTGTTCGTACCCTTTATCCTAAGAACCGAAGCACCAGCCCTACCAGGACCAACAACTGTATTTGTCTGTACCGACCAATCATATTGCTCATACACCCAAGACTTAGAAGAAATATTAGGAGAAGATAAAAGCTTAAGTATTACATCCCTGTAATCCTCTACAACCAAATTAGGCTTTATATCCCTAAGCTTCTTGACGTTCTGATCTTCCTTAGCAGGCTTGACATAAGTAGGTACCATGTCAACAAGGTATTTAAGAGGAACATCAGCAACAACTTCACCATGGTACTTGACAACACACCTCTGAGTATCAGTGACCTTACCAATAACAGCCCAATCAAGTTCCCACTTTTCCAGAATTTCCCTAACCTTCTCCAACTTGCTTGGCTCAACTATAGCCAACATCCTCTCCTGCGATTCCGAAAGCATTATCTCGTAAGGAGTTATGTCTGACACCCTAACAGGCACCTTTTCTAACTCTAACTCGATTCCAACCTTACCCTTTGCAGCCATCTCACAAGAAGAGCTAGTTAAGCCAGCTGCACCCATATCCTGTATAGCAACAACCAAATCATTTTCAACAAGCTCCAGAGTAGCTTCTATAAGCTTCTTTTCAACAAAAGGATCAGCTATCTGGATACTAGATCTTGTGTCCTCTCTCTCAGAAGATAATTCTGCTGAAGCGAACGTTGCACCATGAACACCATCCCTACCAGTCTTAGAACCATAGTAGACAACCAGATTACCTACTCCTCTAGCAACAGCTTTAACTAACTTGTCAACTTTGGCAATCCCAACACACATCACATTTACAAGCGGATTACTAGAATATATATCCTCAAAGTAGACTTCACCGGCAACTGTCGGAACCCCTATACAATTACCATAATCCGATATCCCCTTAACTACACCACTCGCTATATGCCTAACCTCAGGCTTAGAAACATCACCAAACCTAAGAGAATCGAGCAAAGCAATAGGCCTAGCACCCATAGCAAGGATATCCCTAACAATCCCACCAACACCCGTAGCAGCACCTTGATAAGGTTCAACCGCACTAGGATGATTATGACTCTCCACTTTGAAAACTATGGCTATATCATCAACTTTGACAACACCGGCATTCTCACCAGGACCTTGGTAAATATATTTGCCTTCCGTTGGAAGCTCCTTTATAAGCTTCTTCGTATGCTTATACCCACAATGTTCACTCCAGAGAGCACCAAACATCCCAAGCTCAACTTCATTAGGTTCCCTACCAAGATAGCTAACAATTAGTCTATATTCATCCTCCGAAAGATTCAAAACTTCTAAATGCTTCTTAACTTTGTCACTTATAACAATTTTTTCAAGGTTCAAAACAGAGTCAGCCATACAACAAGCCTCTTTGTTAATAAATTTTGAATGATACGTATAAACTTACTCAAATACCTACAAACTAAGTTGATACATGATCGCATTTATCTGATTGAAAAAACTCTATCTTATCATTTACAAAATACTTGATGAATGAATTAGGATTAATACTAAGAGTAGTAAACGAGACACTAATTCAGATCGCTATCTTGTCACTACCATTCCTTATCATTTCCCTGCTGGTGGGGCTAATAATAAGTATACTTCAAGCCACAACATCAATACAAGAACAAACTCTAACTTTTGTTCCAAAATTCATAGCAATAGGGCTACTGCTAATATTCCTTGGACCAATACTAATAAGGATATTCACAGACTTCACAATAAGACTATTCGATTTAATGGTAACAGGAATAAGGTAACATAAATTTTAAAAGTACAGAGAAGCTATACTCTCCATCAAGTAGAGTATGAAGTATCTAACAGCAATCGCACTAAATAGCCTTTACACCTAATACTACCCTAAGATCAAGATAAGCACCCCCAACTTTAAACTTAAGAACTTTCAAAACGTAATAATAGTAAAATACGCCAAAGGTCTCCAAACTTAACTTCCACTTTTCAGCCTCCCATCTCTTGAGTTTAAAAAGCAGATAGTTTTATATTTATTCTAGAGGTATTGTGAGGTGTATATATGACATTCTCTAAAGATGAGTTAAAAAAAATGATGAGATCTTTAGGGATAATAGGTGAATCTGAAGCTATAATAGATGTATTCAAAAGGGTTATAAGTATAGCTTCCTCCGATTCTATAGTAATGCTACACGGTGAAAGTGGTGTCGGCAAAGAACTTTTCGCTGAAGCAATACACAAGCTAAGCAAAAGGGCAAATGGCCCATTTGTAAAGATAAACTGTGCAGCAATACCAGAAACTTTGCTTGAAAGCGAACTATTTGGGCACGAAAGGGGGGCTTTCACAGGGGCAACAAAAAGGAAATTAGGGCTATTCGAATTAGCAAATAAAGGTTCTCTTTTCCTTGACGAGATTGGTGAGATACCACCACTTACCCAAGTCAAATTACTACGAGTCATAGAAGAGAGGAAAATAGTACGAGTTGGTGGCACGGAATACATACCTGTCGACGCCAGGCTCATTCTAGCAACCAACAAAGACTTATTCCAAGAAGTAAAGAAAGGTAACTTTAGAGAAGACCTGTTCTTTAGAATAAACGTCATACCAATATATATACCTCCATTAAGGGAAAGAAGAGAAGACATAATACCCCTACTCCATTACTTCGTTGACCTATTCTCAAAAAGAGAAAATAAAAAGATAGTGAAAATAGAGGATGAATACATAGAATTCCTCATGAATTACCCGTTCCCTGGAAACGTCAG
Source organism: uncultured Brevinematales bacterium (assembly GCA_964475465.1). GTDB lineage: Bacteria > Spirochaetota > Brevinematia > DTOW01 > DTOW01 > JAPYWX01. Next base: position 8,411 of record CAYYXA010000066.1, read on the forward strand.
AGAGCTCTCAAATTTTGTAGAAAGAAGCGTTCTACTATCTGAAGATAACGTTCTTAGGCTTGAAACTATACACGAATACGCTTTGCACGTCTCCTATTCCTTCAGTAAAAGGCAAACACAACTAATTTACCTGAGCCCTGATTACGAAACCTACATTCCAGAAAAAGAAAAAATACTACACTTTCTAAGGATTTTCAACTTCAACATTAGCAAAGCTGCCGCCGCACTAGGAATGCACAGAAATACCCTCATGAGAAAAATGAAAAAGTACAATATTCAAAAAAACCTAGTCTGATAGCACAGCTACAAGCTCTAAGTGATGCGTCTGCGGAAACATATCAAATGGTGTCACCTTTTCTACCTCGTAACCTAGAGAAATGAATAGCTTCAAATCTCTTATCATGGTTTCATAATTACACGAAGAGTATATTATTTTCCTAGGCTTACCTTCTCTACTATGCCTTTCACCAATAGAACTTATAACCCTCTCTTCAATTCCATTGCGAGATGGATCAATAATGACAATATCACCAACAGGCATAGAATCTATGTACTTTGCAACATCCCCCTCAAGCACTTCAACATTCTTTATATTGTTCATCTCTATATTTTCCCTTGCATTCCTCACAGAAGTCCTACTTATCTCAACTCCTATTACTTTATCAAACAAATCAGAAACAAAAAACGATATCAGTCCAACACCAGCGTATAAGTCCAAGCCCAGAGATTTATCACAATCTGACCTCTTTATCTCTTCCCTTATATGGCTAAGCCATACCGGAATCATATAACTATTCACCTGAAAGAAACTCTCTCTAGATATCTTGAAGTAAAACTCTATATCATCTACTCTAACCTTCTCTATAACATCCCTATCCTCAAATTCTTCGGTTTCTATCTGATTAACAACAAGATCACCCGTGGTAGTACTCCTAACCTTAAACACATGTGGCGGAAAATTCTTCTGCTCTCTCACCTTCTTGAGAGCATAATTTATAAGTTCAGATGAAATTTTACACTCATCTATATCAATTAAAATATTCGTGTCTCTCTTTAGAAAACCGATCCTCCTCCTCCTTTTCGGATCAACTCTAAACATCACACTATTCCTATAGTTCAACTCTTTCGGCGAAGGAACAACATCCCCGATAACACTCAGATCAAACCCATCAATCTCTTTTTGAAATTCCTTAAGTAATATGTGTTTCTTAACCTTAAGTTGCTCCTGATAAGGTAACATCTGTAAATCACAACCACCACACTGCCCAAAATACTTACAAGCAGGCTGAACTCTCAAAGAAGAAGGAGAAATCACCTCAACTACATCTCCATAATAGTACGGCCTAGTCGAAAATATCTTAACCTTAACTATCTCGCCAGGTATAGCATACCTCGTATAAACCTTAACACCATCTTCGGTAATACACTCACAAAGTGCCTCTTTCAAAATTTCTTGTACCCTTACAATAACTTCATCGTACTTGTTGAACATCGCATAATTATATATGTTCAAAACACCTTCCTACAAATGATTAACCATTACTCTCAAAGTAATTCTTGCTTAAAAATCTATCTCACTTCACTACAAAGGAACAAAAAGAGGTAGCCTACCCTTGAATAAAGTAGGTAGTACCACCAAAGGTGCCCCATAGCAATTTCCAAGTGCTCATAGATATACCTAAAGTGCTACCCGTCTAAACCGTTTCAATCTCAACACCACTTCTAAGAAGTAAGTTCCAAAACCAAAGAGTTATGCACTACCCATCCTTTCAAAGTCGGCACTAATCTTTTACCACGAAGTTCCAGAAATCCGTCAGAAACGAACTTTTCGGCTTTAGCCAAAAACGCATCATACCTATCCTTACCAACCAAATTACAAACTTGATCCAAATCAACCCCCTCTGATGTTCTAAGACCTAGCATCACCAATTCATCAAAAGCCTTATCAGGAGTCAGAAATTCCTCATACTTCACCGGTAACTCTCCCCTAGAAAGCATACCTCTATAGTTATTGATAGACAGGACATTCTGATACCTCTCTTCAACATCACCTACCATTCTAACAAAGCCACATGCCGAAACACCTATTCCCACATATTCCTGCCTCCTCCAGTATAACAAGTTATGCTTTGACTCGTATCCCGGAAGAGCATAGTTTGATATTTCGTAATGCTCAAAACCTATAGATGTCAAATACTCATGAATGCTAATAAATTGCTCTTCAAATGATGATTCATATCCTATTATTCCTCTGTCAACGAAAAGCTTCAAGGGGGTAAACTCCTCAACTGACAAGCCGTACGCAGATACATGCTTAACTACACCATATTCCAAAACAATGTTCAATGAATTAACAACATCCTCTATAGAAACTCCAGGTATATCAAAAATCAAATCAACATTAACATTCTCAAATCCAACCTTGGCTAAATTTTCTAAAGCCGTACGATTGGTTTGGGGAGTGTTTCTCCTAGAAAGCTTCTCTAAAGCTTTTTCGTTCATACTTTGTAATCCCAGGCTAACCCTACTAACACCTATCTCTCTTATTCTCCTTACGAAATCCAACGAAACATCTTCAGGGTTAGCTTCAATTGTTATCTCCTCAAAATTCTCAAAAGGTACGTACAAAAAAATTCTATTCAGGATTTTCAATAAATTCTCAACTCCTATAAAGGATGGTGTACCCCCACCAATATACAAAGTTTTGAAATCCTCAAAGTCCAAAATCTTCTGAAACCTCAAATCGATTTCCAAGCAAACTAAATCAGCGTACTCCCTAAATATTCCCTCCAAAAACTTGCTATTTGTATCAAAAACTGTAAAATCACAGTATATGCACTTCTTCCTACAAAATGGTATATGAATGTATATCCCCTTCACTTGCTCAAGTTCCTTCCTTCCAGTCAGAAAGGTACTTTACCTGCTCTTCTGTCAAGGAGTCTATCTTTATGCCCATGCTCTCTAGCTTCAGTTTTGCCACATTCTTGTCTATCTCTTCTGGCACTGGATAAACCCCAACACTTAACTTGCCTCTATTATTCACTAAGTACTCGACACTCAAAGCCTGATTCGCAAAAGACATATCCATTACACTTGCAGGATGCCCCTCAGCATTCGCTAAATTAACGAGCCTACCTTCACCAAGAAGATATACCTTTTTACCGTTGATATCGTACTCTATTACTCCTCTCCTTATCTCTCTCTTGCTTGAAGCTAGCTCTTCCAGAGACCTTATATCAATCTCCACGTCAAAATGTCCTGAATTAGCAACTATGGCTCCGTCTTTCATGCTCAGAAAGTGCTCTTTCGTTATAACATTCTTATCACCCGTAACAGTTACAAAAATATCACCAATTTTTGCAGCTTCGGACATCGGCATAACCTCAAAGCCATCCATCACAGCTTCAAGAGCCTTTATAGGATCAACTTCCGTTACAATAACCCTAGCACCCATTCCCCTGGCTCTAGAGGCAACTCCTTTACCACACCACCCATAACCAGCAACTACAAAGTACCTACCAGCAATAAGCCTATTGGTTGACCTCATTATACCGTCTATAGTACTCTGCCCAGTACCATACCTATTGTCAAACATGTGCTTTGTCATAGCATCATTGACCGCTATTATAGGATAAAGAAGTGCTCCTTCCCTAGCCATCGCTTTTAACCTTATAACACCCGTAGTTGTCTCCTCGGTCCCCCCAATAATATTTTTTATCTTATCCTTCATCTCTGAATGAAGGGTAGAAACCAAGTCAGCACCATCATCCATCGTTATATTTGGCTCTATCGAGAGAACCTCTTTTATATGACTGTAGTACGTGTCCCTATCTTCACCCTTAATTGCAAAAACAGGAATATCAAAATGTTTAACAAGAGAAGCAGCAACATCATCCTGAGTAGAAAGAGGATTAGAAGCACATAAGTAAACCTGAGCACCTCCTTCCTTGAGAGTTATCATCAGATTAGCCGTCTCAGTAGTAACATGCAGAGCAGCAGATATCTTTATTCCCTTGAGAGGCTTCTCTTTACTGAATCTCTCCCTTATCATCCTAAGGACAGGCATGTCCTTGTATGCCCACATTATCCTATTCAGCCCTTCATCAGCCAAATCTATGTCCTTAACATGGTATCTCATTTAATTCCTCCTTTTTAGGTAAGGATATTAAAATTTTAATCAAAAGGTTTTCAAGCTTAAAGATCAGGCTCGTACCTTCTTATCAGCTAATGTTCTACCTAGCACTCATACCAGAAATTTTAAGGAAGATTTACACCCTAACTTAACCTCTTATAAATGCCATCCATTTCCTTAAATACTTCTTCGATCAAAGAAATATTTTCACCTAACGTCTTAACAGTACTCGAAAGGTGAAATTGCAAAGAAAATACCTCACTAGCCAACACCGCAACTAAATTCAACTTATCATTGGAATCTTTCATCCTCACAAACACAAAGTCTACCAAGGTACTAAAGAAATCTCTAAGGACACGAGTATACTTCCACATATTCATAATATTTGAATAAATATCTCCAAGAAGCAATTTATATTCCTCGGGGGGTTCAAACTCAAAAACATATGAATCCAAATCACTTGTGGCACTTACAACAACATCAAAACTCTCTATAATCCCTCTTTTCAAACTCGTACCTATACTCCTCAACTTCTCCAAGTCGTTTACTATTAATCTCAACAAAATCTTAGAATCCAACACCTTGTCAAGAATTTCAGAAGAAATAGATTCCAAAAAAGATAACTCCTGAATGCTCTTTTTATACGAAATAATTTCAGTATTTATCGAAACTATCCTTAATCTCTCAATTAGCTCTTCCAACTCTCCCACCACACCACAAACTTGCGTAAAAACAGAAACAAATCTATCAACATTATTACCAAAAGAAGAAAAATTTTCCGAAACTATTCCTTTATAAAATACCACACTCCTTATCTCCTTCTTTAGGTTCTCAAATTCTCTAAACTTCTTTCCAACCTCTGCAAAAAGCTCATTAATATCTAACTCTATTATCTCCTTACCCAACTCTTCGTAAGCATCAGATTTCTCAAAAACCTCCTCAAGTTCTTTCAACTTCGATAAGTAATACTCTGGAAATGCTTTAACTTTATCTACAATCTCATTGATATACTGCATTGATAAGCTAGGTACATGAAAAGCATCACTAAGCGATTTTCTCAGTGAGATCAAACTTTGGTTGAATTCAGAATACTGGAGAGCCAAACTATCTAAAATCTTTTTCTTCTTATCATCTAACCTACCCAAAAGAGAATCCAGAAACCTAATTTCTTTGATTTTTTCTTGAAAATCAAAAAGGGCTAATCTAAGCAATATAAGCCCAAAGATCACAATTCCAATTCCTAACAAAGAAGGAACATACGGATACAATCTTATAAAACCAAATAACTCAAGAACCTCAAGTACGCCAAAGAATATCACCACCAAAAACCCAACAATAACACTTTTTAACCTCTCTGGGTTAAAACTAACATCCTTTTTAACTTTCCTTTGCGAAAGCAACAAGAAAACCAATTCAAACACCACAACTACGACGAAGAAAAGAATAAAGATTATGAAAAGTTCCCCTTCCTCCCCCATGTATTTGTTTATATTAAGCTTGAGTCTATCGCTATAGAAGAACTCATCGGAAGAAAGAGATAAAATTCCTATTATCAGCCCTATCAGGGCTGTTAGAAAAAATTTAACAAAAGCCACCCTACTCCTAATTAGATACGAAACAAAACCAGAAAAAGCAACAATGGACAAAGTCAAAAAGAACACTTCTAATCTTGAAAAAAATATTATAGTATGCTTATTTCTTTCTATTCTAATTTGGTCGTCAGTATTAAAACCAAGAAAACCAAGCAAAGAGTTAGACACAGTATAGCCAAAAAGCATCAACAAAATGAAGAAAATCAAAGCTAGAAAACCTCTTTCTCTTTTCTCAGCCGTGATAAACAACGAAAACGTCACTACAAGACAAGTAGAAACTACCGCTGCAAAAGAAAAAGGCCCCAGGAACGTTATCAAATCCCCTAACCCCATAGCCAAAATATAAAACTACTAACCCAAGAATTACAAGTGATAAAAAGAGATACCCAACCAAACACCGTTTACCAAAAAGACTTTTAACACAATCAACCTAAAGTTGATAGGATAAGCACATAAACTAAAGAATATTCTTATGGCCATAAATTACATAAAAATAAAGGATAGGATCTCGGACGTAAAGGGAGATGTCATAGTGAGTGAGGTGACGTCTCAAAAAGTTAAGTTTGAAAACGATAAGCTAAACTCTGTTGAAAATTCAACACACACAGGGCTTGGAGTAAGAGTTATAAAAAGCGGAAAAATCGGATTTACATCAACAAATGACGATTCAAAAATTGATGAAGTTTTCAAGAGAGCAGAAGAGCTATCAGAGTACGGCGAAGAGCTTGATCTATCACTACCTAAAAATCCACCAGCACTTAGAAATATAAAGCTTTACGACCCGTCACTTGAGAAAATAGACGAATACGACATGTTAAACCTTGGAGAAATGATAATAAAATCAATCAAAGAAATAGACAGAAGCATAACTGTAAACTTAGAGATAGAAAAAGACTTCATAAGAAAAACAATTATAAACTCCAACGGCTTAGATGTGTCATTTGAAAAAACAATTTGGGGCTTCTCAGTAGAAGGAGTACACCTACAAAATGATGAAAGTTTGGTATGGCTATACGACAGCAAATATACAACTAGGTATTCGATAGACTTCAGTGACCTAACAACCTACATAAGGAACATGTATCTATTCTCGAAGCAAAACGCAACGATATCGTCAGGCAAATACCCCGTTATATTCTCACCCCTAGCCTTCTCTGTACTTTTAGAAATATTATCAGTATCACTAAGTGGTGAAAACATCTACAAAGGAATATCCCCTCTCAAGGACAAATTAAAAACTCAAGTCTTTTCAGAAAATTTTACACTCATAGATGATCCATTGCTAGAAGAAGGAATAGCATCACAACCATTCGACGACGAAGGAATACTGACGAACTACAAAGAAGTAATATCAAACGGTGTAATAAACTCATTTCTGTATGATTTACGAACAGCGTATTTGATGAACGCAATACCTACCGGAAACGGTTTCAGAGAGTACAATTCTTTACCAAAACCTAGCTTTTCAAATATGGTAGTACCAAATTCCGAAAAATCATTAAACAGTTTAATTTCTCAAGTAGATAAAGGGCTAATCGTTTACAATGTTCTAGGAGGAGGGCAAAGCAACATAAATGCTGGAGAATTTTCAGTAAACGTAGAGTTAGGCTCACTAATAGAAGGTGGTAAAATAGTAGGAAGAGTGAAAAATGTTATGCTTTTTGGCAATGTCTTCGAAGTTTTCAAAAACGTAATAGACTTTTCAAGAGAAACAAAGGTGGTATTCGATAAGGTACTACCCTACATTTTATGTGATAGCATCAATGTAGTAGCAGAATGATAAAAAACATAAAAAAACTTTTAATAAGGCTTGATAAATTCATAATAGATGTGATTACCTACGTAGGAGAGATATCTATCTTCATCTACGAAATAGTTAGAAACTTGTTTTCTAAACCTTTCTACTTAAAAGAATTCATAAACTCGATGGAAAACATCGGCTATAGGTCCATACCAATAGTCCTAACTGTAACCTTCTTTTCTGGGATGATAATAACCTTAAACATAGGTAAGTCAATGGACGCGATAGTAAAAGGAACTTCACAATACATAGGCTCTGGCATTCTCCTCGTAATGCTCAAAGAATTCGGTCCCGTTCTCACTTCCATATCCCTTATAAGCAGAGTAGGTGCAGGAATAACAGCACAAATATCAATGATGAAAGCAACGGAACAAATAGATGCTCTAGAAGTCATGTCAATCTCGCCAATAAAACTATTAATCATTCCCAACGTCTTAGCAATGATCATAATGGCACCACTTTTGTCCTCCATAGGCGTAGTATCTGGTATCTTAGGCGGATTAATCATGGTAGTAACATATCTTGACCAAAGCCCTAACACTTACCTAGACAAAGTTCTGATGGTTCTAAGATCACAAGACATAGTAGATATGATAATAAAAAGCTCCATACTTGGATTTTTCATAGCAGTGATAAGTTCATACTATGGTATGAAATCTGAAGGAGGAGCCAAAGGAGTAGGAATATATACAACCCGATCGGTTGTAGCCTCCTTTGTTTTCATAATAATAGTCGATTACATGGTTACATTTTTACTTATAACGATAAGGAAACTATTATCTTAACGTTACTATAACCAAATTCCCACTCTGATCAACAGATATGTTTGAATACTTAGGATCAGAAGAAGCCAAATCTATAAGGTCATCAACAAAAGCAGAAACTCCACCCTTGTAGTTTATCTCATACTCAGCAATATTACCTGAAATACTTTTCCTTTTTCTCGAATTAATTCCAGGAAGTGAATCTAGGAAAGTTAAAAAATCCTTCTCATCTGATATCTTCTTAAACCCAACAACTTTAACTGATATTGAAACCCCCGAAGATAAATAATTCTCTATAGTTTCAAGAATTCTACTTAAGCCAACTTTAGCTGCCGCATGCAGAACTTTAATTTTCGCTTGATTTAGCCCCTTGTTAGACTTAAGCTCTCTACTGAAGGGAACAACACCCAAACCTTTACCAGTAGACGAATCATAAGCTTTGATAGCACCAGAAGCTATCAACTCAACATAATTACCAGAAATAAACTTAGGATTAAAACTAATATCAACTTCCAAATAAACTGGTGCCTTAACCTCTTGAGCGACTAACTGCACTATAGACATTGCCTCTCCCGTCTTCTCCTCATATATCAAAGAAAACTTTTTTGACAAATCCATTGCCCTGTTCAAATCAACGTAACTCAACCCCAAACTAGACAACTCAGAATTTACAACTTCTACAAACATCTTCAAATCTTCATCACTTTGCAATGACACCAATTTGTCGCTTGGTGGTAAAACCAAAAATACTATGTCCCTAATTGGTGAATTCTCCCTTAGTCCAAACTCCCCACTTTCTTTTTCTTCCTCTACCTTACTAACTTTATCAATTTCAACCTCAATAGATACTGCCTTCTTGCTTCCCAAATCTTGAGAAAGCACAGGTTTCTCAACACCTTCACTAATAGGTAAAGAATCAAGGAAATCCTTCAAACCTTTCATATCGACTATAACATATCCCTCAACAGCTTTCTTACCATCTACTGAATAAATCCTAGTACTATGAAAATCAACCAAAACTTTAATAATTCTTCTGCTAACAGCTTCCTTAAATATCAACTCTTTGTTCGCCTCAAACTTTTTCTTACCTATTATATCTATAGAAGCCTTAGCAAAACCATCAGCCATAGCTCTATTCCTAGCATCAAAATACTCCTCGCCAATTCCTATGACATTATATTGCCTCTTGATATCAAGCTTTTCTATCGATTCTTTGGACACCGTAGCATTCCTACCCTGCACACAAGAAACCAAAAATGACAAAAACAAAACAGAAGCAATAGCAATTACAAACTTCCCTGACTTAATCATATCCCACATCCCCCTTCTAGAATATGATAATTTCAAAAAGCCGGAAATTCAAATTAACAATAACTCTAAGGAAAGGTGTTATAAGTACAACATACCATAGTATAAAGTGGTATAGATGTATCATTCACTTTTAAAATCTTCTTTCGTATTCTAAAAAGTTTGGGAGGTGTTTATGGAAGAATTAAAAGAAGAACTACAAGATGCAAATATCGATGTGAACGAAATCCAAAAGTTTTTACCTCATAGGTACCCATTTCTACTGGTAGATAGAGTCGAGAAAATGAGTAAAACTAAGGTGATAGGGTACAAAAATGTAACGATAAACGAATGGTTTTTCCAAGGGCATTTCCCTAATTATCCAATAATGCCCGGTGTACTGATAGTAGAAGGGATGGCCCAATGTGCCGGTGTCCTCGCTTTAAAGTTGATAAACTTTGATCCAAACAGCTCAAAAAAGCCAATAATACTATTTGCAGCAATTGACAACGTAAAGTTCAAAAATCCTGTATTTCCCGGAGATAAGTTAGTTTATGAAGTTGAAGTCGTAAAAATATCCGGAAAGTTTGGGAAATTCAAGGGCATAGCAAAAGTGAATGATAAGGTTTGCGCAGAAGCTGAAATGATGGCAGCAATCCAAACGGAGTAATTTATGCCTAAAATACACCCAACAGCAATAATAGAAGGCAATGTATCTATAGGCTCGGAAGTCGAAATAGGGCCACATGTCATAATCAAAGGCAATGTAACGATATGCAACGGGACAACAATTGAAGCAGGAACGTGCATATACGGCAACGTAGTAATAGGAGAATCAAACAAAATAGGCCCATACGCAATAATTGGTGCAGATCCACAAGATCTTAAATACAAAGGAGAAGAAACTGGCTTCGTCAAAATAGGAAACAATAACGTTATAAGAGAATTTGTAACAATACACAAGCCAACATCAAAAGAAAGTGAAACCGTAATAGGTAATAATTGTTTACTTATGGTAGGCTCACATGTAGCACATGACGCAAAGGTAGGCAACGAAGTAGTGCTAGTAAACAATGCTTTACTAGCTGGCTTCTCAGTAGTAGAAGACGGTGCCTTTGTGTCAGCTTTAATTGGACTACATCAGCACACAAGGATAGGTAAATATGCAATCATTGGAGCACTTTCGAAAATCACCCAAGATATACCGCCATTCACAATGGCGGTAGGAATACCTGCAGAGGTTGTAGGAATAAACTCTGTCGGCCTAAGAAGGAAAGGCTTCACGGTAGAACAAAGAAACAGAATAAAGGAATGCTACAAAATAATATATAAGTCAGAATATACCATAAGGCAAGCAGCAGAAAAATTACTAGAAATCTTTCCAGATGACGAAGTAGTAAAATACATTTCAGACTTCATCCTTTCTTCAAAGAGAGGTATAGTAAAAGGTTTAAGAATAGAAGAAAACATCGAAATGTAATAAAATTTATACCTATGCAAGCAAAAAAAATATTAGTTTTAAGTGATTCTCACGGACACCTTGGATTCATAGCTGATATCCTAAGGATAGAATTAGACAATGTAGACATTGTAGTGCACCTAGGAGACACATGGTTCGATATGAAGCCTTTTATAAGACAAATAAAGGAAAAACAGAAAGAGGTAGTAATGGTAAGAGGAAACGTAGATGAACTAAGGGGAGACCCGACAACTCCATTCATCCCAGAAGTAGAAAACATGGAAGTAAATGGGAAGAAGATAATACTAACACACGGACATTTGTTCGAAGTACACAATAATCTCGAAAAGCTAAAATTTGCAGCCTCTTCAAACAGATCTAAGGTTGTCCTTTTCGGACATACCCACCAACCATTTGCAAAAGAAATCAACGGCATATTCTTCTTCAACCCTGGTGCAGTAAGAGACGGAATTTATGGAATAGTAGTGATAGGCGAAACAATCAGTTATAAACATTTTAAGCTTAAAAACACCATATGAAAGAATCAGACAGAATAATCGTCAACATACTCTACTTCTCAGTAAAATACCTACCATTCCTATTTCCTAAAAGTCTCAGGGAACACCTGAATAAGTACGTCACCAACGTTTTTGAAGAACTCTGTATAGAATCTTACTTATCAGACACATCTGACACAGGTACACTCGAATCCTTTATAATAGGAGCAAAAAATATCTCAAAAATCATAGATAACATATCCGAAAGGGAAAAAATACTAAAAAGATCAGTATTCCTAATTTTCCTTTACTCAGGAAAACCAATAAAAATAAATGCTATCGAATCCGAAATAGCTAGAATAGAAGAAATAATACATAAGGGAACAGTGGAAGAGAGAAAAATTCTAACCATAAATGTCTTGAAAAAAAGTGGGAAAGTTATAGAGTTCCTAAAAAATAGAATCAAAGACAAAATAAAAGACAAGTTAGAATTCCTCTACGAAAAGCTAAAAACCCAAGAAGAAGGATAAACCAAATAGCTAAAACCTCTAGGGCAAAGACAAAATCTCAGGTTCACCATCAGTAATGAGTATGGTGTGTTCCCAATGAGCTGACGGTTTACCATCCACAGTGGCGACACTCCAGCAATCTTGCAAAACTCTAACCTTGAAATTGCCAGAGACAACCATAGGTTCTATAGCTATTGTCATACCTTTTCTAAGAACAGGACCACTACCTGAAGGATAATTAGGTATAGGTGGAGCTTCGTGGAGATACCTACCTACCCCATGCCCAGTATACCCCCTTATAACATCAAAACCATGCTTCTTAACATAATGATAGATAGCATTAGATATATCTCCTATCCTATTCCCAACCTTACAGTTGCTTATAGCTTCATACAGTGCCTCTCTAGTAACTTCTGAAAGCTTCTTCTTTATTTCTGGAGCCTCACCCACAAGATATGTTTTAGCAGCATCACCATAATAATTGTTATATATTACCCCAACATCTATAGAGATTATATCCCCCTCTTTCAATATCACATCACTGGACGGTACACCATGAATCACTACTTCATTAACAGAAGCACATATCGTATGATTGTACCTCAAGATATTTCTACCATCAGAGATGGTGTAACCCTTGAAAGCAGGCTTACCGCCCTTCGACAATATAAAATCCTCAGCAATACGATCAAGTTCTAAGGTAGAAATTCCCGGCTTTATATAAGGCTCAAGGTACTCCAAAGTTTGAGCAACTATTCTAGAAGCCATTCTTATATATGGGATCTCGAAATCTTTTTTTATTATTATTCCTTCACCCACAAATAGTCCCCTAGATCACAAAATACCACCTCTCTCAGAACCTTCTTTCATGGTGGTTGGGATAGAAGGTCCTGAGTTATAAGCATCCTCTATTATTTTATCAACCTCTTTTTTCTGACCTGCAGTTATCAAAACTTCACCTTTTAATATGACACCTGGCTTAACCTCAAGTTGAGGAGTAACAATGTTCCCCAAAACTCTACCAGTTTCTGTAAGCTTTACACTCTCTTGTGCTTCAATACCACCTATAACAACACCCGAAACAGTAACATTCTTCGCCCTGATAACTTCAGTTTTAACTTTTCCAGTCTCTCCAACAAACACATGCTCTGTGGTATTTATATCTCCTTCAAACTTACCGTCAATTTGTATTGAACCATTAACAAAAAACTTACCCTGAAAAACAGATCCTTCACCTATTATACTGTTTATCCCCTGCTCCTGCTTCGGTGGCATAAAAAACCTCCTAAAAAAAGCCAGAAACCCGCAGTAAGGGTCGGCAAGACGCTGGATAGGCCCAAGGCTCTAAACCATAGGGACGCAGGCAGTGCCTCTGTTTATTCTCAGCACCAAAGGCACCGAGAATCATACATCAGCACCCCGATATAGTCCCTAAACCTTCTTACTTGAAGGCCCCGTTTTTGCGATCTTGCCTTGCTCCCCTACCGCAGGAATACTAAAGTTTAACAAAACCCCAACATAAATCACAATTTAAAAACTATCATCTGTCAAGATTTACTTCTTAAAAAGATTGAATATCATCGTAAGAAATATGCTTAGCAAAACGCTAAGTAATATACTCGTAACTATTGGGAAATAAAAAACAAAATTTTCCTTTTTTATAAATATATCCCCAGGCAACCCTCTAAAGCCCAACTTGTCAAAGAAGTACATAACCACGCCAATCAAGACTACCACTATACCAATAAAAATCAAAATCTTAGAAAATTCACTAAGCATAGTGAATAAATATAATAAACTTTCACTTTCTTGCAAAATTCACCAGGTTTATCAGCTTAAGATTAAAACCCGTGAACCCACAGGTATTTACATGACAGCAATAATTACTTTTAGTACCCGAGCAACCTCTATAAAAAGCTAAAGAGTACTACTACCATAAGAGCCATTGAGTACAAAATGCCATAATAATCAATAAAGCACTACTATAACACTCATAACATCAAAAACATTTTTTATAAAGTTAGCTATTAGCTAACAGCGGAAATCCACTAAATCATTGGTAAAAGAAATTTGCAGAGGTTCAAGCAACTAAATAAAGGCAATACAGAGGGGAAACTCCCCTCTTAAATTAAATATCAAAGTACAAAACAAACTCGTAAGGATGTGGTCTCTGAGCAATAGCTTTTATCTCATTTTCTCTCTTATACTCTATCCAAGTTTCAATAACATCCTTTGTAAAGACATCACCTTGCAGTAAGAATTCATGATCCTCCTCGAGAGCCCTGAGAGCCTCATCAAGCGAACCAGGATATTGAGGTATCTTCGCCTTCTCCTCTGGTGGCAAGTCATAAATGTTCTTATCTATTGGTTCACCTGGATCTATCCTGTTCTTTATACCATCAATACCGGCCATCAACATAGCAGCAAAAGCGATATAAGGATTACAAGTAGGATCAGCTGGTCTAAACTCAATTCTCTTAGACTTAGGAGAAGTTGAATACATAGGTATCCTTATAGCAGCACTTCTATTTCTAGCCGAATATGCAAGGTTTATCGGAGCTTCAAAACCTGGCACAAGCCTTTTATAAGAGTTGGTAGTGGGCGTAACAAAAGCTGCTAAAGCTCTAGCATGCTTTAGAATGCCACCAATGTACCATAAAGCTTCCTGAGAAAGTCCAGCATACTTATCACCAGCAAATAGATTCTTACCACCCTTCCATATACTTTGGTGTGTATGCATACCAGTACCATTATCACCAAAAATCGGCTTAGGCATAAAAGTAACAGTCTTATTTCTCCTCTTAGCAACGTTCTTAAGAACATACTTAACCTTTAGCACATTATCAGCAGCACTGGTCAGTGCGCTAAATCTAAAATCTATTTCCCCCTGTCCAGCAGTAGCGACCTCATGGTGATGTGCTTCAACCTTTATACCCATACCTTCGAGAATCAAAGCAGCCTCACTTCTCAAATCCTGAAGTGTATCGTGCGGAGGAACAGGGAAATACCCTTCCTTATGCCTTATTTTGTAACCTTTGTTGAAAGTACCATCAATGTTAACTTCCTTACCACTATTCCAAGCAGCCTCATCCGAATCAACAAAATAATAACCTGAATGAGAATTTTGGTCAA
Organism: uncultured Brevinematales bacterium; assembly: GCA_964475465.1. Classification (GTDB taxonomy): domain Bacteria; phylum Spirochaetota; class Brevinematia; order DTOW01; family DTOW01; genus JAPYWX01. Next base: position 23,584 of record CAYYXA010000066.1, read on the forward strand.
AGTACGCCTTATCAAAAACAAAAAACTCAATCTCAGGGCCAAAATAAGCAACATCACCTATACCTGTTTCCTTAAGATAAGCCTCTGCCTTCTTAGCAATATGCCTTGGATCTTTGGTATAATCCCTACCAGTCAAAGGATCCTTTATATCACATATCATAACTAATGTCTTATGCTCAGTAAAAGGATCAAGAAAAGCACTCGTAGGATCGGGAACAACAAGCATATCACTCTCATTGATTGATTGCCACCCCCTTATAGATGATCCGTCAAAGCCCAATCCTCTCTCAAATACGTCCTCATCCAAAGCCGACGCAGGTATGGAAAAGTGTTGCCACAAACCCGGAAAGTCCATAAACCTAAGGTCAATTACCTTGACACCTTCACTCTTGACAAACTCTAAAACCTCCTTAGCACTGCTAAACATATAATCCTCCTTTTTAAATATTTTATGCAAAATTTGTGCCAACTAACTAATTTCTTCAAACTCTCTTTTCACGAAATTGTAATTAAGGATCCTAGCAGTCGGAATATGGAAATACCAACCGAATATTCTTATTTCTCCCCTATCAAGCTTATCCTTTATAAATGGATAGCCCATCAAGTGCTCAACCTGTATTATGACATTACTCTTTTCCACTGTCTCACTTCTAGAATCACCTAGATGCAAGTTTTCGTTTGCTTTAGTTATAACCTCATCTCTAGTTAGCTCCAGATGGACATGAACATCCTTTATACTTTCATCAACATCGCCTGAATCCATAACAGCACAACCACCACAGCTAGAATGCCCACAAACAACTATATTTTGAACTTTTAAGACCAAAACAGCATACTCAATAGCTGCCTTCGTAGGTATACCTACCCCACTTTCATCTTCATACCTAGGAACCACATTAGCAATGTTTCTAACAACAAACAACTCACCAGGCTTAGAATTCGTTATAACCTCAGGCACAACTCTACTGTCAGAACACGAAATAAAAAGAGTGTGAGGCTTCTGACCATGAGATAACTCACGAAATAAACTAAACATCTCTTCATCAAGAGATGCTCTAAACTCTCTAACCTTAGATAATATATCAACCATGTTGGCTAGAAATTATAACAACACTTCTTTCTTACACTCAAATTTTATTTTTGATGCCCCCAACAACCAGCTACCTTCTATCACTCAGGTAATATCTCTTGAATAAAAATGTATTCAGGATAAATAAAAATTTGTCCAAGAAAACTTATTAAAGTTTGCTATCCAAAAAACCCTATTCCTTCTTCATTCTTAAAAATTGAATAACTAAGTGCCCAAAGTACAAAATACGGGTGCTATAAGCACCTAGAAAAAGGTACAACATGTGCCTAAAATTTAGGCAAACCTCGAAAATTTTGCCTAAAATTTAGGCAAAGCTAAGAAACTCTTGAACCGGGATCTATTTCTTTATCAACTGTGAGTAAAACAAGTTTACCGCTTTCATCCTTTGCTGCTAAAAGCATACCATAAGACGTCTCGCCCATTAGTGTAGCAGGTTTCAGGTTATTTACTATTATTATGTACTTACCAACAACATCCTCAGGCTTGTAATACTCACCTATTCCAGCTATTATTTGCTTTGTTATATTGCCAATGTCAACTATCAACTTGAGAAGCTTCTTTGATTTTGGTAATTTCTCAGCTTCTTTTACTAAAGCAACCCTAAGGTCAATTTTCTTGAAGTAATCTATATCTATTGTTTCTTCTACCGAATCAATAGAAATTTTCTCCTTCTGGCCTATTACTTTTAGTTTCTCTATTTCCTTCTCTATGACTTCATCAGGTATTTTTGTAAATAGTGGTTCTATATCGTGTGAAATCTTTGAGCCTATCTTTACCTTAATTTTTGGGATATCATCCCATCTAACCTGCTTGATGAAGTCCTCATCATAACCTAACATCTTAAGTATTTTTACAGATGAGAATGGCATAAACGGATACATAGCCAGAGCCATAGAGAATATAATCTGGACAGCGATATAGAGCTTATTATTAAACTCTTTAGTTCCAGGCGTAAGCTTCCAAATTCTGACATCATCTACATATTTATTGCCCAAGAATGCTATTTCCCTGAGATACTTTATAGCTTCCCTGAACCCAAACCTTTCCAACGACTCTCCTATGCTTTCTACTATCTCTTCTATATTTTTTAGAACCTGCAAATCAATATTATTAAAAGCGTCTTCATCAGGTGTTGGTATAACGCCACCATTTTTAGAGTTAATAAACTTTAGAACTCTCGACACAAGGTTTCCGAAGGAATTTGCTAACTCCTCATTGACCTTCTCTTGGAACTCTTTCCAGTAGAAGTTAGAATCCTTTGTTTCTGGCATCACAAGACACAAGTAATACCTAATCGCATCCGGTGGGAACTTCTCCACTATCTCATCAACCCATATAGCCCAATTCCTAGAGGTAGATATCTTTTCACCCTCTAGATTCATAAATTCGTTTGCTGGTATGTTGTACGGCAGAATCCAATTTCCGTGTTGTGCCATCAAGGTAGCTGGCCATATTATTGCGTGAAATGGTATATTATCCTTGCCAATAAAGTGAATTAGCTTAGTTTCTGGGTTAAGCCAATACTCTTTCCACTTGTCTGGTTGACCTATCCTTTGAGCCCATTCGATAGTAGAGGATATATAACCTATCGGAGCCTCGAACCAAACATACATTACTTTACCTTCTGCACCTTCAATAGGTAGAGGTATACCCCAATTCAAATCCCTTGATATAGGTCTATCTTTAAGCCCTTCCCTTATCCATGATAAAGCAAAATCCCTAACATTCGGTTTCCAATCTTTCTTTGATTCAAGATATTCCCTAAGCTGCTTCTCAAACTTGCTCAGAACAAAATACCAATGCTTCGTCTTCTTGATGACAGGTGTAGAACCACATATAGCACACTTCGGGTCTATTAAATCGGTAGGATCCAGGGTAGCACCACATTTCTCACATTGGTCCCCCTTAGCACTCTCATACCCACACTTCGGACATTTGCCATATATATACCTATCAGGTAAAAACATTTTATCTCTCTCGCAATAAAACTGCTCTTGCTCCTTAACAACAGTATATCCATTCTTCAAAATATTCAAAAAGAACTCTTGAGAAATCTTAAAATGAACCTCTCTATGAGTCCCAGAAAAATTGTCAAATATTATACCTAATTTATCAAAACTCTCCTTTATCACCTTGTGGTATTTCTCCACGACCTTCTCAGGCGTAGTACCTTCTTGCATCGCTCTTATCGTTATGGGAACACCATGCTCGTCAGTACCACATATAAATACCGCATCATCCCCTTTCATTTTCCTGTACCTATAGTATATGTCGGCAGGTAGGTAAGCCCCCGCTATATGACCTATGTGTATAGGGCCATTAGCATAAGGAAGAGCAGCAGTTATAAGGTAGCGTCCCATATTACCTCCAATATAATATTATATCATAATGAGACAAAAATTTCCTACTTTAGAAGTGGGTTGGGAAACATTCTCGAACTTTAAGCAACTTAGTTTTTAATACCGTAAATTCATTTTTTATGTTTCACTATGAAAAAGATTTTATCTCGCTTGACTTTAACAATTTCTTTGGATAGTTGTTTGCGCCTTTTAGTTATTT
>CAYYXA010000067.1:0-41697 GCA_964475465.1 uncultured Brevinematales bacterium
ATTCGGAGAGGGTGGGATTTGAACCCACGGTTCCCCGCAAGGAGGAACAGCAGATTTCGAGTCTGCCCCAATCGTCCGCTCTGGCACCTCTCCAAAACTGTGTAAGAATTATATAATTTACTCATAAGCAAAATAAAATTCAAAAATCCTCAATTCACAAATAATCTCTACAAAGCAACTAGTAGGCCCTATCCATAACTTCTAACAACTTACCCTACAATTTTACTATTCATATTAGCACTCAAAATATTCGAACCAATCAGCACTTTCCCATCAAAGAAAAGTCCAGATAAAGGTAACATCCTTTATAACAAATAGGTATCAAAATCTTAAGAAATAACACGGTAGACAACACTCCTCCAAACAAGTAAAAAACGACTTACCTATTTAGTTTGACTGGAATTTTAATAATTTAAAACTATATTTTAAAATTCAAACATGCTCGGAAGAATACTACTGATAGCTGTAGTGATACTAATTCTCTTTCTCGCTCTTTCGCTACTAACAAGCTATATAAGGCTAAGAAACAAACTTAGAGAGATGGAAATAGAAAAACACAAAAAAGATAGAAACAATCTTTAATCTCTCCAAACAAACGAAATCATTCTCTCCTCTGTTTTCGTAGCTCTATACGAAGGCAACATAGGCGAAGAACAAGAAGTACACAAAGGTGAATAAAAGATGTTACCTTCACCAATCCCTACTCTTACAAGTTCCTCGGTTATGAATTTAGGGATATCAAAGAAAACCTTATCGCCTTTAACATAGCAAAAATCCTTAGCCCAATCCAGAAACTCCCTCCCCACTTCATAACAACAAACATGAATACATGGCATGATGAAAAATACAAATTCATCAAACGAACCAAATTCCAAAACACTTTTCAATGCCTCAAATGTCTTTCTGATGATTCCGCTTTTAAGTCCTCTCCAACCGCAATGCATTCCCCCCAAAGCATAAGGAGAAAAGAACATAACAGGAGCACAATCAGCCGTACTTATACCAACTAGCTTACCTTCATCAAGCAAAATAAAAGCATCCCCCTCAAGCTCATCACTAAGAGAATACGAAAATTCCCTCTCTTCATCTCTCAAAATGATTTTTCCATCATCAATGATAGCAATATCAACACCATGAACCTGCTTAAACCTAAACACTTCAATTTCATCAGAAATTCGTTCAGGCTTAATAATCTCCGTCATTGACAAGTTTATCAGCTGAAACTCATCAGAAAGGTCATCACTCACGTTAGGCACAAAAAATCCCAAGTTTTGGCTACCTATTGTGTATTTGTAGAAACCCTTTACTTTCATTCTACCCATTTTAAAAGAGGAAATACATCTTTTTCATTAAATTGCTTCCAACTAATTCCCTAAGTGCTTTCAGTAATTGCCTTATTGGAAAGAGCAAAACTTATCTCACGAGAAAATCAATATCAGCAAAAAGGATAGCTAACCCACTAGGAGGTATAAGTCTCATTGAACATGAGTTAACATTCCCAAAGCAACATCAAATTGAACTACTATAGACTATTAACTTTCTATCAAAATATATATTATGTTCAAGGATATCGTAAGGATAAAAGTAATAGCTGGCAAGGGAGGAAATGGTTGCGTCTCATTTAGGAGGGAAAAGTATGTACCAAAGGGAGGGCCAGATGGTGGGGACGGCGGTAAGGGCGGAGATTGTATAATAGTTGTAAATCCTCATCTTTCAACTCTATCCCACATAACCGATGGACAAGTCTTCAAAGCCCAAAACGGTGAAGACGGAAAAGGGCGCAAAATGCATGGAGCAGATGGTAAAGACGTAATAATAGAAGTTCCAAAGGGAACAATAATAATTGATGCTGAAACCGGGAAAATAATATGTGATACTGCGGAAGTTGATAAATTCGTAGTAGCAAGAGGTGGTAAAGGAGGATTAGGAAACTGGCACTTTAGAAGCCCTACAAACCAAGCCCCAACATATGCAACAAAAGGTGAACCCGGAGAGGAAAGGGAACTAATTCTAGACCTAAAGATAATTGCAGATATAGGACTTGTAGGATTTCCAAACGTAGGGAAATCTTCAATAATAAGCAAACTCACACGAGCAACACCAAAAATAGCAGATTACCCATTCACAACAAAAGAACCTGTCCTAGGAGTAATAGGATACAAAGACAAAAGGATAATAATAGCCGATATCCCAGGAATAATAGAAAACGCACATAAAGGAGCCGGCTTAGGACTAGAATTTCTAAAACACATAGAAAGAACAAAATTCCTAATTCTCGTACTAGAGATAGTAAATGATCCAATAAACCAAGCTAGAATACTCATCAAAGAACTAAATAAATACAACAATGAACTACCAAAAAGAATAAAAATCGTTGTATTCAACAAAATCGATCTACTAACAAATGAAGAGGAAATCAACAAAGGACAACTAGAAAAAGAGTTAACAAAGCTTATAAAGCCAAAACCAAAATTCTTCTACATCTCAGCCCTAACAGGACAAAAAATAGAGAAACTAAAAGAGGGAATAATAGAAATCATAGAATCTCCCCAAATTATAAATTAGTTGTTTTTTTACAATAATTATTCTTTCTGCTTGTTTCCGCAAAGTCCCGAAAAATAAGAGCTCAAAAACAATGTGAAAATTTTGCAAAACATATGTAAAAATTTTACACACTTAAAGATTCCGCAAACCCAGTAATTTGATAACCTATTGATGTTTTTCTAAGTTCCCAAATAACTAAGCAATTTTCGTTTCAACTTGGCACAAATTTAGCATTAAATTAGTATTGTGATTTAAAAAGGAAAAGCGAAAGTTTGAAATCAACCTCGAAAGTTCTTTATACAGTAGTTTAAGGAGGTAGATTATGGGAAGAATATCTCTAGTTTATGGACTACTATTACTCTTTATACTTTTTATACTTTTACCGATACCTTCACTTGGACAAGTAAAAAAAGCTAAACAAACTGAAATCAACACCAATGCTAGTAATGTAACGAATATAAATACTCAATCAAGCATAACTCAAGAGTTGAAACAAGAAGGTCTATTGTCTTCTCCCACAGAAGTAGAAAGCATTCAACCTAAACCTCAGGAAGGAATAGAATATATATCTGTTTACTCAAAGGAAAAGGGTTTCAAGATATACCTTGAGACAGGGGGAGGCCCACTGGTTTCAGGTGGTGTTATCTGGAGGTTCAACCCAATATTCGGTATAGGAATAGGTGGAGGTTATACTCCTTTACCATACAGGAACTTTGGGCCTCTTATTGATCTAAAGGCAGAGGTCATACCAGTATATTTCTTTATAGCAGGTGACGAACTCAAAATGAACATACTAGCCGGAGTAAGAGGAGTAATGTTCTTTGGATCAATGACATACTACACAGGCATAGATGTAGGCTCTGAGTTCTTAATAAAGAGATTCCAGTACCTTATTCCAGGAATACATGCCTATCTTTACCTTGCAGGTAGCAAAATTATACCACAGTTTTCATTTCAACTAAGATTTTCTATATAGGAGGTAATCTATGAGAAAAATCATTTTCATCACTTTCGTTTCTTATCTAACATTTTTCCTTTTAAACTCTTGTAACCTTTTCGTAGGTATAGGTGAGCAGGACTTACAACCCCCAATCATCGAGATAACTTCACCAAAAGACGGTGAAATATTTGGCGCCGAAACCATAACAATAAGAGGTATAGCCAGAGATGATGAAAAACTATCAAAAGTATACTTAAAGATCACTGGTGATTGGATAGACCTAGGTAATGAAGAAAACTGGAGCTATAAGTGGGATACATCTCAAGTTAATAGCGGAAAATACAAAATACAAGCAAGAGCCGTTGATCTTGTTGGCAACGAGGCAACAAACGAAGTAGAGATATATATCGACAAAACCTTACCATCCCTTACAATCTCATCACCTACCAATAACCAATATGTAAAAGAGACCATAAGTATATCCTTAGCAGCAAATGATGATGAAAGTGTCTCCTCTGTGCTTCTAAGCACAAATGCTGGAGTAACATTCGACTTACAGCTTTTTAGTGGAAACCAAAAAACCGTCAACATTACGACAAATTTCGACACAACAACACTACCAAATGGAGATAATATTCTCTACTTCAAGGTCATAGACTCAACAGGTAAAGAGAGAAACTATCCACTGACTCTAAAAGTTGATAACTTGCCACCAAATATAATTGTATCATCACATATCCCTAACAATGGATATATCATTCTATCCGAAGATACAATTTTAAGTGGAACAATAGATGACATTTATCCTCCGAAACTTTTCATTTTTACACTAGGTACGAACACTAACCTAGCTGAAGTCACCGGACTATCTTGGAAAACTTACCTATCGTTCACATTAGCAGACCCACCAACAAACACAATAAGCATAACTGTAGTAGACCAAGTTGATACAACAAACACAACCAACATATCGATCATAGTTGACAAAATTGCACCTCAATCCTACATTACTTTCCCAACAGGGGGATATATAACAAACGGTTCCATCATAACTGTATCAGGTTGGGCAATTGATGACGTCGGCATCAATAGAATACAAATATCGTTCAATGGTGGCTCAAATTATAGTACAATATCCTTCACAAACATTAATGAGACAAATTACTTTTCCACAAATGTTAACCTAAACCTTCTACCCGAAGGGAACGTAACATTCATAGCAAGAGCATACGATTTTGCAGGCAAGTCACTTAATTCACCCGGAGTGCTTTTCACAATAGACAAAACACCTCCAACTATAACCGTATCATCACCAACCAACAACACAACCGTAAATACACAATTTGTAATAACAGCATCAGCCACAGACAACAATGATCCAATAAGAATGATGATAATAAAAATAGATAACATACCTGTAAAGACAAACCTTGGTAACAACATAACGTATACATACATAACAAATACGTCAGGTGAAGGCCAAAAGAATATAGAAGTAATAGCAATTGATCGCGCAGGGAATCCAAGCAGCATACCAATAAAGGTAATTGTCAACACCGATCCAGCTAAAATATCAAACGTAGTAATATCTAGTAGCGGAAGTGGTATTTACACAAGAGATATAGTAACTATAACCGGAACAGCGTACGACTCAAGCCAAATTTCAAATGTAGGATACGCAATTGACGACATAGCTAACCTAGAATACTTCATATCAAATGCAACCACTTCAAGCACAAACTTCTCATTTTCATTTGATAGCCAAGTGTATTCCGATGGATTACATACTCTCTACATAAGACCTATAGACAATCTAGGTGGATTCATCGATTTCGTTACTAACTTTTACATAGACAACACAAAACCAGTGATAACATTCATAAATCCTAGTGAAAATTACCAGAAGTACGGCGGAATACTAAACATAACTATACAAGTCAACGACAATCTTTCTCTTAAATCCTTCACAGTATGGACAAACGAAGGAATACTAACTAACGATAATTCTTCAATTCTTGGCCAAACGTCAAAGATTATAAACCTCTCTTGGGATCTCATATCCCTACCAAATGACCAAACAAATTCAATTACAGTGATATTGGTAGACATGGCAAACAATACAAACTACGCAACAAACTACTTCATAACCTTCAACGATCTACCTGAATTAATAGTCTACACCCCAACAACAGGTGACTTCATATCGAGCAATCTAGTAATAATAGGTACAGCAATATACTCCAATGGCATAAGAAACGTACAGTACAAAATAGCATCCTCGCCATTCCAAGATGTACAAACAAACGTATTCTCACCTGATGGAACAACAAACAACTTTACGAACATCTCAACAACTACAATTTATCAAGAAGGTCCTACCTACCTAACAGTGAGAGCAATTGCGAGTAACGGAAACTATATCGACAAAAGCACCCTAATATACATAGACTATACCTCTCCCAGAGGCATAATAGAATTCCCAACAAATGGTGATTACTACGGAACAATAACTATTTCAGGGCTAGCATATGATACCAATTCAGCAAGCTACAACTCAGGTATAAAAACTGTAAAACTCTACATACAAACAAATGGTGTAAACCTAACTGGATGGAACGGTGTAGTGCTACTAGACAATATAAGTGCACCAATTACGAACTGGAGTACTAACTGGGATACGACAACATTACCAGTAGCAACTAATATAAACATAATACTTGAGGTTATTGATAATGCAGGCAATACCCACTATTCTACAAATACAATAAATGTAAGACCATATATAACTTCATTTGACAAATACAACACGTGGATAGGAAACTCACTAACGATAAACGGTTACAACTTCGGTACCGGAAATGTTGAAATAGTGTTCAAAGGCAACAGTGCTATTTCCTCAACAGGATCAGGCACAAGTAGAACAATAACAATTCCATCTGCTAAATCCGGATATGTCAAACTTATAGTAAATGGAATAGAAAGTATAAACTCTAATTGGATTGATCTATGGGACTTTGTCAATGTAACTGAAGCCCCTTCACCTCAAGTAAACTCAAGATTTACCTTGGATGAAAACAACAAAATATACTTTGTACAATCTGGTAGATCTGGTTCATCATGGGCTACAAACTTCCTAATCACTGACGCTCTAGGAAGCTTCCAAGTTATTCCTATCTTCGGCTCATCAATCCCAGCCGGTGAAGTAACAGGTAATGGTAACGCCATATATGTAAGAAGCAACTTAATAGTAGCAGCCTATAGCCCCACCAAAGCAGGAGGTATAAGAGTTTCAATACTTACAAACAATGGCAGCTCTATACAACTAAAGACAAACATACAAATTGACACAGTAACATTAGCAGGCACACCTTTGATAGATGTATTCATAGATAACTCAATGAATATATATGTAGCATACTTCGCAAAAGATCTGAACAATGGTACAGTAAGACTAGCTTACTCATCAGATTATGGAGCAACATGGACAATAGAAGATGTTGAAACGGACCTAGGTACAGATCCCCTTATCCTTGACGCACACCCAAGTGTATACGTCGATCAGTATTCCACACCTCACCTTGTATACTTCAAATATAAGGACGAACAACACCTAAGGCACGCATACAAAAGCGGAACATCATGGATTACAGAAACAGTAGACTCAATTCAATACAATGGCCTATTCTCAGATATGGTAATTGACGAAAACAATAGCATTCACGTAAGCTATGAAAACGTCGACCAAGGAGATACTATGTACGCATTAAAAAACAATGGTGGCTGGATCAGAGAATTAGTTGACTACACAGGAATAGCCGGACACTTCACTTCAATTGATGTAAAACATAACGAAAAAGCAATATCATACTACAACAATGTCTATGGTAACGCTTCACTTGCTTACTATAACGGCACACAATGGAGAGTAATAAACATTCCGCAGTACACAGGTATGAATTTAGTTTATGGTAAATACACTGGTGTAAGGTTCACAACAGACGGCAACATATGGGTAGGATTCGCGGATAACGGAAACCAACTCTGGGTTGCAAAGTACCTTAAATAACCTTAACTATAAGGGCAGACCTCGTCTGCCCTTCTTCTACCTTAATTCAAAAAACCCATCGCTCCAGAGATTAATACTCTATTGAAAACTCCTTAAAATCACAAAAGCTAACTTCTGACCTTTCAACTATTCTAACATTTTGAACAAATGCTAGTGAAGGCCCTCTACTCAAAGATTCAAGAAAAACCTTCATTTTTTCCTCAGACCCACAAGCTAAAACTTCAACTCTACCATCATAGGTATTCCTGACCCATCCCACTATACCAAGCCTCTTAGCCTCTCTATAGGCAAAGTACCTAAAGCCAACCCCCTGCACCCTCCCTTCAATAAAAGCATGAACCCTTACCATAACCATAATGATAGAAAAAAACAACTCTAAATTACAAAAATTACCTAAAGCATCAAAAACGAAAAACTAACTTTTTCGTACAATCCTTACAAAAAAACTCACTTATTCCCTCACCTCTATAAGTACAAAATACATCATGTAACAAAAGGCATTGATACTTTTCCTCATCCCAACTGCTATAAACTCTCTCTACCAAAGATTTTATTCTACCCAAGTTCTCAAAAGGGTTAACACCAAACATCTTAAAGCCATCCTCATCACTCAAAATCCTCTCAATAACTTCCAAAAACTGCAAAGAATCAAATTCATAGTAAACGCCTAAGCTCTCAACGAAATCCGTAAGCCCACTTTTTCTAAAAATAAGCTCATGATATTCTGAATTATTCAAAAGCACAACCTTCTTCCCCAAAACCAAAGATTCATACACGGTTATACCAAACGAAGTCAATACCAATCTAGATTTAGATATTGCGTTAATCACATCTGTAGGATCATCAGGCTCAATCGCAACAATTCCCAATCTCTCGGCTCTTTGCCTCAACGAATCCTTGTTTCTAAACAAAATACCAATCAAAACACTCACTTTAAAATTCCTAATTTCCTCAACCTCAGCAAATTTTGACAAAACAAATTCTGTCAGATTATTAGGATCTTCACCACCAAAAGTAATTAGAACATCAAACTCACATTCATGAGTTCTAAACTTCAGTATGGAAGGGTCCAAAACAAGGAAATCCACTCCTTCATAGTTTGGTGATGGCCCCCAGAGATTCAAATAAGGCAAAGACATTATAGAAACAGAATAAGGCTTAAATGTTTCAGTATCATCAAATGAGACAACCGGTCTACCTGATTTTAGCAATTTCCTCAGCTCATCAGTTCTTATTTCCCTAGCATCAGTTATTATAACATCTCCATCAACTCCTTCCGAACAAGCTAAAGTTATATCAATCACTTGTGAACTAATCCCCTCACTATTGAGAAAACCAGAGAGTATATTACTCCTTCTCAGGTGCCCATACCCGTATCCTTTGGAAGCCTTAGTGAGTACACTAACTTTCATAAAAGCCACTCTTGTATTTGTACTACGGCTTCTCTATAAATCAGCGAGACAACACAAAAGGCTTCCCAAGCAAAGGGAATAAACCCAAGATATCCAAGTACTGGCATCTCAAAAATCTTTATATGTCCTAAAATAGGCACAGTATAGTACCACTGAGGAACAGAAAAAAAGAAATTCTCAAATTCCCAGAGAACTCCACATATTAGCCCCGCCAACGAAAGAAGAACAATAACCTTGTAATTTCCTTTGTCTATGAAACCAATTATAGATGGCTTGCCCATGAGGTAGTTTATCGGGTCAAATATAAAAAACAGACTCAAGAAAACAAACGCTGCCATATATTCCGAAAATTTTATATCTCCAAACCACTTAAGCCAAAAGAACAGTGAAGAATCAGCAGCTCTATCAACATACATCATGCTAAAAGGAACGATAGGTAAAAGTAAAAATGTCATTCCCAACAATATCATCAAAGTGAGATGCTTATTCTTAAACTTCATAGAATGCCATTCTATCCTAAGGTTCCTGAAAATTATCAAAAGCACATTGTAGGTAAGTAAAATAGCAGGAACTATAGTAGCAAAAGCCCAAAAATAACCGATATACCTCTCAGTCAAAGAAGGTAAATTCCTGTAGTGCCAGTTAGAAATAAATATATTCAGCCACTCAAAAAACCACCAGAAAACCACAGAAATCAAGCCCAAAACAACAACCTTTCCCAGTAATGTTTTACCTTTGAAAGAAAATATAACACCGTCAAGAATGAGTATATACCCCGTCCAAAAAATCGGTGTTCCCCACTTCAAAATGAAATCCAAATTAAAAATCCTCGCTAGGACAAGAACAACTTCAAAAGCTACACCCAAATAAGTATACCAAGGTATATATTTTCTACTCTCACCAGCATTCATAAATCAATTTTATCTGACAAATCACAAAAAATCAAGTTACACATCTAGCAAAATATAGCAAATGTTAACGATAATTCTATAGATGAAAAACACTACAAAACTTCTACTCATACTTATTCTAAGTATACAAGCAGCAAAAATCTTCAGCTATTCAGTAGTACTATGTTATCACAAGGTGGGATATTCTGAAAACGATATTTATACAATTCTACCAGAATTGTTGAAAGAGCAAATAAAACTAATCAAGAAATTAGAAATATCATTTAAAAATGTTGATTTCTTTACAAACTTCTCACCATACGAAAACGTAGTTACAATAACATTTGATGATGGTAGGAAAATCAACAAAAGTGTTTTATCCTTCTTCGAAAAAGAACAAGTACCCATAACCCTTTTCATAAACCCATCAACAATAGAAGGAAAAGAATTTTTCAACTGGAGAGAAATAAAAGAACTATCACAAAAAAATTTCGTAATAATAGGTTCTCACAGCTACTCGCATTTATTCGAAAAAAACCTAAAAAGAGAAACACTTATAAACGAGATAGTTAACTCAAAACATATAATTGAAAAGGTGATAGATAAAGAGGTATTCGCATTTGCGTACCCTTTCGGGATAGCTGACAGAGAAGCAAAAAAACTCGTAGGAGAAACATACAAACTCGGGTTCGAAGTTAACGAGAAAAACATAAAGGAAGTAAACAATGAAAATTACTATAGGCTACCAAGGTACGTAATACACAGCTACTACACTTTAGGCAAGTTTCTAGAAATAGTTGATAAAGTATTCAAAAAAAGCAAAATGAGCTATCAGATTTACAAAATCAAGGGGGAGGTGAGCGATGGGAACCTATACAAATTCAGTGTAGACTACCCAGAACATTCAATTCTCGTAATACCCTCACTATTTGTCGGTGCTGCTTGGTTCACAGAAAACATGAATACACTGAGAGAACTCAACACGGACATATGGGTATTCGAAAGCGAAATATTCAACTTCCCATTTTACAAGTATGAGATACTCTACCCAAAGTTAGAAAATATATCTCTCGAAAGCAACAGCAAAATACTCAAAGAAGCACTAAAAATAATCATCACAAAGAACAAAAATTTTTCTATCATCGCCTGGGGCGATGGTACAGACCTAATATTATACACCTTGTCAGAAAACCCAAAATACCAAAATTACATTTCAAAACTAATCCTAATAAATCCCTCAATGCCCGGAATCATTGACAAAAAAAGCCTAAAAAACAACATAAGCATATACAAAGAATTGCTAAAATCCAAGGAATACGAACTAAAAAAATTCAAAAACCTACTAAAGATATTTACCTACCTGCATTTAGCATACCTCAAGCCACAAGACGAATCCCCATTCAGAAAAAAAATGTCAAACTTAGAAGTATTCAAAAACGAAATCTCGAAGCACATTGACTACAAAACTTCAATAACCAGCCAAAAAATGCTAAAAGTAATAAAGCTAGCAGAATACTCTCCCCTAAACATCATGAGCCTCATAAATCCAACAAGATACTTTCTAGACATAAACACTTGGTGGTATAACAACTTAGAAAACAGTAAGAGAATAATAGAGGTACCAACTTTAATAATACACAACCAAGATTACATCCAAAGCCCCGAAAATATCAAAAAGCTGATACCCTCAGCGAAAACCAAAAAAGCAGAAACAAGTACACTTGACATTATACTAAGTGAAGACCTAATAAAATACATCTTCTAGATGTATTTACAAAGGACATCAACAATAAACTTAGCTACCTTGAGCTTACTACCCTCAAATGCAGCTCTACAACCATCTTTCGTTATTACCAAAACCTTATTATGCTTACCACCCATGGGATTAAACTCCACCTGCCCATCCTCATTAATCTCTATCCTGTTAGCTACAATGATATCCACATTCTTCTCTCTCATTTTCTTCATAGCATACTCTTCAAAATCCTGGCTACCCAAAGCAAAACCAACCAACAACTGGTTCTTTTTCATTTTCCCCAATGTAGCTAGTATGTCCGGCGTTTTTTCCAATTCTATGGTCGTCACTTTTTCCTTCGAAAGCTTACCAACAAATCTATTTTTAGGCTTAAAGTCGGAAACAGCAGCAGACATAATAACTACATCAACATTCTCATACTCTCCAAGTACAGCACTTAACATTTCTTCAGTGTTAACGACACTAACAGAGTTTATGAACTCTGGTACTTTATATTTCATATTACCGTAAACAAGTTTAACATCAGCACCTTCAATGAAACACTGAAGAGCAATACTAATTCCCATAAGCCCAGAAGAATCGTTAGAAATGAACCTAACGTTATCGATATACTCCTTGGTAGCTCCGGCAGTAACAAGCACCCTTTTACCTTTAAGCTTACCTTCCGGATTTCTAAGGATATGATACATTATCGTTTTTTCATTAGGTAATCTCCCCTTACCTACTCCTTCAAGAGGTGAAGCGAAAAGTCCCTCCTCAGGCTCCAAAACCTCCCAGCCGTGTCTTCTTAGCTTCGATATGTTTTCTTGATTAATGCTATTAACCCACATTTCTTTATTCATTGCAGGAACAATAATTCTCCTTTTTGACATAGGGAAAGCCATAGCAACAGTACTAACTAAATCATCACATATACCACTAGCAACCTTGCCTATGACGTTAGCAGTAGCGGGAACTATAACAAGAACATCAGCCCACTTTGAAAGAGTTATATGCACAAGCGGATCATCAAAATTAAAATTGTCAACAAAAACCTTATTTCTAGAAATGGTTTGAAAAAGAATAGGAGAGACAAACTTGGTAGCATTTTCCGTCATAACTACCCTAACTTCATGACCCCTCTTGACTAAAAGCCTTATTAACCCCAAGACTTTATAAATACTTACACTGCTCGTCACACCGACCAAAACTTTCATAACAAAAAATTATTATCGAAAAACACCCTAACTCGAAAACTCAGTATGCTCATGCCTCCTCCCTAAGAAAACAATTAAGAGTACTCAATTTACAACACTTCTCAAAAACTAGGCCATAACTGATTTTAAACTTAGTATCTAAAATTTAGAACAAAGAGTTTCCTAAACAATAGCAATCAATTAAATTGATATGATAGGTTTCGCAGATTGTGCTGATGGTGCCTGTGAATACTTTATATTGAAATTTAACTTAACAACAAACTCTTTTCCAGGAATTATTATCCTTTTGTCCATTCTACCTATAAACTCATTTAAGAATTCAGGTTTCATAGTCCTCGTTTCAAACTTTCTTATTATTTCCTCAAAATAAGGCGTCCCCTTTTCAAAAATCTCTGCCCATCCTTTTATCTGGAAACTCTTTACTGTGTTCCCCTCCCAATCGAAAAGAGAAATGGCAATTTTATTTGAAATTTTCAAACTCTCTATAACCTTAACATCACCTTCTATAAAGGTTATGCTGTTTTCTTCAACATCAACGGCAAATCTAGGGTAACATACAGAATACTCTCCCTTCACAAAACCTAACACAAAAATACCATTGTTTAATTTCAAAAGCTCTAAAACATTATCATCTATCAAAATAGCACCACTACCCATAATCTCCCCTCCTCAAAAATAAATCTCAAAGCTCACAGCTTATTGATAAAATTCCACTCTTTCAACAACAAATTCTGATATTGCTACAGCCTTAGGAACTGACACAACAACTCCTTTTCTGACCACTGGCATTCTCTGAGGTCCAAGTTTTACCAACTCTTCATATTTATCACCACTAGTTAGATTATTTACACTACCCATTATTATAACCATTTTAACATTGCCACTAATATCAATAGTATACTTGAAGATACTAGCTTTGGGATTCTTCTTAAGATTATAAAGCGTTTTGTTAGGAAAAAGATGATTAAAGTAAATTTTATCTTCTGCACCACCCCTATCTATTTTCAAAATAGCCCTCGGTGACAAGTTAACTACACCAAATTCGCTTACCGTAGAAATCAAAACAATATTACTCCCCCCACCATTCAAAAGGAAATCGACTATCTCATCACTCAATTTCATATTACCCTCCTAAAATATTGTAAAGCCTATATCCAACTAAATCCAAATTTCTCCAGAACATACCAAAAAGACAAGCTTCCCTACAATAGTACTAAATTCTGCTATCCAACACTATTAATAATGCTTTCTAGAGAAGAAATAATGTTATCAATTGACACACCTATTTCATCAATAACCTTCTTGAAGTCAGATAAAGCATCGAAAACCCCAGAAATTTTTTCTAACAACTCTCTCATTGTGTTCATAGATTGAGATATACCTGATATCTGGTTCCTGATTTCATCAAAGTAAGAAGTAACATTTACTAAATCTTGAAAAGACTTTGAAGCAATACTCATCACAACACTAGTCACAGAACTAAGAGAATTCGTTGATATCTTTATTCTCTCTGAATGCTTAAAAATACTATCAGCTATTGGCTTTAGATAATCCGAAAATTTTGTCAATTCATCATACAACTTCAAAATTTCTGAAACAAACTCTTTCGTACTTCTCACACTCTCGTTTATATTAGCAGTAACCCTATGAAGTGAACTGCTACTTGAAGAACGAAGAGACTCTATCTCAACATTTGTAGCAACTACAGATAAAATTCCAACCTCGTCAGATATAGAGGAAATAAGTTTAGAAATCTTGCTTTCGATACCTATCACATCATATATCACATCTCTAGCTGATTCTATCTTGACCAAAAGAGATTCAAATACCGGCAGAATTTTCGAAAAGGCATCTTTAATTTCGCTTTCCTTTGCGATACCCCTGGATATAGTATCGATAACGCTATTTACCTTCGAGCTAACTTCATCAACTGAAGAAACTAATTTAGAGATTCCATATTCAATAGCAAGTACATTTGTTGATAAATCCCCAATCGTAACATTCAAAGAAGCCTCAAGAGCCTCAACTCTTTTCTTCTTCTCCAACAGTAGCTCTTTCAGAATATTCAAATTATTTAAAACCTCATTTATTGAAATTCTCAACTCACTCTGCCTCGTCTTCTTAAGCTCCAATTCAATAGATAAAGCATCAACAAACTTCTCAGTGTTCGAAAGTTTTTCTGATAAACCGTAAAACTTTGATAAAACCAAAGCCAGAAGCTTGTCACTACCCACATAAGGTTTACTTTCCAGGATATAAACAGAATACAACCTAGCCAATTCACCAAAAATCAAAACAAAAAATGTAGAAGCCAAAGCAACAATAAGGACCACATTATTCTTAGTTAAATAAAATACAACAAAGTTCACAAATACCATCAAAACATAGACATACACCTGCCAGCTTAATAATAGCCCCCGAAAAGTAACCTTTTTTACCACCTTAACTTTCTCATCTCTGAGAATGAAAACATCCAGCAAATGAGCCAAAGAATAAAAAAGGAACAAGAAGTTAAACAAGACGACAATAACGATAACCAAATCAAAACGTGATATCAAAGGTAAAACAAAAAATACTAAATTTCCAGAGAACCCAACCAAATTACCGTACCCACGAATACCATCCTTTGAAAGAAAGGAATAAACAAACGACAAAGCAAAAGACAAAATCACAGAAATAGAAGCCAATACTATAAGATTAGAGGAAAATTGAACTTCAGGAGAAAAAAAGAAAAAGACAAAGCCAACAAGTATCGGAAAAAACGAAAACGCTAGTATTTTCGGCAAATCTCTTTTTAATTTCACTTTTCGTGAATTATAAAAAACGATTACTAGCATTTCCAATTTTATCGCTTACAGCCTACTTAATATTAATAGCACATGACTGATAATTAATTCATGTAGCACTGCAAACTGCGAACTGCTCCTAAAAAAACAAACCTTTAACTTCAAACGCAGGCCACAAACATACCTTAAAAAAATTAATTCCAATCATATGGATCACTTCATTGCCCATGTAAAGAGAATTGAATCTGTCTACGAGTGTTTTTGAACTACCTCCACAGAACCTAAAACAAAAAGCACACTAAAGGTGTTTTTAAATTGATACTGAAAATTTCAATAATTTACAAATTAATTGTTGAGAGGCTAAAAATGAAAAACACTGAAAGGTGGATAGTCATTTCCTTAGTTCTAACCTTTACTTTATTAGTAGCCAATGCTCTGTTTTACTTCGCTCAAAGCTCAATACCATCCCAATTCATGTTAATCACAACTGCAATTCTAGCCTTCACAATACTTTTGAGTGTTATGACACTGTATCTCATAACCAAGAAATCTTCTAAAGCATTCTACGATAGTCTGAAGAAAATCATAAAAGCAGCTGAAAACGAAAAAAAGATAGATACAAACTTAACAGAAATACAAAACGAGTTAAATCCATTAGTAAGCTCTTTAAACATAACAATAGAAAAATTAAAGCTCATAGAAAGAGAACTGGATACTCTGGAAAAATCAGCCGAAATCGGTAGAAGTATTCTAGAAGAACTATCGAGATTTAACTTTGACATAGAGATACCAGATCAACCAGGTTTTGACCACCTCAAAGAGTTAAAGACATCTCTAATGTCAAAATTAAGAACATTCCTAGAAAACTCATCAAAACTAGTATCAGAGATTTCAAGGGACAGGAATGTAAATATGAAATTAGAGAACATCATCAGCTCAATCAAAGAAACGCAAGAAAAGTTAAAATTACAAATAGAAAACTTATCCACTCTATCAGAAAAACTAAAAATGCTCATTAAAATACATGAAGAACTACCCGAGATAGGAAAATTAATCAATACGTTTTCAAGCATCTTTAGCTTATCCAAGCCAAAGCTAGAAACAATAAACAACCAGCTAGAAGAAGTACCAAACTCATCGAATTCGTTAATAAAGGAGATAAAAGAAATATCAGAAATATCAAAAAGTATAAAAGAGATATCCGAACAGACTTTGTTACTTAGCATGAACGCACTAATAGAATCATCGAAAGCAGGAGAGTACGGGAAAGGGTTTGCAGTAATAGCAGAAGAAATAAGGAAGCTATCAGCATCCATAAGTAGTTTATCCGATACCATCTCTTCAAGAACTGAAACGATGAGAGGAAATGTAAATAAGATACTACTAACTACAAAAGATTCTCAAGAAAACTTAAAACAATTATCCACAAATCTAGAAACTTCAATCCAAAACCTAGAAAAATTAGAGAACATAAGAAAAAGGTTATTAGAAATCACAGAACTACTGCTACCTGGAATAAAAACATTAGACGGAATGAAAGAAACATTGATACAAAACATAAAGGTTCTAGAAATACTAATACAGGACCTAAATACTACAGAAAAAGAAATAACTAAATCAGCAGGAAACAAATTAGGAATCATAATAGATCAAAACGAGAAAACCTTCAAAAAGTTTAAAGCAACCTCCCATTGTAAAGAGATATTTGAATCTAAATTAGGTCATATTCTCTTCCTTCTGAAAGTTGAAAATTACATTGAATCTAGAAAAGAAATTTCGAAAGAAGAACTAGAAGAGATAGGTGACTATACGTCATGCTATTTAGGCAAATGGTATTACCCTTTTAAACAGAATTACTCTCACATTTCAGTACTTACGAAACTTGAAAAAATCCATAAAGAACTCCACGAAAACACGAAAAGAGCACTAGAATTTTCTATCAAAAATTCAGAAGATAAAGCTAGAGAGTATCTGAGCAAAGTAAAAAGATTAAGCGTAGAAATAATAGAAACACTAGACGAACTATATGAAGAGTTATCTGCCCATGAGGACACGTAATAGCTTGTTAAGTCCTTTATCTTCATCGGGCACCTTCATATTCTCAAGTCTTTGAGCGATATGCTTAACATGCAAAGCAGCCTGAGAACTCGGAAATGACACAACAAAAGGCTGTTGTTTTCTAACTGCCACCTCAACAATTGGATCTTCAGGTATGACTCCCAAGCTTTCCATCTTTATACCTAAGAACTGCCCAGTCACGCTAACAATTCTATCGGCTACCCTCTTACCTTCTGCTATAGTTTTGGCTCTGTTAACTACCAATTTAAGGTCTGATGAAATTTTTAGTGATTCTGTGAATATAGCCTTGATTATCCCGTAAGCGTCAGTTATAGCCGTAGGCTCAGGTGTTGTTATTATTATCGTTTCGTGTGATGCAAGGACAAACGATATGACATTATTCGATATACCTGCAGAGGTATCTATTATAACAACATCGTACTCCGAAAGAGTTTTTAACTCTTCTATGAACCTTTTCCTCTCCCTGTCATCAAGGTTTGCAAGCTGTGTGAAGCCCGAGCCACCAGCAATTATATCTATTCCAAACTCTGTTTCCTTGATTATATCCTTAAGCATCATGTTTCCTTTTATGACATGGTAGAGGTTATACTTCGGAATAACTCCCAATACGACATTAACGTTAGCAAGTCCCAGATCACCATCCATAACCAACGTTTTCCTTCCCATTTTAGCAAAAACTATACCCAGATTTATAGCCAGGTTCGTCTTACCAACACCACCCTTACCACTGGCTATTGATATTATTTTGGGCTTCTCAGAAACAACACTGCCAAGAGCTTCCTTTAAACCTTGTACTTGATCCTCAATTATCATACTTACCTCCAAACACAAACATAAAAAATTCAAATAATATCATCAAGAGCCATCTGAACCAAATCAACTGGCCTTATAGCCATTATATCCCTTTCGACCCTCTGCCCATTTGTAACAAAAGAGAGTGGTAGGCTAGAATCATACAAAGCAGCAACTGAAGAACCAAACGTTGTTGTCTCATCTATCTTTGTAAGTATAACATTAGAGTAATTCAAAACACTATACCTATTGATTATATCTAACATATCTTTGTACTTAGTAACGGCACTCATAACCAAAGAAACAAACAAATCGTATTTCCTCAGTACCTTCAAATGGTCAGCCAAATCATTTATTGTTATGGTGTTCTTAGGGCTAGTACCCGCAGTATCAATAAATATAATATCGTTATCCCTCCCAAAATCCTGAAGAGCGTTAGCTAACGACTCCTTATCCTTTATTATAATCATTGGAACCTTGAATATCTCAGCAAAAGACTTAAGCTGATGCGAAGCACCTGCTCTATACTTATCAAGAGAGAAGAAAACAAACTTATTCTTCTTGATAGCTCCCCACTGAAAAGCTAACTTAACTAAAGTTGTCGTCTTTCCAACACCTGTAGGACCAACAAGTATAACTACTTTCGGCTTTCTGTTAAAAACTATATCCGTAGAAGCAACTTTTATACCCTCAGCTATCACATCCCTAACCTTACTATATATTAAGAAAAAGTTTTGTTTCTCATCCTCTGAAAACTCATTATCTATCTTATCTAAAATTTTAGTTACGAAGCCTATAGGAAAATCTTTCTCCAACATCTTCTCCTTTATCTTTTCAAAATTTGCCTCCTTGTTCTTTAGATAAGAGTAAGCAATTTCCTTAACTCTCTTGTTATCCATCATTACATCTTGCAGCATCTTCTTTATAGCATCGATCTCCTTATAAAGTGAAGAGGCTATCTCACTCTCCTTCGTTACTACAGAATCAACAGATTGAGAAACTACACTTCTTTCCTGATGCTGCACCTTAGCACTTTGTTGACTATCCTGAGAATCAAGAATCTGAAACCAAACTTGATAGACAGTTTTAGCTCCTATTCCAAGGAACCCACCCTTCTTTATAGGCTTTTTCGTAAGTATAACAACTCTATCCGCAGAAATATTTCTCTTCCTTATTTCATCATATAACTTAGGTTTTAATTCTGATATGTCCTCAACTTCAATACTGAAGTAATTCATACTACACTCCTACAGGCTCGGCGATAGAAATAAACCCTACTTGTTCAACATTAAACGGAGGCACAATTTCATTATAAGACAAAACAACTAACTTTTTGTAAACTCTGTAAGAAACTTCTTTCACGAACCTTCTAACTCTGCTAGAGCACAAAACAATAGGGGTAATACCCTTATCTAATAACTCCTTGACTTTATCTGAGAGCCTATTAAGAAATTCCCTAAGAACCTCGGGATTAACGTCATATATAAATCCTGCATCGGTTTCCTTAATTGAATTAGCAAAAATTTCCTCCAACTCCGGATCCAAAGTTATAACCTTTATTGTATCACCTTCGGCATAGTTACTGATTATCTGCTTAGCAATCGATTGCCTAACCTGCTCTGTTATAACTTCTGGGTTCCTGGTATACTCAAGAGCATCAGCGACACTCTCTAAAATGTTCCTCATATTCCTTATAGATACACCTTCTCTAAGTAAATTTTGCAACACCTTAACAATAATACTCAAGTTTTTGTTAACATCCAAGGCATCGACAACAGCCGGAAATTCCTTTCTCACAACATCAAGTATCTCCTTAACCTCTTGCCTACCAATAAGATCACTAGCATTATCCTTTATGACTTCTGTAAGGTGCGTTGCAACAACAGAAACAGCATCAAAGACATCAAATCCCTGAAGCTCAACTTGCTTTTTATATTCTGGGCTTATCCACTTAGCTGGAAGCCTAAAAGCAGGCTCAACAGTATCAACTCCTTGTATATCCAAAGACCTCTTAGGATCAATAACCAAAAGCTTATCAGGGTAAACCTTGTACCTTGCAACTTCTATACCTCTTATCTTTATGACATACTCATTTGGGTCGAGAGAGACGTTATCCCTTATTCTTATCGGCGGTACCCTGACACCTAACTCCCTAGCTATCCTAGACCTAACTAGTTTTATCCTATCAACTAAATCTCCACCCTGAGATTTATCAACTATAGGTATCAAGTTATAACCTATTTCTATTTCCATGGGCTCAACAGATATAACCTCTTCAACAGTTTCAAACTGTTTCTCTTTCTTAGCTTGCTCCTCCTTCAACTTTTCCTTTTCCTTCTCTACTATCATTTTCCTTTCCATAGTGATGCCAAGGTAAAGTAGTCCACCACCTATTGCAAAAAGCTGAATAGTTGGAAACCCTGGTAAAACCCCAAGAACCGATAAGAAACCACCAGTTATATAAAGAGTTCTAGGCTGCACAGTGAGTTGCTTAACAACATCCTTACCAAAGTCTTCACCAGCAGCTGACCTAGTAACAATTATACCAGTAGCGGTAGACATGAGCAAAGCGGGTATCTGAGCAGCTATTCCGTCACCAACAGCAAACAGAATATAATTATTAAGTGCTGCACCTATATCTTCACCTCTAAGCCCAACACCAATAATCAACCCACCTATGATGTTAACAAATATGACTATTATAGAAACAATTGCATCTCCTTGGACAAACCTAGAAGCACCATCCATAGCACCATAGAAATCTGCCTCCATTCTAAGTTCCAATCTCCTTTGCTTAGCCTCCTCTTCAGTTATGAGCCCAGCATTCAAATCCTCATTTATACTAAGTTGTTTACCCGGCAAAGCGTCCAAGGTAAACCTAGCTGCAACCTCAGACACCCTAGTTGCACCTCTTGTTATGACTATAAGCTGAACAATGACAAGTATAATGAATATTACCAAGCCAACAACTACATTGTTACCAACAACAAAACTACCAAAAGCCTTTATTATCTCTACGTCAAAACTAGCACCTTTGGAAAGTATAGCCCTAGTAGTAGATATATTCAAACCTATTCTAAAAATAGTAACTATGAGCAAAAGAGTTGGGAAAACATAAAAATCAGCAGGCTTCTTAACATAAAAAGTTGTCAAAAATATACCTAAAGTGATGGTGATATTGATAGCAATCAAAGCATCAAGAAGAAAAGCCGGAAGGGGTATCACCATCATCAAAACAGCAAATACCGCAGTTACCGCCACAAGAATATCAACAGAAAACCTCTGGAATATATTCAAAACCCCCTCCCTTTCCTCGGTACAAATTTTAAAACTAAAAAACTTATTTTTCAAATGTTTTCAAAAACATTAAAAACTTAGTGTAACTTTTGGACAGCATATCAAGATAAAAAATCAAAATCAATACAAAAGTACATAGGATCACTAAATCTTCCTTTCTGCTTCAACCCTAGGCGGGAAAAGAAGAGAAAGAACAACAGATACAATCAAAATCCCTAAAACAACTACTAATGACACATAAGAAGCTATACTAATATGAAAAATCTCCTTGAGAATCATTTTTAGACCTATGAAAGACAAAACGATTGAAAGCCCATACTTAAGATAAGCGAAAAGAGGCATAATACCAGCCAAAGCGAAATACATCGATCTTAAGCCCATCACAGCAAATATATTTGATGTATAGACAACAAGCAAATTTGTAGTTATACCAAGCACTGCCGGTATAGAATCAATCGCAAAAATTACATCTGTAAACTCTACAACCAGCAAACACAAGAAAAGAGGCGTAAAAAGTAGCTTTTTATCCCTGATAACAAAAAATTTACCATCCTCAAATGAGGATGTGAAATTAAGATATTTCTTGGCAAACCTGTAGATAAACTTCTTCTCTATATCTTCCTCATCCTCTCTCTTGAATATTAGCATAAAACCAGTATATATAAGGAACAAACCAAAAACTACAAATAGCCACTCAAAAGCATTCAAAGCTGCAACTCCAAGAAATATAAATACACCCCTGAACACTACCGCACCAACAACACCCCAAAACAAAACTTCATGCTGAAACTTTCTAGGTATACCAAAAAAAGAAAAAATGACAAGAAAAACAAAAAGATTATCAACACTCAAGGACCATTCAACAAGGTAGGCAGTAATATAATCAACAAAAACATCCACACCCTTGGAAAACCAAATAAGCACACCATACAAAATCGATATCAACATCCAAATACCCGAAAGTATCAACGCTTTCCTAACATCAATCTCTCCAACTTTCCTAAAAAATACAAGCAAATCAAGAAAAAGGACTGTAAAGAAAGTAAAAGCAAATATCAGCCATAAGATAACATCACTCATAGATATCCCAATGTTGAACTTTATTATTAATAATACATTTTGCGCGTTTCAATTTCATTGAAACACCTTACTTGAAAATCTTATAATTTTCCCGAAACTAACTTCAGAGGTTCTATCGAAGATGAGGCATGAATTTTCTGAAGCCTACAGATTAAAGAGAGTACCACCGTACATATTCGCCGTAGTCGACCAAATGAAAGCGGAAATCCAAAAGAAAGGAATCGATACGATAGATTTAAGCTTAGGTAGCCCTGACTTGAAACCTCCCCAAAAAGTAATAGACAAACTCAAAGAAGCACTAGACAGAGACGATGTACATTGTTACTCAAGATTCGACGGAGCGATAGAAAAAGAATTCAGAAGAGAAATTGCAAATTGGTACGAAAGGAAATTTGGTGTAACACTGAACCCTGACAAAGAAATACTACCAGTAATAGGCTCAAAAGAAGGACTCGCCCACTTCGCACTAGGAATAATCAACAGTGAGGACATCGTAATAGTTCCATCACCTACATACCCCGCTCACTTCAATGGCGTAATAGTGTCAGGAGGAATCGTATATTACGTACCATTGCTAGAAGAAAATAACTTTGTCTTAGACTTCAAAAAGATAGACCCAGGAATATTAAAATTAGCCAAAGTCCTAATAGTGAACTACCCTCACAACCCAACAACAGCAACCGTAAAAAGAGAATTTTATGAAGAATTGGTAGATTTCTTCAAAGACAAGGATATAATAATTGCAAGCGACATAACCTACACTGAACTTGTATACGAAGACGACTTTGAACCTTCTAGTATCCTTCAAGTCAAAGGTGCAAAAGACTTCTGCATAGAATTTTACACATTATCCAAAAGCTACAGTATGGCCGGATGGAGAAGCGGATTTGCTGCAGGTAACCCTAAACTAATAGAGATACTCAAGAAAACCAAAAGTTACGTAGATTTCGGTATATTCAGAGCGATACAATTAGCCTCAATTGAGGCACTAAGCAACTGCGATGATTATATAGAAGACCTAAAAAATATCTACCTCGAGAGGATAAAGATATTCGTAGAAGGCTTAAATAGAGCAGGCTGGCGAGTCGAAATGCCAAAATCAACATACTACGTTTGGGCCAAAATACCACTAAAATTTTCTGCTCTAACATCCCTCGAATTCACCAAAGTGCTTATGGAAGAAACAGGTGTAGTATGCGCTCCTGGAAGTGGATTTGGAGAATACGGTGAAGGGTTCGTAAGGTTCGCTATGGTACAAGACAAACAGAGAATAAAAGAAGCTGTCGTAAGAATAACTAGATTCTTATCAAGGGAGGACTAATGTTTGTAGATACACATTTCCACCTCAACATGATAGAAGAAACTATAGAAAAGCAAATACAAACAATAAAAAATTCAATTTTCGAAGGGCTGAAGACAGGCATAAACATATACACATCTCCAGATGCTCTAGAACAAAACAAAGACGTATTACCAGAACTAGAGGAACTCGGCATAAAAGTTGCTTGTGGATGGTATCCAGAACACACACCTTCAAACGAAATGATCGAAAAACTTGAAGAAGTAATAAAAAAGTACAATGTGTTCGCAATTGGAGAGATAGGACTCGAATACTACAGAATGCACAAACCTAAAAACGAACAAATACAACTCTTTGAAATGCAAATGGAATTAGCAAGGAAACTAAAAAAACCCGTAATAATACACTCTAGGGACGCTTTTGAAGATACCTTGAACGTGCTAAGAAAATACAGAGACCTAACGGGAATAATCCATTGCTTCAGCGGCACAAAAGAAATGGTAAAACATTACTTAGACATAGGATACTACATTTCCTTTGCCGGCAACCTAACATTCAAAAATGCTAAAGATTTACATGAAGCAATAAAGTATGTCCCAACGGATAAGATCTTTTTTGAGACGGATGCCCCATTCCTCGCCCCTACACCCTTCAGAGGACAAAAAAATTACCCCCACTTCGTTAAGTATACCTATACTTTCGCTGCACACCTACTAAATATTGAATTGAACGAACTCGTTTTCACAGTAAAAGAAAATTGGGAAAGATTTTTGAATCAATATTCATCAATAAAGTAAAATTCTTAAAGTGTCACTAATAAAGTTTATAGATGTTTTCTTCTCATACGACAAACAAAATTACGTATTTGAAAGGTTAAACCTTTCGTTAAGCGAAAAAGGAATAACCGGAATAATTTCAAACGCTGGCAAAGGAAAATCAACCTTACTAAAACTCATAAAAGGAATCCTAAAACCCACAATAGGAAGTGTAGTAGTAATGAACATAGACACCTCAAGAGCAAACAAAAAACAATCGATGATATTACACTCAAAAGTATCCATATCTTTCCAAGACGTATTCCTAATAAGCAATATGAATGTTTTCGAAAACTTATCCCTGCCACTTTATTATAACACTGACTTATCGCAAAAAGAGATCGAAAAGATGGTAGATGAGGTTTTAGAACAATTCGACATATCACAGGTAAAATACGAATTGCCTTCGGAACTAAGCCCCTCCGAAGCCAAAGTTATATCAATTGCAAGAGCATTCATAGGTAATCCTAGAATAATTCTCCTAGACGACCCATTTTCCTCACTTGACAAATATTACCTATCACTAGTAATCGAACAAATAGAAGAAAAGTCAAAAAAATCAAAAATAATATTTTCTTCGCCAGATGATGTAATAATTTACAACCTTTCAGAAGAGGTAATCCTAATTAACTCACCTACAGAAGTAAAAATAACAGAAAACAAAACTATTCAAAAATAATGCTCAATTCACTAAAGGTAGAATTCATCCCCTTATATAATGTAACCAGTGAAATTTGAAAAGGGATATCTTATATAATTATCATTGTCAAGATGTTTAAAACTAAAGAAACAGAAAAATCCTTTTATGAAATTCTCATTACTGAACTGCCAATCATATTCACTTTTTCAGTATTCATAGTATTTAGAACTCTATACCCACAATTATCAGTAGTGGAAATACTAGTATTTCTCTTTATCCTATTACCTTTCCTAGCAATAGCTAGGTTCACCACCATAAACCTCATATCCAAAAGAAAAATCGACAATCTCAAGCTTATACATTATTTAGCGTTTTCAGGCATTCCTTCTTATTCTGCTACCTTCCTTGCTACATTGCTAATTACACAAACGATATTCGGGGAAATCACCTTACCAAAAATCGTCCTCATAACAACTACATTCTTATCAGCAACAACCGTATTATCTCTCCTTTCTCTAGGTATATTCATAGATAAATATTTCGATCCCAGAAGATCAAAGAAAGGAATAGATATCGTAAAAACTTCTGTAATCATTACAATCCTCTCATCCATATCATCAATAGCTCTTATCTTCTCAATAGTATTGATGAACACATACCTGAAAACCAACTTTTCCATACTCGAGCTAATAACACTAAACACAATAGTAGCTATATCAGTATATGCAAACTTAAAGAAAATCTACAGCACAATCGAAAAAGATATCACCAAAATAAGGAATCTACTCTCAGAAACTAACGATAACTTTTCCGAAAAGAAAGACATAGAAATGCACTCAGAAGAGTTAAAAGAACTTCAAAAAGTAATACAACAAGTAGAAGAAGATTATAAACTAAAAGAGTCCATCATAAAGAAAATTACAAACAACTCAATAGAAAAACTACAAAAGATAAAAGAAAATCTCAGCACCCTACTAGAAACAATAGATAAATACCAAAAAAGCAAAAACATTGAAATTACCTCACTTAGGTACTCAATGAAGGAAATTGTGAGGAACCTAGAAAACTCTATAGAGAGTCTGAATAACACTCAACCTGAGCTAAACAAACTAAAAAGAGACGAGGAATCAAACTACACAAAGGGAATAATGAAGCATATATCGGCAAAAATGGAAGAAAAAACAAAAATTTTAGAAACACTAAACTCAGTTCAAGAAAATCTCAGAAAAGCACAAGACAATTTCTCTATACTCTATAGAGATATCCCAAATTTAATTAACAACACTGATAAGCTCTACAACTTAGTAGAAGAAATAAGGAACGTTAGCCTCAAACTCAACAATTTAAGTATCGCGCTAGATATAGAGCTAGCAAAAACAAAGTATGAAAATCAAAAACTATCAGTAATTTCAAGGGAAATAAGGAGAATATCAGAAACTATATTAAAAACTCTCTCTACAATCAAATTTTCCGAAGTCGAAAAGCACAAAACAATAACTAATGTATCACTACTACTTGCCTCTTTCTCATCCCTAGAATCAAATATAAAAGAACTAATAAAAATAACGAACGAATATCTGGAAAACACGAAAAAGTCTTTAGCGAACATAAGGAGCATTTCCGAAAGATTCTCAATCATAACATCCTCAATAAGCACGATCGAAGAAGAAATAAACTTAATAACTAGCTCTCTGCTCAAATTGCACCTTATCCTTCCTGAAAGTGAAAAAGAAATATCTTCATTCTATGACTCGATGAAGAAAATTCTTGAAAGCATTTCAGCACTCAAAACCGAAATAGAAGGAAAAACAAAAGAAATAGAGGATATAACCAAAGAACTGAAGTTATAAATGCTACACTTTTAACTAAAAAAACGAATCAAAGGGGGTATTACCCCCTTGTAAAAATTACCTTATGACGTACTCAGTATCAGGATCAAACAGATGTAACTTTTCAACATCAATAACAACTTCCCTTTTCTCTCCGAGCTTGACATGAACAAAAGGATCCACTTTAGCAACAAATGGGTGTTTCTCTGTTGCAAAGTACACAAACTGTTCAGCACCAAGAATCTCAGTTATCTCAACGTTAGCAGATATAACATTCTCGTTAACAGGCCCACTATAAGTGGATCTATCATACAAATGCTCAGGCCTTATACCCATTATTACCTTTCTACCAACGTACTCAGATATTTGGGAATACTTACCCTTAGGTAATAGTATTCTGAAGGAGCCCTCGTTGAGGTAATAGTTATCGCCAGCTTGCTCAACTGTAACCTCGAGGAAGTTCATTGGAGGGCTACCGATAAACCCGGCCACAAACTTATTAACAGGATTTGCATAAACCTCCAAAGGAGTACCAACTTGCTGAATTTTACCATCTCTCATCACTACTATCCTAGTTCCAAGTGTCATTGCTTCTACCTGATCATGAGTAACATATATAGTAGTAACACCTAACCTAGCATGAAGTTTGTTTATCTCAGCTCTCATCTGTACTCTCAACTTAGCATCAAGGTTAGAAAGAGGCTCATCAAACAAGAAAACTTTCGGCTTCCTAACTATTGCTCTACCTAAAGCTACCCTCTGTCTCTGCCCACCAGAAAGCTGCTTTGGCTTTCTATCAAGCAATGCTTGAAGCCCCAGAATCTCGGCTGCTTCCTTTACCCTTTTATCAATTTCCTCTTGAGGAACCTTTCTTAGCCTCAAACCAAACGCCATATTCTTATAGACAGTCATGTGGGGATACAAAGCATAGTTCTGAAAAACCATTGCTATATCTCTGTCCTTAGGAGGAACATTGTTAACGAGAACGTTGTCAATCCAAAGCTCACCTTCCGTAATGTCTTCAAGGCCAGCTATCATTCTTAAAGTTGTAGTTTTACCGCAACCAGAAGGACCAACTAAGACTATAAATTCTCCATCGTCAATCTCTAGGTTAAAGTCATCTACCGCCCTAACACCATTCTCATAAACTTTAGAAACATGCTTAAGTATAACCTTAGCCATAACTACCCCCTTTTCATTATCTTGAATTATTGTAAATGATGGATATTAATTTGTAAAGAATATCCTTAAGTTCTTTCCTGTGAACCACAATATCAACAAAACCATGATCTCTAACAAATTCAGCTCTCTGGAAACCTTCAGGCAACTTCTGACGTATCGTCTGCTCTATCACTCTTGGCCCAGCAAAACCTATAAGAGCCTTAGGCTCGGCAACTATGATATCCCCAAGCATAGCAAAACTAGCTGTCACTCCACCTGTTGTAGGATCCGTCAGAACAGAAATATAGAATCCTCCATTAGATTTGTAATAAGATAAAGCAGCTGAAGTCTTAGCCATCTGCATAAGAGAAAGTATACCTTCATGCATTCTCGCTCCACCAGATGTAGAAACTATTATAAGAGGCAACTTATGTTTCGTAGCGTGCTCTATGGCTCTCGTTATCTTCTCACCCACAACACTACCCATACTACCACCTAAAAAGTAAAAATCCATAACACAAAGCTCAACATCAATTCCGTAAATTTGACAAGTTCCAACTATTACGGCTTCATTGAGCCCTGTCTTCTCCATTGTTTTATCAAGCTTCTCTTTATATGTCTCCTTACCATCAAAAAAGTTAAGTGGATCAGTCGAAATAATATTAGCAAACTGTTCTTTAAATGTCCCCTTATCCGCAATCAACTCTATCCTCTCCTTAGCAGAAATCCTAAAGTGATAATCACAATTCAAACAGACAGAAAGATTCTCTTGTAAATCAGAAACATACATAACTGTACCACACTCAGGGCATTTAACCCAAAGATTCTCTATTTCCGCCATCATCTCACCCTGAAGGTAAAGGATAAAAATAGTTTTGCAACAAAATCAAATTTATTCATAAACAATTCAACACGATTGAGCCAAAAAATCTTGTACTTCATAGCATTTAAACACTCAAAAGTACTTATCAGCACATTCTTAGTTAAAGTATTCATACTTAAGTGAATAGTACTTCTTGACACTTGATATCACTTCATACCTATGGAATTTCATTAAAAGTACCAATTTAGGCTATACCCTGGAATCTTAGAGTAATAAGAAAATCATTAACGATCGCCCTTTTACGCAAATTCAAGAAAAGCTTAAAAGCCTAATTTATCAACGAGATTTTACAATGCTGAAAGTAGTACGCATAATCAAACATAATTTTTTGCCATGTTAGAAAAGATAGGAAATGACATCAAAATCAAAACTCTGAAAAAGAAAATTTCGAAGAAATTAACTGTTCCAGGCTCAAAAAGTATAACGAATAGAGTACTGTTAGTTGGGGCACTAAACAAAAACAAAATCAAGCTAAAAAATGTCCTTATATCCGACGACACAACACATATGTTAAATGCATTAAAACTGATCGGCTTTAAGTTTACAACAACAGAATACTCCTTATCTGAACTCAGCAATCAAATAAAAGAATTCTACGAGTTTATTGAAATCTCAAAAGGAATCAAAGACAATCTAATCGTAGAAATAGGAGGAACAGGCCTACCTAAAGACAAAAAAGAACTAACACTGTACACCGGTAATTCAGGGACAACAATGAGATTCCTAAGTGCTTTCGCTCCATTGCTCAATGGCAAAATAACCCTAGACGGTGACCAAAGAATGAGAGAAAGGCCAATAGGAGATCTGACAAAAGCACTCAGAACACTAGGCATAGATGTAACAGATAACAATGGATACCCACCTTTACAAGTAAACGCTATGGGTTCAGTAAAAGGCGGTGAAACTTATATCTCAGGTAATATAAGCAGTCAATACATTTCAGGTTTAATGTTATCAGCACCTTATTATTCCGAAGGGCTAACTATAAAAATACAAGGCGAACTAGTTTCTAAACCATTCGTAGACATGACAGCCAAAGTCATGGGAAACTTCAGAGTAGAAATACAAAACAATAACTACAAGGAGATAAAAATACCGAAAGGTGAATACTCAAGGGAAAAGGAATTTTTCATAGAACCAGATCTAACAAACGCTTTCTACTTCTTATCAATTCCCTGTATAATAGGTGGAGAAGTATACATATACGGAATCGGTAAAGGCTCCATACAAGGTGACCTGAAATTTGCAGAAATCTTAAAAGATATCGGTTCTGAAGTAGAAATAACCGACAACTACATAAAAGTATCAAGTGACGGTAAACCAAAAGGAAATAAAACCTTAGATATGAATGACATACCAGATTTAGTACAAACAATGGCGGTAATATCTCTCTTTGCAGATGGTCCAATAGAAATAAGAAATGTCAGTAACCTAAGAGTAAAGGAAACCGATAGAATAAAGGCTTTGTGCAACGAAATAAGAAAACTAGGTGGGAAAGTAGAAGAATACCCCGACGGCCTAAAAATTATTCCCCAAAAAGATTACACACCAACCAAAATATCAACGTACAATGACCATAGAATGGCCATGAGTTTTGCATTAGCTGGATTAGCTATCGACGAGCTGGTAATAGAAAACTATAGATGCACTTCAAAAACATTCCCAAACTTCTGGGATTATCTAGAATTTTTTTACACATAAAGCTTATATCATTATAACTAATCATTCTGGCAGTACTACATGTGCTAAGTAGGGCTTGTTAGATAACATTACCTTCCTAAGCACCGGATTACTTTACAAAGAATGTAATGAAAGAGTACTAGGCTTCGTTATTGTTGAAAAATAGCTTAGAATTGTTAATAATCATTAATATGAACAAAGTCACTATCACAAGGAACAAAGACATACATATCGTAAAACCAGAAGGGCTACTAAACGTAGAGACCTCAAACAACCTAGAGATTATACTAAACGAACTAATGATAAAGGAGAACCCTAGAAAAGTAATTTTTGATTTCAGTAACCTAGAGCATATATCAAGTAGCGGCTTAAGAGTAATTATGAACTTCTACAAAAAGATATCTGCTAGAAATGGTAAAATGATAGTCTGCTGCGCAAAAGATGGAATAAAAAAAGTTCTAAAACTAGTAGAACTAGATAGTATTCTTGAACTTCATGACACAATCGAGGAAGGAATCAAAAGTCTAGAAAATCTTTAGAGCTATCATCGAAGAAAGGTATTTCTTGTTCTTTGTTCTTGCCACTCTCAAACTCCCTTATTATTTCTTCTACATTTTCCTCCCTACTAGAAGAGTGGACATTACATTTTTCTGTAGGTTCAGTACCAACTATGAAATACTCTTTCCTAACCTTAGGGCAAAAAGGAGTAGCCAACTTGCCCGACTCGACACACACATCTGCACTAGTTATACCACTAGGCATACTAAGCTCTAGAGGTGGAAGATATTTTTCCTTCGTTTTGTAGTAATCCCTCATATACTCACCAAAAACAGGAGCAGCAAGAGCACCTCCAACCATTCCCCTACCCATGGAAACAGAGGATTGATCAAATCCAAACCACACAGCGGTAACCAGCCCATCTGTAGTAAAGCCAACAAACCAAGCATCACGCCAATAAGATGTGGTACCTGTCTTTCCAGCACATTCACCAGTAAATCCTACTCTCCTGATACTCAGACCGGTGCCATGATTAACAACATCCTTCATCATACTTGAAACGATAAAAGCAGTTTGTGGTGAAATAACCTGCTGAGACACCTTTGGCCCCCTTTCAGCTAAGAAATCTTTTATCACTTTACCATATTTATCCTCAATTCTCAAAATAGCAACAGGCTCTATCCTTGTTCCCATCCGTGGAAACACAGTAAAAGCCGCAGCAAGCTCCAAAGGTGAAACCTCCAGAGTTCCTAATGCCGAAGCCATGCTACTTATATGGAGATTTACTTGGGAAGGTTGCAAATTAAAAAACTTAGTTACATAACTTCTCAGAACTCCTAATCCTATCCTTTCCAATATCTTGACACTTACAATGTTTAGCGAAAGCTTGAGAGCATCTCTTACCGTAGTCAACCCTTGATAAGAACCTTCGTAGTTCTTAGGAGACCAAACAGTACCTTGGTAGACATACTCTATAGGCTCATCAACAAAAGGAGTAGCAGCAGTAATAAGCCTAGAATCAATACCAGCCGCATATAGAAAAGGTTTAAAAGCCGAACCCAACTGCCTTTTAGCTTGAACTGCTCTATTGAATCTATTAATAGACGAAAACTCACTACCTCCCACCATTGCCTCAATATATCCATTCTTAGAGTTAATTGAAACTAGAGCACATTCTATCTTATTCTTGCTCTTCTCAACTATAGAAAACTTCAGAAATTCATCATACGAATTAGCCCTAATCGCTTCGCTACCTAATAGCTCAGAAATAAGAGAAAGAACATAATATGAATAACTCACATCTTCCTTAACTTTGTAAAGAGCCGAAGAAGTTCTAACTTCGAGAATTGGAACTACTTGATTAATAAGACCTAGAAGATCGACGAACCTTACATAAGCCTTAGCACTCTGAGCCCAATTCGTATCATAAAGTCTCTGAGCATAATCCCTATACTTTTTCAAGTACTTCTCTGCTATAATCTGCTTGTCAAGATCAAGAGTAGTGTAAACTTTAAAACCGGACTTATAGACGGCCTCATTCCCAAAAAGCCTAGCTACAGTTGTCCTAACATACTCAACGAAAAACGGCGCATTAACAGAAGTTATTTCCGCAGCCTTTAACTTGAATTCCGGAAGTCTCAAAATATAAGAAGACCAAAATTCAGAGTAGTACTCATCAACCTTACTACCCGGAATAATTCCCAGTGAAGCCATCCTCCTAAGAACAAAATAATGTCTCCTCTTGGCATTCTCAATGTTAACGAAAGGTGAGTAAACATTAGGTCCTTTAGCTATAGCAGCAATAAGTGCTGCCTCCGGAATAGTCAAATCTTTGGCACTTTTGCCAAAGTACACCTGAGAAGCCATCTCAACTCCATAAGCTCCAAAGCCAAAATATATCTGGTTTAGGTATATTTCCATTATCTCTTCTTTGGAATACTCCCTCTCTATCTGCAAGGCATACCAAGCCTCAACTATCTTCCTGAATATATTTCTTTCACCAGTCGTAAAAACTCTTTTCGCAAGCTGCTGAGTTATGGTACTAGCTCCCTCCCTAACCCTACCAGCAAGCAAATTCTTAACGAAAGCCTTAATAATTCTCTGAATACTCAACCCCTTATGATAAAAAAAGTCTTCATCTTCAACAGCGACAAAAGCCATTACAAGAT
Source organism: uncultured Brevinematales bacterium (assembly GCA_964475465.1). GTDB lineage: Bacteria > Spirochaetota > Brevinematia > DTOW01 > DTOW01 > JAPYWX01. The sequence goes on from CAYYXA010000067.1 coordinate 33,813, forward strand.
TTTTAGAAATCTCATTGTAAGAAACCGGCTTTCTCTTCTCGATGAAAAGCTCAGAAATAAGCTTACCATTCTGATCATAAATCTTCATCGGCTCAGGTATAGCAAGATATCTCAGATTCTTCACTTTAACAGGATCATAAACAGTAGCAATCAAAACCCCGAAAAATATGGCAAAAACCAAGGAAAAAACAAAGGTAAACAAGGCAATGAACTTAAGAAAAGATTTCAAAGTTAAATTTGGCAAGAACAACCTAACAAACCTCTTTATCATTCAACTATCCCCACCTTCCGAAACAAGAGTAGCATAATTATCTTTATTCACGAGTGGGCTTTTCAATAAACAAACTTGGAAGGGCATAGCCCTTCCAAAAAAATTTAAACAAGCTCTATAACGGCTAACTCAGCATTATCACCCTTTCTGAATTTACCGAGCTTAACAACTCTAGTGTATCCTCCAGGCCTATTGGTATACCTAACTGCAACGTTACTAAAAAGCTTAACTAAAGCCTTCTTGTCCCTCAAAAAGCTGTAAACAAGCCTTCTATTGTGAAGGCTATCAACCTTAGCCCTAGTTATTAGCTTCTCAATAACTCTTCTCAAAGCTTTAGCCCTGGCAACAGTAGTAACTATCCTCTCATTCTTAATCAATGCAATAGACAAATTTCTCAAAACCGATTTCCTATGCTCCTTATACCTTCCTATTTTCTTAACTTTATCACCATGCCTCATAGATTCCTCCTACTATTTTTCAAATTCTTCAATAACTTCTTTTGGTAAGTGCATGCCTATACTCAAATTCCACTCCTTCAGCTTCTCTTCAACTTCTTCTATCGACTTCTTACCAAAGCTCTTAAACTTCAACTCCTCCTTATGTTTACTAACCAAATCATATACAGTGTTAATTCCAGATTCCTTAAGAACGTTGGATATCTTAGCAGGCAAGTTAAGTTCATCTATAGGAGAAGATAACTTCTTTATCATTTCCCTTATATCTATAACACTCCTATCGACTGAAGGAGCATATTCAACATCAACAACCGAAACTTCACCCAAACCTCTAAGAGAAGCTCTGAAAACTTCAACTGCAATCTTGTAAGCATCCACCGGCGATATCGTTCCATCCGTCTCAACTTCAAGAACAATCCTCTCAAAGAAAGACATCCCTTCCCTGACAGTCTCTACATTAAAATTAACTCTCTCCACCGGCGAGTATAAAGCATCAATAGGTATTAAACCAACCTCCTTAACCTCATCTACAACTTCCTCAGCTAGAACAAAACCTTTTCCATAGGTTATAACAATCTTTATTCTCAAATCTGCATCTTCATTAAGATTGAGCAGCACTAAATCTGGGTTTGCAACAAATATATCACTATCGAATTTATTTAAATCCCCTGCTTTAAAAACTTGCTCACCTTTGAGATGTATGAAAACTTCCTTCCTATCGGCTTCAGAAAGAAGCTTTAATCTAACTTGCTTAAGGTTCAAAATGAAATCTGTGAAATCCTCTTTAGCACCATTGATTGGCGAAAACTCATGCAAAACTCCATCTATACTAACAGCACTGATCGCATAACCAGGAACAGAAGATAAGAGAAATCTTCTAAGAGAATTGCCCACTGTAGTGGCAACCCCCTTGTCAAAAGGACCTATATAGAACTTAGCGTACCTATCAGTAAGAGAATTTTTCTCACATACTACACTCTGCGGAAAAACAAAAAAACTCAAAATCTTGCTCACATTCATAACCTAACCCCTTCAACTATCTTGAATAATACTCAATTATATATAGCATGTTTATAGGAATATCCAACCTTAAATCTTCACCTTTCGGCAACCTGAGAACTTCTATAGTCTTAGTATCAGTATCTACTTTTAACCATTGAGGAACTTTATCTTTCTTTCCTTTAGCATTTTCCAATAATTCCTGATTATCTAAAACGAATTCTATTTTATCCCCTTCTTCAACAAGATAAGAAGGAATATTTACATAGTGGCCGTTAATCTTAAAATGTTTATGAGAAACAAGCATTCTAGCTTCCCTTCTTGATCTTGCAAAACCAGCTCTATACACAACGTTATCCAATCTCCTCTCTAGCAATGATATGAGATTATCGCCTATGACACCACCCTCACTTCTGGCAATTTCTAGAAACCTTCTCAACTGTCTTTCAGAAATGAAATATAGCCTCTTTAGCTTCTGCTTTTCCCTAAACCTCAAACCATATTCAGAAAGAGAACTTTTTATCTTTTTCGGCAACTCCCCAGGTGGCCTCTTCCTCAAAACCAAAGGACACTTAGAAGAATAACACTTCTCACCTTTCAAATAAAGCTTAACCCCTTCTCTTCTACATAATCTACAAACAGGACCAAGATACTTTCCCATAGCCCCCTCCAACTAAACTCTCCTTTTTTTCTTAGGTCTACAACCGTTGTGAGGTATAGGAGTCACATCTCTTATAGACCTAACCTTAACACCACTAGCAGCAATAGCTCTTATAGCAGTTTCTCTACCTGGACCAGGCCCTTTAACCCTTATATCAACTTCCTTTATTCCATGATTCATAGCTTCCTTTATAGCTCTCTCAGCCGCAACCTGAGCAGCATAAGGGGTCCCCTTCTTTGTCCCTTTAAAGCCACAAGATCCTCCACTAGCCCAGCAAATAACATTACCATTCATATCCGAAACCGTAACTATAGTGTTATTAAAAGTTGACTTTATATGAACAATACCCTCAGAAACCTCTTTTATCTTCTTTTTCTTAGCCATAACACCACCTTTTGAAGTAAAATTTTAAAACACCAGCATAAAATAATACAATTTACTTAGCCTCTACAAGCTCAATTTTAGCACCCATCGACTCCAGTTTCTTCCTAGCACTTTCCGAAAGCTTATGAACCCTTACGTGAAGATTCCTAACTTTAAGCTCTCCGTTACCAAGTATCTTTACTGGCCTCTTACCACTAATCATTCTTCTCTTCTTAAGAGTCTCAATATCTACAATATCACCTTCATTGAAAACATTTAACTTCTCAACATTAACAATATCGTAGACTACCTTGTTAGGATTATTAAAACCTCTTTTAGGTAACCTTCTATATATAGGTGTCTGACCACCTTCAAAGTAGATACTAACCTTACTACTACCTCTAGCCCTCTGCCCTTTAGTACCTCTACCTGCAGTTTTACCCATTCCAGAACCAATACCTAACCCTTTTCTCTTAGGTTCTTTTTTCCATTTAGGTCTAACTAACTTTAGCATATTCCCTCCTTATTACTTTGTTCTACCAAATAATAAATCAAGAGAAATACCTCTCCTTTTAGCAACTTCTTCAGGTGTCTCCAACTGTTTCAAAGCCATCTCAACAGTTTTCGCAACAAGAATAGGATTGGTAGAACCTATTATTTTCGTTATAGCATCAGTGTATCCTGCTAATTCCAATATACTTCTCAAGTTTGTTTCAGCTATGATACCGCTACCAGGAGCAGCAGGTCTGAGAATAAGCTTACAAGATTTATACTCAATCTCAACTTCATGAGGTAGAGTTCTATGCTTCTTCTGGAATTTAACTCTAAACATATTCTTCTTAGCCTTAGATATAGCCTTTCTGACAGCATCTATCAATTCGTTAGCTCTAGCATAACCAATGCCAACCATCGAATCCTCATCACCAACAGCGACAAGAGCATTAAAATGAAACCTCTTACCTCCCTCAACAACTTTAGCAACTCTTCTAACCATCAAAACTTTCTCTTTAAGTTTCTTCTCCTCAACCATAAAAACCTCCCAAATTAAAATTGAATCCCACTCTCACGCATAGCGTCAGCAAAAGCTTTAATAACACCATGATACTTATAGAAATTCCTGTCAAAAACTATCTTCGTTACACCCTTCTTGATCAACTTCTCAGCCATTATTTTCCCTAGAACTTTTGCATCTTCGATAGTATCCCCTAATTTCCTCTCAAGTTCCCTAGAAATAGAAGAAACTGCAGCGATAGTAACTCCCCTAACATCATCTATAGCCTGAGCATATATGTACTTGTTTGACCTATATATAGACACTCTAGGTCTATCAGGAAAACCAAAAACCTTTTTTCTAACTCTTTTCTTCCTTCTGACTTTTGCTTCTACTTTCTTCTCTATCTTACTAATCATACAAACACCTCCTACTTAGTCTTCTTTCCTTCCTTGAGCACTATAACTTCATTTTCATACCTTATACCCTTACCTTTATAAGGCTCAGGTCTTCTCACAGCCCTTATATTAGCAGCAACTTGACCAACAAGATGCTTATCAAACCCCGAAACCGTAATCTTAACCTGTTCCTCAACATTAAACTTTATTCCAGGTGGCGGAACAACCTCAACAGGATGGGAATAACCAACATTTAAGATAAGCTTATCTCCCTCCATCCTAGCCCTATAACCAACACCAACAAGCATAAGCCTTTTCGTAAATCCTTGCGAAACCCCTACAACCATATTATTTATCAATGCCCTAGTAGTACCCCACATGGATCTAGCAAATTTAGAATCATCCTTAGCAGCAACAATTATACTATTACCTTCTACCTTAACATCTACAAGGGGATGTATATCCATCGAAAGCTCTCCAAGTTTACCTTTAACAATTATCTTTTTACCATCCAAAACAACAGAAACACCTTCAGGAATTATAACAGGCTTTTTACCAATTCTAGACATAACCTCCCCCTTACCATATACTACAAACCAACATGCCACCAACTTTTAACTTCTTGGCTTCCATAGTAGTCATAACACCTTTAGAAGTAGAGATTATAACTATACCCATATTATTCCTAAACGGCTTTATGTCCCTATAACCGATATAAAGTCTTCTACTTGGGTTACTTATAACCTTTATCTCTCTTATAACAGGCTTCTTTTGATGGTACTTGAGAATAACCCTATACCTATAAGGATTCTCTGGATCGTCCTGATAATCCTCAATATACCCATACTTCTTCATAACTCCAAGAACATCTCCAATAAACCTTGACTTTACCACTGAGACAAACGGATGACCTACCTTAGAAGCATTTTTTATCCTATTCAAAGCATCACCTATAGGATTAGTAATAGCACCCATACGATAACCTCCAAATTAGAAATTTATCTTTCTTACTCCTGGCAAATAACCTCTATGAGCAAATTCTCTGAAACACAACCTACACAAACCGTAATCCCTAATATAACCTCTCACTCTACCACAATTTTTGCACCTGTTATATTTTCTAACCTTAAACTTTGGTTCCTTTTGCTGTTTAACTATTAAAGCTTTCCTAGCCATAACAAAACACCTCCTTACTCTTTAAAAGGAAAACCTAGATACTTGAGCAATTTATATGCCTCAGCATCGGTTTTCGCAGTAGTAACTATCGTTATATCCATGCCATGAATCTGCTTTATCATATCGTATTTTATCGACGGGAACACAACTTGTTCCTTTATAGAGAAAGAAAAGTTACCCCTACCATCAAACCCTTTAGTCGAAACACCATTAAAATCCTTAGTTCTAGGCAAAGCTATGTGTATAAGAGCATCAAGAAAGTTATACATAAGAGTTTTTCTGAGAGTAACCTTAGCACCTATAGCCATACCTTTCCTAATCTTAAAATTCGATATCGATTTCTTGGCATAAGTTTTTACAGCCTTCTGACCAGTTATAAGCGTAAGCTCATCAACCACCACATTCAAAGAATCAGGATCCTCAACAGCTTCACCCCAACCAACATTAACCACTATCTTCTCTATCCTAGGAACAGCCATCACAGATTTATAACCAAATTCCTCCATCAGTTTCTTAACCACTTCTTTTTCGTAAAGCTCTTTGGTCCTAGGAACAAAAGAAGTTATTTTCACTCCCTCTCCAACCTTAACAATACTTTCTCTTTCCTTCTTTTTAGCCATACCCATTTCCCCCTAACCTTAAACCTTATCTATCAAATCACCTGTCTTCTTGAAATACCTAACCTTTTTCCCATTAACAAACTTAACACCTATCCTATCTCCCTTCCCTATTTTTTTGTTGTAAATCATGACGTTAGAAATATGAATAGGTCCCTCCGTAGTAATAATTCCACCTTTGGGCATATTCTGATTAGGCCTAATAGCTTTTTTTATTAAGTTAGCTCCCTTAACGTAAACTCTATCACCTTTTATCTCCAAAATCTCTCCTATAACTCCCTTACTCCTACCAGCTATAACTATAACAGTGTCCCCTTTTCTCAATCTTGTTTTAACCTTCTCCATAACATACCTCCGCTAAACAACTTCAGGTGCTAGAGAAAGAATTTTTGTGAAATTCTTAGCTCTAAGCTCTCTAGCAACAGGACCAAAAACACGAGTGCCTCTCGGAGAACCAAAGTTATCAATTATAACTGCAGCATTATCATCAAACCTAACGTAGGAACCGTCCGGCCTCCTTATCTCTTTTTTTGTCCTAACAACAACAGCTTTAACAACATCTCCCTTTTTAACAATACCATCAGGCAAAGCCTTTTTGACACTCGCAACTATAACATCACCAACAGTTGCATACTTTTTATTACCTGGCAAAACTTTTATACACATTATCTCTTTAGCACCTGTATTGTCTGCTACATTAAGATAAGTCGTCAACTGAACCATATACTACCCCCTACGATTCAACATCTACAACTTTATTAGCTCTCTCGATTATCTCAACCAACCTCCACCTTTTCAATTTACTAAGAGGTCTAGTAAACTTTATTTTTACTAAATCACCAACCTTACTCTCATTCTTCTCATCATGAACATAGAATTTTGTTCTCCTCTTTACAAATTTTTTGTAAAGAGGATGCATCTTATACTCCTCATAAACCACAACTCTTGTCTTATCCATCTTATCACTTACAACTCTACCAATTCTATATATAACCCTTCCCATAACCTACCACCTAAAAAGTGTAGGATAATTTTAACACAACACTTACCAAGTTTCAAATTAGTTTGATTGTGAAGTATAGCAATCCTCTTTCAGAGGACAAACTGAACAAACAGGACTCCTACTTTTACAAAAGTTCTTTCCAACCTCAACAAAAGCACCATGTAAAGTCTTCATTTCCTTAACATCAGAAACAAACTCTTCAATCAAACTCTTCACCTCGCTGTAATCCCTATCCTTCTTAAATTCCGATGGCAGAAACCTGTTGAGAATTCTGATAGTATAGTTATCAACAACAAACGAAGGCATATCAAAGGCATAAAGCAAAATACTATCTGCTGTCTCCTCACCTATCCCCTTCACACCCAGCAAGTCACTCCTAAGTTCCTCCAAACTAGCACTCAAGCACCCTAAAAACCCACCATACTTCTTAACTATAAGAAAACAAACATCTTTAAGAGTCTTAGCCTTACTCCTAAAAAAACCTAAGTTTCTAAAACAAAAACACAATAAAAAACCTTCATCTAACAAAATAAAGAAAAAGATAATAGGTGAGGCATAAACCTCACCTATAACGTTAAAACTCTACATTCGTTGAACCTAACGATGGATCTATAGTAACAGAAATATTACTTCCTCCATCGTCGTATCTAAGGTTATCATTCGTATCATCAAATAGAGTAAGATCGAAACTTTGGTTAGTAGAACCGAAAATGACACCAATATCATCTTTGTATATAAAATTAGATATGTAATAAGCACTTATTGTGAAGTTCATACTTGTTGCATCAAATATTTGGTGTCCATCAGTTGCTCCAGAGTTATTTATAATTCTCGGATATGTTGAGCTTGTATAGAAGTTAGTATTAGTTATATCTACTGTAACACTAAGCGTGGAAAAGACAAATTCGTTCGTTATATAGGTCTGATTTGAAACTGTCATATATAAAACTA
>CAYYXA010000068.1:0-111241 GCA_964475465.1 uncultured Brevinematales bacterium
GGGCATTCCACCTCCCTCCCCTAGCACCAAGCCATGCAGTATCAAGTGCATTCCCGAGGTTAAGCCTCGGTCTTTAACACTTGACTTACATGGCCGCCTGCGTGTCCTTTACGCCCAGTGATTCCGAGTAACGCTCGCCCCTCACGTCTCACCGCGGCTGCTGGCACGTGATTAGCCGGGGCTTATTCGTGGGGTACCGTCATCATCTTCCCCCACAAAAGCGGTTTACACCCCGTAGGGCTTCATCCCGCACGCGGCGTCGCTGGGTCAGGGTTTCCCCCATTGCCCAAGATCCTTGGCTGCTGCCTCCCGTAGGAGTCGGGCCCGTGTCTCAGTGCCCGTGTGGCCGGCCAGCCTCTCAGCCCGGCTACCCGTCATAGCCTTGGTGGGCCGTTACCCCACCAACTAGCTGATAGGCCGTGGACCGATCCCTAGGCGACCCAAAGGGCCTTTAATCCCTAAACCGCAGTTTAGGGATATTATGTGGGATTACCCTCAGTTTCCCGAGGCTATCCCACACCTAGGGGTACGTTATCCACGTATTACTCACCCGTTCGCCGCTATCTAGAAGATAGGTAACCCTACCTTCTAGATCGCTCGACTTGCATGCCTAAGACACGCCGCCAGCGTTCACTCTGGGCCAGGATCAAACCCTCCATTATAGAAGGTTTATCCTCACGTAAATAATTTCTGCACACTAAAGACCCGCCGGCAGATGTATATCTACCACTATTTCTAGAGCAACTACCTATCTGCAACAATAATTATAACAATTTTTCAGCCAACTTTCAAATTCAATTACAACCTTCACAACCTCAATCTATCTCAATATATCACTTACTAACTGAAGGCAAAAATAATTATAACAAAACTTTTTCTAACTTTCAACTTCTCTCCAAAAATATCTTTTAGAGCAATACCTCTATCCCACAGAGGTACTTTTAATTATAGCTACAAAAATCCAAAATTTTCAACTACAATCACTCCAAAACTATTCCCTTAGGATAAGAACCTATAATCTTGACAAAAGCAGCATTCTTCTCAACCTCTTTTATCAATTCTCTTATATTTTCATCTTCAACATGTCCCTCGAAATCTATAAAGAATAGATAATCCCATAACTTTAACCTCGAAGGTCTAGATTCTATCTTTGTCATATTGACTCCAAAGTCCTTAAAAGGTTTTATTAAATCAAATAAAGCACCTGGCCTATCCTTTATATAGCAAATAATCGTAGTTTTATCATCACCCGTTCTTTTCATTTCCACATCCCCAATAACCCAAAACCTAGTGGTGTTGTTAGGATCATCCTCTATACTCATCTTTAATATCTTCAAATTATACTTTCTAGAAAGAATTTCATTTCCTATAGCTGCAGCGCCCGGCTCCTTAGAAGCTATCAAAGAAGCTTCCGAAGTACTCCTTGTCTCTATGAGCTCAACTCCCGGCAAATTATTCCTAAGCCACTCCTTGCACTGAGCTAAAGCTTGAGGATGAGAATAAACCTTCCTTATTTCCGAAATATCCTCAGCATTAGAGAGAAGAGAATGATGAACCTTCAAATACAACTCACCTACAATCTTCAAATGAGAATCTATAAACTCATCTAAAGTCTGAACAACAGTACCACCATAAGAATTCTCTATAGGAACAACCCCTATATCAGCTTTACCCCTGGAAACTTCATTAAAAACCTCAGAAATACTCTCTACCGGCACCTTCTCAATATCATAGCCAAACCTTTTTAGAACAGCTATTTCAGAAAAAGTGCCTTCAGGCCCTAAATATGCAACTCTAAGAATACCCTGCACATTCCTAGTCATCGACATTATAAGAAGGAATATATCCTCTATGTAATCAACCAAAAGTCCATAATCAACAGAAAGTTTCCTCACATGAGCCATAACTTCATTTTCCCTACTAATGTCAAGTATACTCATATTGCTCTTCTTCTTCTCCTGAGCAACAATAAACGCTAAATCAACCCTCTTTTTTATTAAACCAATAATCTGCTCATCTATTTCCTCTATCTTTTTACGTAACTCCTCCAAGCTCGGCATTTCAAACCTCCGAAAATATCTCTATAGATCTAGCCATGCTTTCTAGGATACTCTCCTTTTCCCTTCTTATCCCTAGCTCTTCGAGATACTTATCAGCAAAAACCATCCTTCTACTACTAAGTCCAAGTTCCTTAAGTTCGTCAGAAACGAAATTATAAGAAAGTTCATTAGCACAAGAAATAATCAAAACATCTCTAAAAGCATCATCAGGAGCCTCATAAGGACTATCGTGATATCTTATAACGTTCGATATGAATTTCGGCAAATTCCAATAATTAGCAAGCATCTCACCAACAACATTATGAGAAATACCTATTATCTCCACCTCTATTTCAGAGATTGTTACATCTTTGAATAACAAATACTTAAGTATCTGTAACTTATACGGCTTAACCTCATGACTAAGAACTATCTTACCAATATCATGTAAAAGCCCTCCAACGAAATACCTCTCCGGATCTTCTAACTTGAGAACCTTAGAAATAGCTCTAGCACCACTAGCAACAAGAACAGAATGTTCCCAAAGTCCTTTGGACTTTGTAAAAAAATACCCAGAAGAATCAACATTCATGATCGACTTAGTAACAACAGCAAGACATATACTTCTTATCACATTGGTACCAAGAATTATTACCGCCTCTCCTATCGAAGCTATTGTTTTCGGATACCCATAGTAAGCAGAATTTGCCATCCTAAGAATCTTGGAAGCAAGTATCGGATCCTTCTCAATTAACATCTCTAAGTCTCTAACGCTAGATTTAGGGTCATCTATCCTTTCAAGTAACATATTAACAATAGCTGGTAAAGGTGCCGTATTCTCTATTATTTTGTTCCACTTAACTATCAAATCATCTTCCATAATCAAAACTTCGAAGACTCAAATATAATTGATAAAATCAATTCTCCAAACTCACTAGCAAAACTAACCTCAACACACGGCGATGAATACGAAATAATCCTACCCTTGGCTTTAGAGGAAATAGGATAAGAAATAGAAAAGTCCTTACCAACACTGTAAAGTGTCTCCACAAGCTTAGAATTAACAACATTACCAAACTCTGCCAAACCTGACATTAAAATTTCTTCATCAGCCGGCAAATCTTCAATCTGATACAATCTCTTAATTATCTCCTTAGATAGCTTATCAGAAATCTCATAAACAACCACTCCTTTGAAATCACCTTTTATCTTGAAGTAAAATGAAAACTTATATTCCACTTTCTTACCAGTCTTAACTACAACTTTATCCTTAATAACCTTAATCCCCAACCTATCACAAACACCTATTATAGAATCAACAAACGGATCAACTATATCAAACTTCATCTCTCCCCTCTTAAAAACTTATCATACCACAGTAAAGCAATTATTGTCTTCGCATCCTTTATTTCATTTCTTCTAATCATCTCAACAATCTCATCATAAGAAAAAAGCTTAACATCAGTAAATTCATCTTCATCAAGATTCTTAGACGTCTCAACTAAATCGTAACCAACAAAAATGTGGATTTTCTCAGAACTATACCCCACAGCTGGATAGTACTCAAAAAGTTTCTCAACTCTACCAGCCTTAAAACCAGTTTCTTCCTCAAGTTCCCTAATAGCGCACTCTTCCGGGCTTTCTCCTTTCTCCACCTTGCCAGCCGGAATCTCGTAAATATACTGTCTAATAGAATACCTAAACTGCCCTACAAGAACAAATTTATCCCCGTAAACAGGTATTATAGCAACAGCCTCAGGATAAGCAACATAATCTTTGACCATCTCTCTACCGTTATAAATTATCTTATCTGAGTAAAAAGAAAATGCCTTGCCACGGTATATCTCCTTGGACTCAATGACAGAATACTTATCCATAACTTTAATATTATTTACGAATTCACACAGATATGTGAAGTTTTTTTAAAAGTTACTCTAAATTCTCAATAGCTACACTTGAACGCGTAAGCACTTCCTAACTCTCTAGCACTCTACTGAAATGGGAAAAGTTGCCTCTTAGTATACTCTGATCTAACCTTGTTAGATTGGTATGAAATAAAAGCTTTTATATTAACATTACTCACTTCATCGGTCAGAAAAAACTTTACAACCGAAGGTTTTTCAACCCTAAGTTCATAAGGTAAAGCTTGCCATATCGCCATATGCGGCCTTTCATCAGTAGGAGGACCATACTTTTTCTTCGCTTCAAAAATAAGCTCCGAGTAAGAATAAACCTCAGGGTTAAGCCTTATTATCATGTCTATCAGAACACCACCATTAAAAACAAAGTAAGCAGATTGTAAATACGGTAAACTTCTAACTTTCAATACAAAAGGTTTCTCCTTATCAAATAAACCAAGATAACTTGTGTCATCTACCTCTAAAAACGGATCATTCTCTATCAATGATTCAACATAATCTCTAGTCATACCAATGCTTATACCACGATAACTGAAATTTGTTATTCTGTAAACATCATTGGTATACGGATTATAATTAGTCAGAAAAACAATTTCTTGAGAAAATACCGTGCTAGGGATAAAAAGTAAAAAAACAAACAATACCGAAAAGATTAACAAAAAACTATTGAAAACATTGAGCACCATAAAAAAATTTTCGGGAAAACAAAATCAGCATTTACTCTTTGTCCTCATCAAACTTTCTAACCTCTATCAAGTCAGTAAGCCTTTCTATAACTATATCCTCATCAACTCCATCAGCTATTACTTCTATAGTATCACCAGAAGTGATATTAAGCAAAATTATACCTAAAGTGCTTCTAGCATCAGCTACCGCATCCCCCTTTTTTATCTCAACCCTGGCTCTTAAATCTCTTATGGCTTCAAATATCTTAACAGCCGGCCTAAGATGAATACCATACTTATTTTCTATCTTAAAAACCTTTCTTTTCATAACTTCGGCCCAACTCTCTCTTTTTCTTTATCCTCTCGCTTATGATAGCAACCTCTATAAGGAAAGAAATATTCCTTCCTGGTGCTACAGGTATAACTTTTTTGTTTAATTTTATACCTAACACCTCATAGGTATCAACATAGGTACCTAGCCTATCAATAACCATTGAATCATCCCAATCAACCAACTCAATAACCATGTCTATCTCTTTTTTAGGTATTATGAAGCCCAACCCAAGAAGCTCCTCAACGTTCAAAACCCCAATACCTCTTATCTCAACGAGGCCTGCGTCTTGAACATAAGGAAAGGCCACAGCTTTATACCCTTCAGGATACCTTATTTTCCTTATCAAAACAAGATCATCTGCCACAAATCTGTGCTTTCTGCTTAGAAGCTCCAAGGCTATTTCACTTTTACCAATACCACTCTTACCTATTATTAAAACACCGTAGTCATATATATCAAACATCACACCATTAACAACAGTACTAGGAGCAAGCTCATAGTTCAGAATGAGTTCAACAGAAAATGTAAGCTGATATGTATCAAGTGAACTTGCTAAAATCGGTATATCCCTTTCATCAGCGTACCTAAGAAACCCATCTGGTAAACCTTTATAATCCGAAACTATACAACACGGTATATCAAAATCCAAAAAGCTCTCTATCTTCGATATCCTATCTTCGTCCTTAGATTCATAAGCACTCTTTATATAAGCTTGCTCTCCCTTACCAATGATTTGCACTCTATCATAAGCAAAATTTTCAAAAAATCCAACTAAAGCCAAACCAGGCCTATTAGTCACAACCGTTGTTATTAACCTTTTATCCAACCCACCTTTACCTGATATAGCCTCTAAATCAAGATTATATTTCTTGTTAGCCTTCTCAACAAAAATGGAAATATTCATGTCCTCTTAGTTCTAGCCTCCTTTAACCTTTTATCTACTCTTTTTTTCCTCTCCTTGATAACCTTGTCATGTAATTTATTGATAGCATCAGTTATTGATATTTTCCAATCAGGATGTTCATGAGAAACAAAAAAATCAGAATGATCCAAATGAACCTTTACTTCACACATTACCTGATTAGCGGGCGTTTTTGTCAAAAGCACCCAAGCTTTTGTAACCTTTTCTTCTACAAATGATATTTTTTTGAGTTTTTCCTCCAAAAACTCCCTTACATCTTGGGTCACTTCAAAATCTTTTCCTTCTACTAGTAACTCCATACCCTACCTCCAACAATAAGAATATTAAATAAGGCATAGCTCAGTTTCAATAGGTATCGACTCAGCACTTCAAATGCAAATGCTTGATCAAAAAGGTACCATGAAACTCCTCACATATCCAACACTTAAGAGACTCTTCTCATTCTCTAACTCAACTAGCTAAGATTATAGCTTCCCCTCACTTTAAGAAAAATAAATAAAACTCTAAAGTGAGCTCACACCTTACTTCTGAGAATTAAGATACTGTAAAATGTCATTTTTGAGTACCCTTATTCGTTAAACACTATGTGTTTGAAGAAAGCCTTCATTTGACACAAATAGGAACTTTTATTTACCATGAGTGTATGGAAACAGAAGCTGAACTAATATACAAAATACTTTGTGGTGATGAATCAGCTTTCATAGAACTCTACAACAAATACAGCAAAATGCTAATAGGATTCATATACAGACATACTAACGACATCAACGAAACTTCTGATATTTTACAAGAAACCTTTGTAAGATTTTTAGAAAACATTAAAGAATACAAACCCAAAGGTAGCTTCAAAAGCTATATCTTCACAATCGCACTAAACATAATAAGAGATAAAAAAAGGAAAGAAGCTTTTGAAAAGAAAATGATGCCCAAAATCTACGAAAAGAGTACAATCAACACAGAAGAGAACAAAGACAAACTAAAAGAACTTTACGACATTGTTGAAAATTTGAGCGAGGATGAAAAAAATATCATATTGCTTAGACTAGAAGGCTATAAGATAGAAGAAATAGCAGAAATTCTAAGCATTAGTATAAGGACTGTGAACAGAGCACTAAAAAAAATAATAAATAAACTAAAGTCTAAAGGAGGTCTATATGAATAAACATGTTAGTATCGAGAAAATGATTTATGGCAATCTAAGTGAAGAAGAATTAAAACATATCTCTTCATGTCCAAAATGTGGTAAGTTTTATAATTCAATCTTTGAAAAAATCCCTGAAAACTTAGTAGCAACCATAGAAAGCAAGGTGAGAGAAGAGCTAACCTTGAAATTCAGAGAAATGAAAACACTAGGATATTTCAATAGAGGTATACCAGAAAAAAGAATCCAAAAAACCAACAAACAGGATATACTCAAGTATATCGCCATATCTTTTTCATTCCTTACCTTTGCAGTTCTCACGTTCACTATCCTTTATGTCGGAAATTTTGAAAATATAACTTCCCAGAAAATAGAATACGAAAACAAAGTATCACTCAGTTTAAAAAATCTCCCAAAGGACAAAATAAAAGTAGAAACCAAGGATTCTTTGTTAACAATAAAACTAACTGAAATACCCCAAAGCTTTACCCTAAAAGGGAAAGCAAAAAGCAATTTCCAAGGTATAAAGATAATAATTGGCAACCAAGTATACGAATTCTTTGGCTCAGAATTCAATGCTGTTTACTCGGATAGTAAATTGATAGTTAACGGCATAACACTAACACCTACCAAAGGAGAATCTAAAACCAAAAAGTTTAAAAACGAAATTATCCTAAACGATGGTAGCACAATAAAATGTGATGTTGAAGAGATAGGAGAATCATTTATCATAATTGAAACTGAGTATGGCAAGAGGAGGCTAAAAAAGAGTGAAATTTCTAAAATTAGGTATCTTTATTAGTATACTAGGATTCATAAGCTCAGCCTTTGCGGACGTAATAGTTCTGAAAAACGGCGAAGTACTAAAGGGAAAATTAATTTATCAAAAAGGTAAAACGATAGTATTTGAGTACAAAGGGCAGAAAAGAGAATTTAAAGCAGAAGAGGTATTATTCATAGAATTTCTATCTGACAAGATAGTTGAAATAAACATAAACGGTAAAACAATCAAAGGTGTAGAGATAGGAATGAAGAACGGCAAAGCAATTGTAAAAACAGCTTTAGGTCAAAAAGAAATAGAGATCTCTAACATAAAAGAAGTAAAAGACGAAGATGACACAACTAAGGCTAACATAATCACACCGACAAACATAATCCTTGTAACAAACTATGTAGAAATAACAAATAATGTTTCTAACACTGAAATCACACCAAAATCTGAAGAGATTATAAGGGAATCTCAAGAGGAAGAAATCTCGGCAAACTCTCCAAAAACAAAAGAAATAATTCCTTCAATCTACTTGGAAAATGGAATTATTTTCTTCAATCACCTTTCATCATACTCAATAAACTTTTGTTTCGAATCTTCTCACAGAAAGGCATTAGCTTCATTTACCTTAGGCAAATCTGGAGAATTCTTAAACTTTAGTGTAGGCATAGGCTACAGAATATTAGAGAACTTCCTCACAAAAGGTACTACTTTTGACATCCAGTTCAACATAGGATTCATGGAAAAAGTACTCTTTTCTATACCTTACGGGGGCATTGGAGGAAAAGTAGGAATAAAATTTAATCTCCTAAAAACTTACATCTCACTAAAAACAAGTTTAGCCATTAACAGAGAATTTATAATTCTAAGCACAGTAGGAGTAGGAATATAACAAATGAGATCAAAATACTTAAAGATAATCACTTCTTTGACATTCACAGCAACTAGCACTAGCGCGACTCAACACAAACAATGTACTAATGAGAACATTACTTTTAGCATTTACTATCCTACTTTGCAGTGATATCCCACTTGCCAGAACTTAATTAAATGTACAACAAGCACTTGGGGGAAATTTAACCTTAGTGGCAGACTAAAAATCTTTTGTAAATCAACTTACTCGTAATGAAATTAAGAGATTGCTATCATAAACTTTATTAATAAAGGCAAACCATTCTTCAAATGTTTTTAGAAATGATTTAGATAAAAATGTACCTCGGCACGCTTATAGAGTTTTAGCCTTTCACTTAAGGTTTATAACATCATAGGAATAAATAAGCCACCTATCGTCGTAAGTTCGATAAAGATTATAGATGTACATCAACGTGTAGTAAGCTTTTCTTAGCTTGAAATTAACCTTGGCAGTAACCTTTGCTTCTTGCTTCTCTATTTCCGTTTTCTCTATGGAATAAGAGATTATTGGATCTCCCCAATATGTTGATAAGTACTCTTCAAAGCTTTGGAGTACCTTGGTTTTCTCGGATGGTGTAGGTGCCTCATTATATTTTTTAGCAAAAGAAGGGAAAATAATTATTAGCTTCTCTAAATCGAAATAAATAGGAAACTCTTCTGCGTCCCTTCTCATTTTTGCCGACAACATTCTGTTGACAACCTCGTATGGAGGTAAACCATATATTTCTTTCTTTTTCCTCTGTACCTCTTCGGAAACTGAAACTACCTCTTTTTCAACTGGTAGCGGCGACTTTATCGTCACCTTGTAAAAGTAAGTACTCGTGCCCTCCATTCTATCAGCAAGCCCATCCTTAGAAAACACACCTCTCAAGAAGTAAGTCCCTGGCTTGGATATATCAAATATTTTTGATATGTCAATCTTCACTGAAAACATCTGGCCAGGCATCAGAGTAATAAGCCTCCTAGCACTATAAAACGAAACATCAGAATAAAATTTATGCGAAAGAATAAAATCATACCCCAGCTCAACAACATCATTCTTATCAGTTCTCAATTCAAAGAAAAATGTCTTAAAAATATCATCATATAAATAAAACTCTTCCTTAGAATTCCCTCTATTCTCAATTGTAAATACAACATTCATCGGCTCAAAGATCCTAAAGATATCACTTTCCAAAACAAGGCTAGGAACCAACTCGCCCGAAGCTCTAGGCAACACTATCACTAAATACACCATTAATGAATAAAAACCAAAGAAAAAACTTCTCCTAAAGTTCCTCATGATAAAACAATTTCGGAACGAAAAAACTTTTGTTTAACCCCCTAGATACGCCTTTCTGACCTCTTCCGAAGCAACAAGTACATCACGAGCAGCACTCAAAACTACCTTCCCTGTCTCCATCAAGTACCCTCTATCAACAATAGACAGAGCTTTGTTCGCATTCTGTTCAACTAAAAGTATTGAAACCCTTTTGCTTATTTCCTTTATAACGTCAAATATAAGGGATATCAACTTAACAGCCAAGCCCATAGAAGGCTCATCAAGCATCAAAAGCTTTGGATTAGCCATCAATGCTCTTCCTATAGCTAACATCTGCTGCTCACCACCACTAAGCGTTCCCGCTTTTTGGTTCCTCCTTTCGTAAAGTATAGGGAAAAGCGAATATATCCACTCCAAATTCTTCTTCTTTACTTCAGTATCACTTACGGTGAAAGCACCTATCTCCAAATTCTCCAAAACTGTAAGTTTTGGAAAGACTTTCCTACCTTCTGGTACCTGAACCAAACCAAGCTCTACTCTCTTGTGAGGTGGCATGTACGTTATGTCTTTCCCCATAAACACTATTTTACCCGACTTAACAGGAACAAGCCCAGAAATCGTGTTTATCAGCGTTGTTTTACCAGCACCGTTAGCACCAAGAACACAAACCACCTCACCTTCATTCACATTTATAGAAACTTTCTTAAGAACTTCTATTTTCCCATATCCAGAAACTAAATCCTCTACTCTCAATAGCTCCATGAAAAATAATTATCAATAAAATTCTTAACCTAGTTCAATTTACCTCGACTTTGCCAAAAAATTCAATACATTAAATCTGTTTCATTCCTTAATTATTCATTCCTTAATCAAAAAGTTCCATCGATCACACTAAACCAACACAATTCTCTAAAGAAAGCTTATGCAACAAAGAAATTCAGTTCATTTCTATTCTCTAGAGTATGCAAAAAAATTACTACTCAGTCCAAGTGCTAATTAGCATAATATACTACTTGCACCTATCCAACCACTTCTATCACACAGACGCTAAAGTCTCTAATCAATCTCAAGATAGTTTATCAATGAAGCACAATATGAATCACAAGAGTCTAAGCAATTCAGAAAGTCTAGAAATCAAATATTTATAACACCGATGTTCTAAGTTTTAAGCGCATAGCTTTTTCAACAAAGTTACCTATCTTCTTTATAATTTCACATCTTTATTAGTATTTTGTATCGCCCTGGCAATATCTATCTCCGATTGGGTAAAACCTATTTCTAAAAGTTCCTCGTCACTCACCCCCTCAGCCAAAAGCTCTTCCAACAACCTAGCTCTATCACCAAAATCCATATTCTCTACATCATATTCCACTTTCCTAAGCTTACTGGAATGACTTTCACTTTTGGCAACTGTACTTTCTGACATAAAAGCAGTAATTTCTGGCAAAATTCTTTCACTTTCGTCAGGGTTTGGCTTTCTCTTAGACTTATTTCTCCGAGTCTCTGTCACCTCTTTACTCAAAGCCTTAACCTCTTCCAGGCCAGAACCATTAGTAACATAACAATCTTTGAGAATTCTATCAGAACTAGATTCTAATCTATTCAGCTTCCGAACTATTTCTTGATATTCTGATCTTAGTTTCTCAACTTCTCCTTTCATCAGCTCGTAACGCTTTATTGCCTCTGTGTAACTCCTTGTCATAGTATCAAGCTTAATTATTTTCTCATCTGCAAGCTTCACAAGTTTATCTAACTCCTTTATTTTCTCATCCATCACAATGATTTTTTTATTTGAAACTTTATTGAACTCAACAATAAGCCCCTCTATCTCTTTCCTTATATCCTCAACGAAACCTCTCCCTGAGATTTTCTTTATCTTCTCATCAAGCTTAGCATAAAGAAAAATAACAATAAACGCCAAAACTACGAGTATGAAAATAAAAACAAAATTCATACAATAATATCTATGTTATCACCTTTACCGCTTTCAACTACATGAATATGTGGACTTCCCCTTTCCTCCTCTTTACCTTCTTTTTTACCTTCTTTCTCTTGCCTCTCGTTTCCCTGGTAATTTATATTGTCTTCACCTAACTGCCTTCTTCTAATCTTCTCTTCCTCCCTTGATAGTTCAACTATTGTATTTGGTCGATTCTGCTCAATATCCGACTTTTCTTTTATCTGCGATTTAGCTTGTGAATGGAGTAAAGAGGCGTAACCAGGATTATTTACAGAATTCTTAAGAAACAAATTCTCAGAAACAATTATTGTCTTAATCTCCAAAGGATTATAGCTCACATAAAAATGTTCGTAAAATTTTCAACGAAAATCAATAGTCTACGGTGATCACCTCATATCTCACCCTGCGGCTATCAATACATTCCTTAACTGCCAGCTCAGTGGGGGAAAGTTCAGATTTACCGGTTTTTACTTCAACAAATACAATTTCTTTAATGAAATTGTTACTTTCACTGTATCCATTAAAAACAATATAGTCAACAGGCGAACCTAAAAACCTAGCATCTCCAAGGTTATATTTAAAAAATGGCAATAAAGGCAAAATTTGCTCAGAAATTTTCCCCTTTATCACAGCTCTCGAGAAGGAAACAGCGTTCTTCCTTTCACTCCTTATTATCTTCTCCATATCCCTGGCTATAATCATTTTAGCAAATATGTAACCCATTAGTATGCCGAAAACGACAACTACCAAACCATAAATAGCAAATAAAGATATTATCACTTCTTGCGCCATAAGGATATTATCTTAGATATTCTGATCTACTTTAGTTTCATGCTCCTAACAAGAACCTTTACAAGTTCTATAACATCAGTATCATTACAACTCCCCTTCTCTATCATATCTATGTGAGACTCAACAACTTTTATGATTACTTCATTTATTGCTGACTTCACCGCAGAAAGCTGAGTTATTATCTCTTCACAAGTTCTATCCTGCAATATCATCCCTTTTATTGATTCAAGATGCCCCTTCGCCCTGTTTATCCTAACTAAAAGGTTTTCTTTCACCTCATGAGGCAGGTGCTTATCCTTGTAAAACTCTATTTTACTCTCATCCCCTTTTCTCATACCCATGCCCCTAAGTATTTCTTTATCTTCTCTGAAACCTCAATTACCTGCTCAACAGACCTACCAACATAATGCCTTATATCTTCAACAACATTCGATCTTAAAACCTCCGGCACATCATCTTTCTTAAGCTCCTCAAACAAATTAGCACTTTCACCCTTTCTCACCTTTTCAATAACGTACATAGCCTTATCCCTTATTATCTTGTGCAATGTTTGCCTATCTCCCCCCTTCTTAACTGCATTCATCATAATGTTCTCTACTGCATAAAACGGCAAATAATCATACATTCTCTTTCTTATCACACTCTCATTAACTCTTAGACCCTTAACTATTCTTTTATAAAGAAGCAATATTGCGTCAACACAAAGAAAGGCTTCAGGTATTATTATTCTCCTATTTGCTGAATCGTCCAAAGTCCTCTCCAAAAATTGTGTAAGATGGTTCTGTAAAGCAACAATCGTTATTGATGAAACATATCTAGCTAGAGAATTTATTCGCTCACTAAGAATAGGATTTCTTTTATAAGGCATAGCAGAAGATCCTACTTGCTTTTCACCAAATGGCTCCTCCATCTCACCAATACTTTGAAGATACCTAACATCATTTGCAAACTTTGAAGCTGAAGAAGCAATCAAAGCTAATTTCGAAAGAATTATGAAGTCATAATTCCTAGAATAGGTTTGCCCAGTTATCCAAAAACTCTCACTAAAGCCCAACTTCTGTGAAACTTTACTATCAAGTTCCTTCACCTTTTCATGATTCCCTTCAAAAAGTTCCAAATAACTAGCTTGGGTACCTGTAGTTCCCTTAACACCTCTAGTCTTTATAGTCTTCAGTAAATAATCAAGCTCCTCTAATGCTATAAACAAGTCATAAGCCCAAAGAGTAGCCCTCCTACCCACAGTTGTTGGCTGAGCTGGCTGAAGATGAGTATAAGACAAACACGGAAGATCTTTATACTTATCAGCAAATTCCAAAAGTTCTAAAATAACATCAACAACTCTCTGCCTAATTAACTTGAGTGCCTTGAGGTTAAGAACCATTTCAGCGTTATCCGTAACTTCAGAACTCGTAGCACCCAAGTGTATTATTGGCCTTGCCTTCTTAGCTTGTAACCCGAAAGATTCTATATGAGCCATCACATCATGATTCAACTCTTCTTCTATCCTCTTTGCCTCATCAAGGTTTAGATTATTCTCGTACTCTTTCATTTCATCTATCTGCTCGTCGGTTATGTTCAAACCTAGTTCCTTTTGAGTCTCAGCAAGCACTATCCAAAACCTTCTCCATGTACTATATCTACTCTCATCAGAGAATATTTCCACCATCTCCTTTGATGCATATCTATCAATCAAAGGATGCTTAAAACTCATAGAAAGAATTTTAATGTAAAATTTTATCAATTTAAAAGAAAAAAAATGTCTCCAACTTCATTAAAAAATCCAATATAAACTGTAAAGTTTGACTTATGGTTACTCACTACTCCTCTAAATCTCAACAATCTATGTGAAGACCCATGTATCACCGGTACACTGCTTTAAGTTTACTGTTCTACTAAATCTAAACCAATTAAAGATAACAGTTCTCTTTGCAAATCTCAAGAATAAAAACCTAACAAATTAAGTTCTTTCTATCGAGATAGTAACAAATAGCAAACTGAAGAGCTAGAATTAGTAGCCCACTGATAGGGAAATTTATTATATTTCATATACTATGAAGATAGGAAATGTAAAGTACAATGACAAAAATTTCCATGTTGTTTTTGACACCGAAAATAATATTGCTATACCAATAAAAGGTAGCTTTTTTGGAGATTTTGAGTTAGAAGAAAAAAGTTTTCCTCTAAGCGGAGTCAAAATTTTACCTCCAGTTCTACCAACTAAAGTTGTATGTTTGGGATTAAATTATAGAGACCATGCAGAAGAAATGGGAATGGAAATACCTGACGAGCCAATAATATTCCTAAAGCCAACAACCTCAATAATAGGACACGGCGACACAATAATTGCCCCCAGCTTTTGCCAGAAAGTTGACTATGAAGCAGAGCTAGCAATAGTAATCGGTAAAACATGTAAGGATATATTACCGGAAGAAGCAAAAGATTATATACTCGGATACACCTGCTTAAACGATGTAACTGAAAGAGTTTTTCAAAAAAAGGACGGGCAATGGACTAGAGCTAAGTCATTTGATACTTTTTGCCCTATAGGCCCATGGATAGAGACAGATCTCGATTGGAGGGGACTTAGAATTAGATCATACCTAAACGGTGAATTAAAACAAGATTCAACAACCTCAAACATGATATTTGGAGTTGAAGAAATAGTTAGCTTCGTTTCAAAAATAATGACACTTCTACCAGGAGATATAATAGCTACGGGTACACCTCCCGGAATAGGAGAAATGAAAAACGGTGATAGGATAAGAATAGAAATAGAAGGTATAGGAGCTTTAGAAAATACTTTCATAAAGCTTGAGGAATGAAACTTATTTACCTTCTCAATGAGAGCATCAAAATACTTAGAGAGCACGGAGTAAAAAAACCTAAAACAGATGCAGAAATTATAATATCCAGCATTTTGGGGATATCAAGAACGGATATATATCTACAAAGAGAAGCAGAGGTAAGCGAGGAAAAAAAAGAGAAAATTCTGAAAACAGTCAAAGAAAGAGCATCAGGCGAACCACTAGAATACTTGTTAGGCTACAAATATTTCTGGGGAATGAAGTTTATAGTTGACAGAGGTGTGCTAATCCCTAGATTCGATACTGAAACCCTCATCTATATAGCTTCTAGAGTATGTAGATCACCAAAAAGTATACTAGACATAGGTACAGGAACTGGCATCATAGGAATAACCCTCAAAAAACTTTTCCCAAACGCATACGTTGTAATGACAGATATCTCCGACATAGCTTTGGAAAACTGTAGGAAAAATGTTAAAAACTTACTTAGTGATGAGGTTGAAGGTGTAGAAATTGTCAAAGTAGACATCTTCGAAAACCTCTGGAACTTCACAGGATGGGGTAAATTCGATCTAGTAATATCAAATCCTCCATACATCTCAGAAAAAGACATGGAGAATCTCGAACCAGAAGTAAAAAAAGAACCTATAAGCTCACTTTACGGTGGCCTCCTAGGAATAGATTTCTACCTAAGAATAGCTGATAAAGTGAAAACCTTCATAAGCAACAGAGGTAAAATAATACTAGAAGTCGGGGATGATGAACAAGCAGAATTAGTAAAAGAAGTATTCAAACTCAAAGGATTTAGAAATTTTCTAAAGTTCAAAGATTTGTCAAATCAGACCAGGGGAATAGTAATCTTTAACTTCTAAGAGTTAAGCTTAAGAGGTTTCACCCCACCACTTTCCAAAATCTAACCAAATGTTAGTAAATACTAGCATAAGAACGATCTTATAAATTATCATCACGAAAAATAAATTTTAATCACAATGACATAGCAAAGCTCCTTGTGTATTAAATTGTTAGATCAACTGACAAACACTACAAACTTATAGAGTAACCGATTAGCTAAAGCTTAAAATTTTATTTTAAATCTATCGAAAGTTATATAATTATCATCAATTTTGTATCTAACACCATTTACCTCCCTTGCAATTAAAAACACACTAGGTAAATTGTTTACAATACTTCTATCAACCTTAAGGTAGCTAAACTCAACTTCTGTTAGTACTTTATTACTTTCATTCGCTGTCTGTTTCATACTCAAGTTAAATTTGGTCTCAATATCTCCTTTCATAACCCCCTTCATAAAAATATCTCCATTCTCAAAAACCAAATCAACAAGCCCATCATCTATGAAAATATGTGATAGATCCAGATTAAGCAATCTTGTTACTTCATTTTGAAGTTTAAGCCGTATAAGTTCAATATTCTCAAATCTCATTTTACCATTGATTACAAACTTATCGCCAATATTAACTGTAAGGCCATCTAAGTAGGCATTCCCGTAAACTTCCCCACCTAAGTAATCAAAAATCAACAGATTTTTGTAAAGTTTTCCAAGATTAAACTTTGTTGGTAACAATGTTAACCCACCTTTCAAAACTTCACCTACCGCCAATTCACCATCTCCCCCAATTTGAGCTTCTTTAAACAAAAATCCTTCTACAGAATACTTTATAACCATCTCCTTACCCTTATTCAGAACACCTCTGATCGAAATGTTATGAACCTCTGGAGATTTACCACTAATGGAAAGGTTATCAATGCTAGCATAAAAACGAGTATTGCTAAGCACTAAAAATTCCAAACTTCCCCCAGAAGAATACTTACCACTACTCTGTACTTCAGCACTTTGAGAAGGAAACATAATAGAAGAAATATAAAAGTTCTTTGACTCCACACTCACCTCATCAAGGTAAACAAAAAAATTCGTTCCCAACTCAAAAATTGCATTAATAGAAGCTTTTATATCACTTTTACCATCACTTAATGAGGAAAAAGCCTTAACTTCCTTACCTCTAAATTCTAAAGCTATTGGCACAACTGCGAAAAGAGTACCCCTCAATACAGTAGCAACGGAACCATTAAGATTCCCTTCAATTCCCAAATCTTCACCTAAAACAATATTAAACTTACCACCTATTACACCACCCTTAATAAAATTACTCACAAGGTTAGCAACACCCAAAGGTAAATCATTAAGACTAAGGTTATCAATTTTTACCTCTACCTTAGACAACTTACCCATAATAACCTTAGCTTTTAACTTATCATCAAACATGCTAACATTAATCTTTTTATTCTCTGGTTTGAGATGAAGCCAAATATTAGTTATCAAAAGATCTGATCCCTTGACTAAAATATCCAATTTCGCAAAGGTTTCAAAACCTTTGTTAATATCAATATCAAAATCAACATTATTAGCTAAAAATACCCCATAAGAAATCCTTCCTATTCTCCCCTTACCCTCGGAAAATTTTTCATCAAACACCACATTAACATTGTCAACATTAATATCATCCCAAACTACCCTGTCAATCACTAACTTACCATCACTAAAAGAAAACTTCGTTTTCGTAGTAGTAATGTAACCCCAGGCTTTTAGTTTAGGAAAACCTTCTAAAACAACATCCACACTGACTAATTTATCATCCAAGGACACCACCAAGTTCTTCAATTTCACCGATCTTATAGGTACAAACTGCTCACTTTCTGTAGAAGGAGAAAAAAACTTTTCTTTAACTTTCGGAGAAGATAAGTACAAAGAAACGCTTTCAAGATTTGGTCTTACATCCTCAGAGTAAATATTGATACTCGGAATCCTAGTAAAAACTAGGCTAAATATATCAAACTGAGCAATCAGCTTCTTAGCATTTAAAAGCAATCTTTCATTTTTTTCTGTAGTGTCAAACACTTTAAGGTTTTCTAGCTCTATACTCCCTAGTAACTCAAAAAAACCCCTCTCCCTGTATTCATACTCAACTCTCAAAAACATCTCTTTCTCTATAATCTTGATAACACCTGATATCAAAGTTTTAACATCCAAAGTTGATAAAACAACAATTATCAAAGCTAACAAAGCAACAAAACCTAGAAAACTAAAAAGAACAACCCTAATCACCTTCCCCATGGAAACTTATTTTTATAATGCTATTTCATCTTTATCAAATTTAGAACGCCTAAAGTCCGTCGGAACAGAACAAAAATTCCATGGCCCTTATAACTCATGTCCCCTTTTACATCTAAGTCAACCTCCTTGATCCTTAATTGCTACAACATTACATTTTTACATAAGTACTTTAAGCACTTTGGATATTTTTCCCCAAAACCTTTATAGGTCCCTCAACAAGAGATTTATAAAGCATTTAGAATGGAATTCAGAGCATTCTTTTATTAATCTTGAAGTCAACGTCAAAAACTCTAAGCTCTCGGTACAAAAGAAGGAATAACCTTCCTTACCATTTCAATCAGAACACTTTTCCAGTCCTTAATCTTACCACTTTCTATATCATCCAAAAGTGATTCCATGTAAGAGGTAAACCTAAGGTTTACAACATCTGGGTATGTTTTCTTGAGGAATTCGTAAACTTTAAATCCTAACTCAGTAGGTATAAGAGATTTAGCCTTTTTTTCAACATACTTTCTCTCTAGTAAAGTTGATATTATAGCTGCGTATGTTGACGGTCTTCCGATTCCTTCTTCTTCAAGCTTCTTAATCAATGTTGCTTCAGTATATCTCGGTGGAGGCTGAGTGAGTTTTTTCTCATACTCCAACTTCAAAACATCCAGCTTTTCGTTTTTCTCTAATTTGGGTAAGAAAACATCCTCAGGAACACTATGGGGATAGAAATTCATAAAGTTCTCTTCGAGAATAGTTTTAGTTCTAGCCGTGAAGTTATAAATTCCATCACTAGCCCAAACATCAGTAACAAGCAAAATAGCATCTTTCATCTGACAAGCAACAAACCTACGCCATATAAGGTCATAAAGTTTATAATGGTCCTCCGGTATCTTACCTTTTAAGGTAGCAGGTACTCTATAAACATCCGTAGGCCTTATACATTCGTGAGCATCTTGAGAAGTTATCTTGTTTTCGTAAACTCTGGGATTTGGGCTTAGGTATTCCTCACCTATTCTCTCCTTGATGAACTCTCTAACTTTATTAAGAGCATAATCAGAAATTCTTACTGAGTCTGTACGCATGTACGTTATAAGTCCAACAAACTCACCATCAACATTCATACCTTCGTACAATTCTTGAGCTATATTCATTGTTTTATTAGGGGAGAAACCTAATTTCGTAGATGCGTCTTGTTGAAGCGTACTAGTCTTAAAAGGAGGTAGAGGGATAACCTTACTCTTTTCAATCCTAACATTTTTAACATAAATTTCAGAAAGATTTACATTCTCTTTTATCTCCTTGAGCTTGTTTTCGTTAACTCTATTATCAGAGGAAAAATGAACTATCTTCCCTTGAACTTGCTGGCTCGCCAGCTTCAATCTAAAACTTTTGCCATCTTTCTGGCAAAGGATAAAAACATCATAGTAAGGGGTAGGAACAAAGTTCCTTATTTCCAACTCTCTATCGCACAAAATTCTCAAAGCGGGAGATTGAACTCTACCGGCCGAAAGAGCTAACTTCTTCTTTAACTCTCTTCCCAAACTCTTTGAAAGAATAGGACTTATTTCATATCCCACCAACCTATCAAGCATTCTTCTAGTTTTCTGAGCATTGACAAGATCGATATTAATATCCCTGGGTGATTTAATCGCTTCAAGAATGGCGTTCTTGGTTATTTCACCAAACTCAACTCTTCTAACGTTCTTGTTGTACTTCCAAACAAGTTCCTTAACGTGGTAAGATATTATCTCACCCTCTCTATCTCTATCAGAAGCCAAAAAAATTTCTTCAGCTTTCTTGGACAAAAGGATGATCTTATTTGCTATTTTCTTCTTGCCTGGCAAAAACACATATCTTGGCTCAAGAGTAGAGAAATCTATACCCATTTCCTTTTGGGGCAAATCCTTTAAGTGCCCCATAGTAGCAATGACTACAAAACCTTTGCCAAGGTATGTACTTATGGTTTTAGCTTTAGCAGGCGATTCAACTACAAAAAGCTTCATTTATAATTTTATCAGCCTAACCTCCAATATGTCAGGATTCGATTTTATCTTATCAATAATATCCTGAGGCGGTAGGTTATCAACAGTTATTATTGTCAAAGCTTTATCACCTCTTCTTGCTCTAGTCACCTTCATTTCTCCTATATTGATGCCAGCATCTCCTAATACAGTACCAATGAAGCCGACAATTCCCGGCTTGTCATAATTCATTAGGAAAACCATATAGTCAGTAGGATCAAGTTCCAGGTAATAGTTGTTTATTCTTACTATCTTAGCTTCATTGTGAGGATAAACAGTATACCATATCTCCTCTTTCTTAGTCTTACCAACGAAACCAACCTTTATTATATTCGAAAAAACAGAAAAGCTATCTTCTTCCTTGGTTTCAAACAACTTTATACCCTGAGACTCAAGGTAAAGAAGAGAATTAACGTAGTTAACTGCATCTTCCCCCACAATCTTTTTCATGAATCCCTTAGCTATAGCCCTAGTAATTATTTCTATAGGCTCATTCACAATGTTACCAACATATGAAACTAGTAACTGAATAACTCCACCATCTGAAAGCTGCGAGAGAATAGTCCCAACTTTCTCACCCATATCTATGTATGGCCTTAGCTCATTGAATTTCTGTATACTAACAGAAGGCATATTAACAGCATTAACTATCACATCATCCTTAAAGAACTTCACTATGGATTCTGCTATCTCAACCGAGACATTTTCTTGAGCCTCCTCCGTCGAAGCTCCCAGGTGCGGAGTCAATATGCAATTTTTAGCAGTAAGCAATGGATTTGAAGAGTCTGGTGGCTCTTTTGAGAAAACATCAACAGCAGCACCAGCAATTCTACCACTATTTAAAGCCTCTGCAAGGTCCTGCTCATTGACTATACCACCTCTAGCACAATTTATTATTCTTACGTTAGGCTTCATCTTTTCAATTTCCTTTTTTGTTATCAAGTCCTTAGTCGAATCTGTCAAAGGTACATGTATAGTTATGAAGTCAGACTCCTTAATAAGTTCCTCTAGAGACACGAGCTTAACACCTAAAGATGCAGCCTTCTCATCAGAAATAAAAGGATCATATCCCAAAACTTCCATACCCAAAGCCAAACATCTCTTGGCTACCTCACTTCCTATCCTACCCAAACCAATAATACCTATTTTCTTTTTGAATATCTCAACACCTCTGAAAGATTTCCTATCCCAATTACCTTGAAGCATTGACATGTGAGCAAAAGGGATCTTTCTAGCAAGAGAGAACAGCATCGCTAAAGTATGCTCAGCCGTTGAAACAACATTACCAGTAGGAGAATTCATGACTATTATTCCCCGCTCAGTAGCATACCCAACGTCTATCGTATCCAAACCTACCCCAGCTCTCGCTATTATTTTAAGCTTCTTGCCTCTATCTATAACTTCTTTATCAACTTTCGTTGAGCTTCTTACAATCAATACATCGTAGTTTGCTATCTCTTCAAGCAATTCCTCTCTACTAGTCTTCTCATTAACTTTGACATTAAAATTTTCATAAAACGAAAATATCTCCAATCCTACCTTCGAAAAACCATCTGCACACAATATATTGACCTTATCTTTCATGACACCTCCCAACTAGAAGCCAAACCTTTTTACTAAGCTTAAATGTCAATCATCGACTTTTTCAAACTAGAATGACACATCATTGACGCAGTTAAGGTTATTAAAGTGCCCACGTTTAGACATTCTTGATACAAGTTGAGAGTTTAAAAAGGCAACGTTATACATAAAACATGTTTAGGAATACTTTATTCTCTGGTGGTATAGTGACTTTAAAGTTTTTTTGAGAACTTCTTTTATCTTACTTATTTCAAACAAGGTTAATTTGCTATTATCCAAATGTCCTTCGATTATTTTTGACAAAACAACGTCATCAACTATGTAATCTATTTTCTCATAAGAAAGCTCACCTTCTGATCTAGCCCTCGCTTCTATCACATCGCAAAGCATAAGTATAGCAGATTCCTTTGATCTAGGTTTGGGGTTGTGGTACTTGAAGAATTCGGGGTCAACGTTAGTGAAGGTTTTAAGAGCTTGCTGATAGAAATATTTTATCAAACTATCTGAGTGGTGTTCCCAAATTATATTCTCTATTTCCTTAGGAAGCCTATATTTCCTAGCTAATTCAACACCTTTAGCGACGTGAGACTTTATTATCTCAGTATATTGGTATATATTTACATCCTCCCTAGTCCTACCACCAATATTTTCAGTAAAGTAATCAGGGTTATAAATCTTTCCAATATCATGGTACAAAGCACCAGCTTTTGCTAAAAGCGTATTAGCACCTATAGCCTCAGCAGCAGCCTCTGCAAGAACACTCACATCCTGGGAATGCTGATAAGTGCCAGGTGCTTTCTCTAAAAGCAACCTCAAAAGTGGATGCTCTATAGTCACAAGCTCATACAGAATAAATGGAGTAGCAAGCCTAAACCAGTACTCAAATAAAGGCAAAATGAGCAAAAATAACATCATATTGGCAAAAGCACTCAAAAAAGACGCAACAAAGATACTATAAATTCCCAATTCAAAACTATTAACATAGCTCAATGGAACCATAAGTAAAACCATAACAATGGAAACAATCAAAGCCACAAATATAAACTCATACCTTCGGCTAATATTACCCGATAAGAAAATCACAACCAAGGAAACAGTAGCCCAATACACAATTAAAAAATAATTGAAAGGCAAAAACATTGAAACTAAAAAAGCGTAAAGCAAAGACAAAATAAAAGTACTCTTTCTACCACATATCAAACTATTCAAAGTAGCAAAGAGAGGTAATGAAGACAAAAACACTGAGTTAACGCCCAGCCTATCAGCAAATAATATCTGAAGGTACAAAGGAATAATCAGTATAAACGAATTTATCAGCAATATTTCAGGATTTCTTACTTCCTTAAGTGCTGAAATAAGCAGAACAGATAGAAAAGTTATGAACAAAATTACGATTGCTTTTAAAGCTCCATTTACCAAGTATGCTAACTTTAGACTCTTAACAAAACTCTTTACTAAGTAAACCTTCGGCTCATCTATCGTTTCACCCTTACCAAGTATCACATCACCTCTGGAAATACTAATCTCCTCAACTCTAACAGAGCTAACATACTTCTGCATTATCTTTTGATACTCTCTCTCATCAAACCTCACATTTGGCTTACCCACACTGTACAAAATGTAAGATAGAGCATATATAACCTCAAAAGTAACTTTATTACCTATTGTACTATATATGACATTTTGTATCTCTTCAACGGACCTAAATGGATATAGAATTACACCTTTAGGTGTAACAAATTTATTACTAACCAATATTCTTACATTGGTGATCTTCTGCAAATATTCGCTACTCAGAGCATAAGAATCAATAATAACTGTATTTAATAATATTTCCTCAATAAGATTAGTTAGTATCCTTTGGGGAATTCTGGTAAGTATCAAGAAACCAATATCTTTCGTGAATCTAATTTCTTTGATAGAAGTACCAAATTCATTTATAAAACCTACAATTTCCGCAATCTCGTCCTTAATGTTGGTAGCTCTAACGACAATGATAGGTAAATTTCTCTTAATACTGCTTATCTGATACTCGTTCATGAAACGAGTAGTTATTGGAGATATAACATTTGTAGAAGAAACTTTATTAACTTCTACATACCTTACTAAGTCGTCTAGTCTTTTTGAAATTAACAAATAATCCTCTATAACCAACGGCAAGGAAAGAATAACCAAAATGAAGAATAATTTTTCGTATTTCCTAAGGCTTGCGACAAGCCCTTTACGGAGATAATCCATAACTACTTTTTAACCAACTCCATAACTTTCTGAAAAACTTTATTTATATCCCCTGCCCCCAAAATCACCAAAACCGAATCATCCACCAACAACCCAGATACCAAATCAAATGCTTCTTCCTTAGTTTTAACAAAGAAAACATCTGTTTCTTTTCTCCCCAATTTGATCAACTCATCAACTATAAACTTCGCTGAAAATCCTTCAATCGGCTCCTCCCTAGCACCATATACTTCTGTAACGACTATTTTATCAGCAATGTTCAATGCTAAAGCAAAATCTCTATACAAAGCCCATGTTCTAGACCACAAATGAGGTTGGAATAAAGCTATAACGTTTCTCCTACCTAAATTCTTAGCTGAAGTTAAGGTAGCTTTTATTTCAGAAGGATGATGCCCATAATCATCAATCACTGTAAACCTCTCATCCTCGAACTTGATCTCGAACCTCCTTTCAGCGTTCTTAAAATCCTTAAGACTTTGAGCAACAATCCTTGGATCAATTCCCAAGGATATAGCTACACCCATAGCAGCTAAAGAATTATAAACATTGTGTATTCCAGGAACATTTATTTTCATTCTAACCAAAAACGAACTGTTAAAAAACACATCAAACTCTGTTGAGAGTTTGTTAAGACTTATAGCATCAGCAACCAAGTTATTACCATCTCTTATGCCGTACGTAATACAACCAACGCGCCCCGACTTAATCATAGCTTCAAATGCCAAGGGATCGTCCCCATTAATTATTACTCTACCTTCAGAATCAACATTATTTATATAAGTTGCAAAAGCATTCATTAGGTTATCCATGGTTCTGTAATACTCTGCAACGTGATCATTATCAACGCTAGTCACAACACCTATGAAAGGATGAAAATGCAGAAAACTACCAAAAGCCTCACAAGCTTCATAAACGAAATACTTGCTATTGCCTATCCTAGCATTACCACCGATGTACGGCAAATTTCCACCATTTGCTACAGTAGGATCAAATCCAGCATCCAAAAGAACTTTCGATACCATAGATGTAGTGGTAGTCTTGCCATGGGTTCCAGCAACACCTATGGAAACATACTCTTTTTCCATCTCTGCCAGAAGCTCAGCCCTCGATACTACTCTTTTACCAAGCCTTCGTGCCTTGGAAAGCTCAGGATTATCATCATTCACAGCATTCGTATAAACAACCACATCAACATCATCTTCTAAGTTCTCCTCCCTGTGGCCGACAAAAGTCCTTATACCCAACCTCTCAAGCTCTCTAAGCTTGTCACTATCCTGTTTGTCAGAACCCAACACTTCATAGCCCTTACTCCTCAAGATCATTGCAAGTGCACTCATCCCAATACCACCTATACCAACAAAGAAATACTTCTTAGCCATTATACCACCTCTTAAGATTTTCCCAAAAAATTATCGTAAAATTCTACTCCTCTGAAAAGTAATTCTAACAGATTACACCAACCAAAAACAATATCAAATTCAATAATACCCAAAGGTAAAAATCTACTCACAAAACGAGACATAAATAGCGTTACTCAGCACAAGGAACCATTCATCACATCCAAAATATTATGATTAGGAATACCTCTCCTAATATCCTGTAAAACACCAAGGCACCTTTTTTATAACGTCAGAATTATGATGACTGCAACTCAATTTTAACAACGCAAAGTAAAAAACGATACTTTATTAAGTACAAAAAGAGTTTTTATAATTATTTCTAAGAAGAGGTAAAGGATGGAGGATATCCTAATATTAGGAGCAATAGCTGCAATAATAATTGGTTTCTTGATTGTGTATCTCTTCAGATCACTTATGCAACCTCTTAGGCTAGACATAATAAAAAAGAAAATAGATGAAAAAAACTATAACGCTGCAATAGCAGATCTTGAAGAATACATAAAAAAAGACGAAAAGAATGCCTTAGCTCACCTTTACCTAGCAGACTGCTACTACGCAGTAGGTAAAAAAGATTTAGCACTGGTTGAATACAGGCAGGCATTAGCACTTGGTAAATTTTCCTCTCAAGCAACAGAAAAGCAAACAAGATATAGAATGGCAGATATATATCTCTCATTCGGGCAGTTAGAAGAAGCTCAAAAGGAATTTCTACTAATATCAAAAATGGATCCAAACGATTATAAAGCTCTTTTCAACATAGGTAAAATATTTTATGATAGAGGGATGAGAGAAAACGCTTTAAATTACCTACAAAAGGCAGTAAGAATAAACTCATCGTATGCTGAAGCTTGGTTCTACATCGGCAAAATATATATGGACATGAACAGGTACGGCGATGCATTGTCAGCCCTTTCCAACTGTGTAAAAAGTGATCCTAAAAACTTTGAAGCACACTACTACGTCGGACTTATATACAAGTCTATGAACAATTTCTCAAAGGCAATGCAAGAATTCGAAATAGCCGAACGAACACCCGACAATTCTCTTAAAATCAAAGTCATATACCAAATAGGCCTAATAGCTTCTGAAACAGGAAACCTAGACAAGGCAATCTCAGAATTCCAAAGGGCGTTAAAATACGCTAACGAGGAGAATAATGTAACAATAGCTATAAGGTATGCCCTAGCATCAGTTTACGAATCAAGAAAACTTATAATTGAGGCAATAGAACAATGGGAAAGAATAGCTCAATATAGACCTAACTATCTTGATGTACAAGAAAAACTAATGAAATACTCAGACTTGAGAATGGACGATAAACTAAAGGACTTTGTCACTTGCTCAACTTCCACTTTTGAAATTCTCTCGCAAAAAGTTGTATCCCAGATGGGATACGACGTGATAGACAGCAAAATAATTAATGATAACGTAGTACACATGATAGCACTCGAGAAAGCTGGAAGATGGGCCAACGTTAGGCAGGGTAAGGTATTCGTAGTTGTTTCAAGAAGTGGAGATCCCGTAGATGATGATGTTCTATCATTCATCGTCGAAAAGGTTAAAACCTTACACGCCCTAAAGGGAATGTGTATAACTGTATCAAAATTTACCCCAAAAGCAATAAGATATGCAGAAAACAGACCTATAATTCTTATCGACAGAAACGAATTGACAAAGTGGCTAAAAGAAATATAACTATCTTCTGTATACCCTAGGCACTCTATTTGAAATGCTGCAGGTGACTTCATACGGTATCATACCTACACTCATAGCAAATTCTTCAACTTTTATACCTCCCTGCTCACTCTCTCCAAATATCAAAACTTCATCCCCGACATCTATATTACTAGGTATTAAGACCATCATATAGTCCATAGTTATCCTACCAATGACAGGACACTCTAAACCATTAACTAAAACTCTCATTTTGTTAGAATGTAAAGTTGTTATGCCATCCGCATATCCGCAAGGTATAACTCCAACAAAACCATCCCTCTCCATAAAGTATGTCCTGTTGTAGCTTATACTCTCACCCTTTCTGAAAAACTTCTTCAGTGCTATATAAGATTTTAAAGCCATAGAGTTTTTTAAAATCACTCTATCTCTCAAATCAAGATTAGGGTAATAACCATAAATCGATAACCCACATCTCGCAAAATCGTATTTTGAAGCCTCAGGTACATTCAAAACTCCTCCACTATTGGAAACATGAGTAAAGAACCCTGGAAAAACCTTTTTTATCTCCTCCACAACATTATCAAAAATACTAAGTTGGTGAAGTGCAAACTCTCTATCAGAATCAGAGGAAGGAAAATGTGTCATTACGTCAGTAAGCTCTAAGTTTTTTACACTTCCAAGAACCTCTATAAGCTTTCTTAAATCCCTGTAATGCACACCAAGCCTGCCCATTCCCGTATCTATCTCAATCCCAAACCTTAACTTTTTACCTAGTGACCTAGCCTTCCTTTCCATCTCTTCAATAAAAGAGATATCACTAACTATAGGTATAAAAACATCATAACGAGCCAAAAATTCTATATCCCTTGGTGCAAGAGGAGAGAATATAAGAACATCAGCATTCATACCTACTTCAAAAATCTCAATAGCTTCTTCTAGAAATGCTACTGCAAACCTTCTCACTCCTTTCTTATAAAAATACGAAAAAACTTCAACAGCTCCATGACCGTAAGCATTAGCCTTTATAACAGGAATTATCGGCTTACCATTGTTCAATCTAATAAGCTTTTTGTAGTTTTCATACATTACCTCCAAATTGATCTCGGCAAACGTTTCCCGAAAATTTCTAATCTCAAGCATGCACTTAATTTTGTAAAATTCAAACACATCAAAGCAAAAATAGTTCCCAAAGCACATTCTTATAATCAAATGTGAAAAACATACATCTAATTAATTAAGATTTCACTCGTGAAAAGTCCATTACTAAAATTGAGTAATTTCTCAATAATTCATAAAGAAACAAACAAAACGATTGTAAGAGACCTCTCATTCGAAGTTTATGAAAACGAAGTAGTAGGAATCATAGGTGAAAGCGGATCTGGGAAAAGTTTAACAATGCTTTCAATACTAGGTATTATTCCCGGCTCTCTGGAAATCTCAGGTGAAATATACTTCGAAGGAGAAAAGGTAGAAGACACGAAGAACATACGAGGCAAAAAAATATCAATGATCTTCCAAGATCCTCTAACTGCATTAAACCCTGTACTCAAAATAATCGACCAAGTCAAGCTGATTTCAAAATCAAACAAAATGGAATTCAGTAGCACATTAGAGGAGTTCAAAAAACTTCTTTTTAGTATGAAGATCCCAAATCCTGAAAGAGTACTGAAAAGTTTTCCACACCAGCTTAGCGGTGGAATGCTACAGAGAGTAGCCATAGCACTAGTTCTATTACTTAAGCCTAAGCTAATAATAGCTGACGAACCAACTACTTCTCTCGACGTTACCGTACAAAAGGAAATAATAAGTATAATAAAAAAAATAAAGACAACCGAAAGCAAATCTATAATATTCGTAACTCACGATATAATGCTAGCTAAAGAGTTAGTAGATAGAATAATAGTTATGTACGCAGGTGAAATAATGGAAATAGGAAGCACAAATAAGATAATAGAATCTCCGCTACATCCATACACCAAATTACTCATAGATTCTGTTCCAAAGGTAGACGGTAAACCCGAAAGACTAGCATTTCTCCGAGGTAGAGTCCCCCATTTCTCAGAGATAACCAGTGGTTGCGTATTTTTCGATAGATGTCCTATAGCAGAATATGGCAAATGTAACGTCTCCAAACCAAACATTCAAAGGAAATATGACAACCAGCTAGTAAAGTGCTTTTTCGCTTAGTTCTGCCTTGATTTCTTAGGTGTTGTCTGATGTTTTTCTTTTTCTGCAACCATCTCTTCTTCATCAATCTGAGTGAATATTATTCTTCCCGAAGAAGTCTGAAGAATACTAGTCACTTTCACAGGAACTTCCTTATTCATATACTCTTTACCATTCTCCAGAACCACCATTGTACCATCAGGCAAATACCCTATTCCCTGATTTTTCTCTTTACCTTCTTTGATTATGTGTATTCTTATCTTTTCTCCAGGCAGATATATCTGCCTTAAAGCCATAGCTAAATCATTTATGTTAAGAACCTTTATACCTTCTATCTTAGCAACTTTGTTAAGGTTATAATCATTTGTGACAATTGCTCCATTAATATCCTTAGCAAGCTTCAAAAGCTTTTCATCAGTCTTGTTTATATTCTCATAGTCCCTAGTTATTATCTTAAGGTTTATATGTGGAATGTCCTTAAGCTCATTGAGTATATCCAAACCTCTTCTTGCACGATTTCTTTTCAAATTTTCCTGGGAATCGGCAAGCATCTGTATTTCTGCAAGAACAAACTTAGGAACATAAACGATCCCGTCGAGAAAGCCAGTCCTGGCTATTTCCGCTATTCTTCCATCTATTATAACCGAGGTATCGAGAATCTTCACCCTGTAAGGAGAAGAACCTTCACCTTCACTTTGTTGTACAGACTGTTGAACCGACGACATATAAAAGGGCTTTAGCCCCTGAACAAATATAGGAGCAAAAAAACCTATATAAGAAAACGCTATCTTCCAGAAAAGACTCAGATCAATATAATTATTCTTGAGAAGTTCCCTAAGCATCTCATCAACTAAAGTACCAAAGTAAAAACCAGCAATACCTCCCAAAAATGAGTAAATTATGTCAAACTTAACATTAGTTACCACTCTTTCAACAAGCAAAGTTATCAAACCAAACGTAAATCCGACAACCAAGTACTCAATCAACTTCCCTCCAATAACCCCGTAAATGATACCAACAGCTAACAAAAGTATAAGGGGTATAAAAATTCTAAAAACTTGTTTCGGTTTCATAAAACCTCCTTCCCCCTAAAACCTCAATTTAGATTATGAATGATTGAAGGGTACTTTTTATAACTTATTATGATGTAGGACGAAAAATTTTACACAAAAGCCATAAATTTTATAAGAAATCAAATAACCTACAAAGAGTTTTTACCTATAGCACTACAAAAATTGCTCCAAAAGTTTAAAGAGTAATAGAGGTGGCAAATGCGCCACCTCTAAATTACCTAATAGTTAACAATTGCACCTTTATCTGCTGAACAAACAAGTTTAGAATACCTAGCCAGATAGCCATGCTTGACTTTTGGTTCTGGCTGTTTCCATTCTTTTTTCCTTCTCTGAAATTCCTCTTCAGTTATCTTTAAGTCCAATCTTTTAGCGATCATATCAATATGAATTATATCTCCCTCTTTGACGAGAGCTATAGGACCTCCTGCCATAGCTTCAGGTGAAACATGGCCTATACATGGTCCCCTTGTACCGCCACTGAATCTACCATCTGTTATGAGCGCCACACTATCACCAAGCCCCATCCCCATTATTGCTGAAGTAGGTGATAACATTTCCCTCATGCCAGGCCCACCAGCTGGCCCCTCATACCTTATTACAACCACATCACCAGGTTTTATTTTCTTAGTTAATATCGCCTTAACAGCATCCTCCTCTGAATCAAACACCCTAGCTGGTCCCTCATGCTTATACATCTTGGGGTCAACAGCTGCTATCTTAACAACCGCACCATCAGGCGCTAAACTACCCCTCAACACTCTTAATCCTGCCTCCTGGTGATACGGGTTATCTATTGGTCTTATAACTTCATAGTTTATATACTTAACTTGATTAATAATCTCTTTCACCGTTTTACCGCTAACCGTCTTAGTATTTCTCATCTTAGATTCCAAAACTTTCATAACAGCCGGTATTCCTCCAGCTCTATGTAAATCAACCATGTAATGCTTACCACCCGGCCTCAAAGATGCTATATGTGGCACCTCAGAACTAAGCCTATCAAAATCATCAAGAGTTATTAAATCTTTCTCAACCTCATTAGCTATTGCCAATAAGTGCAAAACTGTATTTGTTGAGCCACCAAGTGCCAAATCTATCATTATTGCGTTTTCAAATGCCTCCTTCGTGAGTATATCTTTCGGCTTAACATTATTTTTTACAAGTTCAACAATTTTCTCACCAACTTTTTTAGCAAGTCTCACTCTTTCAGCTTCTACTGCAGGTATAGTAGCACCATAAGGTAAGGTTAATCCCAAAGCTTCAACTATGCAAGCCATGCTGTTAGCAGTGAACATACCGGCACAACTGCCTGGGCCAGGGCAAGCGTAATTCTCTATCTTCTCTAGCTCTTCTTCTTTTATCTTACCTACCTCATACTGCCCAACAGCTTCAAAAACATCTATCAAGTCATAATTTTTACCTTCTACCTGACCAGGATACATTGGACCACCAGTTAGTACGATGAAAGGTATATTAAGTCTTATAGCTCCCATCAGCATACCTGGCACTATCTTGTCGCAAGAAGTTATTAGAACAAGGCCATCGAAAGCATGGGCCATAGCCATAGATTCAACAGAATCGGCAATCAATTCTCTCGAAGGAAGAGAATACTTCATTCCTTCATGTCCCATCGCAATACCATCATCTATAGCTATAGTGTTAAACTCAAAAGGTGTACCACCAGCAGCATACACACCTTTTTTAACGGCATCGGCCAGAGTCCTAAGATGGATATGCCCCGGAACAATCTCAGTAAATGAGTTTACAATACCTATAA
Source organism: uncultured Brevinematales bacterium (assembly GCA_964475465.1). Lineage (GTDB taxonomy): Bacteria > Spirochaetota > Brevinematia > DTOW01 > DTOW01 > JAPYWX01. The sequence goes on from CAYYXA010000068.1 coordinate 32,576, forward strand.
AAGGCTTACTTAGCTCCTCGTCAGTATATCCATCAGCTTTAAGCAAAGCTCTATGCGGTGCTCTAATTATACCCCTTTTCACTCGATCACTAATCATAATACCCTCCGTAAATCTTAGTTAATTTAAATGATAAAAAACGAGAAAAAGAAAATCAAATACAATCAAAATTCTTGATTTTCAAAGCTCTATAGGAGTATCATATTCAGAAAATATTATGGATAAAACGTTTATAAACACAGATGTTCTGATAATTGGTTTAGGAATAGCAGGAGCAACAGTAGCCTACAAACTAGCTGAAGCAGGTCTTAATGTAACAGTAGTACTCAAAGGAACTTTAGACGATGATGGCAATACCCACTATGCACAAGGTGGAATCGTTTACAAAAGTGATACAGATTCCCCTGAATTATTGTACAGAGACATAATGGAAGCAGGAAGTTGGGTTAATAACCCAGAAGCAGTAAGAGTTCTAGCTTTCGAGGGTCCCCAAATACTCAAAGAATTCTTAATAGACAAAATAGGAGTGGAATTCTACAAAGACGAAAGAGGGAATCTTGAACTTACAGAAGAAGGGGCACACTCTGTAAGAAGAATAATATTTTCTGGCGACAAAACAGGCAAGGTAATAATAACAAAACTCATAGAATCTCTAAAGAAATTCGAGAACATAACAATCTTAGAAAACCATATAGCTATAGATCTAATAACGTGGCAATTCCACTCCAGAGACCGACTAAGAATGTACAAAGACAAAACTTGTTTAGGAGCATACGTATATGACGAAAAAAACAAAACGGTAAGAAACATAACTGCAAAAGCAACTGTTTTAGCAACTGGAGGAATGGGGAAAGTATATCTTTTCAATACAAATTCTGAAATAGCAACGGGTGACGGATATGCAATGGCATACAGAGTAGGAGCAGAACTAATAAACATGGAATACACTCAATTCCACCCAACAACCTTATACCACCCTCTAAAGAAAAACTTTTTACTCTCTGAATCGCTAAGAGGAGAAGGAGCAATCATCGTTAACCACAAAGGTGAAAGGTTCTTATTCAAGTTTGACCCCAGGGGAGAATTAGCACCGAGAGATATAGTTACCCGCGGGATAATATCAGAACTCACTTCCACTGGCCAAGAATGCGTTTTTTTAGACGCCTCCAAGATAGGCTCCAAAGAAAAGATAAGATCGAGATTTCCAACAATATACCAAACTCTAGAAAGCATAGGAATTGACATGAGCACTGACCTTATACCGATAGTACCAGCTTTTCACTTTCAGTGCGGTGGAGTGAAAACTGACATCTACGGTAAAACTAACATAAAAAGGCTATTTGCAGTTGGAGAAGTGGCTTGTAACGGATTACACGGAGCCAACAGATTAGCAAGTACTTCCTTACTCGAAGGTGTTGTATTTGGACATTACCTAGCCAAATTCATAGTAGAAAACATAGAGAAAGAAATCTTCAAAGAGTTTCCAGAGATAGAACCTTGGGTAGATACAGGTACCGAGGAAGTTGACGCAATTTTGCTTAAGCAGGACTGGGATACATTGAGAGCAATAATGTGGAATTACGTGGGGCCTATAAGAACTAGAAAAAGACTTAAAAGATCGTTAGTTGATATAAAAAACCTCCAGCTGGGAATAGAAGATTTCTACAAAGATGCCAAAATATCCAGAAACATAATAGAACTAAGAAACGCTATACAAACAGGTTACATAGTTGCATTATCAGCATGGGCTAACAAAAAAAGTATAGGCGCACACTGCAGAATTGATTAACTAAAATTCCTTCAAGTACATCGGCTTTTCTAGTTTAGTATTGACTCCTCCCAAATCACCATCTGTAAGTAAGAATATTAAACCACTGAAGAATTTGTGAATTTTTACTAAAGCATCTATCACTTTCTCACCTTCAAATATGTTCTTTTCCTCTTCTATATCTTTAAGAGGCACCTTCTTAAATTCTATTTCTGTTTGGGGGTTGATGAGTATTTTTTGCTCAGTCTTATAATCAGAAAGAATTATTTCCAGAAGATTCTTCATTCTACCAAAAATCTCAACAGCATTCTTTCTTATTTCATATGAAAGCCTAGATCTCTCGATATTCCTATTGTTAAGTAGGCTAGCTTTACGAGATAATGGTACCATCGGATCAGATTCTATCGTTTTGCAATCCAAAACAACTTTGTAGTAGTCATTGATTTTCTCTCGTAAAGAAACGACGTTAACATATACATCTTCAAATGATTTCTTTACGTCGAGTGTCCTAGCACCATCAAAAATAACAGAATACTTAGCCCTAGAGAATAAAACAGGGAAAATGTGCCTTTCGAAAAATTCTATAATTGCTTCAAGTATAAATACTTTATCATTCTCTTCTACCTCAAATTCATGTCTTCTTACATTCTTCTGCATCTCCCTAATCCCTATAGAGTTAATAAACTCCAAACTTTCATCCAGAAAATCTTCTTCCTTTTTCTTTACTTGCTCCTGAGACTCCCTTTTCTCCTCCTTCTCTTGCACCACTTCAGCAATCCCTTTCTTTTCCGTAAGGTAGCCAATATAATCTTCCTCAGTTACTCCCAAAAACTTCATCAAATACCCAGACGTTAACGGTAATTCCTTACCAATAATCAAAGAAATAACCTTATAAATTCTTTCAAAGTAATAACCAAAAACAAAATTCCAAGACCTGAGAAACAGAGAACTCAAATTGTTTACCTCACCCTTCTGAAGATGCTGCGAAATAGATTTAATTGCTGCCTGAACAAAAAGCTTCGCTGACTCTTTAAATGGATAAAGCATCAACAGTTTTTTGAATATATACGATAATTCTTCCTTTAACTCCTCAGGTTCAACACCTTCCCTAGTTTGAACTTCTATCTTATACAATCTTTCCAACTTGCCAAAGATATCCTCTCTATAAATTTCTAACAACCTATACAAAACTTCAAATGCAAAAGGATGAATCGGATTAAGAGCTCTTTTAACAGTATTCGTTATGTTTGGATCTTTCGAAGTCATGATATACGATACTAACCTCAAATCGATCAAAGCATCTTTCAATATCTTTGCTGTATCCTCTATAAACTTCATTTTTAAATCTCCCGAGAAGAGCTTAATGAGATTCGAAAAATAAGCATTTAAATACACTTTCACTCTGTCCAAAAACGTTATACTCACATTTTCTTCCTTAGGTCTCTGAACAAACTCTCTTTTCAATTGTCCTTGAGCTAACTGAATAGGCTTTTTGGTGGCCGGATGCTCAACCTTTCGCTTTTTTACAGTTGCAGAAGTCTTCTTTTCTTGAGATAAGACTCCTTGAGAATCCGCTCTTTGCCTTAACTTTTGTTTCATCAATTCTCTCTCGCTTAGTACACGCCCTCCACTCCTTTGAAATTCCTTGAACAATTTCTCACGAGTTTCTTTATCAAGTTGGTAGATACCTATTTTCTCCTTTATCTTCTCCAAATCCTCACTCACAAAAGAATTATGTTACTATCATATCTCATCTTTCAAAAGACTTACTCACCAAAAAAATCGCCCCCAACTGAATGAATCCACAGATATACAACTCTTCTCTCATCAACACAAATCAAAAAATGTACCATTTAACCAAAAATGAAAATTATACCCCACAAGCGAACAAATGTTATATACTTTAATATTAATTCAAAAATACACATTCTACCCTTTGAAACTAAATAAGCTATAAGCTAATAGATAAATAAAAAACTGACTTCTAAGCACCTATATTCACAAAGTTACATTTTTGTATTATAGTACTACCTCCTAAAACTTTTATTTTCAGCAAAGTACCTTCAAGTTGAATTTTTTTATTTTCCTTCTTCACACTTTAATGATTGGAGGTGCTTATGATAATAGTTCTGACCAGAGACGCAACTCAAGAAGACATAGACCACATAATTAGCAAAGTTAAGGAGGTAGGGTTAGAGCCTCATGTATCTACAGGCGTCGAAAAAACAATCATAGGCGTTGTTGGAGACGATAACAAAATGATAAATGTTCCTGTTGAGAGTTTCAAAGGAGTAGAGCAAGTAATAAGAGTAACAAAACCTTACAAACTTGCAAGTAGAGATTTCCATCCACACAATACAATAATAGACATTGGCACTGTTAAAATAGGTTCAGAAGAATTAGCAATAATGGCAGGTCCTTGCAGCGTAGAAACCAGAGAGCAAATAACCTTAATAGCTAGAGAAGTAAAAAAATATGGTGCCAATGTGCTAAGAGGAGGAGCATTCAAACCAAGAACTTCTCCATATTCCTTCCAAGGTTTAGGTAAAGAAGGGCTTGAATTACTCAAATATGCCAAGGATCAAACAGGTTTGCCAATAGTCACTGAAGTTCTAGATCCTAGGGATGTAGAGTTAGTTGAAGATTATGCAGATATACTTCAAATAGGTACCAGAAATGCTCAAAATTTCCCTTTACTAAAGGAAGTTGGAAGAACGAGAAAACCAGTCTTACTAAAGAGAGGGCTAGCCATGCGAGTTGACGAATGGCTATTGTCAGCTGAATACATAATGTCGGGCGGAAACTATAACGTAATACTATGTGAGAGAGGTATAAGGACATTCGAAACTGCAACAAGGAACACTTTAGATATCAATATAATACCAGTTCTAAAGGAAAGAACTCATCTACCAATAGTAATAGATCCCAGTCATGCAACAGGAAAAGCTAAATATGTGCCAAGTATGGCTCTAGCTGCAGTTGCAGCAGGAGCTGATGGGCTAATAATAGAAGTACACAATGATCCAGAAAACGCCTGGTCCGACGGTGATCAATCAATTACCCCAGAGCAGTTCAAGGATTTAATGATAAAAATACGGGAAATCGCAAAAATAGTAGGGAGGAAAATACCCGAACTATCAAATGTGTCATGAAAGATATACTTGTTATATCACTCTCAACAATAGGATTCATTCTCGTTCTCCTAAACAGTGCTGTGCTTGTTTTATGTGGTATAATAATAGCGATATTTTCGGTTTTTTTGAGTCTTATACTCAAAAGGGAGATAAGTTTAGTTACAAAAGTTTCATCCACGATATTGTCGAGCCTTTCGGTAATCATAGGCATAAGTTGGTTCATAATAGTAAAAGGCTTATGAGGCAGAAATTGCTAAAATTAAGTAACGATAGATTAACACACGATTGGCTCAGATACTTTGTTGAGTTAACCAGCACAAAGAAAATTCCGTTAATGAAAAATAAATGAAGATAGCTCTTTTTTCGGATGTACATGCAAACGTAGAAGCTTTAGAGGTTTTTGTCAACTCAACATACGGTAAAGTTGACATGTATATATGCCTCGGAGACATAATTGGTTATGGTCCAGATCCGTCAAAAGCCATATCCATAGTCAAAGCACTTTGCAGAGACGAATTCGCCATAAGAGGCAATCATGAAAGGGGGGTACTCGACACATCCAAACTAAAAAGCTTCAACCCCATAGCAGCCGAAGCATTAATATGGACAATGAACAACTTATCACCATCAGATATAGACTATTTGGCAAGCCTAAGCGATGTTATTGAGTTTGAAAATTTTCTCTTTGTACACGGCTCACCAAGATCAAGTGACGAGTACATTGTATCTTATAAGTCAGCTTTGGAAAATATTGAGTTAATAAAAAAGAAAAACAAAAAAATCTGTTTCTTCGGACACACTCATATTGCCGTAATCTGGAAGGAAGAAGGTGGTTTCATCCCCAAAGTCGATGAAGAAATAGAACTTGATATTAACGAATATTACCTCATAAATCCCGGAAGTATAGGCCAACCTAGAGACGGTGTCCCTCTAGGAAGCTACGCAATATTTGATGATCAGAAATATTCCGTTGTTTTCAAAAGATTTGAATATGATATCGATAAGGTATACAAGAAAATAGTCGAAAGAGGAATACCAGAATACCTAGGCAGAAGGCTTTTTTACGGAGTCTAACTTTTCTTTCTCACCATTACTCTCTCTATTTTACCTTGTTTCACATCAACAATCCTAACGACAAAATCATCAAAATCTATCTCTTCACCTATGTTAGGTATCCTACCCACTTTCTCAATTATAAGTCCAGAAATCGTATGATACGACTTCGAATCTTCATCAAGATCAAAGTATTCATTAAACTCCTCTATAGCTGTATCACCTTTTAAAACGTAGCTATCACCAACTTTCTCAACTTCGATATCGGAAAACAACTTAAGAAGTACAGTCCCCTTCTCTATCACTCCAATTATATTGCCATACTCATCAACCACAATAGCAACATTTAATCCTTTATACTTCATTTCCCTAAATAATTCGTAACTCCCTTTAGTTTCAGCAACAAACATAACAGGTTCCAAGTATTTCCAAACATCCTCTTTTCTATAAATAACGTACAGAAGCTTGGCCATCGATATACAACCAACTACATTATTTCTCGAATCTTGGTAAACAACAGCATAGTTACTCTCTACCTTCAAATCTCTAAGCTTTTTCAGAATACTGCTTTGAGTTATATTTACGGGAATACAAGGAAAGTCATTATATGGTACCATCAATTCCTTAACATCAGAATTAACTATGTTGGCTATTTTTTGTAACTTTGAGCCTCTGAGATTCCTTTTCAGTATCTCCGGTAATTTACTTGTATACGACTTTATACTCTTTCTAGGATTACTCAAAGTACGAGACAATGGATTTATTATCCCCTTATTCAACAAAAGTACAATAGGTTTTAAGAAAATACTTACGAAATAAATTATCTTCGAAACAGTAATAACCGATGCTTCAGCTAAAGAAAATAAGCCCACCTTTGGTAAAACTTCACCAAAAAGAGTTAGAATAAGTGCTATCAAAATTGTTGAAACTATAGCAGAAGTGGTTATCCTCCAATCACTTATCAGGTTTTGAGCAAATATAGATAAACTAACATTAAAAAGAAGATTCATGAAAAGTATGACAACCAATGTCTCTCTATGAGCCTTTAAAAGTTTTTTCAGATACCTTCCTTCTTTGCTCTTCCTAACTATCCTATAAAGTTTGATCTTGTCTACAGTAAAAATTGACAGCTCCGAGAACGAAAAGAAAATCGATCCCAAAAGAGAAAAAATACTTAACCCCAAATCCCAAACGCTACTTTCCCACATTACTAGAATAATTTTGAGAAAAAAAACAGATCCTATTCAAGATACATCTAAACTTTACTCAATCTCCTAAATAGCCCTACCTTTCCATTTTCCTCGATGAAGAATTTCCCATCTTTTATATAGGCCAGCTTATTAGAAAACTCCATAACATCCATGCGGTGAGTAACAAATATAACCCCTACGTTCATTTCTTTATTTATCCTCTCAAGAAGTTTTACGATCTCAACCGCATTCTTCTCGTCTAAGTTAGCAGTAGGTTCATCAGCAAATATGTATTTAGGATTCATAACCAAAGCTCTAGCAAGCGCAACCCTTTGCTTCTGCCCCCCTGAAAGAATCCTAACATCAGAGTTAACATACTCGTCCATACCTACATACCTCAATATCTCTTTAGCTCTATCTCTATACTTAGAGATACTAACACCTGCCAAATAAACAGGCATCAAAACGTTATCTAAGACCGAAATGCTCTCTATTAACTCAAAAGTTTGAAAGACAAAACCTATATTCTTATTCCTAAACTTAGAAATAACGTGATCCTTGAAAAAAGAAGGTTTAACACCATCGTAAACTATGTAGCCTTCCGAAGGGCTTTCTATACCTGCTATTATTTTAATTAAAGTAGTCTTACCACATCCAGACTCACCGGTTAAAGAAATGAAATCTCCTTCCTTCAAAACAAAATTAACTCCTTCAAAAAGAACTTTTTTTCTTCCATTAGTATAAAAGTATTTAGCTAAGCCAACTATTTCTATCATTAAATTTACTTTCTTATACCCAATTCTTTTTCTCTCAGTATGGTTTTAAGAAGGGCTATCAACCTTCTAGTATTCCTTATCTTCATTGGGTTATCTGGCTGTTTAATAGACCTCTGGATAATCATGCTCTGATACTCTCTTTCGTATTTCTCTATCTCCTTCTTTAGTTCATCAACAGACATTGAAGCATAAATACTTTTGACTTTCTTAGAGAAAGCCATTTTACCCTCCTTAGAATATAGGATCCCTCTTTAGTAACCTAACTTTTATACCAATCTTTGCTGAAATCTTTCTAGCTAATTCCTTAGAAAACTCCTCATCAACACCTATCCACTCAAATAAAACCTTCCCTCTTTTAACAGGTGCTTCCCAATGATCAACATCAGCTTTACCTTTACCCATCCTCGTCTCCAAAGGTCTTTTGGTATACGACATATCTGGGAAAACTCTAATCCAATACTTGCCATTCTTCGGTACGTTTCTAGACAAAAGTATCCTTACAGTTTCTATTTGCCTATCGGTAAGATATGTTGGCTCCTCTGCTATTACCCCATATTCGCCGAAAGCCAAAAAAGTATCAGTTGCAACTCCCTTAAGCTTGACAGTATGTGGCTTCCTAAATTTTGGATTTGCTGGACTTAACAAAGCCATAAAATCACCTCCTTACTCATAAATCCAAACCTTTATACCAACAATTCCAACAGTACTATGTGCTTCAGCGAAACCATAACTAATTCTAGCTGTCAAAGTGCTCAAAGGCACAGTACCAAACTTTATCTCTTCTGACCTAGCAATATCGGCTCCCCCTAATCTTCCAGAACATCTTATCTTAACACCTTTCGCTCCCGCCTCGACAGCTCTCTGCAAAGCTCTTCTCATAGCCCTCTTATACGGCATCCTCATCTCTATTTGCTTAGCAATGCTTTCAGCAACAATCTGTGCATCCAACTCTGGCTTCTTAACTTCAACAACAGATATGTTCAACTCCTTATCCTGCAAGTTCAAATTCCTCTTTATTTCCTCTTCTAACAACTTTATCTCTGTTCCTTTCTTACCTATTATGACACCAGGCTGAGAAGTATAAATTATCAAATCTATCCTAGAAGCAAACCTAGAAATTTCTATTTTAGAAATACCAGAAAACTTATACCTATCACTTATAAACTTCCTTATTTTGGCATCCTCTATGACATTATTCACTTGTTCCTGCCTACTCGATGCTATCCAATTTGACACCCACTTTTCAGAAATACCTAACCTTAAACCAAACGGATGAACCTTCTGCCCCATACACCCTCCTAACCTTTAACAGAATTCAATTCATCAGAAACAACTACGTACAAACTACAAAATCTTCTTCTAATTATATCAGCACTACCCCTAGCCCTCGGCATAACCCTCTTAAGCGAAAAAGCTTGATTAACAGCTATGTCCTTGACGAAAACCTCACTCATCTTAGCCTTAGAACCTTTATTATTGACTAGATTGGCATAAGCGGACTTTAAAGCTTTAGCAAGATACTTTGCACCCTTGTGCGGCAAAGTGTCCAAATATTCCAAAACTAAATCAAGCCTCCTACCCCTAACAACATTTATGAACCTTATCATTTTCTTCTGTGAAATTTTCAGATACCTAGCTCTACAAATTGCTTCCATAAATACCCCCCTATTTCCTCATCATTTCCGCTTTTTTACCACCATGAGCCCTGAAAGTTCTAGTTGGAGCAAACTCACCAAGCTTATGCCCAACCATCTGGTCCGTAATATAAACTGGCACAAATGTCTTACCATTATAAACAGAAATAGTAAGGCCAACCATCTCTGGTATTATCGTAGATCTTCTAGACCATGTCTTTATAGGTGTCCTCTCTCTCTTCTCTAACATCTCCAAAACTTTCTTATATAAATGCTTGTCCACAAACGGGCCTTTCTTAACCGATCTAGGCATACAATAAAAACCTCCACTAAGGTTAAGGATTATTTTAAATATGAATACAAATTCTTTTCAAGAAACGAAGATTTCCTGAAAAATTTAACCCTATTTTTCTCAACTACAAAGGTATCAACAATTACCTGCCTCATTAAAATCCCAAAAGAACCGCAACTCTCCTCACTCTCAAAGAATATCATCAAAAATTTAAGATCTCGAAGCTAATGTATAAAAATTACACATTCAGCGAAAATACTTCATTCCCATTAACAGCCTATAGTCCTATTAAGCATAAAGTACTACTAGCACAAAGATTTCTCCAATAAAACCTCCACAACTTTGCCTATAGTAAGGAGTTTTGTTAATATTACTAAAACATGACAAAAAAAGTATTCTTTAAAAAAGATAGTGTATCAATAATATTTAACGAAAACAGCGAAAACATATACTTCTCAGTATTTGACTACGAATTTAGGTTGATAACTTCGTTCAAAAATCCAAATCTTTATAGAAGAGGTTTCGACAATAGAGTTATACTGGGGAATATCTTTTCTAATGAAGCAATATTCCTACAAGAAAAAGAAGCCAATAAGGTACTGAGTAAAATCTACGAAGATTCAATAGAAGTTTTTTCTTCTAAAAACTTCCAGGTAGAAATGAAAGCCCAAACCGATGAAATAATTGACTACTTTATTGAAAAAGCTCAAAACACAACCTTTGAGAATGTTATCTCAGATTCCCAAAACTTCAAAAAACTCTATAAACCCGTTAGTATAGTACCGCCAGATCAATACTTAGCATTGTACATTCCAATAACCGAAGGATGCTCTTACAACAAATGTAGCTTTTGCAACCTATACAAAGACAGAACTTTCAGAATAAAAAAACCTGAAGAAATCAATAACTTCTTGGACGATATAACAAGCTACTTCGGTAAAAGTTTGCTTACCCGAAAAGGTATATTCTTAGGTGAGGGTAATGTATTCGTTGAAAAAACAAACGACATAATCAGTGCCGTAAGAATCATAAAAAACAAACTTAGTCAGAACGACTACATAACATTTGAACTTGGAAACTCATTTTCTGGCTTCATGGACACATTCCACACCAAAAAAGAACTAGATGAACTAATACAACTAAAAAACGAAGGTATAAACAAAATTTTCATAGGGCTGGAAAGTGGCAACGAAGAAATACTAGATAAGCTTCTTCAAAAACCTTTAAATACCTCTAATTTAATCACAACAGTAAACAACATAAAAAAAGCCGGAATAAATGTAGGAATTACAGTATTAGTTGGAGTAGGCGGTAGGGAACTAGAAAAAAAACATATCGAAGACACAATACAAACACTTCTTGAACTAAGGCTAAATGAGAACGACATAATATACTTATCACCAATAGTAGAGTACCCAAATCTACCATATTCAACATTAATTAGCAAATTCGGTTTAACTAGGCTAAATAACGAGGAGATAAATGAACAAATAAGAACATTCAAAGAATCTCTTTCACCAAGATTCCCAAAAACAAAAATAAGTATTTACAGAGTAGACAAGTTTGTATATTAGGGAAGGTAACTTATAACTGAAGAAATTTTTTCCAAATCTGGCGGATAAAAGGAAACTCTTCTTCTATTCTTGATAAAGTTCCTTATCTCCGAAAATATATACGATATCTCTTTGAACCTAAAGGCAATTAGATAAAAAGGAACCTTTCCCAAGTCTTTTAGCATCTCCAATATAGGTCTCCTAGCTAAGAGATACTTGAATATTGGCTTTGATTGATCAAATAAGGAAACATCTATCATTTCTTCTACATCAGCGATCTTGTCAACAAGAATTTGGCCATTAGATACAATCATACAACCACTACTCCAAGCTCTTATGCCAAATTCTATTTCGGAAAGTACACTAGGGAGTTCAGCATTATATCCACCTAATGAAAGAAAAAGATTTTTATTGTATACTCCAAGGAATTCGTTAGGCGTCAGCGTCGCAGGATTTTTCGAACTTTCAACAACCATCCACTCAATTCTATCCTTTGTTACCCCAAACTTAACTAAATTAGCGTATTTCTTACCTCTATTTACGATGTACGGAGTCATACAAACTAATGAGGGCTCCCGCATAAAAAATTCCTTTGTTTCATTCAAATTAAACGCAACAAGTCTATAATTAACAGGAAGAACAAACACAAAACTTGAGCTTGACACCTCCAGAGCAGTATTTACAGCCTTCGGAATAGATATACTCTCATTCGGAATTATTATCCTAGAATAATCAGCTAACTCTGAAACATCGAAAATCTCGGTTTTATCAGCATCTACATAAATCACCTCTATACTAGAGAGATTACCGAAGAACGATATCAGATCCTGCAATCTATTTTTGAAAGCAAACAAGCTTTTTCTACCAAAGTATGCTATAGTAAAAGAGAATTTCTTTGACGGATCCTTTTGAATTCTATTTGTTATATCTAGGTATCCTTCTAGCATTAACTCTAATATTTTCGGATACCTAAAACTCTATTTTTAACTTTCCTCGACATCAACAGTTATACCTAACTCATCAAGCTGTCTTTTCTGTAAGAATGAAGGTGCACCACTTAGCAAACATTGAGCTTTCTGTGTCTTAGGGAATGCTATAACATCTCTAATACTCTCCATACCTTGCAATATTGCAACAAATCTGTCAAGCCCTATAGCAAGCCCACCATGCGGTGGTGCCCCATACTTGAAAGCCTCAAGCAAGAAACCAAACTTCTCACTCGCTTCATCATCAGAAAGCCCTATCAAATTAAATATCTTCTTCTGTAACTCCCGATTATGTATTCTTATGCTACCACCACCAATCTCAGTACCATTCAAAACTATATCATAACTCTGAGCTCTAACTTTAAGAGGGTCAGTATCAAGTAAAGGTATATCCTCATACACAGGTGCAGTAAACGGGTGATGTAAAGGATCATACCTATTTTCTTCCTCATTCCACTCAACCAATGGGAAATTAACAACCCAACAAAACTTTAAAGTATTATCATTAGGTATAAGATTGAGCTTATTAGCCATTCTAAGCCTTATTTGCCCTAGTGTATTAGTAGCAATCTCCCATCTATCAGCAACAATTAGCAACAAATTCCCTTCTCTAGCGTTCGTCTTAGCTATTATCTTCTTTCTTATCTCCTCAGAGAAGAACTTAGTTATGTTAGATTCGAGGTCTCCATTTCTGAGTCTGAACCAAGCAACACCCTTAGCACCAAACTCCTGAACCCAATCCCTAAGGAAATCTAATTCGCTCCTCGATACCTCATCACCTCTTTCAACAACTATACACTTAACAACTCCTCCTCTATCCAAAACCTCAGAAAACACCTTAAATTCACACCCTCTAACTTCTTCAGAAATATCAATTATCTCCATACCAAATCTTAAATCAGGGCTATCCGAACCAAACCTATTCATTGCCTCCTCATACGATAGAACAGGGAATTTCTCCTCAATCTTGATTCCATAAACTTTGTCAAGAACCCTTTTTATCATACCCTCAACTATACTCATTACTGTATCCATATCAACAAATGACATCTCTAAGTCAACTTGCGTAAACTCAGGCTGTCTGTCAGCTCTCAAATCTTCATCCCTAAAACACCTAGCAATCTGATAATACCTATCAAAACCCGAAACCATTAAAATCTGCTTAAACAATTGCGGTGATTGCGGTAGTGCATAAAATTTCCCTTTATTCAACCTACTAGGTACAACAAAATCTCTGGCTCCCTCAGGGGTTGATTTTATTAACATCGGAGTTTCTATCTCTATGAAGTTGTGCTCATCCAAATAGTTTCTTATCACTTTCGTTATCTCATATCTCTTTATTATGTTATTCTTCATCATTTCGGACCTAAGGTCCAAGAATCTATATCTCAACCTCTTATCTTCAGAAACAACTTTAGGATTCTCAAACGGTATAGGTGGAGTCTCTGAAGTATTCAGAACCTCAAACTCAGTAGCCCATATCTCAACATTACCTGTTTTTATGTTAGGATTGACACTCTCAGCAGGCCTGAGTTTGACAACACCCCTAACGGCCAAAACATATTCATCCCTAATTTTTGAAGCACGCTCGTGTAACTCTTTGCTTACCTCAGGGCTAAAAACTACTTGAACTATCCCCCTGATATCCCTCAAATCTACAAATATAACACCACCGTGATCCCTAACTGACTTAACCCAGCCATTCACAACAACTTCCCTACCAAGATATTTATCAGTTATCTCACCACAATAATCAGTTCTGAGCCACTTTGATTCCATACTACACCCCTGGACTTTAAGCAGTAATTATAATTAAGAAGACAGAAACTTTTGAACTTAACGAACTCAAGGATAAACTAATCATGAGAAGTTCTACTCCATGATTCCATAACTTAAACGAAAAAGTATTTCTAACAAAAGTAGCACAAAGCACTTGAAAATTTTTTACTTCGTGTGTTAATCTTCTCTCATGACCAGAAAATTCACAAGAATCCTGATAATGATTACTCTAGCATCCGCGTTAAGCGGATGTGATTTTTACTCCCTCTACTTTCTAAAGAAAACACTTGACAACGACTTCAGCTTCATCGAAAAAACTAAAAACAAATACAAACTAAAAGGTGAAAGCTATTACGACATACCTGTATCTGAAGAAGAAAAAATAACTCCAGAATTCATAGAAGACAAAATCTCATTACTAGAAACCGAAAAAGACCTATTTCCGCTTAACCAGGAAAAAGTCTCTGAAGTATCAAACATGTTTGTTTCAAAAGGAGACAAAATAAATATCTCGCTACCTACTCATACCCAAGGCACATGGATTATAAAAAAATACCCCATCAAAGTTGCTGAACTAATACCCAATAAAAAACAAGTAAACACATTTTCTTTCTCCATAAACTCAACAGGTGAAGATAATGCAATCTTCCAATTGATAGACAAAAAAGGAAACATCATATCAACAATTAATTACAGAATAATTTCTTCTCAAGGCTCAACCAAAGTAGCCACTCCAACCAAAAGAGAAAACTCTCTAAAGATAAGTTCACCTTCATCAATGGGTAACTCAACCACTAACCAAAATCTCAGTTCACAAACAAACAATTTTGATGTAGTAGATGAAGAGAGAAGTGCTCAAATTACAGAACCTATACCACCATCAACACCAGGAAAACTCGATATAAAATCCTTAGTGGGCGACGAGAGAAGATTCTTCGAAAACATTGACAACATAGCTAAGAAGTACGGTTACTACAGAGCACTAAAAGAAATTGAAAGTTTAGAAACAAACGTTTCTGAATCAGACCTACCAAAGCTGAAGCTGAAAAAAATAGAATACCTCGAAAAACTCGGCAAGTATACAGATGCACTGAAAGAAGCAGAATCAATAAGCCTGAAAGAACCTGTTGGTAAACTGTACGTTGGTATATTTCTAGGAACCATGGGTAAAAATGAACTTTCAGAGAAAAATATAAAAGAAGCTCTAAACTCTATAACAACACCTCAGGAAATAAAAAGTGCACTGGAAAAAGTTCTAAACTTCTACCTTTCAAGTGAAGAATTACCAACCAAGGAAATGGTGAATCTCTTACTCCAAAGGAATGAACTCATCCAAAAAGATTTTAAAAAAGACTATTTACTTAACTTGATTAGCATAGGTAACTTATACGAAAGAGTTGGAGAATTCTACAAGGCAAAATCTTTGTATAATTTCGTTCTAAATAGTGAAGATGAAGAAGCCAAAAGACTAGCAGAAACAAACATAAGCAAACTCAACAAAATTTTGGACTATAAGTGATAAACATAATTGAAAAGAATTGTCTTAGTATTTTATAAGTTTTCTAGGTGGGGGTCAATTATGCTTATAGCAATAATGTCAGATTCTCATGATAACTTAGATAACCTAAAAAAAGCTTTAAAAATAATTGAAGAGCGAAATTGCCAAGTTATAATCCATGCAGGTGACTTTGTATCGCCATTTACATGGCGAGTACTAGGCCAATTCAAAGGAGAGATATACGGGGTATTCGGTAATAATGACGGAGACAGAGTAATGCTAAAGAGGTTCTACGAAGACAGAATCAAAGTCCAGCCCATAGAGGTAAAAGTAGAAAATATCAGAATAGCAGTCATGCACGAGCCAGCATTTATAGAGGAATTAGCAAAATCCGGTGGTTTCAATGTAATTGTATATGGTCACACACATCAGCTGGATAATAGAAAGATTGGCAACACTCTAGTAATAAATCCTGGTGAGCTATGTGGCTGGCTCTACAATGACCCCACTTTCGTAATACTAAATACGGACACACTTAACGTAGAAATAATCCACTTAAAAGAAGTATCTTAATCTTACAAATAAAGAGGGACATATTTCTTCTCGCTCTTTGCGCCAAAACGGAAAATGAGCACTTATCTCACTATAGGAATAGGCTTAGCAATGCTAAGCACCCCTGAAGAATCAGTTATGTGTTATATTGAACATTTTGATATCTTTGCTATTTCCCTTGTTTTTTCTTTCTTTCTTAGACAAGCTCAATACCTTCAATCTCATTTTAACAACATCATCCTCAACATCATAACATGTTACTTTAAGAATTTTATTATCTTTGCCTAAGTTAGATATATCTATCTTCTCTTCAACAACTCTCTGAGACACAACATCTTCCACATACTTCCTTATGGTCTTCCTCAGAGGTCTAGCACCCATCTTGGGATCAAATCCTTTCTCAGCCAAAAATTCCCTAACTTTATCAGATATGGATATAGTTATATTGTTATGGACAAGATCTTTATTTATCTCTGCTATCATTTTATCTACTATCCTCTTTATCACATCTTTAGACAATGGTCTAAACACAACTACTTCATCAAGCCTATTCAAGAACTCAGGACTAAAGTATCTCTTAACTTCATCCAATAACTTCTGCTTCATGTTGTCGTATTCAAACATCTTATCAACTGATTCTTTAGCAAAGCCAAGTGTTCCCTTAGTTGTTATTTCTCTAACTCCTAAGTTAGAAGTCATTATTATCACAGTATTAGAAAAGTTAACAACGTTGTTGAGACTATCGGTTAACCTACCATCATCCATTACCTGGAGCAGTATATTAAAAACATCTGGATGAGCTTTCTCTATCTCATCAAACAATATAACCGAATAAGGTTTCCTCCTTACCGCTTCTGTAAGCTGACCACCTTCCTGATATCCAACGTACCCCGGTGGTGCACCTATAAGCCTAGAGACATTGAACTTTTCCATGAACTCACTCATATCTATTCTTATTAAGTTATCCTCACTACCAAACAAAAACTCAGCCAAAGCTTTAGCTAACTCTGTCTTACCCACTCCAGTCGGCCCCAAGAACAAAAACGAACCTATAGGTTTATTTTTAGGTTTAAGCCCTATTCTTGCCCTTCTTATAGCTTTTGAAACTACCTCAACAGCTTCATCCTGCCCAATAACTCTCTTCTTAAGCTCTTCTTCCATATTTGCTAGTTTGGATATCTCCATTCCGCCAAGCTTCTGGACAGGGATACCTGTCATCGCTGAAAGAGTTTCTCTTATATCATCAACAGTAACAGGTATCACAATTGAAGAAGTTGAATCAAGCCATTTATCTCTAAGCATCTCGTACTTACTTCTCAACTCATTAAGTTCATCTCGATAAATTGCAGCCTCTTCATAACTTTGCCTTGCAACAGCATCTTTTTTTTTATTCTCCAATTCCTCTATTTTGATCTCTAACTCTAAAAGCTCTTTAGGTTTCGAGAACGCTTTTATTCTAGCTCTAGCACCGCTTTCGTCAATCAAATCTATAGCCTTATCAGGTAGATACCTACCCTGAATATACTGTTTAGACAAATAAACCGCCTGTACAAGAGCTTCATCATCATACCTAACTTTATGGAAATCCTCGTATTTCTTTCTCAATCCTTTCAGGATCTCAATAGTGACATCAACAGAAGGCTCATCAACAATGACCATCTGGAACCTTCTCTCTAGTGCCTTATCTTTCTCTATAAACTTCCTATAATCATCAAGTGTAGTAGCTCCAATAAACTGTATATCTCCTCTTGATAATTCTGGCTTGAGGATATTAGCTGCATCTATAGCACCTTCTGCAGCCCCGGCACCTATAACAGTATGAATCTCATCAATGAAAACAATAACATCCCCCGAGTTTTTGACTTCGGTTATTATGTTTCTTAACCTATCTTCGAACTCACCCCTGTATTTAGTACCGGCAACGATCGCCGGAATGTTCAATTGGATAATCCTCTTGTCAAGCAAATACGCTGGAACCTGCCCCTTAACTATTCTCTGAGCTAACCCCTCAACTATTGATGTCTTACCTACGCCTGGCAATCCAACAAGAACAGGGTTATTCTTTTTCCTCCTTACAAGAATTTGTATTACCCTTTCTATCTCCACCTCTCTACCTATTACAGGGTCTAATTTACCTTCTGCTGCCAACTTGCATAAATCTGTACCAAATTCATCCAGAAGAGGAGTTCTAATTTTTTTCCTTGCTTTTTCTTTTTGTTCCTGAGGCTTGCTGAAAGGAATAACGTTCGACAACCTAGCAACTGTTCTTCTAACTGCATCGGCAGTTATTCCACTGTTTTCCAACATTATAGTAGCTATTCCTGTATAAGATGAAAGTATAGCTATGAGTATATGCTCAGGACCTATATAATTATGCCCTAGCCTTCTGGCTTCTTCTACCGAAGCATCTAAAACCTTTTTAACATTGTGGCTGAATGGCAAAGCCCCCATGCCAAAAGGTCCCGTTGGGTTCCTCATCGCATTCTCCAGATCCAACTTGACCTTCTCGACATCAACCCCTAACTCCCTCAAAGCAGCTACGGCTCTATTATCGTTATCCATTATTATACCTATCAGTATGTGCTCAACCTCTATTTTGTCATTCCTTAGCTTTTTAGCACTCTCCTGAGAATAAATATTCAAAACTTTCTTAGCACTAGGCGTCAATCCTTCTGGAAACATACCCTTCCTCTAGTTTAAAAATTTAAGAAGACAAAGTACAAAAATCAAATAAACTTAGACCTTAACTCTTTTTAAAAACTTCACTCTATTCCCATCTTTTAATTCATGGTCATATATTATATCGTCAACAAAGGTAAGTATCATAACCAAGCCTCTACCCCTAAAACTTCTGTTATTCACTTCTTTTATTATCTTTTCCTTATCTATTACAAACTTAGGTGCATAATCCCTAATCTCCACCTCAATATTAAACTTCTTGCTCTGGTCAAAACTAACATCAACAGCTACCTCTATAACACCATCAGGAGCCCAATGATACCCATGTTCCATTATGTTAAGAACGTATTCATGCAAAGCAATTTTTAAATCGTATATTGCCTCACTGGGCACCCTGTTTACTTCAAGAAAACTAACAAAATCATTTTCCAATTCTCTAAGATCAGAAAATGTCGAGTAAATTTTTCTTTCAAATCTCATCTTAGTTTCCTTCAAAAACTTTAAGAGCATCCTCCTCAGTCTCAACAATCACCATAACATCGTGCAACCTAGAAACATTAAGAGTATATTTAACTTTAGGATTCGTCACTATTACCGCTATCTTATGACCCTTTTGGGAAGCACTATTGCCAGCTATCGATAAAAGACCTATTCCCATCGAGTCAATATACGTCACATCTCTAAAATCAAATATAAACTTCGATTTACCATCAACTATATATTTCTGAACTACACTTTCGAAAGGATCTATGTAAAATATACTAAGTTCTCCACTAACTTTTATTTTCACAATATCACCTGGCAAAACCTCAGCGCTAACCTGCATACGGTTTCCTCCTACAACCAATATTTTATAATAACGGAAAACTAGAAACAATATTTTAAAGAAAAGGCTAATAGAAAAGCTTGAACTAAAAACTCAAAGTTATTCAGAATTGTACCGATAATATTGTCAAGAGGTGTCTTATGGTTATAAGAGGAGTAGGAGGCCCAGAACCAATAAAGCCTAATAAAGATCAAGAGATCAGAAAACTTCACCAAAAAGGTTTCAACAAACCTATAGAAGATGAAGTCTCTATTTCCGAAAGCGCCAAAAATGTTTTTCAAAAAAACCTAGAAAAGGAAACAGCCCTAAACATCATAAAAAACACCCCCGAAATCAGGCCAGAAGCAATACAAAGAGGGAAAGAGTTTATTGAATCAGGCAGGTACAAAAGCGAAGAAGCAATAAACAAAGTAGCCCAGAAAATTTCCGAAGAAATAATAGCAAAACTTATTGTAGACGAGGAGGATAAGTAACTACCCTCCTATTAACCTCTGATGCTCTATCTTGATACACTTATCTTGAACAAAGAAAATCCCATTCTTCTCCGCTAACTCTTTGGCTTCGTCATTCACTATTCCTAGCTGTAACCATATACACTTAGGTTTAAGCTTTATAGCTTCCTCAACTACAGGTAGAACCTCTGATGACTTTCTAAATATATCAACTACATCAACTCTCTCAGGTATAGAAGATAACGAAGGATAACTCTTTTCACCAAGTATCTCATCGTGTCCAGGATTCACAGGTATTATCTTATAACCTTTTTCTTTCAAATACCTAGCAACCATGTTACTAGGTCTATCCTCTTTAGGTGATAAACCTACTATAGCTATCACTTTAACACTCTTTAAAAGCTCTTTAATCTCATCATCCAACTTGGTATTCGTTATCTTTACAGAGAATATATCACCACTATCACTAACTTTACACTGATCAGCCATAAAACCCCCATAAAACAAAAACTAATAAAAGTTTACCAAATTAGTAGAGAAAAATTCAACTCATAATAATAATCATTGTTAGAATAATTGCAACTCCAAACCTTGAGTAAATAGCAATCATAACCAACCACAAAATTACATTTTATAGATGTTGAAAAAGAAAACTAGACCCTCTGAGAATTATTCAATATGAAGAGGCAAGTATTCATAGTAATACTGGTTTCTCTTTTCTTTACACTAGCCATAGTTTTATCGCTAGTAATAAGGATTCCGGTAGGGAGCACTACTACTTCGTATATAAACGAAAAGATCGTAAAGCTAGTAGGTATAGGTGTGAACATAAAAAACATCACTACTGGACTTATCGGAATGAGAATAGAAGAATTATCATACGCTCCTGATTTCTACGCAAAAGACATAAGAGTAGATTATAACGAATTTATAATGTTTTTTGAAGGGAAAAATAACTCTATAACTTTCTTAGTGTCTTCAAACAGCTTTGATTTTTCATCCTTCTCAAAAGAAATTTCTACTCTAGGGATAGAAGAAGAAATAGGAATAAACGTAGCCACAAACCTGTTACCCACTTATATCGACAAAATCGACTATAGAATAAGCAACCTCATAAGAAGCTATGAACAGAATAAAGATATACTCCTAAAGTACCCCGAGAAATTTACAACCTACTGGTTAGATGCAAGCTACGAAATAAGCAAAATGTCTCTAGAACTAAACAAAGAGGTCAGTAAAAGAAAACAAAAGATATACAAACTCCTAAAGGACTTTGAAAACGAAGTACCTAAGGAATACTTTAAACTTGCGAATAAAGGCAAAGCTAAAGAGCCTTCTTACGTATTTGCTAAGAACTTTGACAAAAAACTAGCAGAAATTAGAGCCAGTATAACAAACTACGAAAAGGAAATAGATAATATCCTATCAAAAATTTCGTTATTAAATGAAGGATATAAAATAGCATGGGAAGAAAAAACAAAAATGATCAAACAAAAACCAGAATCTTACTTCCAGAGATACATTTCAACATTTCCATATTACTTAGCAATGGAATTAGCAAATTACAAGTTTATAGATCTACCTGACAGACTAAACATGAAAAACGTAAGCTATACCTTTAGAAAGGAAAGTGAAGGAATGACCGTAAAAATAGAAGGGCACATGCTAGATGGAAGGAAAGTATACGCTGAGTTTAAAACTTCAGACCAGGACAAAACATGGAAAGGGATATTAAAGATCTTAAAAACAAAAAGTGAAACTACAACGATAAAGGACGGGAAAGCAGAAAACTTAGTACTTCACTTCTCATTCACTCCAATTTCCTCACTAAGCGGTGAAATAAAAGTACAACTAGTTCCTGAAATCAACAAGTACGAACTCCTTTACAATACTCTGACAAACGAAACAGTAATCAATAAAATACTAACCAAAATGACAGATTTAGAAAATATAATCGACATAATACTTACGGCAGAAGTAGACAACCTACTTAGAAGCTATAAGGAACAGTACAAAAGATACTACAACGGTATTTTAAAAGATGTTGACAAAGTTGTCTTAAGCTTTGAAAAATACATCCAAAAATCAAAAGAAGAAATTCTCCACTAACTCCAAGTATCAAGAAGTATCAAACCATAAGCAAGCCTCTACAAGAACATTATTCTCCTCAAACTCCAAAAACTCGGGAAAGTACTATTTCATGAAAATATAACCACTATAAGGAGGAATTTGCCATGATGCAGTAGTACTGCTAATGTTCGTTGTCTCCGTTCCTCTACTTGTGTATGGATCAACCACAATTGTCCAAGTACCTGTCTCAAAGAATGGATAAATTGTTTGAGTTGAGCCACTAAAGTTAACAGCAACAACAAACTTATTATCACTCAAAGTACCATTGTAATTTAATGCATACACAATATGCTTACTAGTACTCCAATTAAAGTTAGCTGGATTCCATTCATTCCCCCACTTAAACAGTCCAACTGAAGAAGGATCAGGATGAGTAAGCCTCAAAGCAGGATGGTTTTTCCTAAGATGTATAAGTCCCGAGTAATATTCGTAAATGTTAGTATTTGTTGTGAGCCAACTCCAATCAATATTACCGTTAGTTTCGTGTGTGTTTTGCCCTATTCTCGGCCTAACAAATTCCTGTCCTGCCATTATCATAGGTATGCCCATAGAGGTAAAAAGAACGATTGCACCAAGTTTTGAAGCATTTGTTGCATCCGTCAATGTAAGCCCGCTATATGTAACAAGCTCAGTGTAAACAGAATTCTCGTCATGCGATTCAAAGTAATTCACTCCTTCTAGTGGTGAAGCAAAATTACCGCTATCCTTATCATAATATATCATCCTACCAACTCTACTAACATTATCATATAACTCCCCCTCAAATGGTCCTCTCCTTAGCATTGCCTTCATCTTATCATGAAAAATTTGCTGCCATTGCGCTATGCCAGTATTTTTAAAATCTTGAGAATTCGGTAATTGTTCTACTATCCATATCTTGTTGGGATATTGTGCCTTCAAAGAGTTAATAACTTCTATAAGTGCTGGCCTAGCATTCTTATAAGGATTTCCTCCCTCCATAGCAAAAGTACCATCAAACCTAAATCCATCTATATGAAATTCTTCTATGAAGTACTTAAGAGTATCATAAACAAGCTTCTTAGCCACCGGTTTCCAGAGAGCAAACTTGTTCCCCCAAGGTGTTGAGTCATCACCACCAGGACTTGCCTCAACAACACCATCACCATCGAAATCAAAGTAATACTTGTTGTCTATCATCCATAAGTAGTTATTGTCGTTCCCAGTATGATTAAAAACAACATCAAGGATAACCGCTATACCTACTTTATGTAGTTCGTTTACCAACGTCTTTAAGTCCTGAATAGTACCGTAATCACTATGTATACCCATGAATAAGACAGGATTATAGCCCCATGTATAGCCAGAATAGAATTCTTGTACATGTATTGGCATGAGCTCTATAGCATTTATTCCAAGGTGTAGTAAATAGTTTGTCTTTTCAAGAATACCTAAAAATTTACCTCTATTTGCTGCTGAAACAGTAGTATCATTCCTTGTAAAACTCCAAGTATGCAACTCATATATAACTAAGTTACTAGGATGCGGTGGCGTATAGCTACCATCCTCCCAATTGAATGCCTGTAAGTTGGTAAAAATACTATTGAATCCACCAAAACCGTCATCAGTGACCATTTTAGAATAAGGATCTGCAACCCAAGTTGAACCATTTATAACGTACTTGTACTTCTTACCATTAACTGAGCTTAAAGGTAAAGACGTCACCCAAATAGGCACCTTTTCACCATATATCTCCGTATATACAGTTGTCATAGGGTTAGCAGTCTTATTCCAAGAATTAAAATCTCCTGCAATAGACACAGAAGTCGCCGAAGGTGCAAAGAAATAGAAATAAACATTGCCATCATTTGACACTACAGCCCCCAAAGTAGGAGGAGTCGGGTAAAGCTGCTCTTGAATTGAATCATCACCACTTTGAGGTCTCGGAGAACAAAAAGTCAAAGCGATAAATGAAACAAGAACTACTAATACCAACCACAAATTTCCAATCTTCATACATCCTCCTCAAATCTTCTAGATCTAGTTTAGATTCTATAAAATATACCCAAAACTTTCAACTAAAATTATAGATTCATATAAAACTCGGGCTCTACCTTTAAGAAGCTTAACAGCACAATTTTTTGTAACCTAAAATGTCATCTTCTCTAAAAAATATTTCTTAGCATTAGGCGCAAAATTATTCTACTCTCAATGTTCTCTTTATATCCTCAACAAAAGTCCTGTATTCCAGAGTATCACCTATTTTCACAGAATCTCTGAAAAACTGAGGCATTTTAACAACTCTACCACTTTTTGCATCCATAAAAACAAGATCCGTTAACCCTATAAAAACCAATTCCTTACCAACCTCAGAAACTCTATAGATCTTGTAACCTATCCTTATTTTCGTCAAAGTTGTTTCCATAAGAGCACTCTGGACAATAACTTCATCATCATAATAACAAGGTTTTATATACCTGCCGGCAACATAAACTACAGGAAGGATGTATCCTTTACTTTCCAGTTCCTTGTAGGTAATCCCGTATTCTCTTATTAGGTTCGTTCTTCCTACTTCCATCCAAACCAGGTAATTAGCATAGTAAACAACTCCCATCTGATCCGTTTCAGAATACCTCACCCTCAAGATAGTTTCGTTAATCATAACACCTCCCTATAGAGTTACTTGGGTGCCAATACCTTCATCAGTGAATAACTCTATAAGTAAAGAATGCGGAACCGTACCGTTTATTATATGGACCTTGCTAACACCTCTTTCTATAGCTTTGATTATTGAAGTTAACTTTGGTACCATACCACCTGTAGCAACACCTGAATCTATCAAACTTTGAAGCTCTGTAATAGTTATAGAAGAAATCAATGAGTTTTTATCGTTTATGTCTCTATATATTCCATCAACATCAGTAAGGTATATCAACTTCTCAGCTTTCAGACTAACTGCTATCTCTGCTACAACATCATCAGCATTGATGTTATAGGAATTCCCATCATCATCCACACCTAAAGGAGATATAACAGGTATATATCCATCCTCAATGAGTGAAACGATAAGTTCATTATTTATTTTCTCAACCTGTCCAACAAAACCGATATCAATGCCTTTATAGAGTTTTTTCTTAGCCTTGATGGTAAAATTATCCTTCCCCGAAATACCTACTGCTTTACCACCGTTTTTTATTATATTCGCTACTATCTCTTTATTGACTACGCCACTGAGTACCATCTCAACTATCTCGACTGTTTCTGAATCAGTGATTCTATGCCCTTCAACGAATTCCGGTTTCTTACCCAATTTCTCCATCAGCTCAGAAATTCTCTTACCACCTCCATGAACTATAACAGGATGCATTCCCAGGTGTTTGAGAAGAACAACATCTTTAGCAAAGGAAACTTTAAGGTCCTCCTTAACCATGGCACTACCGCCATACTTTATAACTATTACACTACCCTTAAACTTAATGATGTACGGTAGAGCTTCTATGAGAACCCCTACTTTATCCCTCATAAGCTTTCACAAAACTCCTTAAATCTCTTTATACCCTCTTTTATGTTCTCCATTGAACAGGCAAAAGACAACCTTACATACCTATCATCGCCGAAAGCAACTCCTGGAACCAAAGAAAGGAGTTTCTTATCTAGCAACTCCTCACAGAAATCAACAGAGTTCCTTATTTTATCATTGTAAAATCTTGAGACATCAATGAAGTAATAGAACGCACCCTTAGGAACATAAGAACAAATATCCTTCAGCTCATTTGCTATGTAATCCCTCCTTTCCCTAAACACATAAAGACTCTTAATATCTTCCTCGTAATGATCTAAGAAACCTAAGAAAGCATATTGAACAAGTGAAGATGTACCCGAAGATATATGACTTTGTATTGAATCCATGAGCTTGATTATTTCACTACTAGCACAGGCATAACCTATTCTCCAACCAGTTACTGAATGAGATTTTGAAAAACCATTTATGACTATTGTCATATCCTTAGCCTTCTCATCAATTGAAGCAAAACTAACGAAATCCCCCTCATATACAAAGCTTTCATATATTTCATCAGAAATAACATAAACACCATTAGTATATGCTATCTCAAAAATTGCTTTTAATACTTCAACAGGGTAAACAGCACCTGTTGGATTGTTTGGCGAATTAACAATTATAGCTTTAGTTCTAGCACTTACAAGCTCTTTTAACTTACTTATGTCAGGTATAAAACCGTCTCGGCTATCAGTTTCTAGAACAACAGGTTTAGCACCAACAATTTTAACTTGTTCAAGATAGCTTACCCAGTAGGGCGAAATGATTATTACCTCGTCACCATCATTACATAATGAGGCTAAAGCTAGATATATAGCATGTTTACCACCTATCGTTATTATTACCTCGTCTTTAGAATAATTTACACCATTATACTTCTGGTACTTTTTCGCTATCTCCTCCCTAAGCTCAGGTATACCAGCAGTAGGCTTATACAGATTAACGCCAGGCTTAGAGGAATAAAGCTTCAAATTCTCAACTAACCATTGAGGTGGCAGTAAGTCAGACTCACCAGCTGTCATGTTTATAACATCTAATCCTTTGCTTTTCAGCTCCTTTGTTTTTGCATTTACCTTAAGTGTTGCCGAAGGTTCTATACTAAGAACCTTTGAATTGAAAGGCTTAAAATTACTTGTATAAGACATTGCCTAAACCTCTCAATGATATAAATATTAAATTCTAAAAGATACAAAGTTATACCCTTCAAGTTAGAAGAAACACATTGAAAAATTGCCAGTAAGCCTAAAATTCTTCTTTAACCTAGAATAATTTTTAAGCTGAGCTACTATACAATGGAACGTTAATACATTACAATACCATTATTAGGCACCTAAGAATGGAGGAGGTCTATCTGAAAAACCACTTAATAGCAAGTAAGAGAACAATAATTAGCATCAAGAGCCACCATTGAGAAATATTCTCCTCCTTGATCACAATAGTAGGAACACTAAGCTTATAGTTAGTTTTTACCCAATTCGGCAAGTCCTCTAATGAAACTACCCTACCCTTCGGTATAATTCCCCCCTCAAATGCACTCTCAGAAAGTACTATCTCATTAATTTCCTCACTGCCTTTACCTAAAACAAATTTAAAGGCATTTCTGTAAATGTCTTCAGAAAAAGAATAAACAACTCCCTCCTTAGCAAGTTGCTTATCAAATCTACTTATATTTCTCAACATGATAACCAAAAATTCAACACCTTTATACCGGAAATATACCGAATACCCAGCACTATCAAAAGTCTCAACATCATCAAGTTCAATGATAGGATAGTGATACCTAAACGCCAAATCAACCGTTCCCTCATATCCCTTCACAAGCTCAAAAATCTCCTTTTCGTTTGAGTAAAGAAAAGAAGAAGTAGAAATTCTAGCATTCTGCACAGCAGATACTCTAAATATTTTCCTTATGAAAGATTCATCAGGAGAAACAACAAAAACTCTACCTCCCACCTCAACAATATCAACTATATCATCCAGCTTAATTTCAACGCCAGGATACCCAACAATTAACCCTTTAAATTTTCTGTCAAAATGGAAATTTGTAGATTTTGTCATCTTTATGAAGTACTCACACCTAAGTGAAAAATCCTTAATAACCTGGTTAAGTCTAGAAAAATCAGCATTCAAATCAAACCACAAAACACCTATATCTGAGTATAATTTTGTTTTCAAAGCTATATTTGTATTAACCGATCGAACCAAAATCTCTTCAGGTAAAGACGTAGCAGGAATGAAATAATTAGTTGAAAGGTCTTTGGATCGGTACAAAATCTTATTACCTCCATATATCTCTATTGGATCTTTGGCCAATAGCTCAACAACTAGATAGTCAATCTGAGAGATATTAGTAAAGTATATTTTCCTAATCAAGTGATTTGTTTTTATAAATGTATAAACAGGTACAAAAACTGTATTTTCTGAGATTACATTCACCGGAATATCAAAAAGGAAATCTGAAACAATAATGTTAAGTCTATTTGTCTCAAAGCTTCTAAAATCCTCATCAGGGTTATTAACAGGAGAACCGAAAAACCTTACCCTATCAGGATTAACTAGAGAAATAATTTCTTTAACATTTCGCAACTTATCTTTCATGCTTTGAGAATTGTCAATCCAAAGTACTGTTTCAATAGGCTCATTACTAACAATACTATACTTAAGTGTTACAGGAAGAGCTACGAGAAACATTAGCAAAACAACAACAGAATAGACATATTCCCTTCTCAAGAGCAGAAAAATCAAAGCCAAAATTCCAACTACCAGTGCTACTAAAAACATCATAACATGTTAATCAAAAAATCAATCACTTTTCATCTTACAAAAAATTTGATACCTAAAGTGCTTATAATACTCATTTAAACCAATGAGAGCAAATAAATACTCAAGCCCACACCCAAACAACCAGGGAACTAAATAGAATTTTATCGAATTACCAACTAAAAGCACTTATAAGAATATCTAAAGCATATTGCACTACATAGTACATATTCTAGGTGCTTAGGAGAGCTTCTTGAAAAGTATACAAAAATGTTGAGATACTTGGCATTACAAAATCATCCGTAATCTTTGACTAACAGTATCCGATTTTATAGAATATAGTATATGGAAGAAAAAAATTTCATAACGATTGCAGCCAAGAAAGTAGTAACCAACGAAGAGTACGAGATAGATGATAAATCCAAGTTCCGCCTAGAACCTCCAAAATTTCTAAAGAAAAAGTTAGAAATAAAAATAATGGAAGAAGAACAGAAACTAAAAGCACTAGAAGAAGAAATCGAAAGACTCAATGAGGAGATAAGCAAAAAGCAAGAAGAACTCAGTAAACTACAAGAAAAGTTTTTAGAAGATGCAAACGAAAAAGCCTCTGAAATAATAGAGGAAGCCGAGAAAGTAGCATTCAATAAGATAAAATCATACATTGAAGAAAAAAATAGGATAATAGAAGAAACGAACAAAGAAAAAGAAAATATCTTAGCAGAAGCTAGAAAAGAAGCCCAAGAAATAATTTCCGAAGCAAAAGCTGAAGCTGAAGAAATAAAGAAAAAAGCATATAACGAAGGATACAAACTAGGCTTAGAAGATGGCTTCAAAGAAGGGAAAAAAGAGCTAGAAGTATTAGCTACGAGATTACACGAAATAACATCTTACATTGTCAGAAAAAGAGAAGAAATAATACAGAAATCAGAAAGAGAAGTTGTAGAGCTAGCTCTAGAAATAGTAAAAAAAATACTTAAGGAAATCACAGAGAACGAAAAAGAAATAGTACTAAGGCAAATAAAGTACGCTCTATCCAAATTGGCAGGTGAAACAAAGTTTATCATAAGGGTAAACCCAAGAGATTTAGAAATCACAACAAGCCACAAAGAAGAATTTATAAATCTTCTGGAAAAGAATGGAGACATAAAAATATTTGAAGATCCATTCGTTGAACCCGGCGGATGCGTAATAGAGACAGATACAACCACCATAGACTTAAAAATATTCTCACAACTTCAAGAAATAGAAGAGAAAATAAAATCAATGTTACCATAAGCATATGAAAGTATCCTCACTACACGACGTTATAAACTACCTTTTCAGATATTCATCTGACTTTCTACTAGTCTCACAAAAAGGTGCACTGATAGGGTTCATAGAGACTCCGGAAGTTATAGCTCTAAGCAACATATACTCAAGTATCTCCGAAATAGAAGAAAAAGATATCAAAGATATTAAGAAGCTAAAAAATTCAAAATTCGAAGGGAAGATTTTCCCCTTGCTAGATATACATGACTTCTCGATCGATTTTATTTCAAGAAATGAACTACTGTATCTCACAGGAAATTCAGACTTAAATATTAACTTCGAAGCAGTTTTAAAAAATTTCCCTTTGCCTGTACTAATCTCAGATAGATTCGGCAAAATAGTCTTTGCTAACTTAAAGTTTCTCGAGATAATGAAGGTCTATGAAGAAGAAATACTCGGTATAGACACAAACCTGATAGTTCCTTCATCCTCAAGCAAAGCTAAAGTAAAAGGGAAAGATTTTCTTGTAAATAAGAAAACAATGATTGTCGGAGACATAAAAATAAATGTCATCATCTTGATTCCGATTGAGAATTCTCGCTAATTATCTTTTCTATTATTATTTGCATTCTATCGGTATGCGTTGAGTGCCAATAAACCTTCTTACAGTTATCACAAACATAGAATTCATCAAATGAGTTAAAAGTGACCTCATCTACCAATTGCTTTACCTCGTCCTTAGCAACTCCCCTTAAAACTGAATTACATATAAGGCACCTGCTGAGAGGATTCACCTGAGACCTTAAATTAAACTTATCTAAAACTTCTTTTGTTTGTTCTATAGTGTGATTAGCCTCAACTATATAGACATTTCTAGGATTAAGTTCCTTAACCATTTTTTTATCTTTTGTAAGAATTATTCTATTCTCCTCCTCCGAAATCTTAACCATAGATTTGTCATCTATGTTTTTGTAATACTTAGTGTCAATGCCTAACATCCTTAAGTATTTAGCTAAGCCACCTAGCATTACATCAGCAATAAACTTCATACCTTAAGCAAGTATTGACATTACTATACCCCTAAGTTCAGATGATAAATTGATCAAAGCCGCTCTCGTAATATGTTCTCTCAGCAACTTTTCTAACATTTCCCTAAGTCTGGTATCTGCAAACACTATAACCCTTAACTTTTTATCCTTTGATCTCAAAGAAGACTTTTCGATAACCCTAGCCAAGTTAGATAGCTTCACTACTAAATCCCCTATAAGTTTCTTGTACTCCTCAACCAGTTCATTAGAAAACTCTTTTTCTAATCTACTTTCCAATTCATCAAGCTTTTTACTTACTTTGTTTATCTCCTCATTCTCAGCTATTGAAGAAAAAATAATTTCTTCAAAGCTTCTTGAGTGAGTTCCTACGGATTTTTTAGTCTGAAGCCCCCTTCTAGGGTATAACTTATAGTCACCATCTACTCTTATAATCATTATTCGTGCCTGAGGGGACTTGAACCCCTGACCACCGGACTCGCATTCCGGTGCTCTATCCACCTGAGCTACAGGCACTTTGTAAAAATCTACTACATTACCATTCCACCATCAACAACTATCACTTGTCCAGTTATGTAAGATGACATATCAGAACACAAGAAAGCTACAACATTAGCAACTTCTTCAGGTTGCCCCATTCTGCCAAGAGGTATAAGCTTCAACATTCCTTGCTTTATGTCATCAGGTAAAACCCTAGTCATATCAGTATCTATATATCCCGGAGCAACAGCATTAACATTTATATTCCTTGATGCAACCTCTTTTGCTAGTGCTTTCGTTAGAGCTATAACACCACCTTTTGAAGCAGCATAATTAACTTGCCCTGCATTTCCGACTATACCAACAATAGAACTAATATTTACTATCTTACCATATTGCTGCTTCAACATATACTTAACAACGGCTTTACACCCATTGAAAACACCCTTTAAGTTAGTATTCATAACAGCATCCCAATCCTCCTCCTTCATCCTCATTATCAATGTGTCTCTAGTTATACCAGCATTGTTAACCAAAATATCAATTCTACCAAAATCATTAATAACGTTATCAACTAGATTAATAAACTCTGCTAAGTTGCTAACATCCAGAGCAAAACCTTTTGCCTCAACACCATATTTCTGCGCAATTTCATTAGCTACAGCTACGGAAACATCTTCTTTAGTCGATGTTATAACAACATTCACGCCAAATTCTGCCAACTTCTCGGCTACCGCCCTACCTATACCTCTCGAAGAACCAGTAATTATTGCTATCTTACCTTTTAAATCTTTCATAAATACCTCCTACAATGAAATTTTATCATAGAACGCACTTCTTACACAATTTAGCCAAAACTTTTCAAAAAGCAACCTAAGAGTCAATTTTGCTAAAAATCTTGCACCTTAAGCACATACGCCTTATAGTAGCCTATTTAGCAATACCCTCAGAATAAAGAGTAACACTTCTTTATTAATACATACTTTATAAATCTGCTAAAAGAACTCACCAAATATATTTTGAAGAGAGGTATAGCTTTCTAATCAGAACGTGAGAAAGTACTTAAAGCAAACATTTCAAAAGATAAAGAAAATTACTGTCCCAGGTACAAAATTAAACGTGTCAAACTCGAAAATTTTTCAAAACAACCTAAAAGAATTGAAAATACTACGTTGCATCTTTAAGAATAGCAGAAGCTAGAGTTTTGGGGAGATAGAAGATGAAAGTAGTTATAATGTATGTAAAGGCAGGAGCAGGACATATATCAGCTGCAAGAGCATTGGCAGACGAATTAAAAGCTCTTTATACCGACGTTGAACCCATACTATACGATGGGTTAACAGGTGCCCCAAATTTTGTAGTAGATATAATAGAAAAAGGCTACTCAATAGCATCAAACTTCTTCCCACCAATATGGAACCTAATTTACCTAAAAAGTAAGCTAGGCTTCATAAGATCCCTAGAAGTAAACTTAGTTTCACTCTATATAAAGAAACATCTGAAAAACTACATACTCTCAGAAAAACCTGACAAGATAGTGATAGACCACTTCTTTTTAATAAAGCCTGTCACCGAAATAGTGAAAGAAGAAAAATTAAGAATTCCGGTACTTGTAATAGCGACTGACCCATTCACTTGCCATCCCATATGGTTCACTTACAAGGACATGTACCTAGTAGTATTTAGCGAAAGAATGAAAAAGTACGCTATGAAACACGGAATAAGAGAAGACAGAATAACAGTTCTTCCTATAATACTTAACAGAAAATTCAACTCAAAGTTGAGTCAAGAAGAAGTCATAGAGCTTAAGAAAAAATACGGTTTCTCACCAGAAAAACACATGGTACTAATAGCTGGAGGCGGTGAAGGATTACCAAGAGGCGATGAATTTCTAGAAGAGCTAGCGAAATCTGACATGGATATAGAACTAGCAATAGTTTGTGGAAGAAACGAAATACTCAAATCGAAGTCTGAAGCCATAAGAGATAAGTACAAAAACAAAAAAATAGTAGTTTACGGTTTCGTTGATTTCATGTACGAGCTAATGAACATGTCAAGTGTAGTAATAACGAAAGGTGGCCCAGCAACTGTAATGGAAGCACTAATTCTCGAAAAACCAATAATAATAACTTCCTACATATGGGAACAAGAAAAAGGAAACGTTGAATTCGTAGAACAAAACCATCTAGGATTCTACGAAACAAACCCGAAAAAAGCAGTCAACAAAGTAAGAACGTTGCTCTTCGATGAAAACCAAGTGAAAATATTCAAAGAGAACATAGCAAAAGCTAACATAAAAAATGGAACAACGGACATAGCAAAATTTATCTACTCATTTGATAAGGTACTAATATAAACATAACTCACATTAAAAGGATTCACCATAGCATTTACCCATACCTCGCATAATACTTTAATATACTATAGGTACTTCCTGAAGCATCTACACGATTAACTCACTTTCTGTGTAGGCTACTCAAAAACTACATATTGAAAAAAATACTACTGAAGGCTTCCACCTTGGCTATTTTCACTCCTTATTACCTAAAAGCTTTTTTATGCTTTCCTGGACATCTGCAGGTATAACCAAAATAGTTGCATTATTCGACTTTGATATCTCCGAAAGTGCTTTGATGTACTCCTTGGCAATGAAGTACATCATGGGGTAAACTCCACCAGAAGCTATTGCTTCGGAAACAAACCTTATAGCATTGGCATCGGCTTGAGCCAATCTTTCCCTAGCTTCTGCTTCCCTCTGAGCAGCTTCCTTAACAGCCTCAGCCTGAAGAATCGTAGCTCTTTTCTCTCTCTCAGCTTTCATCTGGAGCGTCATAGCATTCTGAATATCTGCTGGCGGGGAAATATCTTTTATCTCTACCCTAGTTATTTTTGTTCCCCACTCATCAGTAGCCAAATCTAACTCCCTACTCAACTCTTCATTTATCTGAGATCTAGAAGATAAACTCTCATCCAAAGTGAGCTTACCCATTATCGATCTAAGATTTGTCATCGTAAGCTGCTCTATAGCCTTATTCAAATTAGAAACACCATATGCAGCCTTCCTAGGATCAACAACTTTATAAAACACAACAGCATCAACTCCAACTGTAGCATTATCCTTGGTTATTATAGTCTGCTTGGGCAAATCCAAAACTTGCTCTCTAACGCTAATTTTGTAAGCAACCTTATCAAAAATGGGAATTATAAAATTCAACCCTGGCATAAGCACCTTGTGGAACTTGCCAAACCTCTCAACAATGTAATTATACCCCTGCGGCACAGTCTTAACACCAGAAAGAATAACTATAGCAACAAATACAATAAGAACAATTAAAAAACTTTCCATAAATCCTCCTTTATAGTCAAATCTAAATCAAAGAAACAAAACTTTCAACATACATAAGAGCTATAGCACTAGTGCCTATAATAGAACCTAAACAACAAAAACAACTAACCCACTAATTTATCAACAACTTCTCTTGACTTGCAAAAAATTCATTATTATTTTAATTATACTGACTGGTCAGTAAAGAGATCAACCATGGAGCAGACTAAAGAGAGAATAATAAAATCAGCCATCAAGCTATTCGCTGATAAAGGTTTTCATGAAACTAAAGTTGAGGAAATAGCTACAGAAAGCGGTGTAGCAAAAGGAACGGTATATCTCTACTTTAGAAGCAAAGAAGAAATAATGATGTCTTGCTTTGAGTTTATATTCTCTAGAGCACTGAAAAATTACGAAATCCCTGACGAACTAAACTTCTACGATAGCATTAAGATGATTGTTGAAAATAATTTCAAATTTGTAGACGAAAACATGGACTTTTACAGAATGCTCCTCAAAGGGTTATATTCGACAAACAGAGATATAAAGAAGGAAAAGGTAATTTGTGAAAAAGAACTTTTTGAAATAGCTGTAGGCTCTATGGAAAAAATCATTCTCAAAGGTATCAACGAGGGTAAAATAAAAAAAGATGTCTCACTAAAGCATCTCGCTGTAACTTTCCTAAACACAATCATATCATCTCTTATAATGATCGTCAACTCAAGAATTAGAGGCTTCAAACTAGATGAAAATGAGTACAAAGAAGAAATAATAAATTTCTTAACTGGAGGCATTTATGAAAAGTAAGCTTATAGTTTTAATAATGTTAACTTTTATCATTAACGCTTACTCAATCAGTGAGGCAAACCAAAGAATTATAATAAGCAATGTTAACGATGCAATAAAAATAGGCCTCCAGAACAATAAAGATCTAAGAAAAAAGGCAATTGAGATAATGTCTGCAAATGCCAATTTAAAATCGAGTCTAGCAGATTTAATACTACCAAACGTTAGTGCCTCTCTGAGATTCTCGACCTTAGACCCTAAGACATTAGAAAACTCCATATCTAAGGTTTCAAGCCTCAGGTTAGAAACAAACGTTATAATGGGATTCACCAACATATCATTTGCAACTGAAGAAAAAACAATCACCAACGCTTTTTGGGACAATTACTCGTTAGCTATATCAGCAAGCTATAGGATACCTTACTTATTACCTTTTGGCTTGGACATAGGATATAACTCCTATCTACTACAATCAAAAAACGTTGAGTTAGCTAAACTACAATATCAAAAAGCACTAAACGATTACATATACAACGTAAAAATTGCCTATTATAACTATCTATTCGCAAAAGAGTTTGCCAAGGTAGCCGTCGAAGCAGACAAAAGATATCAAGAAAATGTTAAAATAGCAGAGGCAAACTATGCCTCTGGTATATTTTCAGATTTAGAACTTATAAGAGCTAGAGTCCAGTTAATAAACAATCAACCGAATCTATACTCAGCACTCAACAATGTGGAAATTCAGAAATTCAATCTACTCACAACCTTGGGCATCGAACTTTCAATGATATCCAATGTAGAGATACTAGGTAGCTTTGAGGAAATAAAAAACGAATTCCGTAATCTATCTATCGATCAAGAAGAGTTGAAGAAAAAGGTATTATCCAACAATCCCGATTTGAAAATTCTTTCAAAATTAGTAGAACTTTCAGGGACATCAAAAAATGTCTCCCTCTCTGCAAATAAACCTACTCTATCTGCTTTCTTCAACTTTAACTATGATTTCAAGAAAACAAACTCTATGGAAAACGAAAGGCACTGGGTAGATAGCTGGAATGCTGGAATACAAATAACTATTCCTATTTCCGAGCTTCTACCGATATCAAAAAGCTACGCAAACATGGAAAATGCCGACTATTCTATAACTAAAGCACGCCTAGACTACGAGAACTTCCTAAATTTAACGATGAGCCAAATGAATCAGCTTATACTCAAGTTAGAAGAAAACAAAAAGAATATTCTAGCCCAGGAAGCCAACGTCGACCAAGCTAAAAGATCATTAGACATTGTAACTCAGAGATACTCTCTAGGTAGTGCTACTAGTGTTGATCTGCTTGATGCACAACTAGCATATCAACAAGCAGAAATAAACTATCTGAGTTCATGGCTCTCTTACATTGGCAACTTCCTTCTGGCACAAAAACTATCAGGAGAACTAATAAATGAAGGAGGAATATATGAAAGGAAAAACTAAAAAAGCAATAATAATTATAACTGCACTAATTGCAATACTCGTAATAGCAAGAATAGCAATAGTAGTAGTTTCTTCTAATAAAGACAATAAGAAAGATTTTTCCAAAATAAAAAATTTCGTTAACATAACTGTTGTAGGAACAAAAGTCAAAAAGGGAGATATACAAAAGTATATAACCCTCTCAGGTGATATAAAGGGTATAAGCGAAGCACAAGTCTTTCCTGACGTGCCTGGCAAAGTAGCCAAAATATCTGTTGTCGAAGGACAGTATGTTAAGAAAAACGAACCTATTATGTATATAGATAGATCACTAGTTGGCTACCAATACAATCTATCACCCGTTAGAGCACCTATAGACGGTAGAGTCGGCAGTATAAACGTTTCAGAAGGGCAATTCGTTTCTCAAACTACTCCCGTAGCCGTAGTCGTTGATAATAGAATAATGGAGATAATACTACTACTCCCAGAAAGTTATATAAGTCAGATAAAAAGAGGAGCTAAAACAATAGTCGAAGTTCCTTCCTTAGACAATGAGAAATTCATAGGATACGTATACTCATCGGATCTAGTCATAGACAGAGGCACTAGAACATTAAAGATAAGAGTTAGAGTCAACAACCCTAGTAGTAAACTCATTTCAGGCATGTACGCAAATGTTAAAATACCTGTAGAAACCGAATATAATACCACATATGTACCTATAACGTCTATAAGGGAAATAGAAGGTAAAACGTTTGTATACATTTTATCAGAAACAAATATAAGCGACCAAAAACTCTATTATACATCGCTTAGAAGGGTATATACTGGTGTATCTGATGGTGAAAAAATAGCTGTAAAAGGCGTAAAAGAAGGTGAAATAGTTGTATCTCTAGGAGCCGAATACCTCAAAGATGAAATAATAGTAAGAGCAATAATTCAATAGAAATACGAACTTCTTTTCTAGCTAATTTTCATCGCAGAGAAGCCATGCTTCTCTGATAAATTTTAAACATAAAAAGTTTGAAGAGGCTAGCACGAGTAAAGTATAATTCAGAGGTGTTAACAGTTCATCAGTATAGAAAAATTGGGAAAAAGAAAAAGAGGCTAAGAAGCTGGGTAGTGGTAGCACTGGCACTAATTTTTTCATCTCTTATTACTTTGGTAACATACGAAATCATAAGAAACATAGAAAGCAAAAAGGTTTACGAGGTATCCCTAAACAATATAGTAATAAAAGATAAAGAAATGGTTCTGAAAGTTAACTCACTAGAATATCCCTTATCAAACGATATAGAGAAACTCAGGGAATTAGCAAAAAAATTTGAAATCTCCTACTTCAGCATTTACCACAGCACAGAACTAATAACAAAAGCCTCACTCGTGAATCCCGAAGTGGTAATATTTAACGGCAAAGGTGAAAAAAACTTAGCCATGAACCTATCAGTAATACTGATCACTAATAACTTAAACATTATAAACTACGGAAATACCATAAAACCATCTAAAAAATCATTCATACTAATAAGAGCACCAATAAATGACGAATATACAAAAAAACTTAGTTCACTTATAGGAATAACCAACATAGTCGTATCGCTAAACTCCGATGTAATACCCCCAACAACAGCACCAATAATCATAGTCCTAGGTAAAGATTATAACACAACTTACATTTGGCATTAGTACATCCTGAAGTAATCGGAAAACTCCTAAACAATTATAACCAGGTTTTATCACTTTTTTCATAGGAATAATCTGAATAACAGAACACCTTTATTATTTAGTTACACACCTCAATAACTACTCAAACACAATCAGAAAGTACTTACAGCACATTATAGCACTTTTAAATCAATCAATACTTCAATTACAAAGGAAATAAGCTCAGGCTCTAAACTCTACAAGCTTCAATCAATAGTTAAAACTTGCTAGTTTCTAAAACAGAATCTACACATCTCTAAAAACCCTCTCTAAATTACTAATGAAAATATCAACATCTTTTTCCGTTATTACAAAAGGCGGTAATAATCTAAGAACATTTTCCCCAGATCTCAAAGTCAACACACCTCTCTCCATAAGTTTTTTGATTACACTTATAACCTCTACTTTATCATCTAAATCCACTCCTATCATTAACCCCCTACCTCTTACCT
This sequence comes from uncultured Brevinematales bacterium, assembly GCA_964475465.1. GTDB lineage: Bacteria > Spirochaetota > Brevinematia > DTOW01 > DTOW01 > JAPYWX01. Next base: position 71,647 of record CAYYXA010000068.1, read on the forward strand.
CTCTTATAAAGTTGTACCTACTTTTTAGAGTTTCTAGTTCTCTCATTATCAACTCACCTATTTTATTAACGTGTTTAAGTACATCATCAGAAAGTAATTCCAGAACTTTTAAAGAAACTGCTGAAGCTAACTGGTTACCTCCCATTGTTGAAGCATGCATCCCCGGCTCACACACGTCAAAGTACTCTCTCCTAAGAACTGTAACACCAACCGGCAATCCACCACCAATAGCTTTAGCTAAAGTTATCATATCAGGCTCTATATCGAGATTCATATATCCAAAGTACTTACCTGTCCTACCTACACCTGTCTGCACTTCATCAAAAACTATAAGAAAGTTATATTTCTTTTTTAATTCTTTAACCTTACTAACAAATTCATTACTCAAAGGTCTAATTCCGCCTTCTCCTTGAATTGCCTCAAGAAAAATAGCACAAACATTCTCATCTACCTTGCTTTCTAAATTTTCAACATCATTGTATTCAACATACTCAAAACCTTCAGGTAAAGGTTCCAAATTCTTTTGATACTTTTTCTGAGCTGTTGCCGTTATTGTAGCCAATGTTCTACCATGAAATGAACCTGTAAGTGATAATATCTTGTACTTATTCTTCGATATCGTTTTACCAAAAAACCTAGCTATCTTTATAGCTGCTTCATTTGCTTCTGCACCACTATTCGAGAAAAACACACCACCATCAAATGTTATATCTATAAGCTTTTTCGCCAGCTTTACCCTCTCTTCAGAATAAAAGAGATTCGAAGTAGTCACAAGTTTACCAGCTTGCTTCTTTATCTCTTTGGTTATAGCTGGATGCGAATGACCAAAATTCAAAACTCCTATTCCCGAAGTAAAATCCAAATATTTCCTACCATCGTACCCGTACAGATACGCACCTTTACCTTTATAAAACCCTATTCCAAACCTTAAATAGAAAGGCAAAATATAAGTCTTATCCAAATTTATTATCTCGTCCATCAACATAGTGTAAAATTCTAAATGTCAACCACCAACTAATAGCAAGTGAAGTAGTTTCGCTTAAAAAACTTTATGCTTTATAACACCTCCCAGCACTTAACACTTCAATACCTCATAGCACTTTCCCATCTAAACACCTTCAAAAAGTAAAAAGCGATTTACTCTTTGTTTAAAATTAAGAAAAGAAGGCAAAAGCACCTCAAGTCTAGCCACTCTCCGAAAGCAAGTATCACCTGAGCAGACAATAACCTGAACAGTTTAACCACCTGAACATGTAACCTGAATGGCCAACCACTTGAACATGTAATTGTCTGCCGGCAAAAATTACTTTTTGCTTCCTAAAGTTGGGAAGAGAATAACTTCTCTTATAGAGTGCGAATTTGTTAGTATCATTACCAACCTATCGATACCAATTCCCTGCCCTGCCGTTGGCGGTAGTCCATACTCAAGTGCCGTTATAAAATCATCATCTTTCATTTGTGCTTCCTCATCTCCCATCTTCCTTTCCTTAAGCTGTTCGTCAAACCTCTTACTTTGCTCCTCCGGGTCATTTAACTCAGTATACGCATTTGAAACCTCAAACCCTGCTATAAAAAGTTCAAATCTTTCAACTAGATCACTATCTTCCCTATGTGTTTTCGCCAAAGGCGAAAGTATTTTAGGAAAGTCAATTACAAAAGTAGGATTGATAAAATCTCCTTCTGAAACACGGTCAAATATTTTATCTATAACTTTGGGGTGTGTGAGTCTCTCTTCGTTTATCCCCAATTCCCTAGCAAGTTCCCTCGCCCTCTTCTCATCAAGGAAAAATTCCTTTCCCTTACCTGTCTTCTCCTTAAGATAATCAAAGTACCTAACCTTCCTAAACGGTGGTGTAAAATCTATCTCATATTCACCGAATTCAACTTTATAACTTCCTCTTATTTCCTTAGCTAAGTATGAAAATAGATCCTCAGAAAATTTCATAAGGTCATTGTAATCCCAATAGGCAACATAGAATTCCATCATCGTAAACTCAGGGTTATGATGTATATCTATACCCTCATTTCTAAAGTTTTTACCTATCTCGTAAACTCTATTAAAGCCACCAACAACCAACTTCTTAAGAAATAGTTCAGGCGCTATTCTTAAATAAAGCTGCTCATCAAGAGCATTATGATAAGTAACAAAAGGTTTAGCAGAAGCACCACTAGCAATTTGATGAAGTATAGGTGTCTCAACCTCAATGAATCCCATTGAATTAAAGTAATCTCTTATCTTTTGTATTATCCTAGTCCTATTCACAAACACCTTAGCAACATCAGGGTTAGCTATCAAGTCTAAATATCTTTGTCTATACCTAACCTCAGGATCCTTAATACCATGCCACTTCTCAGGTAACTCATGTAAAGATTTTGCTAAAATCTCAAATTTTTCGACTTCTACAGTCAGTTCACCCGTTTTCGTCCTAAACAATCTACCCTTAACGCCCAGTATATCACCAACATCTACGAAATCTTTAAAGAACGTGAATTTCTCTTCTCCAATAACATCAATCTTCACATATATCTGAATTCTACTTTCAGCATCCTTTATATGTGCGAAAACAGCCTTACCTTGATCCCTTATAGTAACCACCCTACCAGCCAAAGAAATATGTTCATAATTTGGGTCAATGTCAAAAAGATTACAAACTTCACTTATTTTCTTAGAAGGGATATTTTCAAGGCTAGGGTCGTATTCCAAAGTCAAAACATCGTTCATTCTCTTCAGTCTACCCTTTACAGTTACAAAATCATTAGGTTTCACACTTTCAAAATCTTTCAAGAAATCATTCCTAACGAGCACCAAGATACTCTTCTCATCCTCAAGCCTAATTACTATCCCCTCGTCTGTTTTTGAGACTCTCTTTACAGTACCACCAAGGGCAATAGGAAAATCGTTCGTATCTAGTTCGTACTTTTGCCTAACCTCTGCTATTGAAGACTTAACATCAAATTTGTATGGGTATGGGTTTATCCCCATCTCTCTCAATTTCCTTATCTTCTCCTTTCTTATCAATGTTGTCTCCCTTTCACTCATTCCTTCCTCCTCAACATTTTGAAAGGAAATTTTAAAAGATTAAAAGCCTTACTTTTAACTTACTGGGATCCAGGATGCTACCGAAAAATTCATAGCAAACTACTCAACTCTTCGGAACACATGAAAGCAAATAAATTAAGACACTATTAGATACAAACCTAAAGATATCAAGGCTTTCACATAATCACAGATTTATTGAATATCTTCGACTAGTTCTTTAAAATACACCTAGAAAGGGGGATTCTATGAGATTAGACAAATTTCTTTTGATGCTTGCCGTAGGGTTATTCGCCGTAGTAAGCTGTGTACCTCCTGAGGTAGAAAAAAAGGAAGCCAAGGAGGAAAAAAAAGAATACGTACCTCAAGTAGTCATCGCTTCAGCTTTAAACGAAACAAATATTAGCGTTATTCTAAAATTCACACCACCAGAAGACTTTGAATTCAAACCTGACATGTTCTTAATAAGGTCTGAAGTAGACACAAACAAAGTCATAAAAGTTATAGACGTAAAGAGATCTAAGAAAAAAGAACTACTCCTTACTCTTGAAAAACCAATAGATATTGTAGATATATGGGCAATAACATCCTACAAAGATCCTACATTCAAAAACAAAAGGTTCATAAACTACGAAAGACTTCTCTACAAGTTCTATTCGGACAAACCTTTAGGGCATAACATCGAAAATGGTAAGAATGTTTTTAGAGTCTTTTCACCTAGAGCAACAAAAGTATGGCTCGTCATTGCTGATGATCCCATTACAATGAAAAATAAGGTTGAGTACGAAATGAATAGGGATGAAAACGGAGTTTGGGAAGTAGCTGTTGAAGGTAAACTTTGGGGAAAGTACTACGGCTATAGAGCTGATGGTCCTAAGCATTTCACAGAAGCATTCGACCCTGAGCTCATAGTCTTTGATCCATATTCAAAAGCAGTTGCAGTTGAAAATTCTTACAAGCAAAAGGGTATGACTGTTATCATTGATACCTCCAAATATAACTGGGAAGGTGATACATTTGTAGGATTAAAGGCCGAGGATGCAATAATATACGAATCGCACATAAGAGACTTTACAGCTCATCCTTCTTCTGGTGTTCCCGAAAACATAAGGGGAACATATAAGGGATTCATATACAAGGGTAAGGATGTAATTGGAGGTATAAACTGGCTTAAGTATCTAGGCGTAAATGCCGTTGAGTTCTTACCTATACATGAATCTGGAACATACGAACCACCATTTGGTGAACAAGTTGAGCACGCAGGTGCTGAAAAAGGTGCTACAATCGTCAACACATGGAACGCACACAGTAGGAATCATTGGGGATACATGACATCTTGCTTCTTCGCTCCCGAATCTTATTACTCTTCTGGTGATTTAACTCCCGGTAAATACAGCGGATTAGGAGGCACTCAAGTAAACGAGTTTAAAGATGTAGTCAAAGCACTACACAAAGAAAAAATAGCTGTACTTCTCGACGTTGTCTACAACCACGTCTCCCAATATGACTACAATCCCCTAAAGAGACTTGGAAAGAAATATTACTTCTTCTTGAATGATTTCCACGGATACGATGCTAGAAGTGGTTGCGGCAATGACTTTGACACTGCTAAACCTATGGCTAGCAGACTAGTTGTTGACAGTGTCAAGTACTGGATGATCGATTACCACATTGACGGATTTAGGTTTGACTTAGCTACAATAATTGACTGGAAAACACATGAGAAGATCATAAAAGAAGCCAAGAAAATTAACCCTGATGTTATATTAATCGCCGAGCCTTGGGGTGGTGGTAGAGGTGAGCCAAGAGATGGTGGTGGCTACACTCTTGAAGGATTCTCCAAAAGAGGAATGGGAGCATGGAACGATAGAATAAGAAACTTCATAAGAGGTGGTGCTTCAGCTTCAGCTAACCCATCTTCTGGCCTTGTTTTTGGAAAGGGTAATAACGATGAAATGAAAAAATATGTTCTCGGTTTCCTAAAGAAGCACGGTGGAGATTTCTATGAGAAAGGGCATAACGTCAATTACGCAGAATCACACGATAACGAAACACTAGGAGACTTCATAAGAATAGGTACAGGTTATTATAAGCATAACCAAATAATAACTAACCGAACTGAGTTCGTAAAACTAACTGAGAAGCAACTTGCTCAGAACAAAATTGCTGCTCTTTTCCTTTTCACAGTTCAAGGAGCTATAATGATACACCAAGGGCAAGAATTTGCAAGAAGCAAGATAGTTGATCCCAACAGCCAGTGGCTAAAAGATTTCAAAGTAGATGAAAAAGGTAGATGGTACAGAGAAGTTACACTACCAAATGGAAAAACAAAAAAGGTCATGTGGCCAGGTGGCAAAGCAAAACCAAATACCATTGACCATGACAGCTACGAAAAAGACGACGACACCAATTGGATCAATTATAACGAAGCTCTAAAGTTAGAAACTAACAAAGAATTAGTAGAATACTACAGAGGACTCATAGCAATAAGAAAGAATTTCAACGCATTCAGGAAAACACCTACTGAGAGTATCACATTCATAAACGCTAACGAAAAAATTTCACCAGCTCTAGGCTGGATATTACCCGGAAATGTAAACGATGACGGGAAAGATATAATTGTCTTAATAAACGGCAACCAAACCTCTCAAGCAACTTTCACATTGCCAGAAGGTGAATGGGAAGTAATAGCAAATGACAAATCAGCAGGCTTAAAAAGTTTGGGTACAGTTTCAGGTACAGTGTCTCTCAATCCTATTAGTGGAATGATATTAGTCAAGAAATAAAAAATTAAAGGGGGGCTATCCCCCTATAAACTTAATAATCTAAAAACATTTTTAACACCCTTACCAACTACCGTAAGGCTAGGTAAAGATTACCTAAAGTTCACTTAACCTGCAAATCTTTCGCTGTTCTCTCCGAAAATTGAAGTAGGAGATGCAATTATGATAACTTTTAAGTGTATGAAAAGTTTAAAAAAATCAACAATTCTCCTTTCCCTGCTTTTAGTAGCCTTTCCTTTATATGCTCAAATAGGAATATCTTCAAAATACCTAGAAGTTATAATGGACAACGCAAGTGGGAGATTTTTTGTTAAAACGCTAATAGGTGATCCTGACAACCCTAATGATGATAAAAAGATAATTCTTTTCGACAAAATTCCACCTACAAGTTACCCCACACTATTCGTCGATGGTGATGGATTTGAGGTAGGCACAGAAGATGGATACTTTGAGAATAGACCTTCAATTTCAAAAAACAAATTAACATGGGCATGGAGACCTAACAAGTACAGTAAAATAAAACTAATCCAGATAGTAGAAATTGTTACGAATATATTCACATTAAGAGATGATATCCTAAGAATAACATTTCTAGTTGTTAACGAAGATATTAAAGAACACGATGTTAACATCAGATTCATTTTTGATACTGTCCTAGGTGAATCGGAAAAAGCTCCATTTTTCATTCCTCCTTATGGCAAGATAGACAAAGAAACAGTCTTCTACGAAAACAACATGCCCACAATTTGGTACTCATTTGATAAAATCGATAAACCTAAAATAAAAACGATGGGAATCTTATCAGGGTTAGAAGACGTAACAACTCCATCAATGGTAGTATTTGCTAACTGGAGAAAACTTAGCAAAACAAAATGGGATTATATACCTGAAGTCGGTTCAAGCTTCAGTGAGGGAATATTCGGCGTAAAAGATACAGCAGTAGCAGTATACTTTAAAAAGACAAGGCTTAAACCCCAAGAGATAGCAATATACTCAACAATGTATGGACTTTTTGGCGATACCATAAAAAAGATAGGAAACGTTTCTTTTTCCCTCTCCGTTCCTGAAATCGTCAAAAGCTTCCCCATAACAGTTTCTCTAACTGTAGAAAACAAAAGTCCAATAAAACTAAAAGACATCATAGCTAAGCTAATAATAGATACTAACACATTTTATACATCAAACTACATATTTACTCTATCAAACCTACCTAACGAGGATTATGCCTCTTTTTCGTGGAACATATTTCCCATAGGACAAGTTCAAGACGGTGAATATATGGCAAAAGTGTCATTTGAAGCTCTAGCTCTTTCTACCAACTTGTATGAGGAAATAAGTAAAAAGTTCACTGTTAGCTCAAGAACCCAAGAACAGGTAAAAACAGAAAATTTACAAGAAATAGGAATAAAACAAACAAAAATCTCAACAAATTACCAACTAGCTGAAACAAATTTTATTTTCGTTACCAATGTAGTAATGATAACTAATACAGTCACAGTAACCAACGAACTTGAAGATTGGAGTTACAAGGTCGGAGTAAAAAAGATAAACACACTGCTGGAAATGTTAAACGAAGAACTAGATAACTTAATCACAACATACCATTTAGCCACCTCAGAAGAAAATAAAAAAATAATTCAAGAAAAAATCAACCTAATAAAAAAACAAATAGAAATCGAGAAATCAAAAATAAAAGCTAAAGAACAAAAAGTTACCAATACCAAATAGGAGGCTTTCAATACTATCTCCCTTCTTTGAAAAATGATGAGAAAAAAAGTTAAAATTTCTAGCGTTTTTGGAGGTTTTAATGGATATACTCAAATCCATTGTTATGGGAATTGTCCAAGGAGTAGCAGAATTTCTACCTATAAGTAGCTCGGGACACTTGGTTCTGGTTGACCATTATCTAAAAAACATGGGTAAAGCCACATTATGGTTCGATATATTACTCCACATAGCCACTCTTTTTGTAGTAATAACTTTCTTCTTCAATGAATTCATCATGTTACTCAAAGGAATGACAAAGTTTTACAAATTTTTTGATGATTCCGAAAGCAAACTTTTTTGGCTAGTAGTTATAGCAACAATCTTTACAGTAATAGTAGCACTATTAGTCGAACCAATTGTGTCAGATATCGTCGAATCCAATTACAAACTGGTTGGTGTAACTCTAATAATAAACGCTTTTATACTTCTGATACCGTACCTAATCTTCAACAAATCCCCCAAAGATTTAAACAACATAAGTATATTAGATAGCGCTATCATAGGGATATTCCAAGGTATAGGAGTCATACCAGGAATATCAAGGTCAGGCATAACAATCTCCACTAGCTTATTAATGGGATTAGATAGAACAACAGCAGGTATATTCAGCTTCCTAATCTTCATACCTACAACAATAGGTGCTTTCGTTTATGAAACTTATAAATCCATAAGAGCCGAAGCTCACATAAATTTAGAATTCCAATTATCCTACATTATAGGTTTCGCAGTAGCATTTGCCGTAGGTTACCTATCTCTAGGATTACTCATGAAATTCTTAAAAGAAGGCAAACTATACATATTCTCAATATATTCATTCATTGTCGGTTTACTCGTACTAATCTTCTAAAAGAGGCTATACCTCTTCTTATAAAATAGATTTTCTATTTACAAAAAAATTAAAATTCTTGATCTATGAAAGACTTTGACAGGTTAGTTGAGATAGTGAAAGTTCTAAGATCTCCCAATGGATGCCCATGGGACAGAGCCCAAACACTTGAGAGTATTGTAGAAAACATAATAGAAGAAGCTTACGAAGTTGTCGACGGAATAAACAATAAAGATTACCATAAGATAAAGGAAGAAGTGGGGGATCTAATACTTCAAGGTGTATTCATATCTCAAATTGCAGAAGAGGAAAACAAATTTTCGTTAGAAGAAGTTCTCAAAGAACTTAACGGAAAGCTAATCAACAGACATCCCCATGTCTTTAAAAACGAAACTCTACCATCAACTACAGAAGAAGCTTTAAAGGTTTGGGAATCGAAGAAGAACGAAGACGGAGATATATTCTCTCTCGTTCCTAATTCTTTACCCACTCTACTATACATATATAAAGTAACACAAAAAGCAAAGAGGAAAAACTTACTCAAGGTAAGTGAAAATGAGATTGTCAGTGAAATAAAAAGCAGAATACAAAACCTTGACATAAACAATAACGACGAGATAAGAGAACTAATTCTATATCTAGCTGTTTTACTCGGTATAAGGAATGAGAGATCTGAAACAAAGATAAAAGAGAAATTCAAAAAAAATTTTTCAGTCTTATTAAGTAGGGAAGATGGGTAAAATTGTATTTTTAGGCACCGGAACATCAACAGGAGTTCCATTAATAGGCTGCAAATGTGACGTTTGCACTTCTCAAAATCCCAAGAATAAAAGATTAAGAACATCATTATACTTCGAGGACAAAGGCAAGAAAGTTTTAATAGATGTCACTCCCGATTTCAGAACACAAGCTTTGAATAATAACATAACCTACCTAGACGCTGTACTTATAACCCACAGTCACGCTGACCATATAAATGGATTTGATGACATAAGGCAAATAAATTACTTGATGAAATGGAAAGAAATACCTGTTTTTCTAAACTTACCATCATCACTAGAACTACAAATGAGATTTGATTACATATTCCGGGATACACCACAGTTAGGTGGTGGTAAACCAATAGTTAGGATACATGTATTAGAAGATTACGATGAAATAATCCTAGACGAACTAAAAATAAAAGCATTTGTCTACTTCCACGGCAAAATCAAAGTTAGCGGTTTCCAAACAGATTTATTTACATACATAACAGACTGTAGTTTCATACCTTTAGAAAGCTTGAAAATAATAAAAAATACTAAAATTCTCATCCTTGGTGCACTCAGATATTTACCTCACTCAACACATCTAACTATATCAGAAGCCATCAACTTAGTAAAGTACATAAAACCTGAAATAACATACTTAACACACATGGGACACGATATTGATTATGACAAACTTTACAACGAACTAAAAGACAAAAACATATTTCCTGCATACGATGGACTAACAATAGAAATTTAACAAAAACTAAAAGTTTTAAAGCACCTAACGAAAATTAATGTTGTTGGAAAGTAGGTACCGCATCTCCTACTTTTGAGGGCTACTTAAGGGATTAAGTAGCCCTCTACCCTTTTTAATCTATCCGCCTCCTGAGAATTCAAGTGTATACCTCCATTTTTTACCTTCGTAAACCTATTAATTATACTTAAGGTTAGCAATTTTATTTCGTCAACATCAGATGAGGTATTGATCACCCAAAGTAAAACTGCACAAAGATTCTTTATTTTAGCATCGAAGTAGTTCTTAGTTAGAATGTTTTTCATTATTTCCTCTGCCTTTAGTAAATTACCTTCAAAAATTGAAATGACAGCCTGCGAAAATTGCCTGAAAGGTTCATCCAGGTATATAACCATATTCTTAGCAGATTGTAAGTCTGATTTATTGAGAAATAAAACAAAAACAACCCTAGCATTAACTCCTATGATCCTTAGTTCCCTTGCTTCCGCTAAAGCACCGTCTATATCCCCCAGCATAGCCAAAGATTTAATTCTAATAACTCTAGCACTCATGGTATCAGCACTAGAAACCAATTCTAAAGCTTCACCAGGTCTACCCACATCAACCAAAGCATTTGCTACTATCTCTTTCTGAAACTCAACGAAACTCAAATAATTCCTGTAGGTATAGTAAATAACTAAAATTTCTTCACTCATTTTGTAATAATCTAACTTTTGTAACAATGAATCAACAATATCGGAATACACTTCTTTAAACTCGTTAGTCACCTTCACATTAGTAAGGAAAAACACAAGAGCATTGAGAGAGTTATTCAAAAGGCACATTCTCGAATAGTTAATCAATACGTTCCTTGATATTTCTTTCGTAGCTATGTATCTTCCTACTTCACCAATTAGCTTCTCATCTTTGCCAATAGTTAAAATGAGCTGAGAAATATTTGGTGAAGGAATATCTAAAAACCTATAGATATCGTCAATTAGGCCGTCTTTACCAAGAGAGTAAGAAAGCTTAACCTTTTCAATTAGAATCGTTTCGCTATTAGTAAGCTTAGAAAGCTTATAAACTATATCGTAAAGTTCTTGGTACTTACCGTTAGAGTAAAATTCAGCAACTATACTATCAAATGTTCTCCTCCCACTTAAGATATCCTCAACATAATCAGAAAAACAAAAACCTGTAGCCAAAAGAATCATTAATACTGGGAAAACCAATCTCAAAACCATCAAGCAATATATTACTATCTTCAGTAGCCCCAACTCAAGAAAAAAATCTACTTACCTTAAGACTTATCTTCTAAATTCAACTAAGCGAACAATATTCGTATCCGAACTAAGCTTTATTAAACAATAATGGATGACACCCCTATATGGTATAAAAAATTAACATTTCCACCTGAAGACGATTAAAGCACTTCTCAAACCAAAATAGATACCACCGAACACCTAATAACTCCGTACCCAACGGCATTATTTTAATTGAATTCTTCAACAAGTCATTCCTCTCCTGAAGGTGAACTGTACATATTAAATTACTCATAATTTTCTTATGAGGCCTCTAATAATAGGTGCTAGCGGACAGTTAGGAAACGAGTTTGTAAGGTACTTCAGTAATAAAGGTATTAATCCCATATGTACGACTTCGTCAGGGAAAAGTAATTTTTTTAGTTTAGACATCACGGACCTAAGGTCCGTGTTAGAATTTATTAATGAAATGAAACCTACGGTTGTTATTAATTGCTCGGCCTACAACCTTGTTGACAAAGCTGAAGAAGACTGGCAAACAGCATTTTGCGTGAATGGCTTGGGGGTGAGGAATCTAGCAATCGCATGTCAAGAGCATAAAATACCTCTTGTTCACTACTCAACCGACTATGTTTTTGACGGCACAAAAAAAGAACCTTACACAATAGCAGATAAAGAAAACCCATTGTCAAAGTACGGCCAAAGTAAAGTTCTAGGAGAACAATTTTTAAAGTCTCTTAATGATAGGTATATCCTAATAAGGGTAAGTTGGGTATTCGGCAAAAGCGAATATAGCACAAACTTTATAAAGAAATTTTTGAGTTGGGCAGGAAAAGGTGAAGTCAGAGTAGCAATCGATGAAATCTCAGCACCAACATACACCAATGATATTGTCAAAGTAACAACGAAATTACTGGAAGTTGGGGCTTTCGGATTCTATCACCTCTCAAACGAAGGCGAATGCTCAAGGTTCGAATACGCAAAGTTTATAACCGAGACATTAAAGCTGAAGGTAAAACTCTACGAAGCACATCAAGAAGATTTTAATTTACCAGCTAAGAGGCCTAAATACTCAAAGTTAAGCAATTTCGGTATATACCAAACCATTCGCTTTGAGGTTAGGCACTGGAAAGAAGCAGTTCTAGAATATCTAAATGAGGAGGGAATGTTATGAGGCTATTGGTAACCGGATGCGCTGGATTCATCGGATCAAACTTTGTTTACTACTACCTACGAAAATACAAAGATTCTCTCATAGTAGGCTTAGACAAACTGACATATGCCGGCAACCTTGAAAACCTATCAAAGCTAACAGAAGAAGAAAAAGAGAGATTTGTTTTCATAAGAGGTGATATAAACAACGCCGAGCTATTGAATTATATATTCGAAAAGTATGATATAGATGTTGTTGTTAACTTTGCTGCAGAATCACACGTCGATAGGTCAATATTCGAGCCTCATGTATTCATAAAAACAAACATTCTCGGAGTACAATCTCTTCTTAGCGTAGCAATGGAATACTGGTTCAAAGGTGATAAATGGCTAGAAGGTAAGAAATTCATTCAAATCTCCACCGATGAAGTATACGGTTCACTAGGGCCGGAAGGATATTTCACGGAGAATACCCCATTAGATCCCCACAGCCCTTACTCTGCAAGTAAAGCAGGAGGCGACCTCATAGCAAAAGCATACTATGACACGTTTAAAATGCCTGTAATAATAACTAGATGCTCAAACAACTACGGACCTTACCAATTCCCCGAGAAACTCATACCACTCATGATATGGAACGCCCTTAATCACAAAGAACTACCTGTTTACGGAGATGGCAAAAACATAAGAGATTGGATATACGTTGAAGACCACTGTAAAGCTATTGACTTAGTAATAGAAAAAGGTAGAATAGGAGAAGTTTACAACATAGGGGGACATAACGAAAGGGAAAACATATACGTTGTCAAAAAAATAATAGAGATTCTCAGAAGGAAAACGGGAGATGACAAAATAAGTGAGGATTTAATAAGGTTTGTAAAAGATAGGCCAGGACATGACAGAAGATACGCAATGGACACAACAAAGATACAAACAGAACTCGGATGGAAACATACATATTCCTTTGAAGAAGGATTGGAGATAACCATTGACTGGTACTTAAATAACCTCAACTGGTTAAGAAACACAATATCCGGCGAATATCTAAAGTTCTACGAGAAAAACTACCTACAAAGATAACTTTAAGTTTTATAATTCTACCATGACCAAAAATGAGAAATTAAATCTTCTTTACGAGACACATATTTACTGTATAACTGCTGAGGAATACTCTTTAGGTAGAAGCAATATAGAAGTTGTCAAAGAAATGCTGGAAGCAGGCATAAAAGTAGTACAGTACCGTGAAAAGAAGAAGAAAGGGCTATATAGATACCAAGAGGCAAAAGAGATAAGGAAAATAACAAAAGATTACGGTGCAATACTTATAATAGATGACTATGTTGATCTAGCTCTTTTAGTGGAAGCAGATGGTGTACATCTGGGGCACGAGGATTATCCCGTTAGCGAAGTCAGGAAATTAGTAGGAGAAGAAATGATAATAGGTGGTTCGACACATTGGCCTCATCAAATGTTTGAAATGATAAACTCAGGTGTTGACTATATTGGTGCCGGACCAATATTTGAAACCCACACAAAGGAAGACGTAATTCCTCCAGTTGGACTTGAATACTTAGATTTTGCACTTAAAAATTCCACAGTTCCAGTAGTAGCCATCGGCGGCATAAAGGAACATAACCTAAGGGAAGTAATAAAGAGAGGAGCAAAATGTGCTTGCTTGGTTACAGAAATAGTAGGTGCTCCTGACATAAAAGCCAAAATAAAAAGGCTTATGGAAATATGGGAAGAAGAAACTAGAACCTAACCTCTCCTGACAACACAACTTTATAAAACTGCTGAACCTGACTACTCCTAGTATTCATGAAAACAAACAAAGGCGTGATATTCAAGCTAACATTATTATCAAGGATTCCGATTACCGGACCTGCCCAAGCCTCAACATGAAGCTGGGTTACCGCCCCCGTGAGATCGTAAACATATATAAGTCCCTCAGCCCCCACAAGCAATTTATTCAAAAACCTCAATACACCTGTAAGCCTAAGATCAATATCAGATATATCACTAGATTTCATAAGTCCATTATAAAACTGCGGCTTAAGCATAATAGAAAATATCTGTTCCAATCCCCAGCTATTGTCAAAAGACGACACAGAAACTCTTTCCTCACCCAAAGCATAAATATTAGCAAAAGTTACATTGATGTTTGTTAATGGTACTCCGTCTACTCCGAGAACAAAAACAGCGTTTACAGTCCTGAAAAGAGTTCTAAGCATCAAGCCTCCCCTTAAGTTCACTTCAGAAATTCCAAAAAATCCAGATAAAAGAACATCTCTGTATAAACCTAAAATCTCAAGGTCAGCAGAAATACCACCTTCATTTGTCAAAACTGGCCTATACACATATAGGTTCACATTAAGTTTCCTATCGAAGAAAGAAAAATCCAAGTCAATGCCAGTACCAGATATCCACCTCCAACCCTTGAACGAAAATTCTCTAGATGGATGATAAATATACCCTTGATACGTTGCCTCATAACCTACATATTTCCTCACACCATACCAAAAGTAAACATCGAGGAAATCAAAAGGTCTTGTAAAAAATTCTACTTTCTCCAAGCTCATTTGAACATCTTGGAAGTTACTCGAAGATGAAGGTGAAAAAACTATACCAGCTCCATACTTGTTTCCCCCATAAATCGATAAAAGTATCTCAGAAAAAAACATAGTATGAGTAGGATATATGAAAGAAACGCTCTTGAAATTGTCAATAACTACAATTTCGCCCCATGAAAAAGAAACAATTGAAACTAAAACAAAAAAGATCAAAAACACTTTCTTCATACACCCTCCCATGATTATTATAATTCATATCTACCTAGTTTCAAAAAATAATTTCTTGCCTTTTCCAAGCAAGTCAGGATAAAATTTATAGAATTACCATGAATCTGAATAAACTAAACAATTTCAAAGGTATAAATCTCCTAGACATAGCCAATGAATACGGAACACCAATCTACGTATACAACCTAGACAAGATAAAAGAAAACTACCAAAGACTATTTAATTCTATTCCTTACGAAAACAAGAAAATACTTTTTGCTATGAAATCGAACTTTAACGCAGACATACTAAAGACACTTAGATACCTAAACTGCGGAATTGACGCTGTCTCAATTGAAGAAATATCTTTTGCGATGGACCTAGGCTTTAAAAGTGAAGATATTCTTTTCACTGGTATAGGAATATCCAACGAAGATGTAAAGTACTGTATTTCCAGAGGTATAGTACCAAACGTAGGATCCATAGATTTACTAGAAAGGATTTCCCAGAATTACCCAGGTATAAGCATTAGCATTAGGATAAATCCTGATTTTGGGCATGGCCACCATGAACATGTGATAACTGGCGGACCTCATAGCAAATTTGGAATATACGAATCATACCTTGAAGAAGTAAAAAGGATATCAGCGAAATACAAAGTAAACATCATCGGAATACATTTCCATATAGGCTCAGGAATCCTTGATTTTGAACCTTATATAAAAGGTATTAAAAAAGCACTGGATATATCCAGAATTTTCAAAACTATTGAATTCGTAGATATCGGTGGAGGTATAGGAATACCATACAGGGAAAACGATAAAAACTTCGACTTAGAGAAATTCGGGGAATCCATATCAAAACTTATGAATGAGTTTTCAGAAGCTGAAGGTCGCAACGTAAAGCTCCTACTCGAACCTGGCAGATTCTTAGTAGCTGAAAGCGGTGTCCTACTAACTAAAGTTGTAGAGACTAAATATACTCCCCTTTACAAATTCGCAATAGTAAACACAGGGTTTAATCACTTAGCTAGGCCTGTGATGTATGGAAGCTACCACGAGATAATAAACATTTCTAAGCTAGATTCAGAAGAATTCGAAGAAGTAGTAATTGCTGGTAATTTGTGTGAGAGTGGTGACATTTTCACAAGAAATGAAGAAGGTATAGAACCCAGAAAAATTCAGAAAGTAGAGTATGGAGATATCCTAGGTATCTTCGATACAGGAGCGTACGGCTACTCAATGGCTTCCCACTACAACTTAAAAAAATTTCCTAAAGAGGTAGTAGTAAAGGATGGATATCACAGATTGAGCGAAAAACCATATCTAAAGTATATACTATAAAGATTTAACTATCTCTTTAAATTTTTCTCCTCTGTCCTCATAGTTCTTAAACATATCAAAACTTGCATATCCTGGCGAGAAGAGAACGGAAGTTCCCTTAGTCGCCTTCTCTTTAGCTAACCTAACAGCCTCTTCAAGTGAATTCGCAAACACACAATTATCATAACCACTCTTCTTAAGCTCATCAACTATTCTAAGACCTGTTGAGCCAATCGTTATTACGTATTTCACTCTCTCTTTTATTACTGGTATTGCCTCAGAAAAATCCATACCTTTATCCAATCCCCCAGCTATCAGGACTATATCACCCTCAATACTCATTATACCACTCACCATAGCATTAATAGTAGTTGCTTTAGAATCATTTATATATCTCACACCATCTAATTCCAAAACCAATTCCATTCTGTGCGGCAAAGGTGAAAAATCGTACACTGCCTCCTCTATAACTTCATTAGGAACACCTAGTACCTTAGCTATCGAAACAGCTACCATTATATTCTCTACATTATGCCTGCCTATTAGCTTAACCCTCGACATATCAACCAATTTTTCACCGAAAAACCTTATAAACCCATTTTCAAGCGAAACATCACCCCTAAGAGTCGCAGAAAAGAAGATTTTCCTAGAAGGAACCCCCCGCATCTGCTCGAAGTCCCTTAGCTTTGAATTTAGTATTGCATAATCATTCATTGAATGATTTTTGAAAAGTGAAAACTTTGAATTTACATATTCCTCAAAGCTAGAGTATCTATCCATGTGGTCTTTCGCTATGTTAGTTATAGCACCAATGAAAGGATTAAAGATCACCGTCGTGTCTATCTGGAAACTACTTACTTCCAAAACTAAGTAATCAACGTTTTGAGGGTTGATTGAGAATATAGGTATCCCAATATTGCCACCACTTTCAACATTTCTCAGGTACTTGCTCAGAACATGATAAGTCAGTTTCGTTGTAGTTGTCTTTCCATCCGTCCCAGTAATTGCTATGTACTTAATGTGTGGATTTAACCTGAAAAATAGCTCAATATCACCAATAACCTCAATACCCCTATTTTTTGATTCTTGAATTATTGGATTAGACAGAGGCACCCCAGGACTAGCAATAACCATTTCTACATCATCGGAAGGCAACCTTTCAGTCCCCAAAAAATCTACAGCATCGCCCAACTTTTTTAACTCATCAAGCAATTTAATCTTGTTCTCATCTCTGACTTTGTCAGAGATAAAAACTCTACACCCCTTTTCCAAAAGAAACCTTGCCACATTAAAACCTGTCCTCTCAGTAAAACCTAAAACAAGAAAATTTTTCTTACCCAGAACCATAAGTTAAAAAAATTATATTAATTTCTAGCAAAAAATTACGATTTTCACCAAATCTGCCCAAAATTGAGAAGCTTCAATAGATAGACAAACGGCAAATTCCAACGACTTATTGCACAAAAACTACTACTATGGTTAAAATCAGCTTTTTGTAAGTGTTATCAACAAACTGTCATAATGACACTTAAAAGACGTTTACAGCATCCTTTATACCGAATACTTTCCTGAGAATGAAAAAGGCAAAAACTTCTTCACAATATCAAAGGGAAAAGTTCCAGTTAGCACTTTCCCATAAATGATTAAAGTATCTTTAACGATTGGTAACAAAATCGACGCTATTATAAACCTCAACTTGATGATTTAAGTAGTTTTTGAGGTAATGCCCCGTGTACGACCTTGGATTCCTGGCTATTTCTTCTGGTGTACCTTCTGCAACTATTTCGCCTCCTCGATCTCCTCCTTCTGGCCCCAAATCAATTATATAATCAGCACACTTAATTAGCTCCAAGTTATGCTCTATCACTAACACGGTATTACCTTTTTCGACTAACCTTTGTAGAGAATCTACCAATTTTCTTACATCGTCAAAATGTAACCCTATTGTAGGTTCGTCCAAGATGTACAGTGTATGCTCAGAGAACTTTTTTGACAGTTCTGAAACTATTTTTACCCTCTGGGCTTCTCCACCGGAAAGTGTCGTAGCCGGCTGACCAAGTTTCATATATCCCAAGCCAACGTCTATAAATGTTCTCAATTTGTTAGCTATACTTGGTATATTCTCGAAGAAGCTATAAGCTTCTTCTATTGTCATTTCTAAAACCTCATATATATTTTTACCCTTAAACTTAACTTCTAATGTTTCAGAATTGTACCTCCTGCCGTCACACACATCACAAACAACATACACATCAGGTAAGAAATTCATTTCAACTTTTATCACTCCCTGACCTTGGCAAGCCTCACATCTACCTCCTTTTACGTTGAAGCTGAATCTCGAAGGTGTAAACCCTTTTGCCTTAGCATCCTTCGTCATCGCGAATACTTTCCTTATTTCATCAAACACACCTACATAAGTAGCAGGATTTGACCTAGGTGTTCTACCTATTGGTGTCTGATCTACCATCACAATCCTTTTTATTTTCTCCCACCCCTCAATAGCTTCATAACTACCTTCCGGATAATCTGTTCCATAGATTTTATTATGTAGTGCGGGATACAAGGTATCTATTACTAAGCTACTTTTTCCCGAACCTGAAACACCAGTTACACAAACAAGGCATCCAAGAGGTATTTTAACATCTATGTTCTTTAAGTTATGTTCCTTCGCACCCTTTAGCAATATATAATCCAGCGGCTTTCTTCTTTCTTTCGGTACCTCTATTTTTAATTCTCCTCTCAGGTATTTTACAGTCAAAGAATCTGTAGACTTTTTCATAACCTCTTCCAGTGGGCCGCTCACAACTACATAACCACCATTTACACCTGCTCCCGGCCCCAAATCTACTATGTAATCTGAATTCCTTATAACATCCTCATCATGCTCAACAACAATAACAGTATTTCCCAAGTCTCTCAAACCTTTAAGGGTATTTATTAACTTCTCAGTATCTCTTTGATGTAATCCTATTGTTGGTTCATCGATCACGTATATTATACCTGACAATCCAGAACCAAGCTGTGTAGCCAACCTTATTCTCTGTAACTCACCACCTGAGAGAGTTGATATTTTCCTATCCAACGTTATATAATCAAGCCCCGTACTTATTAAGAAATCTAACCTCTTCAATATCTCTTTTATTATTGGTCTCGCAATAATTTTCTGCTTCTCAGTTAATTCCATCTCAGCTCTAGATAAAAATTCTTTTATAAATACAGGTGTTTGCTTAGTCAATTCCATTATGTTCTTGCCCAAAAACTTAACTGCTAAAGCTAAATTATTCAACCTGTTTCCGTTGCATTCACTACACACCCTTGCCTTCATAAACTGCATAAACCATTCCTTAGCTTCATCAGTCTCAGCATTCCTATACCTCCTTTCAAGAGAAGTAATTATACCCTCCCACCTATTAGTATATTCCCAATAAGATTTTGAAGATGAGTGCACAACTTTGTATTCTTCATCTGAGCCATACATAAGTATATTGAATACATGCTCTGGAAGGTCCTTTATAGGAGTATCCAATGAAAAGTTGTACTTCCTGGATAATGCTTCTAGTTCATCCCAATATATAAACTGAGTCTTACTGATCGTTTTTATTCCCCCCTCTCTTATTGAGAGGTTTCTGTCTACAATCAAATTTATGTCAAACTCATAGTGTTCACCTAATCCACCACACGAGGGACATGCACCCACCGGCGAGTTAAACGAAAAGAGGTTCGGCTCAATTTTCGAATAAGAAACTAAATGTTCAGGACATATATATTTATCTGAAAAGAAAATCCTCTCTCTCGTTTCGTAATCTTCCACCACACAAGATCCATCAGATAGGTTCAAAGCAATATCAACACTATCGAAAATCCTTTCTTTATTATCCTTAGAAACCTTAACTCTGTCTAACACAACTTCTATGTTGTGCTTCTTGTTTTTGTCTAACTCAGGCACCCCTACCTCATCTAAATCCAAAAATTCACCATCTATATAGAATCTAGAAAAGCCCCTTTTTAGCATTTCTTCCATCGTGTGCTTGAATGTGCCTTTTCTTTGCTGTGCAATCGGAGATAGAATTGTTATTTTTCTGCCTTCCATTAAAAGTATCCTTTCAACTATCTCATCTATTGAGAACCTTTGTAATTCCTTCCCGCATATATAACATGTTGGTGTACCACACCTAGCAAAAAGTAATCTCATGTAATCGTATATCTCAGTAACTGTTGCAACTATGGATCTAGGGTTTTGTCTACCTGCTGTCTGCTCAAGTGATATCGAAGGCGATAAACCTTCAATTTTGTCAACATCAGGCTTACTCATTTTGCCCAAGAACTGTCTAGCATAAGTTGATATGGACTCCAAATATCTTCTTTCACCCTCGGCATATATCGTATTGAATGCCAAGGAAGATTTACCCGAACCAGACAAACCAGTTATTACGACTAACTTATTCTTTGGTATTGAGAGATTTATGTTCTTTAGGTTATGTTCCCTAGCCCCCTCAATTATTATATAATCACTACCCATAGTGAATAATTATAATCAAATTGCTAAGGTTTGGGAAAGTACAAAATACGACCCGAACCTTAAGTGTCAATTAACACCAAATGCTGATTGTACTAAGTGCTAGCTAAAATATCTTGCATTTGGCACATTACCATCAGTAGACCAAATCACCATAAACTCATTATGACATTCCTTTCTAGTAGCATAAGCTCTTACTGAAAGAGCTACAAACAATTAATGATATCCCAATTAGATAAATACTTAACGCAAAAATATAATCAACCTAAGGATATATTGAAAGGTTTTAAACAGCACCCTTTTTGAATTATAATTACCCCAACTATGAACAGTTTAGCAGCAATAAAGGATAGCAAAATAGTATACTGGCTTGTCGTTTTGTTTCTTTTTTTTCTCATTACTTCCCAGCTTATATTTATATCTGTAGCAATAATTTTTCTTCTCTTTGCCGTTTACTTCAATGAGATAAAATCTTCCATCTCAGAAATTGATATAGCATTCTTAACTTTTTTCATTTTAACTATCATCTCTGCATTATTTGCAAAAGACAAGGCACTAGCTAGCGGTAGCGCTCTCTTATTCGTAATCTACTATATATCATTCTCTACAGGCAGGGTAATAACCCTTGAAAAGGGAACTCTTTGCAAGGCTATTCTATTTTTTTTCGCACTACTAGCACTATTTGGCATTCTCTTTTACATTTTCCCGAATACAAAAATTTCAGTTGGTACTGAAGAATTCAAACTAATAGTCATACCTCCAGCAACTGACTTTGAAGTAAAAAACTCAGGAATAAGAAGCCCTTCTATAACCCCTAACCCGGTAATATACTCTTCCATCTTCCTATACTTCTCAACATTGCTTGTACTTTGGGGGCTCTCATTAAAACAAAAAAGTTCTTTCAGGGCTTACCTAATGATCTCTATTACAATACTACTAACCATTGTAGCAATGTTTACCTCTAACTCCAGAAGCTTATTTCTCATTTTTCCTGTTGTTCTCACTTTAGGACTACTAATAAATGGTGAAAAACCCACAACATTAGTTAACATCTTAAGTTTGCTTATTATAGGGCTTCTGATCGGTATCTACCTCAGCACACCAAGCGTCTTCGCAAGGATAAAAACAGCTATTCTTGGAAGCGATTACACAAGCCTTAGCGTAAGAACTGATTCTTACAAAAGTGCCATACTACTCTTCCTTGAAAATCCTATTCTCGGAATAGGGCTAATGAATTTTCATCATTACGTGCCCTATTACTTCGGGCCATACGTACATAACCTATACCTGAGCTTATTAGTAGAAACTGGCATATTGGGAACTCTCGCTTTTTTAACAATAATATTACTAATATTCAGAAAATTCTTCCAGAAATACAGCAATCTAACTTGGTTTAAAGTAGGAATAATATCCTTTATAATTTCATTCTTGCTCCATGGAATTGTTGACAACACAATGTATGTATTCTCTATAGGGAATCTATTTTGGTTCTTCAGCGGTCTACTAATCAATGATAACGTTGCTTAAGTTCACTGAACCCTTTCTGTCCCACAAGAGGAACAAATCTACACATTACCCCATCTTCAGTAATCACTTTTCCATTCAATAATTTCCTTACTTTGACCAATCTTTGAAGCTCATACCCACCAACAGGCATAACAAGTATACCTCCTGGCTTAAGCTGTTCCACTAGCTCTTCTGGTACCTTTGGAGCTGCCGCACTAACTATTATCCTATCATAAGGTGAAAATTCCTTCAGACCTATACTACCATCACCAGTGAACACCTCAAAATTCTTGTACCCCAAAACTTTTAGTCTCTTCTCAGCTTGAATAGCTAACTTCTCTATTATCTCAACTGAATATACAAAATAAGCTAGTTCACACAAAAGTGCTGTCAAATATCCACTTCCAGTACCTACTTCCAAAACTTTGTGCTCCTTTGAAACTTCCAACTCCTTAAGCATTATGAATATCATGGTTGGCTGAGATATTGTTTGCCCAAAACCAATTTCAAAAGCATTATTAAGATAAGCATTTTCTCTTGATTCCTTAGGGAAAAACTCTTCTCTTGGCACTTTGTCAAAAGCCATTTCCAACTCTGGCGTAAGAAGTCCCTCTTTTCTCAAAACTCTCTTCAAACTCTCTTTAGATTTTTTCAAAAACTCATCTTTTGTCACATAATTAAGTATACAAAAACAAAGCGAGATTGTAAATCAATACACCTCAACCCTTATTTCATAGAAATTCACAGTTTGCCTAAGATCAGGAGTTTTAGAAATGACAGTTGCATATGGCGGTATCTTTGTTTCATCAGTAAGAGGTAAAAAAAGAGTAAAACTCCTTTTGAAAAACTTTACCATTGCTTTGAAATCAGAAAACGCTTTTGCAACAACGCAAAAGCTTCGAGTTAACGGTGGACAACTCTGAAATGAAGAGTCCATAATCTGGACATTATCAAGCTTCAAATGCGAAGATATATACTCAAGAAAAGCAATTTTTCTTTTCTTATTCTCAACAAGCACAAAAGTTTTTTCTTTAAACATTATTGCAAGTGGAATACCTGGAACTCCATTCCCACTACCAAAGTCAAAAACAACATCAAAATCTTTTATAAAAAATGAAAAATTCAGTGAAAAGCACAGATGTTTTTTTACAAAAGTATCTATCTCATCAGATGTTAGATTAGTATGCTGATTCCAAGAGTACAATTCTTTGAGATATTCACCAATTTTCACTTCAAAGTCCTTCGGAAAACCAAGATACTTCGAATATTCTTCACAGAGCATACTTTATCACTAAAAAACCAACTACAAGAAGTACAACGAAAGCCAAAGACAACAAATCAAAATACTTA
The DNA here is from genome assembly GCA_964475465.1 of uncultured Brevinematales bacterium. Classification (GTDB taxonomy): domain Bacteria; phylum Spirochaetota; class Brevinematia; order DTOW01; family DTOW01; genus JAPYWX01. Next base: position 95,430 of record CAYYXA010000068.1, read on the forward strand.
TCAATAAATTCCCTAGCAGGCTTACCAAAAAAGAACATTATTACAGAAACCAAAAAGAACCTAGCTCCTCTACTAATTACTGATGCTAGAACGAATAAAGGGAAATTAAAATATAGAGAGCCCGAAGCTATAGTAAAAACTTTATACGGTATAGGTGTAAATCCGGCTATAAGCAGTGCAGCAAACCCATAAGTATCAAACAAGCCCTTAACATTGTTGTAAGCATCCCAATAGTGATAAAAATCCAGAATAGGCTTACCAACTATCTCAAAAAGTGCAAAACCTATCAGATAACCAAATATTCCACCAATTACCGAAAATATTGTTGTAAATAGAGCAAAATTCAAACTCCTATTTGGCTTTGATAGGCAAAAAGCTATTAGAAGTGGGTCAGGAGGCACAGGAAAAAAGGAAGCCTCTGTAAATGCTAAAGAGTAGAGAGCTACCTCACCTCCTGGCTTCTCTGCCCAACTCAGAACCCAATTATACAAAGATTTCAAAGGATTTTTCATAACTTAATTACCCTCTTCTAGATAAGAAGCTCAGCTATTTGTACAGCATTCAATGCTGCCCCTTTCCTCAAGTTATCAGCGACAATCCACATAACAAGACCATTCTCTGTGGATATATCCTCCCTTATCCTACCAACGTAAACATCATCAGTGTCATGGCCATAGAGTAACGGCGTAGGATAAACATCATTGAAAGGATCGTCCATAAGTTTAACCCCCTTGGCATTACTAAGTAGTTCTCTGGCTTTCTCAGGAGTTACCTTTGCCTCAGTTTCTATCCATACTGCTTCACTGTGACCTTTTATCACTGGTACTCTAACAGTAGTAGAAGAAACCTTTATGTCTGGATCATGTAGTATCTTCTTAGTTTCGTTAACTATCTTCATTTCTTCTTTCGAATAAAGGTTATCTAGTATTATATCTATCCTAGGAATAACATTGAGTGCTATCGGATATGGGAATTTAGAGAACTTGAAGTTCAATAACGCATTTCTACCGCCACCTACATAAGTTTTTAACTCATCTTCAAGTTCTTGAATAGCCATACCACCAGCACCTGATACAGCCTGATACGTAGAAACAATTATTCTCTTTATCCTCGAATAGTCATAAATCGGTTTCAATGCTACAAGCATCTGTATAGTTGAACAGTTAGGATTAGCAATTATACCTTTATGATACTTAACATCCTCAGGGTTCACTTCTGGTATAACCAAGGGAACATCATCATCCATTCTGAAAGCACTAGAATTATCAATAACTATCGTTCCACTACTAGCCGCTATCGGCGAAAATACCTTCGAAGTTGATGCACCAGCCGAAAATAAAGCAATCTCAATTTTGTATTTCTTGAACACATCTTCTTTTAAAACCTCAACGGGTATCTCCTCCCCCTTGAATTTAAGCTTCTTACCTTCAGACCTTTCAGATGCAAACAACCTTAGTTCCCTAATTGGGAAATTTCTTTGCTCAAGAGTTTTTATCATTTCCTGGCCAACAGCACCAGTTGCACCTACTACAGCAACTATCTTCTCTGACATTTTACCCTCCAAAAAGTGTCTATAATTATAGAATTTCTTCAGAGATAATTCAAATTACTACTATTGTATTGATGTATTGAGAAACTTAAATAAAGCCTACAACTTCATAGCAACAATTAGCTCTAGTCATATATCCACTCTTATTACAAGAAGGCTACGCCCCCAAACTGAATAAATGCTTCAAGTAATATTACGAGCACATCACTTTATGAATCTGAACTCTTACTTTATTATCGTGAATACCACGTATCCCAAAGCTTTTGCACTCTTCCATCACTAAACCCAACTACCTTATAAAAAAGATTTCCCTCATTTAAGAAAGATCACTAGAACGACACATTGATCTAGCACAAGCGCTATAAACGCACTTAATTAAAATGTTAACGTATCCCAAAACATCCATACGTTTTTACTAGAAGATTTTCCAAGTACCTTATTTCAACAAATAAATGTTTTCAACACAAGCCACTATAACGTAATCATTTATCAATAGGGCAACTTTGATAGCACAAAGCCTTTGAGGTAAAGAGTTTCCGGCATTTGCAAAGCCCAAGGGTGATCAGGCGATTGTATAAGTTCCCTTTCCACTTTAACTCTTATACCTAGTTCCATACAAGCAATTCTTATTGCTGCAATCAAGTGTTCTTTGAGTAGATTGTATGAGCAGCTGAAAACCACTAGTTTTCCACCATCATTCAGTAATAGAAAACTTTTCTTTATCAAGTTTATCAACATAGGTAATCTTTTTCTCGACTCCGAGAGACTCTTTACAAACGTAGGAGGATCAAGAATTACCAAATCGAATTTTTCTTGAATAGAATCTATAATGTTAAAGGCATCTCCTGTTATTACCCTCACTCTACCGGTAACTCCGTTAGCTTCTGCATTTTCCTTGATGAAATCAGAATATTCAGGACTTTTCTCTATACATACAACATTTGCTCCCTTCTTCGCCAAGAATATCCCGAATCCACCAACATAGCTAAATACATCCAAAACTTTTGCATCATCGTTTACCAACTCAGATATAATTTTACGATTGAAGCTTTGATCCAGGAAAAAACCCGTTTTCTGACCTGAAAAAGTAGGGAACAGAAATCTCGTTGTATCCCACTCAACAATGTTTATTATCTCGGGGACCTTACCCTTCGCAGGCACGTTTCTAGGGGGAAGGTTCTCCTCCTGAGTTCTGTAATCAATATCGCTCCTTTCGTATATACCAACCGGACTTAACAATTTATCTATAGCCTCTATTATATAATCTCTAAGAGACTCAAAAAATCTATTTCTTATCTGGAAAGCTACGTAATCACCATACTTATCAATGATTAATCCTGGCAAAAAATCAGACTCCGAGAAAACAACCCTAAACGAACTTGGATTTACTAATCCAGCTTTAGCCATTTTAAATCTCTCTTCAAGAGCTATCAAAATCCTCTTACTAACCTCAAAATCAACATCCACCTTCCTGGAATAAGAAAAAACCTTTACGGGGTTCCTAGAATGCTTTGAATAATAACCAGCACAAATAAATTCACCTTTAGATGAAATAACCTCAACAAGGCCTTCATCATCATCAACAACAGCTTTCTCGATTTCATCCTTGTAAATCCATAAATAAAAATTTCTGATCTTTTTTTCTGCTGAGGATTTCAAAAAAACTTTACCTATCTTCTTCATAAAGAAAATGAATCCTTCCAAAGGTTGAGAAACGTAAGCAAAAGATGAGCGGGAAACGGGACTCGAACCCGCGACCTCTTCCTTGGCAAGGAAGCGCTCTACCAACTGAGCTATTCCCGCAAATCCACGTGAAATTATAATAATGAACTCAAAACTTTTTCAAGTTACAAAGATTTCGCTAAAAGATTCAAGAATCCAAAGTTACTTTATTAACCTAAATACTTTAATCACAAAGTTCCATTAAGAACCTCATCTACATCAACTTACTGAAAAAATTCTCCACCTCTCTACATCTTTTATATTTAGATAATTCCTACCATCATAAGAGTACTAAACATTACTCCTACTTATATTCATGATTTTTGGCAAATTAACTTTAATATAAAAGTGCTATTAACCACAGATTGCACCAAAGAACTAGGATTTAACACTAAAGTTCAGGTAAATAAACCTCTTCCATGGTTATCTCTCTCTGGAGTATTATCTTCGCGACTTCTTCTGTCTTCTCAGATAAATCAGTGACAAAGAACTTTTCAAATCTATTTTTCCCTTCAGACAACATATTATCCTTTTCTAGTATCTCTTTCAGTTCTAATGCTGCACACTCACCGGGATCTATAAGCTCAACACCATCCATGACAAATTTTATTTCATTTTCAATAGTAGGATAATGAGTACATCCTAAAATAATGTGAGAAACTTTACCTCTATACTCACCAAGATAATACTCAAGTGTATTGATCAAAGCGTTGTAGAGCAAAGAACTTTTATTCAAAAAAGCACCCTCCTCTACTAAGGGGACAATAAGAGGACAAGCTTTACCAAAAACTTCAATCTCTGAATTAAGCTCCTTAAGTTTCCTCTGATAAACATTTGACTTTACAGTCCTCATTGTACCTATGACCAAAATAGAACTTGTTTTCCTCTTAGAAATACACTTTATTGTTGGCTCTATGACACCAATTATTGGCACTTTAAACGTTTCCTTCAAAACCTCAACTGCAACCGATGAAGCTGAATTACAAGCTACTACAATAGCTTTGACATTCTGCTTAAGAAGAAATTTTGTATTCTCAATCGAAAACCTCACTATTGCTTCTTTCGATTTATCGCCATACGGTAAGTGCTGAGTATCACCTAGATAAATTAATGATTCCATCGGTAAAATTTTTTGTATCTGCCTTAAAACAGTTAGTCCTCCAACTCCTGAATCGAAGATACCAATAGGCCTATTATCCATACCGCTCCTCACAACATTATAGTTCTTCGCCTGTAAACGTTATTTGCTAACCCGATAAGAGCTAAATTTGTTATCATAGACGAACCACCGTAAGAGAAAAACGGTAGCGGTAAACCCGTAACAGGTGCTAACCCTAAAACCATCAACATATTTATCATGAAGTTAGTAAATATTATTGAAGCTATCATTGCCATTATCAAGTAACTCTTAAGATCTTCAGAACTAATCATAAGCGATATGAGTCTGTAAAACAAGAGGATGTAAAGTGCTAAAACTACCATCACACCTAACAAACCCCATTCCTCAGCAAGAACAGAAAAAGCAAAGTCTGTGGCCCTCTCGGGAAGTATATTCAGTTTGTTTTGAGAACCGTTCAAAAAACCTTTTCCCAATATTCCACCAGAACCTATTGCTATTTCAGATTGAATAACGTTATAGCCTGCACCAAGCCTATCAACCTGAGGATTAAAAAACACCATAAGCCTATTTTTCTGATAAGGTTTAAGTTTATCGTATGCAAGATTACCGAAAAGAAACCCTATAGAAATAAAGAATATAATTATGCTAAAAACTAATCTAACCTTGTCCCTAAATATCCTCGATATGAGCAAGGAAATAACTCCTACAAACATAGTTGATATAGCAAAAGCGATAGTAAACTCCTTAGATATTAATACTGTCGTAACTCTTGATATCTCTATGTTTATTTTTTGGAGGTAATCTATATAAGCCCTAAAGAATGGGAAAAATCCAAACGAGAAAATCGTCAAAAGTAATATGAGAAGCAAGTTTTTATTAAGTCCTGCAAGAAGTGCAAACAAAATAAAAATAATGGCGTAAGATATAATCATTCCTATATCCGGTTGAAGTATCAATATAATCACCGGGCTAAAAAATATTAATCCAACGATCACAAAAGTAGAAAAACTTTCTAAATTAACCCCTTCCCTACTCAAAAAACTTGTCACAAGAACGAGAATACCAAACTTGAGAAGCTCCGACGGCTGAATTCCCATTCCCATTATACTGAGCCAACTCTTAGTACCTCTTATCTCCTTGCCAACCAAAATAGTAAGCGCTGTAAGAAAAAAGAGAAGAATATATACGAAAAGAGAAAAATTCAGAAGATCATCAATGTTTATTGAAAATAATAGGACAGCAACACCAATACCTAAGATAACCCATATTATTTGCTTAACAAAAATACTTTTGTCAAGGTAAAAAGAAGCACTATAGAGGTTTATAAGTCCTAACAATATTATTAATAAAACAACCCCCGTAAGAAATCTATCAAAGTTTAGAACTCTCATAACCCAACCTCTATCCCTACTTTCTTCTTTCCTTTGCTTTCAAATCTTCCTCCATCTTACTAGACCATTTCTCTATTATCTTCTTTATTTCTTTAGACTCATCGTAATACCCTAAAATATTGTTTATCCTCATTAGAGCTCTAAGATACTCTTGAGCTCTTCTCATATCAGACACTTCATGCCCGGAAACCTCATACTTCTCTCTGTATTCATCAGCACACCTTCTTAGTAGTTCCTTAGCGTAGGTTACCAGTTCGTTGTAGTGCCTATAATTTGGATCCATAGGACTCATAGAAGTAAATTCTCTGAAGTTTATAGAATTTTTCACCACTACTGCAAATTTTGAAAACATTTCCAACATTTTGTACTTGAATTTCGGGTCATCCTCCAGATACTCTTGCAATAACCTTAAAGCTAACTCCATCTTCTTAAAAAGAAATAATTTTCTATATGGTGTCATCTTTTCAGTTCCTCTTAATCTCTCATCCGACTCCGATAAATCATTATCAACTTCCGAACCTACTAGCTTTTCCAAAACAGAAATAGCAGTGTATATATTCTTTCTAGCGTTCTCCAAAACTTCACTTTGTTTCAACTCCATAACTTTAATGCTCAAGTTGTTCATCTTCATAAGCATAAGGGCAATATCAACATAGTAATTAGCAATCAAAAACGGCTTGTACTTCATAATTTCTGTGTCACCTCTTAAACTACCTAATTCCAGTTCCTGTATCTTTTTTTTCAAAACTTCAATTTCATCTTTTATCGGCTGAGACAACGCTTGATACACCTTTTTTTTTGATTCATCTATCCTCTTGATAGCCATAACTAAACCTCTTCTTTATTTCTTTCAATCCAATTACTTAACACTATTTCTTCAGTCTTACCTATATCAAAAAATTCTACTGCAGCTAGAAGCTTTCCTTCTTCCTCTTCAATCCTTATTACCTGACCCATAAGAGTAACATTTTTACCATCATTGAACTTCAAATGTATCTTCAGTTTCGTACCTAAATCAATGAACTTTGCTAAATACTGCTCAATCTCAAATTTCATACCTCCCAAACTTATATCGTAAACAGGCAATGGATATTCTTCCTCCGAACCCAAAGAGAAAAGTTTAAACTTAGCCAGTGCTTCTGAAACTATATCTGCCATCGCTTTAATGTAATATACATCTCTTGGTGTTATGTTTTTGCTTACCTTGCTCAGCGAACTAGCAACCCACATGTGTCCAGAAACGTTCTCAAAGAGAAATATAGGCACGAAAGCTATGCTCCTTATGTCATGATGTAAAAAGTAGTTCATGAATTTCTGTACCTCTGCTTTAATCTTATCATCATCCCACTTTAGATCTAGCATGAACTTGCCAAAAGGAATTATCTCATCACCAAGATACCTTTTGAAATAAGAGCTATAATCCTGAGTATCTTCCAACAAAAGAGGCTTACCATACCTAGAAATTATTATAACTGGTAATGGTAGACTTTCTCCCTGCTTATGTAATACTAAATCACTCCTATCACTGACCCGAGACAATTCATCCTTAACCATTTTTATTATCATTGGCACAGAAGGTGATTCTTTCCTAAGCTCTCTGTATATATTCGTCAAAGATGTTGGTATGGAGGACATCTTTGAAAGTTCACTATCTTGCAAACTCCTTATGATGTTTACTTTACAAAAGACCTTACCATAGCAAAACACTCTGTCATGTTTCCTAGGAGTCCAAATCTCTATTTGCGAAGGTACAAGCAATACAGTTTCTTTACCGCTTATCTTTACTACCTCTCCCCTGAAGTGATAAGGTTCCTTATTAAACTCAAAGGATATATCTAAAGATCTGGTATTTGGTGGTATCTGAGTCTCTAGAATCATAGAAAAAGTATACTCAGATATACCTTCAACTTTACCCCTTGTCTTGAAGTTATCATAAACAACATTCAAACTAAGTCCGTAAAACTTACATATCTTAAGAAGCGATAATATTTCTCCATAATCAAGTATAACTTTAGATGGCATTTTTACACTCCCTAAATAATTATAAAATCATTTCTTCAAGTTTCCAAAGCTCTTGCTATTTCAGTAGCAACTTTAATAGCTGCTCCCCCCTCCAAACTAAGTTTCTTTAATTTTTCTCTAACATTATCGGTACTCGATGAATCGTATAAGAACATCTTAACATGCTTAGCAATATTCTCAGGATTGACAGCTTCCTGTAAAAGCTCAGGAAAAACCTCCTCGCCAATCAAAATGTTAGGCAGAGATATGAACTTAGATTTGACCAGCATTCTACCTATCAAATAGGTAAGCGAAGAAACAATATAAGTCACAATAGTAGGTTTACCCATGATAGCCATCTCTAAAGTAGTAGTTCCCGAAGAAGCAATAACAACATCAGCAATGTCATAGAGAGCATAGTCCATATTGTTAATGTAGACTTTTATAGCTTTATCTAACTTCCTCTTCTCTATTTCTTTTTTTACCTTTTCTAGGAACGAAGTATGGGCTACTACTAGATAGAACTCTAGTTCAATGTTTTGTATCTTATCAGACATCAATTTAATAGCATCCAAGAAGACAGGTAAGAGATTGTTTATTTCTTGGTACCTACTTCCAGGTAGGAGTAAGATTTTCTTCGTGTTTTCCCTAAAGTCCTTTAGGTAATTTTCTTTTGACGAATAGTTGTTTCTTATTCTATCTACTAGAGGATGCCCAACGTAGACGGCATTGCTGGAAACTTCTTTGTATATTTCATAATCTTTTTCGAAAGTACAGAAGATTTTATCACAGTACTTAGCAACCTTATACTTTGTTTTTTCGCCCCAGACAGAGACCATTGGTGGAAAGTAATAAAATGTCATTATACCTAACTTTTTAGCTTCTTTAGCAAGCTGCAAGTTGAAACCTTGGTTATCAACCAAAACTACAGCATCTGGTCTGTTAATCTTTAGATATTTCTTTACGGTATTGAGAAGCTTTATTTTTGATAAAATAAATTTCATTGATTCTGAGAAACCCACCGAACTCGTTAATGTTTCGTCAGTGTTCGAAATGTTTACCATTCCGGCTTTTTCCATATGCTTCCCACCAATTCCCACGCACCTTATTCCCTTTTCAGACAGTATTTTTATCACTTCAGCAGCACTCAAATCTCCCGATACTTCACCTGCAGAAAAGAAAATAAACCCCATGAAGTAATTATAGAGATGTTCTAAAGAAAAAATCCATTATAGAGTAGATATGTTTGAATCCGAGGCTTTAGTTACATTAGTTACGATTCTAGTTTCTGTATCTTCTTTTTCACCGATTCGTATTTAGTCTCAGGAGTTGCTTCTTTGTCTATTCTCAGATCTAGTTTCATGAAAGCAACTATTCTCGGGATATCATCACCCACGAAGTTGGACACAGCACTATGTAAAGCTGAGAATATGTCTTCTAGTTCACCAGTTATAACTGTACTTGTGGGGTAGATTTCCACATTGACTTTTTTATTTTTACTGAGGAGAACAAAGAATCTGGCTATATCATCTGAAAGGCTAGCATTTTTGGCATTTATTTTTATAGGCACTAGAGATATTTCTAAGATCCCTTTCATAGGAATATCCTCATCACATCCTGAACAAACCTCTCCTTTTCTTCTTTTATAAACTTGCGATAATTCTCAAACTTTTTGATTTCCTCGTCGTAATTCTCTAGACACTGTCTTATTTTTGATACTATATCGTCTATATTTTCAACTTTCGACGGGATTTTGAACTCATCAGGTATAGGTACATCCTCATGTATTGCAGCAGACCCATTCGTTGAAGTAATTACGCAGCAGCCGCATATAGCAGCTTCCCTAGGCAAGTGATCTTTACCTGGATGATTCCCAAAATCTATGTACACTTTGGCCCTTTTCATTACTTCAACTACTTGGGATTTACTCATACCTTGGATAGGAACAAACTTTATATCCTTTGCCTTGCTTATTATCTTTTGTGTAAAGTTATAACCTTTCCTAGGGTTGTAGAGCACAATGTTTTCTCTATCTTTTGAAGACAAAGAGGGAACACAATTTAAAAACTCTTCGCTTAAATGATCTGAAAGATATTCAACATTTTCAACACCTCTATCCTTTAGATTGTAAAAAACATAATACCCGTGAGCCAGATGAAGATTTGCAAGCTTTAGATATTTATCCTTTTTTATATCATATTCGCTAAAGTATTTCTTAGCTATTGTGTAATAATCAATGATTCTACCAAACCTAAACAATAATTTATTTACTACTCCAAAGATCCAAAATAAAGGTGTTGGAAGCAGAGAAACAAAGAAAAAGTCCCAACTTAACCACCAAACCACTTTCTGCAACTTTTTGTATTTCTTAAGAAGTGATGGGTACCTACCTTTAAGCAGTCCTTGCATGTAGTAAGATTCAGGAACTATAAGCACATTTTCCTCTTTGTCTTCTAAGTCATCCACTAAAGGGTTGCCATATTTTTTGTAATCTGGGTGTACAGGATCCCCATCAAAATAAGGGTAGTAATAAATTCTAGCGTCTAGCCCAAACTCCCTAAGAGTTCTGCAAAGTATTTGTATATTCTCTGGACCTCCTGTTGCTATCTTGGGAGGGCAGACAAGGTAAATCTTACTTTCTTCGCTGATTTTAAGTAGAGCCATTGGGGAATTTTAATGAAATGTAGCTAGTTTTAACAAATTTTTATAAACTCAAGTAATAAAGAAAAGCAAATTCTCCTCTTTTATTATATTTCTCTTGAGTAGTACTTACAATAAAAATCCGTGCCAAGTGCATCACTTTGACCTAACTCAATTTCAAAAAATCCGTGTTGACCTCTTCTAAAGCTATACATTTTGTTTCTTATATATACGGTTCCGGTTCCGTCTTGCAAATAAAAGTTCCCATATTTATCAATGTGTATTATAAAGCCAAACACTCTGTTAGTTCTACCGTTTAGAAGTTCATCTACACTTCCCAAACCCAGGAAAGAAAATCCAGAGTTAATTAGAAAGGGGGAAAAGCCCATTATTCTGATCTCATCCGAAATTACCAATCTAGAAACTTCCTCATCACTTAGTAATTTGCTTATTGCTAATAGTGCCTTCCTATCATTTGTTTCATCAAAAACCCCACATTTCACAAGCTTGTTACTCTCTTTAGGATCTTTTTTGCCAATTCTCCTGTAGAAATCATAAAAATCAGCAAATTCACCCTTTTTCCTTTCCTTTACTATCTCTTTTAAAAAGCTACTTTTCAGGTTACACACTACCAATGGTAACCTTATCGCTTTTTTCGAAATCTCAAAAGTCCTTATATTTTTATTGATACTGGGGGGGAGTATTTTAAACTCTCTGGAAAGAGATTGTAGAATGATAGATAGCTTGAGTCTATTTGTCAATAATATTCTGTCATTAAGTACGTGTGATAAGAACTTCTTTATATCCTTAGTTTTAGTATATGCCAAAGATAGAAATTCATAAAATTTCTGCTTTTCGAGTGATTCTGTTCCCAATATCGGTTTGTATTTTTTCACATCATTCACTATTTTTTGAGCTTGATCCTTAGAGATGTCTTCTTCCATTATTAGCCTGAAGAGGTCGATTTCCTCCAAGATTGTCTCGCTTTTATCCCTTAAAAATATTATTTCTACAAGATCTTTTTTCACACCATCACTAAGTGATGGTGGTAGAATATCTTCAATGAAAATCGGTACATTTTCTTTTATTGCCTCCCAAACGAGGTGCCTTAAGTACGGCTTCGTTGAAAGAATTTGTGCTAGATGGAAAAACTTTAAGCAATCCCTGAAACCCCTAATCCTATAGTTTGTTCTTAAGCTATTCCAAAATACACCAGCAACATGTGGAGTAATAAAACTTTTATCACTGTTTATTGTATCGAATATTTTGCTTTCACTGTAAATATTAGTACCTACATAGTTTCTTATTTTGCTAAACTTTATTGTTACGTTGTATGATCCACCGCAGAATGTCAAACTTATTCTATTCTTCATTTTATAGTGTTGAGTTAGAATCTTCTCTGAGGAATAGTAGATGTTTTTGCTTATTCTATAAGTGGTAACAACGTTTTTCAGATACTTCACTAAAGTACTACTGTTTTTTACTCCGTTTCCATTGATGATTTGCTCTATTGAGCTAGAACTTAAGCGAACAGGGTATATTCTGTGGAATATCTCTTTACCAAAGTTTCTCGCTAAGATATCTTCCAAAGCTTCCTGATTGTGCGAGTGGTAAATATCCAAGTAGAGGGGCTTATCTTTTATGAAGAACCTTAAAGGTATTATTTTTGATGACGTGTTCACTTTTATTAATTTCATTCTTCTCATTATGATGGACGTAGAAAGCAAATCTGATGTAATATAGCCATGCTTTGAAAATTCTATTACGCTAAGAAGAAGCTTGTAAAAAAACTCTGATAGTCCATTTTCCTTTATGTGGATGAACTCTTTTCTTACCTCTTCGTCTACCTTTATTTTACTACTAACTAAATTCCAAAGTAGAGACGAATAGTTCTCATTTGTCGAAGCTCTAACGTTTCCTCTTAGCTCCCTGACATCAGATAGATGCTCTTCAGTGTACAAAATCTTCGATTGCAGTTCTTTGCTAGTGTTATCAAGAAAATTAAGTACATTCGTAGCATGCACGAAAGGATGAATTTCTTCTTTTATTGTATCCTTCAGAAAGGAAAATCCTTTGAGTTCTCGGGGAGCGTTTATATGGTAAAACGGTATGAAAAAGTCTATACTATCCACAAGTGTCTCTGCCAAGTTCCTATTTGAAGCAGTAATCCCTATTCCTAATTTGGTGAAAAATAACTCTCGCAAAGCCTTGATATGTTCTTTATCGTTACCAGAGTAGAAGATTATAGCATTTATATCTCTTAGGTCAAAGTAGTTAAGAGAGAAACCTAGCTGAGAAATTCTTTCTAAGTCTTCCAAGCTCAAAGGGGAAATATACACTCTGATGGATTGATTATTTAGATTTAATAATCTTTCGGGGGCAGCAAAAAGCTTAATCACCCCCCGAGGTTTGGAATAAGCGTCTTCTATCCAGAAATTCTGAGCTTTATCAACTATCCCTACATACTTTATACCGTTTTTTATAGCTTCTCTCTCTACGTCTTCAACACTTAGTAGAGATTTTCGGGAGTAGGAGGTTACTACTCCCATTATTCCTACAGGCAAAAACACCATTAAACACTAATTTATTACTTTCTTCTCTGCAGTATATATTTGTCAGAAGGTTTGTTTTTCTTTCTTGTTTTATAACCCAAGGTTGGCTTAGCCCAAGGAGTCATAGGATATGGATAACCTTTTTGTTTACCGCCTTCACCACCACCGTGAGGATGGTCTATCGGGTTCATCGCAACACCTCTGACTTTTGGCTTTATACCGAGCCATCTGCTTCTTCCGGCTTTTCCAAGTCTTATGTTAACAACGTCCGGATTACTTACTTGTCCTATTGTAGCATAACAATCCAAAAGAACCATTCTTATTTCACCTGAAGGTAGCTTTATTATTGCGTAATTTCCTTCCTTTGCTTCTAGTCTTGCAAAAGTACCACCAGCTCTAGCAAGTTGCCCCCCTCTACCTGGGTACAACTCAACATTGTGAATGATAGTACCTACTGGTATGTTCCTTAGAGGTAACGCACACCCTATCTGAATTGGTGCATTTTCACCTGCCATTATTTTATCGCCAACCTTTATACCTAAAGGTGCAAGTATATATCTTCTTTCACCATCTTCATAAACTACTCTACATATCCTTGCCGTTCTGTTTGGATCGTATTCTATCGTCTCAACCTTAGCCCATATATTTCTTTTATCTCTTTTAAAATCAATTATTCTGTATAACCTCTTGTGCCCTCCACTTTTAGTGAAAACTGTCATTCTACCTAGATTATTTCTACCACCACTCTTCTTAAGTCCTACAGTAAGCTTTTTATATGGCTCATCTGTTGTCAACTCAGAAAAATCATACCCTGTCCTATTTCTAGAACCGTTAGTAACAGGTTTATAAACCTTTATACCCATAACTACCCCCTAAAAACAGAATTTTATTTTTTATCTTCCTTTTTTCCCTTCTTCTCTTCCTTCTTAGCTTTCTCAGACTTCTTTTCTACCTTATTTGATACTACTTTCTCTTCTTTTGGCTGCTGCTCCACAACTTCCTCGAATATAGGTATTGTGCCTTCAGCTAGCTTGACTATGGCCTTCTTCCAAGCAGATGTCCTACCGATTCTACCTCTCAAGAATCTCTTTTTACCAGGAACTATCATTGTGTTAACACTCTCAACCTTAACATTATAAAGCCTTTCTATCTCGTTTTTTATTTCCATTTTTGTAGCATCTTTAGCTACTTTGAAGACATAAACTCCCGTTGGCCTGTTATTTTTATCGAACATCAGAGCGTTTGCTTTCTCAGAGAGAACAGGAGAAATAATAACCATTCTGGGCATACATCCTCCGTCAATTCCTTACTTCCTCTGCGCCCGGCGGGAATCGAACCCACAACCCCCTGCTTAGAAGGCAGGTGCTCTATCCAATTGAGCTACGGGCGCTAGGAAACCTTTGTCACATCATTATAATTATAAACACTCCTCTCTATCAAGTTGAAATGACTAAATCGGAAACTTAACACAGAACTCCACTCTTCCATCATTGACAAGCGATATAAGCATAAGTTACATTAACATCTATCCTTTTGTCTGCAAGAAAGTCATCAGTGATGTGACATACACATCTTCAGCTGAACAACCTCTCGACAGGTCATTAACAGGTTTACTTAACCCTTCGAGCAGTGGGCCGAAAGCTTTCATTTTCCCTATTCTCTGAGCTATTTTATAACCTATGTTACCTGAGTCTAAATTTGGAAATATGAATACATTTGCCATACCGGCAACACTGGAATCTGGGCACTTTATTTTAGCAACTTCTCGTGAGAATGCCGCATCAAACTGCAATTCACCATCAAACTCAAAATCAACATTTCTTTCTCTCAACAACTCAACTGCCTTTCTAACCTTATCTACCGAAGGACCACTTCCACTACCTTTAGTAGAATATGACAATAATGCCACTTTAGGAGAATCATTCAAGAACATTCTTGAGAAATTAACAGCATTTATTGTTATGTCCGCAAGTTGCTCTGGCGTTGGATCTACAACCAAGGCACAGTCAGAAAATATAACTCTTCCATAACTTCCTACACTCTCGTCATTCGAAAGCATCAGAAAAGAACTAGATACCGTCGTTACATTCTTTTTAGTTTTTACTATCCAGATAGCTGCTCTTATTACATCTGCCGTTGGGCTCATACTACCTGAAACCATACAATCAACTATACCTTTTCTAACCAACATTGCACCAAAAGCATTCACGTTGCTTCTTATGTAATCGGCGGATTGGTCTTTCGAAACCCCCTTGTGTTTTCTAAGTTCATAAAACTCTTCAATGAATTCATCCAAGTACTCAGAGGTTGAAGGGTTTATAATAGTACAATCAGAGATATCCACGTCATTCTCTTTCGCTATATCGTATATCTTATCCTTGTCCCCCAGGAGAACAAAAGATATATTTATTTTCTCCCTCTTCAACATACCTATGGCTTTAATCACTCTAGGGTCAAAACTCTCAGGATATACGATTTTTACACTCATCCCTTCAAGCTTTGATCTAATCTCATCAACCAAGTCTATCATAAAAACCTCCGAAAGTTTAAGAAAACATTTTAAAGAAAGCCCAGAGGTTTTATCAATGTTATCTCTGTTTAGACAAAAAGGCACCTTTTAGTAAGTAGTAGTAGTACTTTTTGTAGTTTTACCAAAACTTTAAGAGGTTGGTTCTTATATTTAATTCTTTTAACGAAATGCTACAAACATGCCACAAGTTCTACCTTACGAAGAGAAACTGCACCTCTCTGTATCTCTATATTAAATTGTCTTCAATTTTTCAGAACCATCCCGATTATTTTAATATGGTTAACACCAAAAAAGATTACTACAAAAT
>CAYYXA010000069.1:0-5656 GCA_964475465.1 uncultured Brevinematales bacterium
CTACTGGGGTGATACTACTAACTTTTCTTACCTTAGGGTTCATATGCAGGACAATGGTACTACTGTGGGAGGAGATGACTACGGTATAGGTAGTACAATTCTTAACATGAACTTTTATGGTGGTGATAGGGGTACTTTGAATGCTAATACTAACGTTGTAGGTGTTAAGATCACGCATGATGGTAGTAAGGTTACTTTTTATCTTAATCCTGCTCCGTATTCTTCAATAGGTTCTTGGTATAAGGTTGGTGAGACGGCGGTAGGGTGGTATTCTAACCTTGTTGTTGAGTTTGGTAATGATTCACTTGTATTTGTTAGTGAAGCACAAGAAGCATATTGGGATGACTTTACTATTAGGACGGTGACGAGTAATACCGTTGCGTACATTACACCTAATGAGGTAGTTAAGGGTAGGACGAATATATTTACTATTGTTATTTCAAATGATATCACTGTGAATGATAGTGGAGTTGGTGAGATAAAAGTTACCAAGCCTTTGGGATTTGGTGCTTGGGATACTAATGCTGTCTGGGTTGAAACCTACTACATAACTGGAGCTAATACGAATAATAGAGTGTTTTCAGGTGAGCCTGCACAGAACCAATTCTTGGTTAGGGTTGATCCGAGTGATCCTAATAGCTTGCTTATAAGGTTTAGGATGGTTACGCCTGGACTCGGTATAATAGATAGTAGCGTTCCTAACAGAACGATAAGGGTGTCTTTTAGGCTTGTTGTACCTTCAGTACCGGATGTTTCTGGAGGTTACAAGTTTGCTGTGTACGTTGATTGTAGCAAAGAGCCGGGTACTTCCACAACTATAAACTATGCTACTACTGGCTGGAAGAAGGCAAGGGAAGTAGGTGTAGGGTTAAGTGTCAAAGTTTATGATGATCCATACATGTTTGCTGGGCTTTCATATTCTCCTACACCAATGTACGAAGGTAATAACGTTTATGAGATGATATATGACTTTTCTACTTCTGGTTTGGCAAATAGGCCTGATATAGGTGTAGTTGAGATATTGATACCTAGTGGGTTTGTTGTATCAAATAGTTATGAATCTATATTGCTTGGTTCTTTAGCTAATACGTATATTACTCAAACAAACTATAGTGGTACGAATAGGATAAGAATAAACTACGCTGGTGCTGGTTTGTATCTACCAGGACAAAATGGACTTGAAAGGGTTAAGTTTTATGTTACTCAGACACCTGATTTGCCCATCGGAGTAAAGAGTTCTAATTTTGTCTGGCCACAGATAGTTTTTGACAAATTTGGATCTAGTAGGTACCTTGTTTATAATACTAACGCTACTTATCCTAGGCAAGATACACTTGTAATAATTCCATCACCTCAGCCTGTTGCATACGTTAGTCCTCCCAAAATAGACAACGCTGTTAGAACGAATACTCTTGCTTACACTGTCATAAACAATGGTCCTCTTGGTAATGATATATTCAAGTTGTTCATTCTCTTTGACACGAATTACATAACTAATTACACCTGGGGTTTGTCAAACAAGAATTTACCATCAAGGATTTATTCGACTAACATATCTGGCTTGGGATTTGGTGTTTTTGTTGAGTATACAAATACTTCTCAGCCTTTGAGGTCTGGTTCAAATGATACGATATACTTTACAACAATACACAAAAGAACAAATGTAGATGCTCCGCCTGTTTATGTACCGTTTATTGTCTATGGTGATAATGGTAACACTGAAGGATTAGTTGCAGGAGATGAATATTCTCCGAACTCTTGGAGTGTATTGCTTTCTCCTCCTGATCCAGAGGGAGTGGCATACGTGTTGCCCACGAATATAAGCACTACAACATCGGTATTTACGATTACTAACTTCCTTTATAACACTGGTGCACCTGGGAATCATATGAAGGTTGGTAGGATAGCAGTACCGAGGGGCTTTGCTATACTAAGTGCTCAGAGTAGTTATATTAACAACGATACTGTGAATGTGGTGATACAGCCTAGTAATATTATCCTTAGGTATGAAAATGATAATGGTGTTGGGTTAAGGTCGGTTTATGAGAATCCGACGAATTTTGACATTATAGTTCTAGTTCTTAGCAATACAAACTACTTTACACCAACTATTTTGACTATGCAGAACTATGTAAGTAATGCTAGAGGTGAAACGAACTGTAGTGACAAAGGTCCGAATGAAATACAGAGATTAAGGGTTGATTGGCCAGATTTGAGTGCTGTCATTTCTGTTTCTCCAACGGAAATAGATTCTTCGACTTATACAAACACAGTGACGGTAGAGATATCCAATACAGGTTCGACTTATGGATCCGGCAACTATATTTACAGAGTGGTTATTAATGTACCGATGGATGTTTCGACGAACATATTCAACATTCAGAGTGCTCTGATAAATAACGATTCTTTAAATGCTAGGTTTATATCAACTTCTACGACAAATTATATTTTCCTGGATTACGTTAGTGATGGTACGAATATTCCGCCAGGTGCTAAAGATACTATTACCTTCAGTATGGTTGATGTTGTTGAAATTAATAGACTTGCTACGTTTAATACTTTTGCATCTAACCAAAAGGCTTACCAACTTATAACTAATGGTAACTCAAGTATATACTTCAAAATGCCACATGCATACAGTGGTGCTAAGTTTGATGCTCAGATCGTTTATACTTCTTCGACTCCTACTAATGTTAATTTGAAGCTCATAATAACTAATGCTGGTTTTGGTTCTAACAGATTGCTCAGAGTGAAGGTAAATATACCACCGGTTTATCAGGGTAAGGTGTTACTTGCACAATCAAGTATAGTAGGGACTACAGGTGTGTCATTGACACCTAGCAACTTCATTATAAACTACATAAACTTTGGTACTAACTTGCCGGCTGGAATGATTGATGAAGTTATGCTTGTCTTTTCTAATACTTATTCTGTGCCTACAATGGGGCAGTTCACCGTATTTGCAAGTAATGGTAGTCTATGGTCACCTGATGGCTGGGAGCAAGGTACGAATATAATTTACTCAACTGACGAAAGTTACCTTTATATATCTGAGGAACCGAAGTTTGTTATAAGTCCAACGAATATTTCAACTTTCCAGAATACTAATACATTTACGATATACTTAACTAACGGTGTTAATCCTGGTTCAAGGGATATCCATAGGATTAGAGTGACAGTTCCTAGTATATTCTCTATAATTAGTTTTGCTAATCAGCCGCCAACATCTCTGAGTGTTATGCCTACTTTGAGTACTAACGGCAATGATCTTATAATTAACTTTGCTTCTGATAAACTAAATGGTACTGATTACCATACTGTTACTATTACTGTTACTGATAACTTTAACTATGGTGAGACAAATGTTACTTTCGTTGTAAGTGCTGACTATAACGATGGGTATAGCAATAATAACTTTGGCTACGAGGTTGGTGGTAATGGTAATGTTAAGTTTTACTTACCACCTTCTAAGGTTTGGGCTAAACTTGTACCTAATGATGTTTACTATGATATAGTTTCTACGCCGATGAGAGTAGAACTCACTAACTATGGTGAGAAGTATAATGACGTATACTGGGCGAAGATTTTCCTACCACCTGTTGTTACGAATGTTACCATTCTCTCTAATAGGATTCCTGCTTCATTGAGTTATATACCAGTGGAGAATAGTATATTTGTAGATTATGCTGTTAGTAACACTAATCTTCCTTCTACGAGGCAAGATATTGTTTATTTCGTGGGGCATGATAATCAGAACTTGCCGGGATATGTTACGAATATAACTGTTAAAGTAGCTAATTATCCTAGCAATGTTTACTATACAAACGCTACCGAAAAAGTTGCTGATGACTTGAAGTATGAGGTTGTTGTACCGCCGTATGGTATAACCTATAGGGTAGAGCCGAATGATGTTCCTTCGTTTGAGAATGATTTTGTTACTTACAGAGTTTTTGTTGATAACATTGGTAATTCTGGTAATAACTTAGAGAGATTGGAGATAATATATCCTTCTATTTTAGTTACAAATACTATGAGTATTTCTACTGTTTATACTAATCCTACAATTTCGATTGTTAGTGATAGGATAGTTATTGACTATACTGGTAAAGAGTTACCACCAGGTACTAACGATGTTATAACTATTGTAGCTAAAGATAATTGGCTATATGGTGAAACAAATGTTTACTTCTACGCTAAGGCTAGGTTCAATACTTCCTTAGGGCAATTTGTAGATGGTAGAGTGAGTGGCGGTACCAACTTGGTTAGATTTATGGACTCGCCGCCGTATGTGTACTCTTGGCTTGATTATAATGAAGTTTATTGGCCTAATACTAATCCTTCTATTAAGATCATACTGTCCAATGGTGGTAGTGGTGATAATGAAGTAAAGTCAGTGGATATAACTATACCTGTGAATCTAAGGATAGGGTTTGACGTTTCTAAGGCTAGTAGCCTTTTGGCTACTAACATAACATATTCAGCTGGTGTGCTTAATCTAAAGTATTCTAATTTTGTTGTTGGTGCTGTGGATGTTATTACTCTTTCACTTTCAAACACTAACGTTGTAGGTAGTAGTTCTGTTTTCTCGGGTAGTGCTTCTAATGCTATTACAAATAATGTGATTTTTGAAGCCTCGCCTAATTCGCTTAAATTATCGTATATAAGTGTTCCTAGTGCTGAGAACCTTACAAATGAGGTAGATACTCTTAGGAAGACGAATGTTATAGCCGTCAGAGTAAATAACGATACCGTAGGTGGTGTACCTATAAGAGGATTTATGATTAGTTTGCCATGGCCGTTTACCAATGTTGTTTGGGTCAGCAATGATAAACCTGCTACTATCTCTGTGAGTAATGGCACAAATATATATGTTTCATATACTAGTGGTATTGTTAAGGGAGATGGAGATACCGTTGTGTTTGCCGCTGTTGATACTTTTGAGTTTGGTAACACTAATGTTGGGCTTGAGTTCTATGTAAGCGAAGGGATTGGGTTTGTGCCTGCTAGTGTTGGTTTTGGTGGTACCAATATTAGCATAAGGATGCCTAGGGTACAAGGATATGCAAGCTTGATAACAAAGTATGTAAACATTTCCGTTGAGCCTGGTGTTACCGCTACAAACACCGTTAGGATGTACTTTACGAATACAGGAGGAGAGTTTAATAACATAAGATTCGTTAAAGTTGAATTTCCTGCTGAGATAACTAATTTCATTTCTAATTCTACTACGCTTGGAGGAAATATAATAAGTAATAGCAATAATGTGTTGTTCATTCATTACACTAACGATGGTATACCGTCAATGGATGTAGATGAACTTGTAGTTGTATTTGAAGAGAATTACACCACTAAGGTACTGAAGAAATTGTATGTGTATTATGATAATGGTTATGGTGATTTAGAGCCTATAGATCCACCTGCAGATGGTACTCTTGACTTGTTGTTTGATTACCCACAAGAAGCATCAGAAGTATACATTGTTAAGGATACTGATGTTGCATACACAATTGATACTAACCATACCATCGTGATGAGGCTTATGAATAACTCTTATTCTTATCCTATAAGAAAGGTTAGAATCAATTACGATTCCAGTAACTACATTGTTGCTAATGTATCATTGTCTAACTATACTCTTACAAGTTGGACTACGAAC
>CAYYXA010000070.1:0-41209 GCA_964475465.1 uncultured Brevinematales bacterium
TACTTAAATTCACATACCTCATAATATACCCCCTAACTCTAAGATAATTATCAACCATCTAAAGAAGCATGTCAATTGTTTTTAATCTTAATCAGTCTCTATACTCTCCAAAGTTTCTTTTGCCGCTTCTTGCTCTGCATCTTTTTTCGACTTACCCTTACCTGTGCCATACTTTCTACCACCTATATTTACCTCAACAACGTATTCCCTAGCATGATCTGGACCTGTCACTTCTTTCACACTGTATTCTGGGTATTCACCAAACAACCTAAGAGCTACCATTTGAAGCTTACTTTTGTAATCTCTTGTACCTTCCTTAACTCTCTTTTCCACAACGTTTCTAAATAGATTCAAAACTATTCCCTCAGCCTCCTGTATACCATTAGAAACAAGGTAAGCACCTACTATTGCTTCAACAGCGTTTGATATTATAGTTTTAATCCCTCGGTCACCATACTTGGTAATAGATGGAAAGGACAAAATATAGTTTTGTAGAGCCAATCTCTCACCTATATCATACATAACTTTCCTACTAACAACATCAGATTTTATTGACGATAACTCTCCTTCACTAGCACTAGGCAAAGAAAAATATAAGTACTTGCTAATAACCATCGATATAAAAGCATCACCTACAAACTCTAACCTTTCATTACACATTGATAAAGGCAGATTGTTAGCCTTAGCGTACGATTTATGAATAGTAGCTATATGCAATAATTTTAAATCTCTCATTCTAACACCTATTTTAGCCTCTAGCTCCTCTAGCTTTTTCTCTCTATCCCTCGGTAGATCCGTCCTTCTCAGAAAAACCATACTTTAACTTATCCTCTATCTCCTTTACCCTTTTAAGTAAGTCTGGCAATTTTGTCTCAGCAACAAAAATTCGCTTCTGTTCGAGAGCATCTCGTGCAGGTATGCCAAGAAGGACCTTGTTAGGTGGGACTTCTCTGTCCTCAACTCCAGCCTTAGCCATTATAACAACGTTATCACCAATTTTAGCATGGTCAACAATACCTGCTTGCCCTGCTATTATCACGTTATTACCCACTTCTGTGCTACCAGCAATACCAGCCTGAGAAACTATTATCACATTCTTGCCAATCTTAACATTATGAGCTATCTGAACAAGATTATCTATCTTAGTTCCTCTACCAATAACGGTTTCACCAATAAAAGCCCTATCAACACAGGTGTTAGCACCAATCTCAACCTCATCCTCAATAACAACTCTACCAATGTGAGGTATCTTGTAATGTCTACCATCCTTATTAACATAACCAAAGCCGTCACTACCTATAACACTACCAGCATGAATAATGACATTATTGCCTATTACGGTACCCGGATATATGACAACATTAGGTTTCAAAACAACATTATTACCCACGATAGAATTATACCCTATAAAAACCCCAGAAAAAATAATTGTGTTATCACCTATCTTGACGTTATCTTGTATAGTTACAAAAGGCATAATAGTAACATTCTTCCCTATCTTAACGTTATTACCTATATACGCTTTATCGGAAATCCCTTGAAATCCAACTTCTTGGTAAGGATTAAAAAGTTCAGCTATTTTTGCAATCGCAAGTCTAGGATCCTCAACCTTAATTAACGTTTTACCTCTGAAATCAAAATCATGCGGCACCACTATAGCAGAAACTTCCGTTTTTAGAGCTTCCTCGTACTTCTTTTTATCTATAACAAAAGTTATTTCTCCCTTTTTACCCTTGTCATACTCGGCAAGTCCAAAAATCTCTTCACTAACATTACCTTCAGCTACCCCACCTACAAAATTTGCCAAAGATTCAACTGTAAATTTCATATAAACCTCTAGTATTTATTTTTCGTAGCTTCCTGTGCCTTAATATAGGAAGCCAAATCAGAAGTAACATCAGAACCCGGGGAAACGAACAAAATCCTTCCGCTTCCCCTCTCTATTATCAGGGTATATCCTTTCCTTGTACCGTAATCCCTTATGTAATCCAAAACATCTCTTATGACATACCTCATAAGATTATTTCTCATGCTAACTATCTCCTTGTTAACCCTCTCAACCTCATTTTTGTAAGCCTCTACTTTCATATTGTACTCATCGGAGAGCTTTTTGTATTCAGAATAAAAAGAATAATCGACATAAGAATTCGTACTATTGTTTGTCGACTTAACAATCTGGTTAGAAATCTCTAGTAAGCTTTTTCTAATAGAATTTATCTCTGCTTCCATACTAGCCAATCTAATCTTAGCTTGGTACTTATAGTTATTAAAATCCTTAGCTATATCCTTGCCCTCAAGGAAAGCATCAACAACATCATCTATATCAACTATACCTATCTTCTCAACTCTTGTATAAGCACCATAAGACAAGAAGACTAGCAAAAGGATAAAAATACTTACCAACACCAAAACCTTTGTTTTCATACCTTCCTCCTACCCTTTGTATTATCAAAGTAAAGATAAATGAAATACAAAAATAAAAATCAACGAAAACTTTACGAAAGTTATTATATATGATATTCTCAACATCAACAAGATATGGTAAATTCTTAGACCTAATAAAAAGAGACTTAGACGCAGTAGTAATAAGGCACAACGTAATAGCCGATAACATAGCAAATGCAGATACTCCAAATTTCAAAAGAGCAGAAGTTAGCTTTGAATCAGAACTAAAAAGAGCTTTAGATTCAGAAAAAAGCCCCAAATACCCTACAAAAATGACTCACCCCAAACACATACCGTTCGAAGAAGTAATAGACTACCGCAAGGTTAAACCAAAGATAACAATAGACTACGACACCTTCTATAGAAACGATAAAAACGGGGTAGATATAGATAAAGAAATGGTAGATTTCACAAAGAACGCTATGAGGTATAACCTGCTAATAGAAATGTACAACAGAAACGTAAGGAAACTAGAAATGGTCATGAGATCAACAGCATAAAAGCAATTTGAATAATCCTATAAACTTAGTATAAAATTTTCTCACACTTTCATGGGAGAGAAAAGATGAGAAGAAAAGGAACTTACCTTTTTACATCTGAATCAGTCACCGAAGGGCATCCTGACAAAATAGCAGATCAAATATCCGATATGGTACTCGATGAGTTCATAGGTAATGATCCACATTCAAGAGTAGCCTGTGAAACTGTTGTAACAACAGGGTTAGTTTTTGTCACTGGCGAAATAACATCAAACGCTCACAAGTTTGATTTAGACGAAAAGATAAGGGAAAAAATACGAGAAATCGGATACACTGATAGTACAATGGGATTTGATTACAAAAGCGTAGGTATAATTTCTAGCATCAAAAAGCAATCACCGGATATAGCTATAGGTGTTGATACTGGTGGTGCAGGCGATCAGGGAATGATGTTCGGATATGCAACAGATGAAACTCCTAACTTTATGCCACTGACAATAGACTTAGCACACAAGATAACAAGGAAGCTAGCAGAAGTAAGGAAAACAGGAAAGGCTCCGTTCTTAAGGCCAGATGGCAAAAGCCAGGTCACCGTTGAATACAAAGATGGTGTACCGATCAGGGTGAAAAATGTCGTCGTAGCAGCTCAACACACTGAAGATATTTCCTTAGAGGAACTTAGAGAGTTCATCATAGAAAAAATCATAAAAGAGGTAATACCTCCAAATTACTTAGATGAAGATACTGAATACTTCATAAACGCCACTGGTAGATTTGTAATAGGTGGGCCTCACGGAGATTCCGGATTAACCGGTAGGAAAATAATAGCAGATACTTATGGCGGTTGGGCTAGACATGGAGGTGGAGCATTTTCTGGCAAAGACCCAACAAAAGTTGACAGAAGTGCAGCTTATATGATGAGATACATAGCCAAAAATATCGTAGCTTCAGGAATAGCAAAAGAATGCGAAATTCAAGTAGCTTACGTTATAGGAGTGTCACAACCAGTTTCTCTAGTTGTAAATACTTTCGGAACAAGTAAAGTTGACGAAGCAGAAATTGAAAAAGCCATATGGAAAAACTTCGATTTAACACCAAAAGGCATAATAGAATACCTAAACCTTAGAAGGCCAATATATCAGAAAACTTCCGTATATGGGCATTTTGGTAGAGACCCAGAAAAAGAACCTGAGTTCACCTGGGAAAAAACAGATAAAGTTGATGTTTTTAAGGCTCTACTATAGTAAATCCAGGAGGTAAATATGAAAGATTTAGATGCAAACACATTTGATAAAGCAATCCAAGAAGCTAAATTTGCTGTTGTTGACTTCTGGGCTGATTGGTGTGTTCCTTGTAAAAGAGTAGCACCAATATTAGAAGAGCTTTCAGAAGAGTACAAAGGAAAAGTTGAATTTTTCAAATTAAACGTTGATGAAAATCCTGAGATAGCATCAAAGATGAAAATCATAAGCATACCAACAATGATAATATTCAAGGAAGGAAAACCTGTAGATAAAATTGTTGGAGCACTACCAAAACAAAGCATAAAAGAGGCAATCGATAGGAACCTAGAATGAGGAAAGGCTGGTTTGGGAAGTTTGGCGGCAAGTATATCCCTGAAGTCCTAGTACCGGTAATAGAGGAATTGGAAAAAGCCTATTATACAATAGGAAAAAGCAAAGAATTCAGAAGAGAACTTTGGTATCTACTCAAAAGCTACGCCGGTAGGCCAACTCCCCTTTACTTCGCCAAAAATCTTTCAGAGTACCTTGGTGGAGCTAAAATATATCTAAAGAGAGAAGATTTATTACACACTGGAGCACACAAGATAAACAATTCATTGGGGCAAGTATTACTTGCTAAAAAAATGGGGAAAAAGAGAATAATAGCTGAAACAGGAGCAGGACAGCACGGCGTAGCAACTGCTACAGCTTGCGCTCTATTAGGATTAGAATGTGTTATCTACATGGGAAAGCTAGACGTAGAGAGACAAAAGCCAAACGTCTTTAGGATGAATATTTTAGGTGCAAAGGTTATATCTGTTGAAAAAGGTAGCTATACCCTGAAAGATGCTATAAACGAAGCGATGAGGGATTGGATAGAAAACGTAGAAACCACACTCTACGTCATAGGTTCAGTAGTAGGCCCACACCCATACCCAACAATGGTAAAAGACTTCCAATCGGTAATTGGAAAGGAAACTCTAAAGCAAATAATAAAAATAGAAGGTAAGCTTCCTGATAAAGTAATAGCCTGCGTCGGAGGTGGTAGTAACGCAATAGGAATGTTCGCACCGTTTATAAAATTCAAAGAAGTAGAACTTATAGGAGTAGAAGGTGGTGGGAAATCCCCAAAACTTGGAGAAAATGCAGCCACTCTTTGCTTTGGTAAAGTTGGGATATTACACGGTGCAAAATCTTACCTACTCTACGACGAAAACGGGCAAGTTGTAGAAACACATTCAATATCGGCAGGACTAGATTATCCAGGAGTAGGACCAGAACACGCATACCTCAAAGAAATAGGAAGAGTAAGGTATACTTACGCAACTGACGAAGAAGCATTAGAAGCTTTCAAATTACTTTCCCTAAAAGAAGGAATAATCCCCGCTCTAGAATCATCTCACGCACTAGCAGAGGCAATAAAACTAGCACCAAAAATGAAAAAAGACCAGATAATAATCGTCAATCTCTCAGGCAGAGGAGATAAAGACCTAGAAATAGTAAATGAATACATTCACTAAATATGAGCCTCTAAATTAAATTAAAAGTAATTACTTAAAATTTGACACATTCTAAAATTTCAACTTTTTTACATAAAAAAATATTGAAAATGATTTCAAGTTTTGTTATAATTTGTTTACTTATGTAGGGGGATATAAAAATGGATGTCCTTACATTATCAAGGTGGCAATTCGGTATTACTGCAGCATTTCACTTTATCTTCCCATCTTTCACTATAGGACTGTCTTTGTTAATATTCATATACTTCCTCTTATTCCTCATAAGAAAGGATGATATTTACAGAAGGATTGGGAACTTTTTTGTAAAAATATTTGCAATAGCATTTGCTGTGGGCGTAGCAACTGGTGTTGTAATGGAGTTTCAATTTGGAACAAACTGGTCAGTATTTTCAGAAAAGGCAGGTGGAATTTTTGGAGGTCCTTTAGCCTTTGAAGCAATATTTGCATTTTTCCTCGAATCAACATTTTTATCAATTCTCGTATTCGGTGAAAAAAAGATCTCTCCATTAATGAGGACAATATCCGCATTTCTTGTGATGATAGGAACGTTAATTTCGGGATTTTGGATACTCACAGCACTTAACTGGATGCAAATACCGACAGGATTCAGAATAGAGGGTGATAAGATAATATTGACAGATTTCTGGGCTATATCATTCAATGTACCAAACATTATAAGGTTCTTACACACTATACTCGCATGTTTTATAGCCGGCTCTGCACTTGTCCTAGCAGTATCTGCTTACAAAATATTAAAGAAAAGACAAGAAGAAATTTTCATGAAGGCATTTACCCCAGCAATGTGGTTATTCATAATATCCTCCGTATTGCAAATATTTGCTGGGACCCTAAGTGGTGAGTATGTAGCCAAACATCAGCCACTCAAACTAGCAGTCATGGAAGCTGTATGGGAAACAAAGAAATCTGCACCCGAGCCGATAATAGCATTCATTGACCAGGAAAACATGACAAACGTTGTTGAGATAGGAATACCCGGATTACTTTCACTCTTAGCATACAGAGACATAAATGCAACTGTAAAAGGGATTAAAGACCTTATAGAAGAGTATAACTTAAAAAAGGAAGAACTTCCTAATGTTCCTTTAGTTTTCTGGTCATTTAGAGGTATGGTAGGGTTGGGATTTCTATTCTTATTCATTTCTATACTTCTAATAATACTCCATTATTCAAACAAACTAACTCAAACTAAATGGTTCTTATGGCTACTAGTTCTTTTGCCACCTTTACCAATAATAGCAAACTGGCTTGGATGGATAGTCACCGAAGTTGGAAGGCAACCTTGGGTAATATATGGAATTCTTAAAACCAGAGAAGGTGTCTCAAAATTAACAAACGCCGAGGTAGGATTCACTCTATTCTTCTTCATAGGTATATATACTATACTTCTAGCACTGTGGTTATTCCTAACATTCAGAGAATTATCAAAGGATATAAAGTAAGGAGAAGCGTATGTTAGCTGAAATTTGGTTTTTCGTTTTAGGTTTCTTTCTTATAATGTATGTAATACTTGATGGTTTTGACTTGGGTGGTGCAGCTATACTACCATTCATTTCAAATAAAGACTCACACAAAAGAATAATACTAAACGCAATTGGCAGAGTATGGGATGGCAATGAAGTTTGGTTAATAGCTTTTGGAGCATTTCTATTCGGTGTTTTCCCACCAGTATATGCAAAATTCTTCTCAGGTGCCTACATCCCAGTAATGCTTTTAGTTTTCGTACTAATATTTAGAGCTGTTTCCTTTGAGTTTAGATCAAAACTTGAAAACGAAGTATGGAAAAAGCTTTTTGATTATCTACTTTCATTCTCTAGCATTTTAATAATCATAATTCTATCAGCAGCAGGAGCAAATGTATTAAAAGGCTTACCAATCGGTCCCGAAGGATTTAGATTAGGATTACTAGAAGCTCTCAACCCCTTCGCTTTAATAACGTCAATAGCAGTACTATCACTACTAATATTACACAGCTTACTTTACTTAGCAAACAAAACAGAAGGAGAACTCTTAGACAAAATAGTATCATGGTCAAAACTCTTCTGGATATCAACAACCATCCTATTGATTATATGGGGAATCGTAAGCGCTACTTCTGGATACGGAATATACTCCAACTTCATAAAATACCCACTACTCCTTATAGAACCTATACTAACAGTCATATTCTTAATACTCTCATTAGTATACCTAAACAAAGAAAACTTCAAAATATCATTCTTATTTTCAAGTTTGACTGTCGGCGGATCAATACTATTCTTCGGAATATCAATGTTCCCAAACCTCCTCAAATCGTCGCTAGATGAAAACTATAATCTGACAGTGTACAACTCAGCTTCAGGAGAACTAACATTGGCAATAACATTAGCAGTAGCACTGATAGGAATAGTACTAGTTAGTATATACAACATCTATGTATACAAAACATTCGCAGGAAAAATTCAAGAAGAAGACATACATTATTAAAGAAAACCATTACGAAATATATTCAGAAGAAGCTCCTTCAGATATCGCAACTACTAAGTTATCCGTACTCGAAGAAAGAGCCTAGGCTCATAAAGCTATAATGAAATTGGTATAGCATACAGTACTACTTACGAAATAAGGCCCACAGTATATTACTTTGCATCAAAGGATAATACTAAGCTACAAGGCAAAAGTAGAAGTTGACGAGACACAAGATTCTAGTGCTTGGAATTCCTGAGAGGCAAAGGTCTAACTTTTCCTAAAGCACCAATGCTAAGTATATAGTTGAAATCAATAAACTTCCTTAGCAAAACTCCAAAGAATGAAGGCGGAATAATCATCTCAAAAGGTTTAGGTATGTAAGCTGCTGCCCTAAACTTAGACATTTGAACAACTATACCCTTAAAAACCAACCTAGCTGGTACGAGATCTTTCCCAAGGTAGCTGTTAACAACATTAGTAGCACAAAAATCCGACATCTGTATAGCAAATTGCGCAAGATTGGAAAAATTAACCCCATACCTTTCAACTACGCAAGAATCACCTATAGCCCAAACATTATTTGCACCTTTGACCCTAAAAAACTCATCAGTAACAAGCTTACCCTGAGGACCTCTCTCAACATTAGAACCTAAAATCCGACTAACAACATCATTAGCTTTAATACCTGATGCCCAAACTAAAATATCATATTCAAAAGATCTACCATCACTAGATAAAATGCTACCCTCATAAACATTACAAACAGGACAATTATATTCAAACTTTACTCCTCTACTCTCCAAAAACTTGCTTATACTTCTAGATAATTTTTCAGGAAGTGCAGGTAAAACTCTACCTTTTGCTTCGACAACTTTAACGTTAGGAGTTAACTTGAATTTTTTAAGATAACCAACTGTCTCAGATGCAACCTCCAAACCTATAGGTCCAGCTCCAACTATAACTATCTTCGGACTAACTCCACTCTCGATAAACGAATTAAGTTTATTTATATACACAACAGCATCTTCTTCATTCCAAAACATTATAGCGTTTTCTCTAACCCCAGGAACACCGAAATCGTTAGGCTGAGCACCTAAAGCAATAACAACATCATCATATTCCAATTCCCTACCATCATCAAAAAACACCTTTTTTTCTGATACTGATATAGACCTCACATACCCCTTAACATACTCAAAATTATCCCCAAATCCATCAAAAATATCAGAAAACTTAACTAAAACTTTTGAATCAGGACTAGATATACACTCCGGCAAAGAAGGTAGAAGAACATGATAATCTTTCCTATCAACCAAAAGAACCTTAATTCCCAGATTATACCTCTTCACTAACTTCAGCAACTTTTTAACAAAAGTAACACCTCCATACCCACCACCAAGAACAACAACCCTGTGCATAACCCCTCCATTATTAATAATCTCAATCATTCAAAAAGTCGATTTAAGGAAATTATCAAAAATACAAAACACATAATTCAATATAAAAAAATTGAGAAAAACGTATATCATTTTTGAAAGTCTACAAATTATGTATTATATTATTTTTCAAAGGAGGGTGTATATGAGGCTAAAGTACCTAATAATTTTTATCATGGCGATTAGCTTAGGGGTGTATATCACCTCATGTTCATCACTTTCACCTGCTCCACCTCAGAATCAAAACGTTGGTGGTGGAACCAGCGATGGTGGTGATAGTAGCAGTGGGCCATCAATAAACTATGTTTACCTCTACGGCCAACTCATAGATAACTATTCACCAGAATGGAAAGTATTCGCACAAAAAGATTTAAACATCTACTATGGTAACGTAAACACATCCGACGGCAAATTCTCAATAAAAGTGCCTGAAAATTTAGGTAATGTCACTGTTGTTGCATTCAAAGATGTTAACAACAATAACAAATACGATGTAGGAGAACTAAATATCACAGGCACAAATGTCAACGTTCTAACTAATGACATATCAAATATCACAATATCAATACCAGCTACAACCTCTCAAACTGTCACAGTATACGTATCAAACAATATTTTCGGTCTAAAAGTAGGAGTATACTTAAGCGATCCTAACTTAGGATCTATAGTAGCAAGTGAATCAACAAACGCAACTGACTTCTCATTTAACCTAACGCTAACAACAACATCAAGTTCTACTAACTTCTATGGAATATACATAGACCTAAACGACAACAACCAACCCGATGTCACCAACTTCGGAACAATTTTACTTTCAAAAGAGCCTACAACTGAGGCTGGAGAATTTGAGTATACATCATCAACAAACCTTGTGATAGTCCTGACTCCACACATCATACAAGGTAATGTCAGCCAACCATCAGGAGCAAACTTCAATAAAGTTATAGTATCAGAATCATATGCCGCACCTAACTCTCCATTTGCCTCAATCAACTATTACGGAATATCTAGTATTTCTTCTGGTTCATACGAAGTAAAATTCTACACGGCATCAAATACTAACGTTATTTCATTTCTAGGAGTAATAGCATTCAATGATCAGAACAATGACAATTTACTGCTATCCGAAGAAGCTGTTGATATTACTACTTACAACTTCATAACGAACGATACTCCATCAACAGACATTATAAACTTCGATATCCAGGAACTTAGTTTATACGTAAGCGTAACGGGACAAGATAATTTCAATAAAATATTAGACATATATGATTACTTTAAAACTTTCATAGGTATAACAAACGTATACACATCAACACTCAACAAAACATACTACTATGACACAAGCTCAACACCATTCTATGGATACTATATCTTCAAAGATAACAACAACAATGGATTTATTGATATTATTAATCTTGGTAGTACTGAAGATATTGATTATTATATCCCATATTTTGGTTCTGCTAGTTCAAGCAAGATAACAAACATAATAGAAATAAGCAAGCTGAATGTAAATATCCACATAACAAATGCCACCATATACGGATTCTCTAAGCCTAAAATTCACAATAATATTTTTGGCGCAGGTTCACAAGTTATCAGTGTAACATCAACAAATATAAGCGATTACTTTTTCTATATAAGTAACATAACAATTATAGATGACTCAGGAACAACTACATTATCCAATATACCATTCACACTGTCTTTATTCGACGATATCAATGATAACAATAGTTTTGATCCTTATGTTCCAGAACCGGGTAACACTGCCACAATTGATCCATCTTTAGGTAGTACAAACATACAGATGTAAAAGATATAGAACTTTGGGTGGGGTAATCCCACCCATTCACTTAAACTAACTCCTTTAAAACCTTCTGCATTATTCCTCCAGATTTAACTATATTTAATTCGTTCCAAGTATCTATCCTACACAAAACCTTGAAACTTACCTTCTCACCATTCTCCCTTATCATCTCAACCTCAACAAAATCCCTAGGCTTTAAATCATCCTTAAACTTTATGTTAAAGACCTCTCTTCCAGTTATTCCTAAAGTATCCTTATCCCCGTCTATAAACTGCAAAGGTACTATCCCCATACCTATCAAATTGCTTCTGTGTATTCTTTCAAAACTTTTAGCAATGACGGCCTTAACGCCTAGTAGATAAGGTCCTTTTGCAGCCCAATCTCTCGAACTACCAGTACCATACTCACTACCTGCAATTACTATAGTAGGAATCCCTGCTTCAATATACCTCATAGCCGCCTCATAAACTGTCGTTTCACTAGGAGGATTATCCAAAAAGCAAAGAGTATAACCTCCCTCTTTACTAACCATCAAATTCCTAAGCCTAACGTTAGCAAACGTACCTCTCATCATAACTTCATGATTCCCTCTTCTAGCCCCGTAAGAATTAAAATCCTCAACCTTTACTCCCTTCTCAATAAGGTATTTGCCAGCAGGTGAAGAAGGATCTATCTTACCGGCAGGTGATATGTGATCTGTAGTTATTGAATCACCAAGAACAAGTAAGCACCTAGCCCCTTCTATCGCTTTAATATTACTCTGAGAAGCATTAAAATTATCAAAGTAAGGTGGTTTCTTTATGTAGGTAGAATTATCATCCCAATCAAACAAATCAGAAGAGCTTACCTCTATATTTTCCCATTCCTCAGTACCCTTAAAAACTTCTTCGTAAGAACTTATAAATTCTTCTCGGCTAACCAATTCTGATAGGTAATGTCTGATCTCTTCGTCAGTAGGCAATATTTCTTCAAAGAGAACCTCCTTGCCATCCTTACTAACACCAATAACTGATTTAGGTCCTATCATAATATTTCCAGCAACAGCGTAAGCAACGACAAGAATAGGCGAAGCCAAGTAATTAGCTTTAACAAGAGGATGGACTCTAGCTTCAAAGTTTCTATTACCACTTAACACAGAAACAGCAATAACACCTTTAGATTTTATCTCTTCTTCAACCCAATCAATCAATGGTCCACTATTACCTATACACGTAGCACAACCATACCCAACAATATTAAACCCCAACTCATCCAAATACTTCTGAAGGCCTGATTTCTTCATGTACATTTCAACCACTCTTGATCCAGGTACAAAAGATGTCTTCACATGAGGCTTAACTTTAAGCCCCTTTTCAAAAGCTTTTTTAGCAACAAGTCCTGCACCTATCAAAACGTAAGGATTTGAAGTGTTTGTACAACTAGTGATAGAAGCTATAACAACATCTCCATCCTTTAAATTTGAACCTTCAGTAGCTTTGTTCTCCTCTTTCTTTGGCAACTTCTCAAGATAAGATTTAAACGAATCAGAAACGTTAAACAAAGAAATCTTATCCTGAGGTCTCTTAGGGCCAGCTAGTGAAGGTTCTATCTTACTCAAATCTATTTCAATAACCTGAGAGAACTCAACTTTTTCGTAATCTCCAACAAAATCATTGACAAACAACATCTGGTGTTTTGTGTACTTATCAACAAGCTCTAAAGTGAATTCACTTCTCCCTGTCCTATAGAGATAATCTAGTGTCTCATTACTGACGGCGAAGAACCCCATAGTAGCACCGTACTCAGGTGCCATGTTTGCAATTGTTGCTCTAGTCTCAACATCCATACCATTCACACCTTCACCGAAGAACTCAACGAATTTATCAACAACACCCACCTCTCTTAAAATATTAGTTACCGTAAGTACAATATCGGTAGCAGTGACACCGCCTTTTGGCTTGCCCTTGAGGTTAACTCCTACCACCTCGGGCAACTTCATAAAATACGGCTGACCAAGCATCACAGCCTCTGCTTCTATACCACCAACACCCCATCCAAGTACACCAAGCCCATTTATCATAGTAGTATGCGAATCAGTGCCTACAAGTGTTTCATATAATGCTTTACCGTTATTAACAACAACAACACTTGCCAGATATTCAAGATTAACCTGATGTATTATTCCCTTACCTGGTGGAACAACCCTAAAGTTATCAAAGCTTCTCTGAGCCCACTTAAGCAATCTATACCTTTCGTAATTTCTCTCAAACTCTTTTTTCATGTTCTTAGCAAGAGAATCTCGAGTCCCGAAAAAATCAACCTGTAAAGAATGATCAACAACAAGTGTAACAGGCACCTTAGGATTAACCTTCTTTGGATCACCTCCTAACTCCTTCACCTTATCTCTCATGGCTGCAAGATCAACAACTATAGGTACACCAGTAAAATCTTGAAGTATAACCCTATAAGGTTTAAAACCTATCTCCTCACCACTATTAGACTTACCCCAATTGACGAGCAAATCCAGAAACCTCTTCTCCATACCCTCTGAGTTCAAGTTATAAGCAACATTCTCTATAAGCACCCTTATCGAGTAAGGCTTATTCCTAAGCTCCCTCTCAGATATGTACTCAAAAACATTCACAAATTCAATTTCTCTACCCTTCACCTGAACTTTTGTCATAAAGCCTCCATCCACTTAACACTAGATCATCTATACATCAAAAAACTTGGATAATTTTAATGTTTATGATCAAAAAGTATCTACCTTCTTTGATTATACCAAAAACACTAACTTATGAATAATTACTATAAAAGAACAATACAAGTACTCATGATTGCTTAATCAAAGGCTTTCAATAAGCACTAATCAAAAGCAATAGCTTATCGGGGAATCCCAAAGCACATGATTAATATACATATAAATTTGAATTCTTGTAAATTGTCGTTCTAGAATAAGTAAAAGGTATTTTTAACATTCCGATACTAAATAAGGGCTAAACATGGAGATACACAAAAATTACGACGTTTCGGTTAAAATAACACATCCAAGGCACATTGGAGTGATTCAAAAAGAAAACACTAGTAACGTTGAAAAATCCTTTGTTGAAGCTCTCTTAAATGCCGTTGATAATGTAAACAAAGCAGAGAACAAAGCTAAGGAGTTAGGAGAACTCGCTATAGTCTCACCCGAAGAAGTCAACGTCCATGACATAATGATAGCCGAAGAAGAAGCTAGATTGTCACTTCTCTTTGTAAAAACCGTAGTAGAGAAAGGAATCTCGGCATGGAGAGAACTACTAAACCTTAGGTAGATATGAAAGTAGGTAACAATGAAGACATAAAAATAGAATTTTTCACTTTAGCATACACTTTAGCAAACAGAGTCAAAGGTGTTGTTTCACCTAACCCTGCAGTTGGCGCAGTGATAGTGAAAAACGGCAAAGTAGTCTCAGTAGGTGCTACCGAGCCGAATTACGGAAGACATGCCGAAGTTGTAGCAATAGAAAATGCTAAAGTACCACTCAAAGGAGCTACAATGATAGTAACTCTAGAACCTCATCAGTTTCATGGCAAAAATCCACCCTGTACTGAAAGAATAATAGAAGCAGGAATAACAAAAGTCTTCGTAGGAACAATAGACAAAAATCCAATGGTAAATGGCAAAGGAATAGCAAGATTGAAATCAGCAGGGATAGAGGTAAAAGTCGGTTTTCTTGAAGACGATCTACTTGAACTAAACGAAGATTTTTTCAAATTTGTAACAACTGGTAAACCCTTTGTTACCGTAAAATATGCTATGAGTATTGATGGGAAATTGGCCACAATAACAGGTGATTCAAAATGGATATCATCGGAATCTAGTAGAGAATATGTACACTCCGAACTTCGAAGAAAGGCAGATGCAATACTTGTAGGTGTAAACACAATAATAAAAGATAATCCCTACCTGACAATAAGGTACAAAAAGAAAGAATACCTATATAAACAACCACTGAGGTGCATAGTAGATCCTTTCGGTAAAACACCGATTGATTCAAATATCCTAAAGGACAACTTACCTACCTTGTTCTTCGTTTCTGAAAAGGCGAGCAAAGATTTCTTGTCATATATAAGCAAATTACCAAACAAAAAGTACGAGATCATTGAGCTAGTAAATGAAAGATACCTTAACGTCAATGAGATAGTGTCAAAACTTGGGGAAATGAAAATAATAAACCTTCTGGTTGAAGGAGGTGGCGAAATAATAGGCAGCTTCTTCGACAACAATCTCGTTGACAAAGTCTATGCTTTTATATCACCTAAGTTCTTAGGCGGTAAAAATGCTAAAGTCATTGGCGGAAACGGTATATCAAAAGTTGAGGATGCAATAAGACTATACGATGTCTCAGCATTCAGATTTGAAGATGACATAATGATAAAAGGCTATGTAGAAAAGCCTTATTAACCAAGATGATATCAAAAACCGATATAGAAAAAATAACTGAAGCTTACAAAAACAACGAAATCAAGAAAGCTTCGCACCTAGGTAAAATATTCTATAAAAATTTACCAAAATCGATAAAGAAAGTTGTTGAAGTGTCAAACTTCTTGTTAGGGAACGAACCTTTTGGCAACATCGATGAGTTAATTGATCATTCATCTCATTTCGACATAATTCTAGCAAAAAGATACTTCTTAGAAGGAAACTTCAAAAAATACTTCAACACAATTATAGAAACTATAGAAAACTCAAAAGACACCCTAACCAAACTTTACGGGCTAAAAGAACTAAAGATAAGCAATCAAAAGAAATTTAAAAAAATCTACCCAAAGTATTCCTCCTTGGAAGCTAAAACAATAAGAAGTGAATACCTAAAGAAATTCCTAGAATCAAACTACACTGAATCCATAAAAATCGCCTCTGAATTTGCCTCCGAAAACAACCATTCAGAAATAATTTTGGATATAGCTGACATTTGGTACCACACAGGACAATATTATGAATTGGCCAACCTATGTTTTTCACTTCAAAAGGAAGGAAAACTAAGTGATTATTTTTCATACTTGTACGCCTTCTCTTTCTTCTCATCGGGGAAAATTTATGATGCAACAATTATCCTAGAAAAATTACTCCAAGCCTATCCTAAAAACGTCAATATACTATACAACCTAGCAACTTGCTACATACAGCTAGGTAAACTAAATGAAAGCGAAAAACTTCTTCTAGAAGCCGAAAAGTTAGCCAAGTCTCCATCTATAAACTTCACTAAAGGTATCTTGTATTACAAGCTCGGAGAGTACAATACTGCCAAAGAAGAATTTACAAAGGCCTTAGGATCAAACGAATTCGAGTTTTCCGCAAAATACAACATAGCAATATGTGAATGCAATCTAGGAATGTATGACAGTGCTATAAAAAGGCTCATAGAAATAAGAAATTCAAGCTATGTTGACAGAAAAAACTTCGAAAGACTAGACAAAACAATAGATATCGTAAGGAGAATCGGCAGAAAAATACCTTCATGGCTCATACTAATTATCATACTACTAATATCAATAGGAGTAAGTATAGGAACCTACTTTGGGCTATCATTTATGAACTTTCTGAGGTGAGAAAATGGAAAAAGCCAGA
Organism: uncultured Brevinematales bacterium; assembly: GCA_964475465.1. Taxonomy (GTDB): domain Bacteria; phylum Spirochaetota; class Brevinematia; order DTOW01; family DTOW01; genus JAPYWX01. The sequence continues at coordinate 16,976 of CAYYXA010000070.1, forward strand.
ATGATGCTAAACTCAATAGTAAGTGAATCTGAAAAAGTAGGAAAAACGATGCTTATAAAATACTATATAAGCGAGTACAGATCAACAAACCCAATATTCTTAGCACAACTTTTTAAGCTAATTTTAAAGTACATTTACGAAAACGAAGACTTCGAACTATTTGAAGTAATATTCGAAAATTTTCCCCAAGAATTAGGAGTCTACGGATACGAATCCCAAGAAGAACTGAACAACCTTATCTCATATCTAATCGAAGGGAATTATTTAGACATGATTAAGAAAACATTACAAGTAATACCTAGAATAGGCAATCAAAGAACGTTAACATTACTAAAAGAACTCATTCAAAACTTCGAAAAATCCAAATACATAGATACAAAACTTCTCTACGACCTAAAAAAAACAGCATTCGATCTAAAAACGAACATAGAAAACGCTAAAAGAGGTCTACACCTTCTCAACATTATAGAATCTGAGAGCACTACGCGATGGAAAAAGTTCGAGGAGGAGGTAGATGAATGAACTACATAAAATATTAAATTGTTTCGATGTCCTAGGCGTACCATACTTTTCAGATTACACGGTGGTAAAAACTTCCTTCAGAAAGAAGATAAAAGAACTGCATCCAGATGTTAGCAGAACAAAAGACGATGAGGAAGTCAAAAAACTTATATCAGCATATAAATACCTTCAATCACTATACAAAAATAAAGAATTAGTTGAATACTACAGAAACGAATTCTTCAAAACACAAAACAAAAAGTTCGTTAACCTACCATTCAAAAACATAATACATTTTGTCGGAAAACACCATAAACTAATCATTAAAGCTATAACCCTAATCGCGGTTATAGCAATCTCAACTTTAATTTTCGATAACCTAATAAATATCGCTCTATTCATACTGGTAGTTATAGGTGGATACTTTGCGTTCAATAGGCTCTAGAACACCGTAAACTCATCAAAATAAAGATCTAATATTTCACCACTCACTAAAACGTTGTTTATAAGCTTTATTAACCTTTCCTTAAGCTCTTGTCTCTCTATTGGCTCATCCAATTCATCTTTTTTCATCGAGGATACAGAAGAGATAATTATATCTCTTATCTGGTATTTCCTTTGCCCCAACTCTAAAGAAAGTGCAGTACTTTTCTCAGGATAGGCAAGGTATATCTTCATTCTAACGAAGTGAGGTTCGTCTATATCTGCTGTATTTATCTGAAACACTCCAAGGTCAAAAGTCATCGGTGGTGGTTCTTTTTTTATTGGTCCTACCTGCACAGTAATCTCTTCGCTTATCTTAGCACGCATCTGAGTAACAACTATAAAAGCAACAACACTTGCAACTATTCCAGCAATAACAAGTTGCAGAACATGAGAAAGCACCCACTCAATAATAGCACCCAAGCTAAACTTCGGCTTCTCTTCTGCTTTCTCACTAGGTGCTTCTATTTCTAACTCTTCCCTCTCCTCTTCACCCATACTATTATTTTCGGAATAATTACGCTAAAATTATCTTAAAGAAACCTACTAATTTCAACTTCAAACAAACCAACCCATATCCTCTACAAGTACTCCCAATATGAATAAGAACTCTCTTTGCAACAAGTTGTCGAATCAAATACAACAGATAGACTTTGCTTTTTTACAATAAAAACAGGCAGAGCAGAATACCCCCATAACACCTTTTAATCGAAAGAAAAGACTTACAATCCTTCATACCTAATCTGTCAATTCCCCATGGAATCAAAACAACTTGAAAAGTTATTGAAAACTTTCGTATTATTTCAAAGATATGGAAGGTGAAGCGGCTAAAGATCTTAGCGAAACCTTACCTGACGAGGTAAGAGTACCTATTACAGTATCAAAATTTTTGCTAAAAGAAGGTGACATACTAGACCAAGACGTACTCTACTACGACAACCTAAAAAGAGGCAAAGTACTGACAAAATCAGATATCTCCATAATCCAGCAGCTGGACGAGATAACAGAAATAAAGGTTCTGAGGCTAAAAAAAATAATAGAAGAAGAAGAAGAGGCAAAAGAAAAAGCAATAGAAGTATTAGGCCCAGTATCAGAAGAAAAACCTAAAGAGGATATAACCAACTTAAACGATGTAGAAATAAAGATTGGATTTACTGACAGCGAAGCAGACAAAAAAATTTCCCAAGCAATAAAGAAAACTATAGAGAACATAAGAGGGAAAGATTATCAAGATAGAGTCAATGAAGTTTCTAACAACATATCCGAAAGAGTAACAGGGACAAGCGAACTATCAGTCTCACAAAAACTTGAATTTGAAAAGAAATTGGAAGAAGTAGCCAGAGGATTCGTAGATGTGTTTTCAATGTCCAAAGTGGAATCTCTAAAGAAAAAGGAAGATATTATCTCAGTAAACTTTTCAAACAAAAGCATTACAAATTACTTCTATGACCTTGTCATAGCAGACAAAGTATCCTTTATAAACGCGGCCAGAAGCGTAATAGTAAAACTCATAAATTCATTTGGCGATGACAACGGCGGTATAATCTTGAGTGGGTTATTACAATACTCAGATATGGATGACTATGTAGTTTCCCACTCAATATTTGTTATGGGAGTGTCCATATTAATAGCAAAAGAACTAACTAAGATGGTTTACGAAAAAGTACTAAACCAGAAGGATAACTCAAAAATAAATACATCACTACTGAAGGCAGTAAGCACAAAGGTATACGACTTCGAAAGTATGATAAACTTAGGTTTAGCAGCTCTACTACATGACATAGGAATAAGAAAGAACTACGGAATAATAACTCCGGATACAAAAATCATAGATATCAGAAACTCGAAAATCCAGTTACACCCCAGCGAATCCAGTTTCTTTGCACAAAGAATAAACACAGACATTTTTGTCCAAAGAGCAATTTATGAGCATCATGAATACCTTGATGGTAGCGGCTACCCAAGAGGTATCATGCGATATATGTCAAGGTTTTCACCTATACTCGCATTCGCCGAAAGATTTAGCGAACTAGTTCTAAACAATCCATTCATATCTAAACCCTTACCACCAGCAATTGCAATAAACCATATTCTAAAAAACGAAATAAATAAATTTGATAAAGATGTCGTATTTGCATTCATTAGAGGTACTTCTGTGTACCCAATCGGCTCTTGGGTTGAATTATCAAACGGTAACATCGGATTAGTAATCAACATAAGCCCAAAAGATAAATCAAAGCAAATTATAAAGTGTGTTTTCAAAACAGATTTAAAGAAACTCCCAAACCCCATATTCATTGATCTTGCTGAAAATTTCGACGTGAAAATCACAAAAATACTTAACCCCATAGAGCTCTCAATGAAAGTAGGTGATCTGAGATCATACTATTTTGATTAACGAAAATGATTACTTCTTACCGAAATATATAGAAAACTCTATACTGTTCTTTATGTTATTGAAAGCCCTAAGCCATATTATATTTCTTTTGTCAGCAAACTCCGGTGAAGAATTTAGCTTTTTGATTATTCCCTCGTATCTACTTTTTACAGAATCATAGGTAAGAAAAGTTTCCATCTCATCTATTGTGAGAAAATCAGATGGCTTATCCTTCACTATCAGTGCAAATAGTTTGTTGTACTCCAAAAATATCTTCTGGTAAACCTCGTAGATCGCATTACAATACTCTCTAACAAGAGGGTCAAAAGAATCTATCTTGTTTATTATATCCACCGTCATCTTAAACCTTTTTATAAAAGAGTGAAAGTCCTTAGAGTTCTTGAATGAATACTTCATGTGAAGGAATGAAGTAGATATATAATCATTGGATACAGGAATTCTTTCTACTTTATCATCATAAACAACTAAAACCTCTTCCTCTATTCTAGGCATATTCTCAGCAACCAGCATACCAATATCGCAAAGGATAGGTAAAACATTAATCTGCCATTCGTTATTTTTTATAGCTTTATTAAGCTTAGCTATGTACTCAGCTATAAGATCTTTGTACTTCTCTTCATCTTTGTAGTATATCTCATAAACCTTGAGTTCCCCTCCCTTAAACTTTAACTCACCATGATAAAGAAACTTTATTTTCTTCAAAATCTTAGCCTTATCTGATTGAATATTATTTGAAGAAATCAGCTTATGGTAGACAATTTGATCTACAACAACCTTTGTGCTTTTCGGTGCAATAGTATTTGCCCTAGTCTGCAACCTAGCAGCAAAGTTTATTATAAACCCTTGTAAGTCACCATTTTTACCAATTATCATCGGAGAAAAAGCATAACCTCCAGCAATCCCTCCAGATATATTAAAAGGAGGTAAAAACACTTCTTCTCCAGCCTTCACATCATCATTACCTACTTTCATAGGCTTAGAAAAAAGTTCTATAACCTTAAATGTAGCATTCAGCACAGCTAAAGCATTAGCACCTATAAGCAAAATTTCGTCACCTCTTTCCCTAATTGCCAAAACTCCCTCTTTCTTAGCCGTCTCCTTAACGATATTCTCAACAAACTTATCCAATCTGTGAAGAGACGATATATTTTTCCTAGTCTTCTGACAAAACGCAGTATACCCGTGGATATCCAGCAACGCAACAAAAATATTGGATATCACCATGCTTTTCTTCAAATCCCCATACAAAGTTGGATACTTCGAATCAGGGATAACCAGCTCTCTCCATAACTCTGGAAAATCTTCGTAATTGACCTCAGCGAAAACTCCCCAATGAACCTTCTTGACAGTATCGAAAAGAACGTCCAGCTCTTCTTTTGTAATACTTAGCTTAGAAGAAAAAATATATGCCTTAAGCTCGGAAAAAGAAGAAATTCGGCCATCCAGAATAGATCTAACCAATGACAAGAGAGATTTCGAATCCATTTACTAATCTAGAGGGGAGTCCCCCTCTGAAGTCAAATTACATCTGTATTGTATCTTCGACATCTGCTTGAAGCTCCTTAAGAGCCTCTATAGCCTTCATCTCGTTATTTAAAACTTTCTGGATATACTCATCAAGAATATCCCTTATCTCTACCCAATATGGAGGTCTCTTAAATTCAGTAACATACTTCAAAGCATCAAGATAAACTTGGCTATTAACCTGAGGCTGATTCTTAACTATGGCAGACGCCTTCAGGAACGCATCAGAGTAAGCAACAGATTTTCTTATAGGAATCGCAAGTCCGCTATTAGCAACATCTTTTTGTATCTCCGAACTTGATAGAAACTTAACAAGTTTCCAAGATAACTCTGGGTTCTTGGTTTTAGCATGAATACAATACGCAACAGTAAATAAAGTAGAAGCTCTTCCAGCCTTTCCCTTAGGCATCTGAGCAACATTCCACTTGAACTTAGTTATATCTCTATACCTAAGGGTAACCCATCTACCATAAGCACTCATCGCTGCTCTACCATCAACAAACATTGCATCGCCGCTACCAAAATCTCTTGCAGCCATTATACTTGGAGCAACCTTATGAACATTTATAAGATCAGCTAAGAACTGAATAGCCTCTGCATTCCTCTCTATATACCCAGGCTTACCTAAAACGAAGTTACCATCCTTGTCAAAGAACGCACCACCGTTGGCATAAACCCAGTTCCTCCACCAGTTAGCCCAAGTCTCCAAAACAAAACCAAATACATCAATCTTACCATCACCATCTATATCCTTAGTAAGCTTCTTAGCAGCACTCAAGAAATCGTCCCACGTCCAGTTGTCATTAGGATAAGCAACCTTATACTTATCAAACAAATCCATGTTATAATAGAGAACTAAAGTGGTAAAGTCCTTAGCAATTCCATATAACCTTCCTTTATATTTGAACTCATTAAATGGTGCTTCAAACAAATCTTCTGGTTTAACCTCATCTTTATCCCTGTTTAAATAATCATCTAGCTGTAATAATTCACCTCTTGCAGCCAAACCAGCAAAATCCTCTATGTCCAAATAGAATACATCAGGTGGCGTACCTCCCGCTATCATCGTCTTTAGCTTTTGGCCGAAGCTGAGAGAATCAACGTGAATAGCCTCTATCTGTACACTAGGATTCTCATTAGTGAACTTATTAATATAATTAAGAACCGTTTCCTTCTCCTCAGGAGTACCCCAGTACATGAAGGTAAGCTTATCACCACCAGATCCACAACCTACCAATAGACTAGCAGTAACCCCCAAAACTAAGATAATTAAAAATATCTTACGTAAACCCATAAATCCCCTCCTTTGCTTTTAAGGAATTATAATCATAAAGAAGATATTTGTAAAGAAAATAAAAAAACTCTAAATCTACATCTGTAAGCTTATAACTTATTGAAACGATGTTCCTTTTCTATTAACGATCGTTTAACAAATACCTCTTACACACTCCTCCAACAATTTCGACTTAAGCTAAGTCACCTAAAATGATCTATTTGATCTTTGACAACCAAATAAAAAGATTCTACCAGCAACTTTAAAACTATAAAGCACATCTTTCAAAAAGCAAGTTATATTTTATCGCATTAAACATGCTTTTATAAGACGCCAAATTTTTACCAGCTATAGAAAAACCTGTACCGTGATCAGGAGTAGTTCTAACAAAAGGGAAACCTAAAGAAACATTTATACCATCTTCAAAATGCAACAACTTGAAAGGTATCAAACCTTGATCATGGTACATGCATATGATTGCATCAAATTTGTTCTTTTTATATTCCAAAAAAGCAATATCAGGAGGCAATGGCCCCCAAAAATCTACTTTCTCCTTCTCTTCTATACTTTCTAAAGCTTTCAATATAATTTCCTCCTCATCACCTAACTTTCCACCCTCGCCAGCATGAGGATTTAAACCACATATACCAACTTTAAACTTGTCCTTGCTTGGATACAAGCTCCTAAGCCAACTTAATGTATTGTTGATAGTAAACCTTATCCTATCTTCACCAATTAGAGAAAATACCTCCCTAAGAGGGACATGCTCAGTAACCAAAACAACCTTGATATCCCTACTGTAAAAAGACATATTATAATTTTCAATTCCAAAAGCCTTAGCATAATACCAAGTATGCCCCTTAAACTCACCAACAACCTTTGAAATACCTTCTTTAGAAACAGGGCCATTTACAATGGAGTTCACTACACCAGACCTTACAAGAGATATCGATAAATCTACACTCTTTATTGCTATCTCAGCAGACTTCAAAAAATCACTCTTCTCAAACCCTATCCCAACATCATACACCAAGAAACCGTTCCACCCAGATTTTAACTTTTCACTTAGCTCACCATCAGTGCTCACAAAAGAAAATTCATTACCCAAAGAATAAAACTCATTCCAAAACAAAAAAGCTTCCTTGCTCCCTATAAGTAACAACTTTCTTCGATACTTTTTAAGTTTACTTATTGATTTTAGTATAACCTCGGGTCCAATTCCTAAAGGATCGCCTATCGTTATACCTACCATTACGCACCTAATATAGCTTTTATCCTCTCAAGTACCTTAAGTCTATCAAGAGGCTTCAAGATAAAACCTTTAGCACCATTCATTATCGCTGCCTTAACTATATCTTCTCTGCCCAAAGCAGTAACCATTATAATCTTGGCATTAGGATCAAAGCTCATTATCTCCTTCAAGACCTGCAAGCCATCAACATCAGGCATCGTAATATCAAGAGTAACAAAATCAACGTTAGGATAAAGCTCTTTATACATCTTTATCGCACTCTCACCGTTAGGAGCATTACCGACAACTTCTATATCGGCAGACATTAGAATTTGAGTTATCTGCTTAAGAGTAAAGGCCGAATCATCAACAACCAAAGCTCTATACTTACTACCATCAGGCTTCCTTATGGTAATTTGCTCAAGCATAAACCCCCCCTAAGAAAAACTTTTTATTGCTAACACTTCATTTGTAAATATTAATTCTTCATTTACACCTCTTTCAAGAAGTAACTCTCTTATCTTACCTCTAACAACGATATATCTAACATCTATTTGGTTTTGCCTAAAAAACTGAATAATCTTGTCCAATTCGTTGACATTCAAACATCCAATACTAACACCATTGAGTGACAAGGCAACTTTCTTGGTATCTATTTTCATACTTTCTAACCTGCTAACAACCCCTTCTTCCAAACACCCCAATATTGTAACTACCCACACTTCACCAACTTTCCTAGCAAAAGTTATAAAACCTCCTCTATCCATTTTTTCCATGCTTGACCCTTGTTGAAAGAATAATTCCTTAACCACACGAATCAAAAGTTCATCCTGGAAAGGTTTCTTTATATACTTGTCAACTCCTAACTTAACTATCTCGACAATGTCCTTGTATGAATCATCATTGCCCAAAACAACTACCTTCCTAGCTCCCTTATTTTCCTTTATGTCCATTAATATTTCCTTAACTTCTTGTGAAGGTAGATCAAGTATTATTAAACTAACATCATCAGGAATCAAATTTGAAACCTTAATTTCTCTTTTGAGAGGATTAGTTATCACCAAACTTTCTATATCTAGCTTCCTTTTCAAGCTAGAAGCTATCTGGCTAGCTAAAATAAATATGTTGCTAAGTATAACTGCCTTCATCACACCTCTTTTAAAGCTATGTTTATTTCCAACTTGTCATCCCCAAAAATAACAGGTACAACCAAAGTCTCTATTTGAGGAGTTTCTATAGTATAGTCACTACCAGTTATTACGCTAGGGGGAGTCAAAGCAAATGTAAAACCTTTCTTATAAAGCTTTGTTATTGCATTCCCAACGATCATATTAGCAATTTCACCCAATGCAGATTTACCAATATCATTTAAATCATTAACCTCCCCGCTTGAAATTGCCGAAACTAGCTTTTTAGCTGTATTTATCGACATATCCAAAAGTACCCTACCACTTGCAGGTCCAGTTAAGCCAATTATTATGCTAACCCCGTAATTTGGCGTAGGACTCCTTTTCAAAAACAACTCCCCTCTTCTTAAGTTGCTCTCCTTAAGGATCTCAGAAAGAACTTCAAATGTAGCCTCTACGAAAGGATTAATATACTCTATTCTCATTTTTACCTCCTAGCGTACTTATAAAACTCCTTGTTTATTTTATCAATATATTTGAGCACACTTTCAACATCGATGACAGCCATAAGCGAATCAGAAACTTCAACAAAATACTTCACAAATCTAACATCCTTCCATATACTCTCAATATGCCCTTTAATCTTAGTTTCATCAACATACATGACTTTCATGACCTTGTCAACCACAAAACCAAGATTTTTTCCACTAACCCCAATCATGATAGCGAAATCAATAACACCACTCTCAAACCCCCTTTTAGTACCAAAAAGGATATTCTGCAAATCAAAACATGGAACAACCTCACCCCGGAGATTTATAAAACCAACCGTAAAATCAGGAACCTTCGGAACCCTAAAAAACTCCCTTTTAACAATAACTTCCTTTATATAAGATATCTCTATCCCAAAAACCCTACTATTAACCTCTAAAGGAATTACAGGTATCACGGTGTGATTATGAAAGAATAAAAACATATTTTTCTACAATCAGGTATCATATAAGGAAATTCCAAAGTGCTATAAGCTTTGCTCGTAAGTGTTTATAAAAGGTTTTACAAGTTAGTACTTGGCAAAATCCCATTAATCCCAAAGTATTCAAAGTAGAATAAGAAAACAATTCAGCCACAAGTACCCAAAACACATGTACTGTTACTCAGCATGGCATCTTTAAGCATAATCACCTGAAAAACTTGCGTATAGTTTCAGCAACAAAGCCAATTTCATCATCGGTCAAACCAGGAAATATCGGCAAGGACAAAACTTCAGAAGAAGCTTTTTCTGTGTTCGGCAAACTACCCTCTTTGTACTCTAGATACGAAAAAGCTTTTTGTAGGTGTAAAGGCAGCGGATAATATATGTCACACCCAACACCATTTTCCAAAAGGTACTCTCTAAGCTTATCCCTATACTTCGGTACTCTTATAGTATATTGATGATAAACATGCTTACAATTACCTTTCTCAACAGGAGTAAACAAAAGTTCTTTTGATCGAAGGTCAGCCAAAAGCTCGTTGTACTTTCTAGCTATTTCCCTTCTCTCATTGTTATTCTCCTCTATCCTTCTGAATCTAGTATTCAAGTAAGCAGCTTGTATTTCATCTAATCTACCATTAATACCTATCATATCATGAAAATACCTCTTCTCGGAGCCATGAACCCTTATCATCCTACACTTTTTAGAAATTTCCTCATCGTTTGTCGATATTGCACCGCCATCTCCAGCACCACCTAGATTCTTCGTGGGATAAAAAGATAAACATCCTGCTACACCGAAACTACCTGTCTTTTTACCATTAAACTCACTACCTATCGCCTGAGCATTATCCTCAATAACCTCCAGATTATGATTTTTTGCTATTTCCACTATCTTATCAATCTCTGCCGGGTGACCATAAAGGTGAACAGGCATTATAACCTTTGTTCTCTTCGTTATCTTCTTCTCAATCTCCTCAGGAAGTATGTTGTAAGTTTCTATGTCAATATCTGCAAACACAGGCTTAGCACCAAGCCTAGCAACCGAGCCGGCAGTAGCAAAAAACGTAAACGAAGGCAAAATAACCTCATCCCCCTCACCAACCCCAATAGCCATGAGCGATATAAGAATAGCATCCGTACCAGAGGAAACACCAATCACATCTTTAACCCCCAGGTACCCCCTTAAATTCTCTTCCAACTCCCTAACATTCTCGCCCAAAATAAAAGCTTGCTCATCAAATATCTTCTCAACCTTTGACATCACTTCACTTTTTATTTTCTTATACTCCCTAGTCAAATCTAACATTGGCACTTTCATATTAAACTTAAGTTTAATGTACAAAACTCTATAATTCAAATTAGTCAAACTCTAACAAGATTAACACAATACGTTAGAACGTTAACTTATCGTACACTAAAATCTTTCTCCTCTGAAAGTACTCGAATAAAAGGTGTTAACTAAGTAAGCGCTATTAGCAAAAGTTTTGTTCGACATTAAGCACTACAAGCATCATCTCTAAGTAAGCTCAAACCCAGTAGCTTCGATTTACTCTAGTTAGACGATATTAAGCATTTATCATTCCCTCGTAATACTTTTTTGCTATCTCATAAATAAAATCATAAAGTCTATGAGTATTGATGCCGTGCTTAGCCGATATAAATATGCTACTCGGATACTTCCTAGCCATTTCATCTATAACAGATACATCATCAATCTTATCTATCTTGTTAAAAATGTAGTACATTGGGGGAACCTCCATACTATCCTTTCTGAATATGTCATTTATTATCTCATTGACGATTTCTATTCTTCTTCCGGGACACTTATACGAAATGTCAACAACGTGCAGAAGAACATCAGCATTTTTAACTACCTCCAAAGTCGAATAAAACGACTCAACCAACTGAGGTGGTAAATCCTCTATAAAACCCACAGTGTCAGTTAACGTCAAGAATACACCATTTATGAATACTCTTTTTGTCTTTGTATCCAAAGTAGAGAACAATTTATCCTCTTCAATCACGTTAGCTTTAGTAACAAGGTTCATAATAGTTGATTTGCCAGAGTTAGTATATCCCACCAAGCATGCATTAAAAATATTTTTTCTCTCTTTAAGCTGTAATCTTCTATTCTTCTTTATTTCCTCAATCTTTCTTCTGAGAACCCTTATTCTTTCCTTGATGTGCCTTTTTCTGATTTCTGTTTCTCTCTCACCAGGTCCCCTAAGTCCTATACCTCCCCTTATCTGCTCCATTACCTTGCCTATACCACTTAACCTAGGCAATTCCACTTCAAGCGAAGCCAATTCAACCTGAAGTTTTGCCTCCAAACTCACAGCATGTTCTTTAAATATCATAAGTATCACATCAACCTTTGTGAGTACCTTTTTCCCAATTTCCTGGGATAAGTTATACATCTGCCTAGGTGACAAATCATTGCAAAACACTACCGCATCAGCCCCTAATAAAAAACTTTTTTCTTTCAAATCGCTGATTTTACCTTCTGGTATATAAGTACCTGGAACAATTTCCTTAATTTTCATTTCCAACGAATCTGCTAATTCCCACCCAAGAGTTTTCACTAAGTTATTCAACTCATCTAGTCTATCACTAACATAAGGACTCGCAAATCTATCAATTCCCTTATAAACAATTACCGTTATTACCCTCATTCCTCTAACATTCTCTTCAAAAACTCCTCTAGCTCCTTAAGCTTCCTTGCAGCTTCAACAAAATCACCTCTACCCGTAAGCTTCTTATAACTTTCAATATACTCAACAGCCTTCAAAATCGTAGTTCTATCCATCTTGCCTTTTTCTATCTTCTCAACCATTTCTTGAATTACTGGCGAAGCATAACTCAAAGTAAATAACTTCGAAATTGCCTTTTCTACAGTCTCATCCCAAGTAACTTTTTCACCATCAGAAACGGCGATTCTCCTGAACTCAGGTATCTTAGCTACTTCAGCCTGTAAGTATATAGGCTCATAATAAAACAGGGAATTACCAATAGGCAAAATTATTAAATTACCTCTTAACACCTGTGAGCCCTGCTGATTCCAAAGTGTAATCTGTGCCGATATCTCAGGATCTTGACTTATCCTAGCTTCTATCTGCAAAGAACCAAAAACCAATTTATCCTTAGGCATCCTATAAACAACTATTTTGCCATACTCTTCAGGATCACACATTACAGCCATCCAAGCTACCAAGTTATCCTTGTCCTTAGGGTTAAAAGGTAAAACTAATATAAATTTCAAATCCTGCCCATCTACCAACCTAGTTAGGATATAATAAGGCTCAACATCAACTCTATCACCAAACTTTATTTCCTTGGCTATACTCCATACATCCTCTTGGTTAAAGAAGATATTTGGATCCTTCATATGATAAATTCTATAAATCCGTGCCTGTATGTTAAGAAGCTTCTCAGGATATCTAATATGCGCCCTAAGATCAGGATCCATATCACTTATATCTTTAAACTTTATTCCTAGCATGTTCCTAAACACGTTTATTACTGGATCCTTGGGATCCACTAAATAAAATTCAACAGTACCATCATAAGCAGAAACAACAACCTTTATGGGATTCCTTATATATGAGAAGCTACCAAACTTTCTGGCATACGGGAAACTATCAGAAGTAGTATAAGCATCAATTATCCAGTAAAGCTTACCTTTACTTATCACTATATAAGGGTCATCATCATAGTACAAGAAAGGCATTATCTTATCAACCCTCTCAAGAACATTCCTGAAAAGCAAAATTTTCGTATTTTCGTCTATATACTCAGAGAAAAGAACTTTTATATCCTCATTTAAGTACAAAGCAAAGAGTAACTTCTTCACAAACGAATCTATCTTTATACCTGCCTTACCTTTATACCTTGTGTAAACATTTTCTTCGCTACTTCCCTCGGATGACGGGTAATCAAATTCCTCAAGTTTGCTGTTGACAAAAACATAATGTCCTGTAAGCTCACCAAAGTAAATTCTTGGCTCATCTACACTAAGCTCAGGATAGGACGACACTGGAGGTATATCTTTAACAAACAATCTCGGCATCCCATTCTCCATTATTTCATTTACGGGACTAACAACAACACCTATACCGTGCGTATACCTGAAATGAACATTTATCCAACTCCTGGAATTAGAAGGTAAAGAATTAACATCCAATTCCCTAGCAGCAATCATCACCTGCCTTTTCTTACCATTCAGCAAATACCTATCAACATCTATGTCATTGAACTTATAATAAAATCTTATGGTCTGTATTTGTTTATAAGCCTCTGCCAGAGGCTTCCAATCCCAAAGCCTTAAATTTTGAAGTATATCAGAATTCTTCAACAAGGTTTCCCTTGTTAATGGAGAGTAATTAAAGAAAGACTCTTCAACCTTATCCAATCCGTAGGCAACCAAAGTTGCCTCTATATTGTTTTTTATAAATGGAGATTGCCTGTCCATTTCAGAAGGCTTAACAACAAAAACTTCTATCAAGGAGGGATAAACAACAAACAAAACTAGCAAAACACCAAGTGAGACACCAGATATTTTCACCATATCCCCAAGCTTATTCGAAACCCAGAAGAATACACCAAGAATCGAAAGCAAAATCACAACGCCCCCGCTTATCCTTATAAGCGGCAAAACACCATAAACTTCCTTGTACCCAGGACCACTAAACAAACCATTATCGACGAACATTATCTCATACGGGTAAATAAACAATATCCTAAGCCCCCAAACAAAAAACCAAACAATGAGAACAAATATTGAATACCTGTATATTCTTCTACCCAGCTTATCAGGTATTCTGCCAGTTAAAACCGAATACCAAAAATTCGTATTTGAATAGCCATGTTCTAGCCTTAAGTAAATGTAAAGCACAACAAGCATTATAGCAGGAATAATGAATAAAAACCACATCACATTGTTGAAAACCGTATTTATGAAAGGCAAAGAGAACATATAAAACTCAGCAGGCATACCAAATATAGGATCAACATAATTAAGCGTTGTCACCTTGCTGAAAAACTTAGTGATTCCTATCCAGTCATAAGTAGCAGCTGCATAACCAAAATATGCCGATATAGTCAAAAGCACAAGCCACATCAAAGTATTGGAAAACTTTTCTATAGCTTTCATCAAATCAAATTCCTTGACGTTGATAAGTCCTATCGGAAACCTAGGAAAGAAAATTTTCACCGGCACGTATATAAAAACAACAAAGCCAACAAACACCACTAAAGAAGTAACCAAAAATATTAAAACTTTGTACTCTACAATTTTCCAAAAAACCACCTCATACCCAACCTCGTAAAACCACAGCACATCCACAATGAAACTCACAACCTGGTCCAAAACTAGAACAACCAAAAGGCCTATAACACCAATTATCACACCCACCCAAACATCTTTAAACCTAACAACCTTGTTTTTTGAATAACTAACCAAAATTTGAATAGCAAGAGGTATAAGAAATATAAGGAATATCAAAAACTTTATCATACTCCACCTCTTAATGTTGATTTTGAAGATATCCCAAATTACGTTTCAAATACCTGTGTCCTCAGTAGTATTCCAAGCTAATTGTATTTTCAGCAAAACTCCATCGAGCCTACAAAACCTGACAATCCCTGTTTATTTGTTTGTTACGACAGAAATTTATTATATTTTTTAGATGATTGGGGTAATTGATTACGGAGCAGGAAACCTTAGAAGCATGTTCAATGCAATTTCGAAAATCGCAAAACAAAATGAGCAAGAAGTTGTCATATCAAACGATATAGAAACATTGAAGGAAGCAAGCAAAATAATATTACCCGGTGTTGGGGCTTTTGGTGATGTAATGAGAAACATAAAGCAAAAACAAATTGACAAATTCGTAAGAGAGTGGGTAAAAAAGGGATTACCATTCATGGGAATATGTGTTGGGCTCCAGGTGCTATTCGAAGTTGGTTACGAAATGGGAACACACGAAGGTATAGGAATATTCAAAGGAGAGGTAATAAAGTTCCAGAAAGCTACTCCTGTCCCACACATAGGCTGGAACCAAATATCCGTTGTAAAGGAATCACCCTTCTTCACTAAAGAAGATGAAGGCAAATACTTCTACTTCGTTCACTCATACTATGTAAAACCAAAAGACTTTAGTATAGTTAACACACTAACCGACTACCAAGGAGAAGTTTTCACTTCATCGGTCTATGTAGACAACATTTTTGCAGTACAATTCCACCCAGAAAAGAGCCACAACAACGGATCGGAAATCCTAAAAAAATTCGTTCTACTTTAGCAACACCATAAACATATGAACATAAAAGACCTTGTAAACGAAATAAAAAACAGGCTTATCATAGAAGAGGTGATAGGAAGCTACATCCATCTCAAGAAAGTAGGGAAAAACTACGTAGCACTATGCCCTTTCCATCACGAAAAAACTCCTTCGTTCACAGTATCACCAGAAAAAAACTTCTTTCACTGTTTCGGATGCGGTAAAAGTGGAGACGTCATAACGTTCGTAGCCGAGATAGAAAAGATAAGCTTTATTGAAGCTGTAAAAAAACTAGCAGTAAAAGCAGGAATTGACCCAAGTCCATATTTTTCAGGAGAAACAGCTAGAGAAAAATCATTAATCTCAAACATCCAAAACATAAATACCGAAGCTATGAAGTTCTTCAAATACTACCTACTGAAAAGCAAATATTCGAAAGAGGCAATAAGGTATCTGAAATCGAGAGGCATAAATTCCGAAGCTGCTAAGACGTTTAAATTCGGCTTTGCTCCACCAGGTAGAAATACCCTTTACACGTACCTGAAGTCAAGATTCTTCACCGATGAATCAATATTCGAATCAAGATTAGTAATAAAAACTTCCAAAGGCCCCATAGATCTTTTCAGAAACAGAATAATAATCCCAATAATGGACCAATATGGAATCATCGTTGGCTTCGCCGGCAGGAAAGTAAACGAAAATGACGACTCACCAAAGTACATAAACATACCCGAAACCCCCTTATTCAAAAAAAGGAACATACTTTTCGGATTCTACCAAGCAAAGGACAGCATAATCGAAACCAAAAGAGTTTATATCGTCGAAGGGTACTTCGACGTCATTTCACTTTATAGCAAAGGAATAAGGAACGTCGTAGCTCCAATGGGAACAGCTTTAACAGTAGAACAGCTAAGATTACTTTCAAACAAAGTAAACGAAATATACCTATTCTTTGATAATGACAACGCAGGGATAAAAGCAACCGAAAGAAGTTTACAGCTCATTCTTTCAAATAACCCAGCTAATAGTAGCATAAAAATAAAAATCATCCATACTCCATTCAAAGATCCCGACGAGTTTATCAGAAATTCTCAGGAAGTTTCAGAAGAAACAATACAAGAGTATTCTCACGACATAATCGATTTCTTCTTAAAAGTCAGAAACAGTGAAGTAAAAAGTGGAGATAGCAACACCATTATGAAATTCGTACTATCAATGTTCGAAATAATATCTCTAGTAAGCAACGTTTACGAAAAAGAAGAAATGTTGAGGAAGCTAGCAGAAGGCATAGGCGTATCAATCGAAGTAATGAGAGGAGAATTTGAAAAATACCAAAACAAAAAGTTCATCTCTCGCGATGCCTTTATAAGCAATTTTGGCAAACTGGTATCAGGTGAACTAGAATTACTCATAGCCTACTTCATATCAAAAAATCACAGTTTACTTGATACCTTGCTTTCAGAACTTAACCCTGATGACTTCAAAGATGAACTCGTGAGATACTATCTCTCCTTTTTAGAAGCATACCTATTCAAAGAAGAGATATTCGAAGAAGATCTAAACGAGCTCTACATTCTTGAATCTGAAATAGAATCCCGGGCTACAGAACTATCTAGAAACGTAGGCCCATTAATCCCAAACGAAGAGTTCGACACACTTTTAGCACTATACAAAGTAAAAAGGATATCCGAAAGGAAGAAAGAAATACAGAAAATAATAGAGAGCATAATGAAATCAAACCCAGATCAAGAACTAATAGACGAACTACTAGAGGAAAAACAAGCCCTAGCTGTCGAAGAAAAGAAAATCAAAGAAGGAAGAGGAATAAATTACCTGAGCATAGGAGGAGATTAATGAAGTACAAAGTAATGGTAAATAGTTCTTTCTATGCATCCCATTATGTGAGACTGCCAAATGGAGAATGGGAGGACCCCCATAGTCACAACTATCAGATTGAAGTTTGTATATCCTCAGAAAAACTTGATGAAAACGGAATGGTAATAGATTTCACATTAATTGACGGGTACATAGAAGAAATAAAAGGAAAGTTAAACAACACAATTCTAAACAAAAATCCTCTCTTTGACAGGGAAATACCAACAGCTGAAAACATTGCTAGAACAATTTTCCTACACATATCTGAGAGAATAAAAAAAGAAAAATTCACCAACTC
Source organism: uncultured Brevinematales bacterium (assembly GCA_964475465.1). GTDB lineage: Bacteria > Spirochaetota > Brevinematia > DTOW01 > DTOW01 > JAPYWX01. Next base: position 34,940 of record CAYYXA010000070.1, read on the forward strand.
CCCAAAAGTTGAATATGTCAAAGTAAGCGAAACTGAGAGATACTCTTCGGTAGTCCAAAGCGATTAAAATTCTTCAGCTATCTCTATCAAATACTTACCATAATCCGTCTTTTCTAACTTTTTACCAAGTTCGATAAGCTGCCCTTTTGTTATATACCCCTTCCTGTACGCTATCTCTTCGATACAACCAACGAAAAAACCTTGCCTCTTCTGTATGGTTTCTATAAAGTTAGAAGCTTCGAGCAGCCCATCGTGAGTACCAGCATCAAACCAAGCAAACCCTCTACCAAAAAGTATGACATTTAACTTACCTTTCTCTAGATAGACTTTGTTGACATCGGTTATTTCCAATTCACCCCTAGCCGATGGTTTTATGCTCTTAGCGATCTCAATAACCTCATTGTCATAAAAATAGAGTCCAGGAATTGCATAGTGAGATTTTGGCCTCTTGGGCTTTTCCTCTATCGATATAGGTCTACCGTCCTTATCAACCTCCACTACACCATAAGAACTCGGATCCTTAACATAATATCCAAATATACAAGCCCCTTCCATCGAGCTCGCCTTCTCTAGCAACCCTGTAAAACCTTGGCCATAAAAAATATTATCACCAAGAATTAAAACAGGGTTACTATCCTCTATAAAATCTTCACCAATTATAAAAGCTTCAGCTATTCCCCTAGGCCTCTCCTGAACTTTGTATTCTATCCTAATACCTATAAAGCTACCATCATCAAATAACCTCTTATAAAAGTCTATAAATTCAGGATTTGAAATTATCAGTATCTCTCTTACTCCAGCTAACATAAGGGTTGACAAGGGATAGTATATCATCGGTTTATCATAAACAGGCAAAAGCTGCTTACTTATAGCCTTAGTTATAGGATAAAGTCTTGTGCCACTACCTCCCGCTAAAATTATCCCCTTTCTCTTAACAACACTACTCATAACAAAAATTATAAACAACAATAGCTAGATCAACAACTTACCAAATAAATCATTCACTAGAAAAGGGAATAATTAATCATCTGACAAAAATTCACCTCTTACTTTTCTGTAAAGGCAATCATCAAATTACTACTGCTTACCTACTCAAGAAGTATCTAGAGTATCTTGTATCGAAAGATTCCTAAGAAGGCAAGCAAAGCTTTATAAGAAAGTAGATGTTAAAACAACTGAGTACAAATTAATTAAAGCGTAATAAGACAGTTATAATACATAGATCTTAACACTAAAGCAAATAAATGGGTTATTAGTATCAATATTGATAGCAGCAACTTTTGCTTACAGCATGTCATTTCTGCTTATCCTTCTTCCTCTGAAAGGCTGGGGGAATCCCCATTTCCTCACGGTACTTGGCCACAGTTCTTCTTGATATCTTTATACCTTTGTTTAACAGAATTCTGGCTATACTCTGGTCCGAAAGCGGATCCTTCTCATTCCTTATTATATCCTTTATCATCTCCTTTATTTTATCAACAGATACTTTATCTTCAGATAAGCTAAAAGCACTTCTTGTCAGAAGATGTTTAAGCAAAAACATACCTTTCGGTGTAAGGATATACTTATCCTTTATAGCTCTAGAAACAGTTGAAATACTCACCCCCAACTCTTCAGCAAGGTCCTTTATAGTCAAAGGCTTTAGATAATTCTCTTTTCCTAAAAGGAAATCTTTCTGAACTTCAACAATCTTTTCTATTATCCTCCTGAGAAGTTCCTTCCTGTACTCTACAACAGTTGTTATCATTTTAGCTTTGTTGAGTTTCTCTTTCATCTCCTCCGACAAATCTTTTACCTTCAGAACGTCAACATACTTTATCTTTAGCTTAGGTATAAACGAATCGTTGAATTCTACTTCTAATTTCCCATCCTCATTTACCCTCACAACTGCCTCAGGCAAAACAAAACTAAAGTTCCCTGAAAAATTCCTACCTGGTCTCGGATCCAAAGTTCTCAAAATATCCAAAAACTTATCAACTTCACTTCTTTCTATACCGTACTTTTTACTAATGTAATTGTAATCTCTTTTAGCAAGCTTTTCTAGATCCTCCTCAATAATTCTTCTGAGTATCCTAACCTCACGTATATCCGGATAAACAGTTTCTAGCTGAACTATCAAACATTCCTCAATACTCCTACTTGCACATCCTATAGGGTCGTACTTCTGTATCCTCTTTATCACACTCTCTATTTCTTCTTCCGTAAACTTGTAGTCCTCTATTTCTTTGAACCTACCAATATCGCCTCTAAGATATCCATCTTCATCAAGTTCCGATATGATATAAGAAGCTAACGTCAACAACCTCTCATCATCTATATCAAGTCTAGCCTGGAACAAAAGATGTTCCTTTAATCCTTCTTCTTTATAAATTCGAGACTCGAACTCCTGAATATTCCCCAAAAAAAACTTTTTTCTTCTATACTCCTCCTCAACAATTTTTGATATTTCGTAGGTATCTGTTACCTCTCCTATATCCTCCTTCTCTAAACTTTCCTCAACCTCTCCTAAATCCTGAATAGGTTGAAAATAATTACTTCCTTCCTCCATCTCCAAAAATGGGTTCTCTTCAACTTCGTTCTTTATGGCAGTCTCCAACTCGGCTAAAGGTAAACCTAAAAGATTTATAGTCTGCATCAATACATTAGCTGGTATCTGCTTAAGGATCAACCTTTGAGTATGTTGTGGTACATTTTCGCTATTCTTAAACACCAGAAGTATATTATGAAAATAAGAGGAAAACTCTTTCAAAAGAGCAAAAATTCTGTTGAAAAGTTATAAAAAGATCTTAACATCAACTAAGCTATGTTTTATCACCACCAACAAGCCGCCAAATACCAAATCAAGGGGAACTAACTCAACATAAGGTACTATTAGCACAATACTATTTCAGTATCAAATGATTTAATAACACCAATCATCTAATTTTTCGGAAATGAACAAGGTTCTATTCGCAACTTAGTAGTAAATAAAAAACACTTTACAGCCTAGCTAAGCATAGAGACTCTCAAACAAAATCAAAGAGGGTTGAAAGAGAAATGTTCTATTGGTTATCATAATAGCGATGAAAAAGATCTTTGTTGTTCTAATACTAACAGTCTTTCTTTGCAGTATATCATTTGCTTCCTTTGATTTCAAAGAAGTAAAACCTGACGTTCTAATTTCAAATTTAGACAATACGACAAACATATACCGAGGAGACCTCTCAATATATTCCAGGTACCTCAACGAATTCATCTCAAATACTTACGGTGTCACTTACAGCGGAGACTTCTACCTCACAATTAGCAATACCAACATTTCTATAAGTTTCAAGAGTAGCAACACGAATTTTACTTTAAAAGCTCTACCGATACCTATACAGGAAATACTAGACGTAGTTTTTAACCTGAAGTACAAACTCAATGAATTTTCAAAAGTTTACCTTGCAGACTACGGGACAGTAAAAATATTTAAGCTTCCCTTCAAAAAAGGTAATAACTACCTCTATGTATATCTTTCAAAGGGGAAGATAGAAAGAATTGATCTGTGGATGAGAGAAAACGAAGAAATACTGATATGGTCAGCCCTTTTAGCATTTGATCTTGATAAGGAAGATAACTTTTACTTTTTGAGTAGTACTTTAATAAACATTGGAGCAAGCCAGTTCTATAAATTCGATTTCAGAAGAATAAAAAACTAAGTTGATAATTTGTTGAAGAATCATTTTTTATTTTTCACAATCTTTTTAGTTAAGGAGGGGCTTATGTTAACTATGTATGATGATGAAATAAGGTTCAAAATGAACCTAATGGGCGACGAAGAGGACGAAGACTTTGACGAAGACTTTGATGACGAATTTGAAGACATAGAGGAAGACGAATTCGAAGAAGACGAAGACCTCTTCGAAGACTTTGAGGAGGAAGAAGAAGAGTTCGAAGAAGATTTCGAAGAAGACTTCGAGGAAGAGGAAGAAGAGTAACAACCAAGAGGAGTTCATCACTCCTCTTCTAACTTAACCTTTTTCCCTTCAAGGAAATAAATAAGAGCAAGTATTCCTAGGTAATAGCTATTTTCCCTAAATCCTACTATGCTACCTACGGAAATATCAGATAAATACGAAACGTGCCTAAAAGGTTCTCTCTTAAAGATGTTTGACATGTGGACTTCGACGACCGGAACACCAACAGAAAGCAAAGCATCCCTTATAGCAATTGAAGTATGCGTATACGCACCAGCGTTTATAACAACACCAACAGACCTAATCCCTTCTTTCTGTATGAAATCTACTATCTCTCCTTCAGAATTTGACTGAAAGGCCACAAGATCATATCCTAACTTGCGAGCTAGATTAGCACTTTCCCTAACGATCTCGTCCAAAGTAGTACTACCATATTTTTCTGGCTCTCTCCTACCCAACATATTCAAATTCGGGCCGTTAATCAGAAGTATCCTACCCTTCATGGACTCAAAACTCCAAAAACTCAGCCTATCAAGAATTTCATAACTCCCTAGCAAATTTCGAAATGTCCTTTACTTCTATTTCTGCTCCCCTCTCTAAACTTCTCTGCCAATCCGAATATATGATCTCTTCCATAAGAGTTTTGTACGAAGTATTAACTTTATCAATAACCTCTGAAACTTTGGAAGGTATAACATCTTTAGATACAACCTTGTAAATAACAGTTGTCGTTTTATCTAACTGCTCAACATTCACCTGATTAACACTTGATTTGAAACACCTCGAAAGAAAGGAAATGTTATAAAAACTCCTGTTTACTTCCACAGGCTCTCCATTCTTACCAGGAATATAATCCACTAAAGCAGTCAAGATACCGAATTTACCTGTCTCAAAAACCTTGGTACCAGCTATTTTCTTGATGTCCTCTAGCCGATTTCTGCTCACTAGCTCTTTTATCAACTCTCTATTACTATTTATCTCCTTGGAGTACTTTGCCTGTAAAGAAGAATAATTATTTAAAACGTAAGCAATACAAACGTATTTTTTCTGGTTTTCACTCAAACTACTGTAGCTAGGCACTCCTAAAACCCTATAAACAACATACCGTCTATTTTCGTAGAATGGTTTAGAAAGAGAATTTATATCATCTGGTAGGCCTGATATTATATTCTTGTTCTTTGTAGAATCTAAAACAACTTTCTGTACCTCTTGAGGAGCCACGTTAGCATTAGAAACAAACTGATAAGCCGTGTTTCTGTCACTGAAAAACATCTTTTCGACTGTAACCTTACCCCCAAAATCAGAAACAAATTTTTTATAATTCGACAAGTAGAAATTCTCCAACTCTTTCTTATTACTCTCCAACTCCCTCTGAACAATAAAATCCTCTTCATTAAACTCAGCAATATTCAACGAAACTTTTATATCTTCAATTGACTTAAAGTAAACTAAATTTATATTATTTCCTTTAGGAACCATTGATACGAAAGAGTATATCTTCTGAGGTAGATACGTACTCATTAAGTACTTCCTCACCTGATTCTTTGCCATCTTGATATCGGCAGATGTTATATCCTGTTTACCAACAAGAGAGTATATGTTATCTGATGTTACCTCATTCACAAGCTCCTCAGAAATACCGAAGCCGTTCTTTTGAGCGAATTCCTCAACTAACATACTAGAAATAACATTCCTAACTGCTCTCTCCAGAAGCTCCTCCTTAGTTTTGTTCTTATAAAGTTCTGAAAGCCTGTTGTACTCTATAACAACAGGAGAATTGACATAAAACTCAACAGGTTTACCATTAACTACAGCTATGACTTCCATTTCCCCAAACTTTCCAATGCTCCCTCTCCCACCATAAGAAATAAATATCGATATTGTAAATATTAAAGCTACTAAAGATATAATCAAGGTAGCCCAGAACCTCCGCCAATTAAATTCCTTTACTCTCTTACCTTCAGGCATTACTTCCTCCTTTTGGGATTAAAAGATTTTAGACAAAAGGTGACCATCTTTTCAAAATAAAAAGAAAAAAACCTAGAATTTCATTTCAGCACTTACCGAAAGCGATATTTTTTTCATATTCATGGGCCAAATACCTAAAGCCTGAAGAAGATACTGATCATCCAAAGATAAATTAACTTCCAAATCATACATTATTCCTGGAATCCTAACGAAAAATGTCGTACCGGCAGTAAGATGAATCTGAGCAATGCTCAAAGAAAGGGTATCAACCTGTTTTTTAGCAACACCTCCGAAAATTCTAAAACCTGAAATATCATCATACCACAAAAAACCGAACTTCAAAAGTAAGCTATCAAAAAAATTT
>CAYYXA010000071.1:0-21376 GCA_964475465.1 uncultured Brevinematales bacterium
AAGGGCTAAAGTATGTTTTTCAAACCAAACAGCATGTATTCATATTAGCTTCTTCTGGAACAGGAGCAATGAACGCAGCAGTTGAAAATACTCTATCCGAGGGGGACAAAGTAATTGTCCTAAGCTTTGGAAAGTTCGGAGAAAGATGGGAAAAAATAACTAAAGCTTACGGTCTCAATGTGGTTACCTTACAAAAAGAATACGGCTACTGCGTAGAACCCGAAGAAGTAGAAAAAGCTCTAAAAGAACATCCAGACGCCAAAGCCGTCTTGCTTCAGCACAGTGAAACCTCAACAGGTGTATCTTCTGATCTCAAGGAAATAGCCAAAATTGTCTCAAAAACCGAAGCAATGCTGATAGTGGACGGAATAACCTCAGTAGGTTGTGACGAGGTAAAAATGGATGAGTGGGGAATAGATGTACTAATTGCAGGTTCACAAAAATCTTTCATGATACCACCAGGGCTTTCATTCATATCACTCTCAGAGAAAGCTAAGAAGTACATGGAGAAATCAAACTTACCAAAGTTTTACTTCGATCTTAGAGAAGAAGAGAAAGCACTAAAGGACAAAACAACTGCATGGACTCCAGGAATCACATTAATAATGGCTCTGAATAAAGCTATCGAATTAATGAAAAAAGAAGGGCTTGAAAACGTTATAAAAAGGCACACTGTAATCTCAAAAGCTGTAAGAGAAGGTGTAAAGGCATTGGGATTGAAGCTATTCTGCAAGTATAGGCTATTCTCAAAAGCGGTAACTGCTGTTGAAGTGCCCGAGGGAATAGATGGAACACAAATACCAAAATTGATGAGGAACAAATACGGAGCAGAAATTGCAGGTGGGCAAGGTTCAATGAAAGGCAAAATATTCAGGCTTGGGCACCTAGGATACGTTGACAAAGGTGATGTTGTAGTAATGCTACAAGCTCTAGAATTCACACTAAGAGAACTAGGCTACAAGTTTGAGCCAGGTGCTAGTTTGGCTGCGGCAAACAAAGTACTTTTCGAAGAATACGAATTTTAATAAAAAGGGGATACTCCCCTTTCTACTTAATCCTAGGAAATTCGTACTTCCTAACCAACTCAACTTGATTAGTGCTTTGGCTACTACCTCCAGGTGCCCCATCCTCTTGTTTGCCGCCAGTAGCCTTATCCTGACTTTTGTCCTCCTCAAGCAAAAACTTTATAATCCTAGCCATCTTTTCATAAAGCTCTTCAAGCCTTTTCTTATAGTTAGCTTTCTTATAATAAACAAAAGCTTTCAGTAACTTCTTTTCTTGATAATAGTAATGGTCCCCAACTCTTATCAAGCCATCTATATAGTTAGTCTGTAAAAATATTTTTGCCGCCTCATCTATCCTACCCTGATTAAACAATTCATTCCCCTTCCTTATTAATTCGACCCTTTCCTTATCAGTCATACAAATAACGCAACTACATTGAAAACTCAAAAATCCTTTCAGGATTAATACATATGTATATGTCATTAAGTTTCCTTATCACCTGAGAAACATACTCTTTGTTTATTTCACCTATTTCCTCAGAAGAGGAAATATCATTTTGTGTAGCCTCTATTACACCTTCTATTCCATCAACCTTAAGTCCAAACTTCTTACCTCCCAAATCGAGAACTATCAAGTACTTCTTAGCTTCTCTATTATCTTCCCCTATACCAAACCTTTTTCTTAGGTTCACAACTGGTATTATCTCACCTCTCAAATCAACAACACCTTCTATAAATTCGTGAGTATGAGGCACCTCAAGGTACTTTGGCATAACCATAACTTCCTGCACTTTTTCTATCTCAATCGCATATTTTTGAGTAAAAACGCTGAAAGCAACAAACTTCATTACGCTACCTCCGCTACACTAGGAATTTCCCATATTCTCTCAAGCTGGTAATATTCCCTTAAAACAGGTTTCATAATGTGAACAATTATATCGTAGAAGTCAACAACTACCCAGCCACTCTCAAAGTTCAAATCTTTGCCGAATACCTTTAATTCCTTCTCTTCAGCAAAATCCAACAAATCATCAATAATAGCTTCCATTTGATATTTATTATCACTGTTGGCTATGACCATATAGTAAAACTCAGAAGTTACTTTAGAAACATCTATTACCTTGATATTCTCAGCCTTGTTTTCCTCCAAAATTTTCGCTATTCTCTTAACTATCGTTTTTAGACTTAACCTTCTCTTTCTAGGCATACAAATAATAATTAATAAAATCAAGAACAATTTTCAATAACAAACTTTGCAATCCTTCCGAAATTTCTATATATGAGATGGATACTACCTTTAGTTTTTTTGACATTTTTGATTTTTAACTTTGCTTGTAGCGAAAATATAAAGAAGGATGCCAACCCACCAGTAAACAAAAACTCAGAAATCCAGATCGGTACTTCAAAATACTCCGCAAAGAACATATACCTACTCAAAGACAACATAATCGAAAAAGGGATAAAAAACATACCAATAGAAATCAGAGGGATAACTAACGGAATGATGATATTCGAAGATTCAAACGTAACAATCGTATCCCTAAGCAAACACAACTCATTCGATAGTTCAACAAACTCTGTGATAACCAAAATAGATGTTCTAAACTTTATATTCAGCAATCTCATCACCTACAAAGACGGAAATGACAACAATGAGGAAATCCTAAGAGACGTAAATATAACCAGATTCCCAAATAACTCAATAAAACATCAAAGAAGTTACATAGTTGAACTAAACGAAAACTCTTACATTCTAATCTCAGAATACAAAATAGAATACAACGAACTAGAAGATACGGCAATAGCAATATGGGAAGACGTCTGTTGGGATAAAACAATATCAGTAAATATCACAGACAAGTTCGCTAATCTAATGTTACAAAAGCTTAGAACTCTTAGAACAAACAAATTTGCTTACTTCTAAAATGAGCAAGAAGTTGCTTTTTATCGTTATATTCTTATCATTTTTTAGCATCGGCAAAGCCGATGTTATAGAAAAAATTTCAAACATTACGATAAACTGGACAGCCCAAAAAATCATCATACAAGCCGAAATAGAAACCCACAACTACCTTATGGGAAGAGGATACCAAGAAGAAATAAGAGAGTACAGAACAAAAATTAAAGAAAAGATAATACACGAATTACTCAACGGAATAAAACAAATAGTTTTTGATGAAAATAGGCAGGTAGGAGATATACTATCAGTTTTCCCAGAAAAGGAAACAAAGTTGATCTCATTACTAATGAAGTATAACCTCAAAGATTTCAGATACTACAACAAAAAAGTATACTCAGAGTACGAATTATCACTTTTTGGAAAAGAGAGTCTATTCGAAATTTTGGTATTACCGACAATAAAACAAGATTACTCAAAATTCGTAAGTTTCTCCGAACCTAAGGTATATACCGGACTACTCATCAATGTCCAAAAACTCAACTTCAAACCATCCCTATCCCCAACAATAGTTTCAGAGAGCGGAGAAATAATACATTCATACGGTAATGTCAAAAACGGAAGACCTCACATATACTACTTCGAAACCTTAAAAGAGGCGGTCAACTCCGGAATATTCGGAGACAAAATATACTACTTATTCCCCAAAGAAATAGCAGGTAGAAATAAAACAAAAATCGTAATATCAGATTACGATGTTTATAAAATCTTATCAACCGAGGAGAACTTCAGGATATTCGAAGAAGGTAAAGTAGGTATAATAACTAAAGAATAACTTTTTTTCTTTCCTCCTTACTCAACTTATCTGCAACAAACGTGGGAAACGGTATTCTATACTTACCATCAAAAGTTAATCTCCTCACAAGCTCAACAGATTTCTCAAGCGTTATATAGCTTCCTACAGAAACGAAAACTGGTCTTGTGTTCACTTTAGTTCTAATAACTTTCCCTATAACTTCATTTGTGACAGGATCAAGCAAATCAGTAGTTGCATACAACTCATTCGGAAGGTCAACGTAACAACCGTAAAGTAAAGATTTAGCACACCCCACAGTAGGCTTTTCTAATATCACCCCCAAGTGAGTAGCAATTCCTGCTTTTCTGGGATGAGCAATACCTTGCCCATCAACCACAAAAAGATCTACACTAATACCCAACCTATTTATCGAATCAATAATGAGAGGTATCTCTCTGAAAGCAAGGAACCCCGGAATATACGGAAAACTCACCTTACTAACAGTTACAACCTGCTCCAAAATATCCATAGTCTTAAAGTCAACCACAGTAAGCGCACAAACACCAATATCACCCTTGTAGCTTAAATCCACACCAGCAATAGTACCTAACAAAGAGATGTCAATATCCCTAAACTCAACCAGTTCCCTCACTAAGTATTGAACATTCTTACATTCGTATATGTTCTTAGCAGACAAAGTCTTATTCAAAATTTCAAAATTCATACTACTTAAATATATTTTTAACGTTATTAAGGTTTTTTGTCAACACAACTTGAAATTATTTAAAAAAGGGAAAAGCTACTTTTCGTAGCTGTAATTCATTTATTACATAGGCTCGGAAAGTTCCGGACCAAAACAATTATAGATTTTTAATTTTCAACTCAATTCCTTTTCTTGTAAAGAAAAGGAAGAGAAAATTAAAATTTATCTTCTATGAAGTATAAAGTTACTGTCTTTTTGAAAGAAAATGTTTTTGATCGGCAAGGCAACTCAATTCTTAAGGTTTTACACAACTTAGGCTACAGCAACGTCACCAACCTAAGAGTTGGGAAAGTATTCTTTATTGAAACAAACGGTGATAACAAAGAGTTAATAGATAAGATAGCTTATGAGATATTATCAAATCCTGTAATTGAGAAGTATACCATTGAGGAATTGAATGATTAAGGGGGGCAATATGGATTACAAAAGCACTGTCAATCTTCCCACTACTTCTTTCCAGATGAAAGCTAATTTACCGCAGAGGGAACCTGAATTCGTTAAGTTTTGGCTAGAGAACAAGATTTACGAAAAAGCTTTATCCAAGAAGGATAGAGCCAAAACGTTTATTCTCCACGACGGTCCTCCTTATGCTAACGGGCACATACACGTCGGACATGCACTTAATAAAATCCTTAAAGACATTGTAGTAAAAGACAGACTGCTAAGTGGTTATTATTCACCATTCGTACCTGGATGGGACTGCCACGGATTGCCAATAGAGCTTCAGGTAACCAAGAACCTAGGTCCTAAAGCTAAGCAAACGCAACCAAAAGAAATAAGGAAACTCAGCAGGGAATATGCTGAAAAGTTCATAAAGATTCAAAAAGAAGAATTCATAAGGCTTGGTGTTTTCGGCAACTGGGAAAACCCATATATAACAATGTCAAAAGAGTATGAAGTAAAAATTGCTAAGCTTCTCATAGAGCTCGCCAACAAGGGATATATATACAAGGGATTTAAGCCAATTCATTGGTGCTATCACTGTGGTACAGCATTAGCTGAAGCAGAAATAGAGTATTACGAGAAAGAATCCCCATCAATATACGTTAAATTCCCCGTAGTAGAGAGTAATATCGAAGTTGATGGCAGTTTGTTCGTATTGATATGGACAACAACCCCCTGGACACTACCAGGCAATACCGCCGTGGCTTTCAGTGAAAACCTCAGATACTCCATAATAAGCTTCGATAATAAAGAGTATTACATAATGGCATCTTCGCTAATAGAAGACTTAGCTTCTAAGCTAGGCAAGCAAATAAAATTCTCAAAAGACATATCGATAGAAGAGATAAAGAAACTAAAGGTCAAGCATCCTTTCATAGAAAGGGAATCAAAGGTTGTCTTCGGTGAACATGTCACATCTGATACTGGTACGGGAGTAGTTCACACTGCACCAGGACACGGTACCGAAGACTATGAAGTCGGATTGAAGTACAATTTGCCCATACTATCACCTGTTGATGATGAAGGGAAATTCACAGATGAAGTTGAGAAATGGAAAGGAATTGAAGTCTTTGAAGCGAACAAGCACATCATAGAGTATCTAAAAGAAAGTGGTATGTTACTACATGCCGAAAGTTACAGGCACCAGTATCCGCATTGCTGGAGGTGTAAGAATCCGGTAATATTCAGGACAAAACCACAATGGTTTTTTGATGTCAACAACCCTGAGCTAAAAGAAAAAGCAATTCAAGGGATAAGCAATGTCAAATGGATACCCGAATGGGGTAAAGTTAGGATAGAAAACATGGTTAAAAACAGAACTGATTGGTGCTTATCGAGGCAAAGAGCATGGGGAGTACCAATACCCGCAATTGTTTGTAAAAAGTGCGGTGCTATCCATCTCGGTGGCAAATGGGGAGAATACATAATAAATGTATTTGAAAAAGAAGGTGTTGATGTATGGTTTGAGAAATCAATAGATGAAATAGTTGGCACCAATTTCAAGTGCGACAAGTGTGGAAGTAGTGAATTTGAAAAAGAAACTGACATTGTTGACGTCTGGTTCGATTCTGGTGTCAGCAGCTTCTGCGTTCTAGAAGAAAGAGAAGAATTATCATGGCCAGCAGATCTATACTTGGAAGGTTCAGACCAACATAGAGGTTGGTTCCAATCTTCACTTTGGGCTTCGGTTGGCTTGAAAGGAGTACCACCCTACAAGCAAGTCTTAACTCACGGGTTCGTTCTGGATGAGCTAGGCAGAGCAATGCACAAATCACTAGGAAATGTCGTTTCCCCTCTCGATGTCATAAAGGATTACGGAGCAGACATCCTAAGGCTATGGGTAGTCTCAGAAGATTTTACAGAAGACCTAAGAATTGGTTCACATATACTCGAAAAGGTGGTTGACGCATACAGGAAGATCAGAAATACGTTCAGGTACATGCTTGGCAACTTGTATGATTTCATCAAAGATGATGTAATTGAATACAGCAAACTCACTGATATAGACAAATGGGCTCTTGACAAACTCTACAATCTCGTCATTAGCGTTAGGAAAAATTACGAGGAGTACAACTTCAACAAAATATTCAGAGAAATTTATAACTTCTGCAATATCGATTTAAGTGCCTTTTACTTCGACGCAATGAAAGACAGACTCTACACTGGCAAAAAGGACGGATTAAAGAGAAGGTCAACACAAACAACAATGTACTACATTGCTAGCCATCTAGTTAAGTTGATAGCGCCTATTTTATCATTTACAGCCGAAGACGTATGGCAAAACTTCTTCAAGGATAAAGAGGGCGTGGAATCCGTATTTTTGACTGAGTACGAAGAACCATCAAAAGAGTGGGAAAACAAAGAAGTAAGAGAAAAGTTTGATACAATACTCAAGGTAAGAGAACACGTACTGAAAGGTTTAGAGGTATCAAGGAGGGAGAAACTCATAAACTCCTCGTTAGAAGCTAAAGTAATCCTCGAAATCAAAGACGAAAACATAAAGAAAGTTCTAGAGGAATACTCTAGTGATCTATGGGAATTATTCATAGTCTCACAAGTTGAGATTTCAACAGTTGGAAGTAGCATTCTCAAAAACGAAGAAGAAGGAATCAAAGTAGGTGTAGTAAAAGCAGAAGGGCAAAAATGTGAAAGATGTTGGATCTACTCACCAACAGTAGGAAAAGATGAAAAACACCCAACGATTTGTAGTAAATGTTTAGAAGCTATAGAATAAATAAAAGGGAGCCTTGAGGCTCCCTTTAACGCTTACGATATCTTTATCTTAGTCTCTTTAGATACCTTCTCTTTTGGTATCTTGATCTCTAGCACACCATCTTTGTATTCAGCTTTAGCTTGGTCACTCTTCACATCAACTGGAAGAGGTATAACCCTCTCAACTTTTCCGTAGAACCTTTCGAGTCTGTGAACGTTTTCTCTCTTTTCTTCAACTTCTTCCTTCTTTTCAGCTTTTATGTGCACAAAGTTGTCCTTCACTGTTATTTCAATATTCTCCTTTTTGACACCCGGAAGCTCGGCCTTTATCACTACATCCGTATCAGTCTCATACAGATCAATAGCAGGTACGAACACAAACTCTCTCTCACTTATCGGAGCAAAGAACTCATCAAATATCCTATCAAATTCTCTCCTTACCCTCTCAAGCTCAGAAATAGGTGACCAAATACTTAATCCCTTCCTCATAGGCACACCCCCTTTTCCAGTATAAATATACCAAAAAATTTTTCAATAGTCAAGCCCAAGATGCCACTTTTACTGACGTCAAAAGCTCACCAACAAAACAGTTTCCTCTTCTAATACCTACGTTGAACTCCTAGGTAATTTTTTATTGACAAGGCAATTTAGCATTGGTTAAAATAGATTCCGTAGGCTTATTTTTAAGTTAGTTAGAACCGATAATATAGGGGGTCTTATGGGTAGTTTTAAGAAGGAGTTAAAGGAAAAGTTAAGGCATTTATGGTATGAACTGAAAAGGTGGGTAAAAATAAAGAATGCTGACATCCAAAAGTGGGGCCATGAGAAGTTAACTATAATGTTCGTGCCTCATTCTGAGAAAAGAGTATTGACTATTCATATTTCCAACTTTGCTATGCTCTTTATACTTCTGACAGTTGCTATTATCGTCATCACTTCCATTGCTGCCGTGTCAGGTAAAAAATCAGCTGACCAAAAACTCGTCAGGCTCGAAAGAGAAAATCAAATAAAACAAGAATACATAAACACGTTCATAAATAACGTTAATCTACTTAAAAACAGATTTGCGAGTTTCAGAATGGATGTTAGCAGGATTTTTTCATACGTAGCTTCTCAACAGATCGATAGCCAAATAGAATACCCTCTGACAGAGAGTGAAAACACCAATTCCTCATCAAGCATTGAAAACACCATATTTGCTAGACCTTCGGAGATAGATGATCTATATAAGCTTAGAAAAGAGATTGAGCTATATAAAATCCAAATGCAAAAATTTGCAGAATTTATCGAGAAGTCAAAAGACTTTGTTAACTCGGTTCCTTCAATATGGCCCATTAAAGATGGTGGCGGGCACATAACATCAACATTCGGTTACAGAAGAGATCCGTTCTCGAACACCCCTAAATTTCACTCAGGTGTTGACATAGCGTATTGGCCAGGAATGCCAGTAGTAGCAACAGCTGACGGTGTGGTTGTTTCAGTAGGATGGCAAGGAGGTTACGGGAGAGTAATTAAGATAAAGCACAAATATGGTTTCATGAGTGTATATGCACACTTAATGTCTACATACGTTTCAGAAGGGCAGAAGGTAAAAAAGGGACAAACCATAGGAACAATAGGCATGTCTGGTAGAGCAACAGGATACCACCTACACTATGAGGTAAGAATAGGTACAGAAGTTGTCAATCCAATGCCATATCTCTCAATAAGACTTTTTTAATGCTAAAGCTTCTAATAGAGCCATACTGTGAATTGTGTGGAAAAGAATTAGCTTATAACGAATTACAAATAGGTGTGTGTGAAGGCTGTATTAATGAGATCAAATTTTTAAACTTTGATAACACCTGTGAGAAATGTTCTCTTCCAGAGGTAAGGAAATTTTGCCCATATTGCTGGAATCTCAACTTTGCTTTTGAAAGGAATTTCTCACTCTTTGATTATGAGGGAAGCATTAAAAATATTTTCTTCAAGATTAAGTTCAACCAAGACAAAAAGAAAACGAAGGTTTTCCATAGATTACTTGAAAAAATTAACGTAGAGTCGCTCATCGGTACAAAAATAGATCTCATAGTACCAGTTCCAAGCTCGCCACTTGTATATCTCAAAAGAGGCTTCAACTTAGTAGAT
This sequence comes from uncultured Brevinematales bacterium, assembly GCA_964475465.1. Lineage (GTDB taxonomy): Bacteria > Spirochaetota > Brevinematia > DTOW01 > DTOW01 > JAPYWX01. The sequence continues at coordinate 9,744 of CAYYXA010000071.1, forward strand.
GAGATATTTGAACCCATTTCCAAAAAATGGGGTATAGAATTTTTTAAAGTATTGAGTAGAAAATTCTTCTATAAGTCCCAGAAAAAACTATCAAAACTTGAAAGAAGCAAAGAGATATCCAAGCAATTCTTTATCAAGAAGAAGGTTAACCTAAGCGATAAGGTCATACTAGTCGTTGATGACGTATTTACTACAGGTAACACAATAAATACTTGCACTAAGCTATTAAATTCATTAGGTGCCCTAAAGGTGTATTCTCTCACATTGTTTAGAGCAAATCTAATCTAGTAAGCACCTTCGGATCTTATCACTGCTGGTATTGTTTTAAGTATTATGACTATATCCAACCAGAATGACCAGTTTTCTACATACCATATATCCGTTTTAACTCTGAAGTCGTAGTCTTTCTCGTTCCTACCTGAAACTTGCCACAGTCCCGTTATTCCTGGAGAAACAAGGTAGTAGTAGTACTTCCCTTCCTCTCGGTAGTACTTGTCTATTTCCTCCCTTGTTACCGCCCTAGGCCCCACAACACTCATCTCTCCCTTAAGCACATTAAAAAACTGAGGCAACTCATCCAAGCTCAGCTTCCTGATAATTCTCCCGATCCTGGTCACCCTAGGATCATCCTTTAGCTTTCTGTATTTCTCCCACTCCTCTCTTTTAGCGGGATCCTTCTCTAGTATCTCTTTAAGCCTATTGTCAGCATCCTTGTACATACTCCTAAGTTTGTAGCAATAAAATTCTTTTCCTCCTTTCCCAACTCTCCTAGCTTTATATATTGGCCATCCAGGAGATTCAACAACTATCAGCACAGAAAGAATAAGTAAAATAGGGAAAGCTAAAACCAAAGCAACAAAACTGAATACAATATCAAATGACCTTTTTATAAGCCTATTTATGGGGAAAAGCAAGTTGTTCCTTATTAATATAAACGGAATGTCATGGGACATCACAAACAACATCTCACTATTCAAAAGAGGTAGCTCACCTATGTTAGGCACAAAGTACGTCTTTCTAACTACTGAATGAAGCTTCGACACAACTTTTGACAGGAAGTCCCCACTTACACCTTCTAGCGCTATTATGACCATGTCAATACTCTTTATTCTCTTTATCCTAGAAACAATTCTTTCTACCTCCTCATTGCTAAGATTTTTCAAAAACACTATTGATTTTACGTGCACGAGAAGAAACTTGTTACTTTTCAAAGCTTTTATGACTAATTCACCAGATACTCTCGAGCCAACCACCAATATTGCCCTATAAGAGAGAAAATCAGATTTATAGAGTAGCATTTTAGCTATCCCCCTCAAGGTTATGGCTATTGGAATAAAACTCAGAGAAGTTAAAGCAATGAAAAATCTCGTGTCAAAGCCATACCACCTACCTATGTAGGATATAGCCATAACCACCAGGAAGCTAAGAAATCCTACATTAATAATTCTTCTAAATTCTTCCCAAAAAGTATAAGTTGAAGTATACAACTTGTAAAGAGCCATCAATAAGATAAAAATTATCCAAATCCAAGAAGGCCAAAAGGGACCAATAAGGTAAGGGAAATTGTCAGGGAAAACCATTACATTTATACTACTCAAAAACCTTCTAAAGAGAATTGAAACATAATTCGCAAGGTACAAGGATAGCAAATCAACAAAAACTAAAATAACAAACCTTATCAGTGACCTTACATTAACCATAAGGAAATTTTAAATTTACACACCGAAAAATAAAAACTTTTCTCACCCCTACGCCTTCATAACCTTATTGCTAGTAGAGTCATGTCGTCCAAGATTTCGCCATCTTCGGCAAATCTCTCTATTTCCTGCGAAAAATTAAATATAAGCTCACTAGGGTGAACATTCCTAGAAAGGTATTTTTTCAAAATCTTCACTAACCCTTCGTATCCTAGCTGATCTCCCTCACCATTAGTCACAGTAACAATTCCATCGGTTGGAACAATCAGATAGTCTCCATGATCAAACTGAATGAACGAAGAATATACCTCTATCCTGTCCAACAATCCAAGTATAGGAGTTGTAGAAGATATGTAAAAGAATTCCTGTGAACTCGAATCCCAATATAGAACATCTGTGTGACCGCAACTAGCATACTTTATCTCCTTATTATTCTTATCAATTAATGCCAAAAACATCGTTGAGTATCTACCTGTTTCTCTCAGAATTGAGTTGAAATCACTATTCAGAGATTTGACTAGACGCTCTAAATTCACTTCATGAGTAACCACATTCTTAAGTATCAAAGTCTTAAGCATCGCTGAAATTATACCTGCCGGTATCCCATGCCCGGAAATATCCGAAACGTACACAAAATGCTTCGTCTCCGAAAATTCTATTATATCAAAGAAATCACCTCCAACTATAATAGCTGGTCTAAAGTACTTGTCAAACTCAAGGTTCTTTATGTCTTTCTTGGAAGGTAAAAGCTTATCTATTATACCTTTAGCAACAAGTACTTCATCAACAATCGAATGATAGAGCTGTGAGAACTTCCTATTCTCATCCAGAAGCTTGTCCCTAAGGACAAAAGTGTAGTTTAACTTCGGGTAGAAAACAGATAGTGCTGATAGAGTTAAGAAAAGATGATAAAATACGATTGAAGGGTAAAAAACAACCAAAAAAGAAATCAGCATAAGCACAGCCAAAAAAACGATAAAAACTCTATAATTAAAGAAAAACCTGTTTTCTGTAATTTCCTTATTACGACAAACAATATTTATGATTAGCAGCATTAAGTTAAGCAAAATACCCAACGATACAAACAAAAAGGTAAGTTCAAATTTGCCAAGTATGAGGAACAGTAGAGAAATAAAAGGGGGAATTCCAAAAAAATAGTACTTTTTCCCGAATGCAATACCCTCAAATATAGCTACTAACAGAGTAACAATTAATACTCCGAGTGTAAGCAAATACGATTTCAATGAGTCAGCATTATAAACAACTAAACCAATGAATGAGAAAACAAGAGAAATGAAAATTACAACCGCTATGCTAATTGAATAACTTGACGGTAAGTCTCTATAAATATTATACGTAACTAAGTGATGTACAAAAGTGAAGAATACAACACCCGTAAGGAAAGAAGAAACGAGCAAAGCATAATCCATGTGCCGGGAACGGGACTTGAACCCGTACGCCCCTGAGGGCATGGGAGCCTGAATCCCACGCGTCTGCCAATTCCGCCATCCCGGCTCTATTCTTTACCCTTGTTCTCTTTATCCAATTTACCTAAAATGACATCCTTTATGCTCTTAGAACTCCTCATAGCCTCAATGTTAGCTTTCTGTATCTCATCAAATACTTCCTTCCTGTATATCTTCAATTCAGGAGGAGCAGTTATTCCTATCTTAACAGTGTCGCCTTTTATCGCTAGTATCTTGATCTCTATGTTATCACCTATTATTATGCTTTGTTCCTCCTTCCTCGAAAGTACTAACATTTTCACTCCTTGTTAGTTATGTCATACCTTGTAGTATATTCTGAAACTTTTGAAACCGCCTGAACACCTAAGTTTTTCTTAGTATTTATTACCAAAGGTCCCAGCAAGTTAGCCGTTATCTTCTTTGTGTCAAGAGAGACATTCAAAATAACTAAAACCATTACATCTCTCTCATCTTCCATCTCTATAAGCTTCAAATCATCCTCGTAAACGTCCAAAACATAATCCGGCTTAAAAGTGTAAGGATTCGTCACTATAAAACACAAATCTGGATCCTCTATCGATTGTAGCCAGTAAACCATAGAATTCTCTTCAAACTCTATCAGTACATATCTTCTGTTGTTCTCTAATCCTATCAACCCTTTGGGAAAAGTTATGACATGTTCCTCCTGTATTTCCAGTTCTCCGAAGTGTTTCGATAATATCTTCATTTCAGCTTTAAGTATATAAATATATATAACTACTTTTCAAATCACTAAGAGTACCTCAAACACGCCAAACACGAATCAGGTTAAACCCACCTAAACCCAAAAACACTAAGATAATTCATATCTCTAAACTTCCAACATCAAACAGCCACACAGTATCAAAAGAAACTACTTTAGGCACCAGTGCTATAATCATCCTCTTTATACACAAAATACCTAAACGCTACCTTATGAACTAAAATAGAGAAATCACTTGAAAAAACTCCTAGTTTTTTTAAATTAGTTTTATTCAGCATAACCGAAGTAAAGCTTGCACAAGCTTAAATTACTTTGTTGGGGGCAAGAAATGGAAATTTTTGACAAATACTTCGGAGAGTACGATCAGTGGTACGAGAAAAACAAGGTTATCTATCTTTCAGAGTTAGAAGCTCTAAGAAAAGTAACACCAACAGGTAAAAAGGGGCTAGAGATAGGTGTAGGAACTGGAAGATTTGCAGAACCTCTTGGAATTGAATACGGAGTAGATCCATCAGAAAAAATGCTAAGCATTGCACAAAAGAGAGGAATAAAGACTTTCGTAGCAAAAGGTGAAAACCTACCGTTTTCAAATGAAGAATTTGATTATGTCCTAATAGCAATAACAATTTGTTTCGTAGAAGAACCTGACAAAGTAATAGAGGAGTCAAGAAGAGTACTAAAAAATGGCGGCAAACTAATCATCGGCATAGCAGATAAAGAAAGCTCCTTAGGCAAATTTTACCTAGAAAAGAAAAAAGAAGGTCACAGATTCTATAAGTATGCAACTTTTTATTCTACTGACGAAATAGTAAAAATGCTAAAAAAACACAATTTCACCAATTTCACATTTTACCAAACTCTTTTTAAACCCATCGAAGAAATAAAAGAAATAGAAGAACCCAAAGAAGGATACGGCGAAGGTAGCTTCGTAGTTATATCAGCAACAAAATACTGATTCAAAATTTGACTTCAAATCAAAAAATTTATATACTATTATACAGGAGGGGGGTATGTTTGGTTTTAGAAGGAGATGGATGCATAGATGGGGCTTTGGAGGTAGAGGTATGGGATTTGGTGGGCCATGTTGGTGGGAGCTTTACGAGACGAAAGAAGGCAAAGAAGGTGTTATCAAACTACTAAAAGCGAAACTGAACTTTTTGGAATCGAGGAAAGCTTTATTAGAAAAGTACATAGAAGAGTTAGAGAAAGAGGTGAAGGAGAGCAAGGAAGAAAAGTAATTTAGAGAGGACGTATAACGTCCTCTATTTTTAGAACTCAACTTTGCCAATTTCAGAGTTAATCAAGCTTAGGAACTCATCTATTTTCTTGCTTCCCATATCTCCTTTGTCTCTGGATCTTACAGAAACAGTATTACTTTCTTCTTCTTTTTGCCCAACAATTAGCATATATGGTATTTTTTCTTCTTGTGCTCTCCTTATCTTGTAGCTGAGTCTCTCGTTATCTTCATCAACCTTACTTCTTATGTTGTTTTGTTGTAGGAGTTCGTTAACCTTTCTTGCATACGTCAAGAACTTATCGGAGACAGGTAGTATGATGACCTGCAAAGGAGAAAGCCATACGGGGAACTTACCACCGTAATGTTCTATGAGTATACCTATGAATCTCTCCAAGCTTCCGTATATAGCTCTATGAACCATGACCACTCTTTTAGGTGTTCCGTCCTTATCAATGTAGTTAACATCGAATCTTTCTGGCAGTGCCATATCTAACTGTATGGTTCCGCATTGGTGTGTTCTACCTATAGCATCTCTTAGCTGGAAATCTATTTTAGGCCCGTAAAATGCACCCTCTCCCTCTTTCACATTGTATGGTAATCCTAACTCCTCTAGTGCTTCTCTCAAGCCATTCGTTGCAATTTCCCACATTTCTTCTGTCCCTATGTACTTTTCTGGTCTAGTTGAAAGGTCTACACTATACTCAAAGCCAAACTTTTTATAAACTCTATCAACGAGTTTTATAACTCCAATAACCTCGTCTTTTATCTGGTCAGGTCTCATGAAAATATGTGCATCATCTTGGGTGAACCCTCTAACTCTCAGTAGCCCATGTAATACACCAGCTCTCTCGTATCTATGAACATTACCAAACTCAGCCAACCTGATTGGTAAATCCTTATATGATCTAATTTCAGATTTGAATACTAATATGCCACCTGGACAACTCATAGGTTTCACAGCCCATTCAGGTTCACCTTCTATTTTCTCATCACCAGCAAAAGCAACATACATATTTTCCCTATAATTCTGCCAGTGTCCTGATCTTTCCCATAGTGCTCTTCTCATTATCATAGGTGTCTGTATCTCCAAGTATCCGTTTTTATATAGTAAATCCCTCATCATGGAGATTAATAAATTCCTTATGAACATTCCGTTAGGTAACCAAAAAGGTATAGCTGGGGATTCATCTAGGAAAAGAAACAACTTAAGTTCCTTACCCAATTTTCTGTGATCTCTTCTCTTTGCCTCTTCAATCTGCCATAAATATTTATCTAGTTCTTCCTTATTCCTAAAAAGCACTCCATAAACTCTCTGTAACATTTTATTCCTCTCATCACCACGCCAATATGCACCCGCAACACTAACAAGTCTAAAGCTATCAATCGGCAATAGGCCGGTTCTAGCAATATGTGGGCCTCTACACAAATCAACGAATTCTCCCTGCTTATATATCGAAATCTTCCCTTCAAGCTCATCTATAAGCTCAAGCTTATAATCCTGCCCAAGCTCCTTAAATAACTTAATCGCCTCCTCTTTCGGTATTTCTCTCCTTTCAAGTGGCAAATCCTCCATTATTATTTTTCTCATTTCTTCTTCTATTTTTGGCAAATCATCCTCAGAGATTGTTACACCATCTATATCATAGTAAAAGCCATTTTCGATCACTGGCCCTATTCCGAGTTTGACGTTTCCGTAGAGTCTCATTATGGCCTGTGCCATAACGTGAGCTGCCGTATGCCTTAGAAATTCATAAGCTTCGTCAGAATCAATATATATAGGTTCAATACCATCCTCACTGTCAATATCCGTAAGCAGGTCTATATACTCACCACCTTTTTTGAATCCAACAATTTTCTCTTTATTCTCAAACTTTGTCAGAAGTGAGCTAGCCTTCATAGAACCTCCGTAAGATTTATAATTCTACTTCATATACTCAAAGTATTTCAAAATACAGAGAGTCTTCGACTCTCTTAAAACTTGATAATAGAAAAACTTTGAATTTAGAAAAGATATTTCACAATAATGATTATATATGAAACCAATAAAGATACCACCGGAATACAAAGACAAGTTCCATCTCAAAGATGAAGATCTCGAGAGAATAAATTTACACATAGTCAAATACGAGGAAGAATACAAAAGGAAGAGAAAATCAAGAATATGGGTGTGGATATTGGCAGGAATATTGTTAGTCTCGATCGTATTATTTGAACTTGTAGACATTTCAGGTATTAAAAAGCTACTCGGTATAACAAAATTTTTAATAAAAGAGAGAATAGTAGCCGAAGGTAACATCATTGATATAAGGTTCTCTAAACCTTTGAAGGGAAAGATACAGGCAATAGTTGAACCTATAGAAATATCAAAAAGCACAACAATAATGCTTTTATCCAAAAACCAAACGAATGAGGTATTTATAGAAAGCAAAAAAATCCAAGTATTAATGTTAGATGATGAAAAAGAAGTAACGATTTTGACGAAATCGGGAATAAAGAGAGTAAACCTGGAAGAATTAGACGAATTCAAGTAAACTCAAATTTCAAGTATCTCCTACAAAACTCACTTACATCACATCAGGTGCATCCACGCCGATTATCCATAGTCCTTTTTTCAAGACATTCTTAACTGCTTTTACCAGTATTCTCCTCCCCTCGTGCACTCTTCCGTTATCTATTACTCTGTGCTTCGAATAGAATTTGTGGAACAATGAAGCCAAATCCAAGAGATAAGTTGTCATTCTTTGTGGTTCCAGTGACAATGTTATGTCCACTATTTCCTCAGGGAACTTTGCCAATTTTCTGGCTATTTCTTCTGATTCTGAGGTATCTATTATGTCCTTGCTATATTCCATTGACGGTAGGTTTTGGGAATTTCTGAGTATACCGCTAATTCTTGCATGTGCATACTGAAGGTAATAGACTGGGTTGTCCTCACTTTGTTTTTTCGCCTCTTCTATGTCAAAATCTATGTGTGTATCAACTTTCTTTGAGACTAAATAGTATCTAAGAACATCTTTACCTACTTCGTCAAGTACTTCCCTGAGAGTGATTATATCCCCGGTCCTCTTCGACATTCTCACTGGCTCGCCATTCCTATAAAGTGATACCATTTGCCCTATTACTACCTCAAACTTCACATTGCTGTTTATTGATGATATTGCAGATGCTAATCTTTTGACATACCCGTGGTGATCAGCTCCCCATATATTTATTAACCTATCGAATCCCCTCTCTATTTTGTTTCTGTGATAAGCAATATCAACTCCAAAGTATGTGTATTCGCCATTAGATCTTTTCACTACTCTGTCCTTATCATCCCCGAATAGAGTACTTTTGAACCACCAAGCACCATCCTTCTCGTAAACTAATCCTTTTTCTTTAAGTAAGTTAAATGTATCATTCACATACCCACTATCATGTAGTGACTTCTCAGAAAACCAATTGTCAAAGTGAACATCAAACATTGCTAAATCTTCTTTTTGCCATTCAAGAATCACTTTTACAGGATCTTCATTAGTTTTTGCTAGCTCGTAAATGTACTCTCCGTGATATCCGTTTTCTGGTATTTCTTTGTCTTGCCTTACTGCTTCTACTGATTCTCTTAGCAATGTTACCTGGTTCCCGGCATCGTTGATGTAGAATTCAGATTTTATGTCATAGCCAGATGTTATAAATGCTCTGTATAGGCTATCACCTATTGATGCCCATCTTGCATGTCCTATATGTAAAGGGCCTGTCGGATTCGCACTCACATATTCTAACAATATCTTACCTTTACCTTTACCGAAATCTGATCTACCATACTCTTCATCTTCCGAAATATCTCTAATAAGCCTCGACAAGTATTCTTTAGATAGCTTCAGGTTTATAAATCCGCCGTTGAGAAAATTTATTTCTGAGAACTCTTCTTTTAGTTTCTCTTTTAAGCCTTCGACTATCTTTGATGAGACATCAGGTAACTTGTAGCCTTTGTCCTTTAGGATTTTTGAAACTCTGAAGGCTACAGTGGTAGTGTAATCACCAAATGAAGGGTTATCAGGATAGCTAACATCAACGTTATCGATCTTTATACCAAACTTTTCATCAATTACAGCATCGACAGATTCCCTTACCTTTTCCTTTAGCAACATAGGTAAATTTTATAAGATTCAATTTTTTAATCTCACCTTACACGAGTTTTTTGGAAAACTTGTTGTGAATCTATGTTTCTTTTCCATCAATAGAAGCTTCTTGATAAACTGAATTTCATTTTCTTGAAACATCCAAGCTATCTTTTAAATAATTTTGAAATGTTATGAATTTACTTGATGTGATTGTAATTATTGGTGTTGCGCTAGGGCTTTTTTGGGGAGCTAGGAGAGGTTTTATTGGCATTCTAATACTCGTTGTTGGTATCATTGTTTCTATTGCTATGGTAGATGCTTTTTCAAAAACTCTTTCGGATTTTTTTGTCAAAGTTGGGATTAATCAAAGTTATTCCTATGGTGTTTCTGTTCTTTTCATACTTGTCATAGCTTTCTTACTGTTCCTAATTCTTCATCTACTTTTGAAGAAGGTTATAGACATGTTTAGAATTGGAACGATAAACAGGATATTGGGGGCATTGCTTGGTGCCTGGGTAATATTCGTCCTAATAGGTTCTATTTACTTCTTCTTTTCTAGGCTTCCTCTATTGAACTTCAAGAAATTTGTTAGGGACTCTGTAGTTGCTAAGTACTCTTACATACACGCTAAGAATGTCATGTCTCTTTCTGGCACTGACGAGCAGATAAACAAATTCATTGAGGGTGAGTAAACTCAATAATCATAATTTTTTTTGTTTTTTCGGTAACGAAAAAACTATCAGAGATCCTCACTTTTTTACCTAACCTAGCCAAGCATATTTCCTTGTTTCCTATGTCAAACACTATAACTTTTTCTCTTTCGGTCAGTGGTAGCTTTTCGTCAATGATCATGTCCTTTAGTTTTTTCTTTCCATTCCTTATTCTCATGTAATCTCCTTCTTTCCTTCTCCTTACTTCCATCGATTTTATTTCCGATACATCTATGTAGTATCTTCCTTTTTCGCTTTCTTTTTTTAAGAAGTCTTTCAGGTTTTCACTATCTAATGAAGTCAGATTTTGAATCAGTAGTTCTCTGAATTTTTGGTGTGTTGTTAGGTGTAGTGTTCCTAGAATTTTTGCTAGTGTTTTCATTATGGCTTCTTTCAGTTTTGTAGTTTTCTTTACTTCTATTACTCGTATTTTTGTGTTTTGTGTGTAGTCTATTATTTTTATTCCGCAGATTTCCAAGGTTCTTGGGGGGTTTGGTGGTTCTTCTTGGGTTTTCCTGTAAATTGTTAATTTGTTGTATTCTCTTATAACTTTCAGTTTTGAGGTTTCTAGTATTTCCTTATTGCCATCTTTGGTTCTTATGTTTTCGGAAACTAGATCTATTTGTTTTCTTGTAGGTGTGTGCCCTAGCATTTTGAATGCTATCTTTATTACTTCCTTGGTGATAAGTTCGCTTTTTGTTTTCATTAGTTTCTCAATATCGATTGTTAAACTACTTTCTGATAAGTATATCAATGAGCTTTTGAATGTTGTTTTAGCTAGTTTTTCTAATAATTTCTCTTCTAGCCATAAGTCATGAATCAAGTTTTTTAAGTGTTCTCTGTAGTTTGGAAATTTTTTCTCTACGAGTGGTAAAATTACGTTTCTTATGTAGTTTCTTTCGTATGTTGTCTCATAGTTTGTTTTGTCTATTACGAATGGTATTTTTAGTCTTTCCACGTACTGGAGTATCTCGCTTTTTGTGCACTCGATAAGTGGGCGGATTATTTTGCCTTTCTTTGGTTTGATCACACTCAAGCCTTTTATAGAGGTTCCTTTGAACATTCTCATCAGGAGTGTTTCTATGTTATCGTCTAGATGGTGTGCTGTTGCTATCTTTGTGAATTTTTTTGTTTTGAGTTCTTTTCTTAGTATTCTGTATCTGATTAACCTTCCACATTCTTCTAGTGATAATTTTAGTTTTTTTGATAGTTCTGGTACATTTCTTCTGTATATGGACAGTGAAATGTTTTGATTTTGGCAGAACGAAGTTATTAATTTTTCATCTTCCCTAGCCTCTTCTCTTATCATGTGGTTCAGGTAGACACAATGTATAGAAAGGTCAAGCTCTTTCTTCATTTTGTTTAGGGTGTACAGCAAGCACATTGAATCAGGTCCACCTGAAAGTGCAACAATTATCTTATCTCCTTTTTCTACGAGGTTATATCTCTCTATGGTTTCTCTTACTTTTTTCTCAAGCATTTACAAAATTCTAAAAGATGGGAAGCTTTTTTATTCTAAAAATTATGATCAATCGTAATCCCTTTATTTAAGCGGTCTCTCTGATGATGCTTGAGATACGGAAAATACGAGGCAAACTCAATTTTGCAGCGAACCTACTTTTCAAAAAAATCGTTCGCTTTCCCTTTTCTGAAGAGGCCTAGAGTGCAAAATTTTTGA
>CAYYXA010000072.1:0-14916 GCA_964475465.1 uncultured Brevinematales bacterium
AGAAAGAATCAGACAGATAGAAAACAAAGCCTTAGAAAAGATAAAAGAGATAATAAAGGCCAAATCTCCTGAATTAATAGGCACATACTCAAATTAAAATACACTTTACACAAAGGAGGTAAATATGGACACCTCTGAAAGGGACATTGTAGTAGTGTTATGTACGACACCCCAAGGTAAAGGTGACGAACTAGCAGCTAAATTGGTGGAAAGCAAATTAGCTGCATGTGTGAATGTTATTCACAATATCTCTAGCACTTATTACTGGCAAGGGAAAATAGAAAAAGATTCAGAAGACTTGATGATAATAAAGACTAGGCAAACGCTATTTGAAGAACTAAGCAAATTCATAAAAAATAACCATCCGTACACAGTACCAGAGATAGTAGCGCTCAACGTGGAAAACGTATCAGAAAGTTACCTTAGATGGCTAATTGATTATCTAAAATAAGATACCAGGTGCCTCACGGCACCTGTATACAAAACTGCTAATCTCTAACTATCGACTTTATTACATTTCCTTCCTTGTCTATAATCTCGACCTTCATTGGCATTTGACCTATAGCGTGCGTTGAGCAAGACAAACAAGGATCATAACATCTTATACCATGCTCGATTCTATTTAGCATTCCCTCCTTTATCTCTCCATCCTTTATATAAGCCTTAGCTATTTGAGCAACAGTTTTGTTCATAGCAAGGTTATTCTGCCCTGTAGCTATTATTAGATTGACCTTTTGGAGTATACCATTTTCGTCAACCCAATAATGATGGAATAGAGTACCTCTCGGAGCTTCAGAAACACCAACACCCTCAAGCTTATTGACACCGCCTTTCGCTCTAACCTTGCCTTTGTATATGATTGGATTCTGTACAATTTCTTCTATCTTCTCTATACAATGTAGAATTTCTATCAGTCTAGCATAGTGATAGTAGAATGAGCTTAGTAGAACACCTGTAGGTGATAAACTCTTGAATTCCCTTAACTCTTTATCAGCCAAAGGAGTACCCATTCTATTAACAATATTCAATCTAGCAAGAGGTCCAACCCTATAGATCCCTTCAGGGAATCCTTTTGATAAAAGGTAAGGAGCTTTCAAATAGGAATGGTTCAAGCTTGCTTCACCTATGTATTCATAATACTTCCTAGGATCAGCCTTATCCACAACTATATTACCTTGAGAGTCTATTACTCTCAAATAGCCATCATGATGATTGTAGGATCCATCCTCGTTAACAAGCCCCATAAAGTAAGATGGGAAGTTACCAAAATTCTCAACAACATCTTTGTTATTGTCCATAAATCTCTTTATCAACTCTATTCCCATCATTGCAGTTTCCTTCACTTCCGGTATCCAATCAAGGATTATTTGTTTCTTACTTTCATCAAAAGGTTCTCTAACACCACCAGGCACAGCCCAAGCGGGGTGGATCTTCTTACCACCTAGCATTTCTATTACATCTTGCCCAAACTTTCTAAGCCTTATTCCCCTTCTAGCCAAATCAGGGAACTTTTCTATAACTCCGAAGATATTCCTTTTAGTAGGATCGGAATCAAACCCTAACAAAAAGTCAGGAGATGATAGATGAAAGAAACTTAGAGCATGGGATTGAACTAATTGAGCTGAATTCATCATGTACCTCAATAATCTTGCTGCTTCTGGAACCTCAACTCCCATTATATCATCGCCAGCTCTGGCAGAAGCTAAAAGGTGACTAACCGGACAGATACCACATATCCTTTGAGTTATACCTGGCATTTCAGTGTATAATCTTCCTTCGCAGAATTTCTCAAAACCTCTAACTTCAGTAACATGGAACTGAGCATCCTCAACATTACCTTTATCATCAAGGTAAATACTTATTTTTGCATGTCCTTCAATCCTAGTAACAGGATCTAGAATAATTCTCTTAGACATATTAACCTCCTAAAATTATCCATATCTATAATGTTCCTTCGTAAATTCTGGCTGTTTACCCTCTAAAAGGCATTTTATTGTATACCATATAGAATCAGCAGATGGCGGGCAACCTGGTAGGTAATAGTCAACCTTGATTACATGTGATATCGGAACAACCTTTTTAAGAAGTTTAGGAATAACCACTTCGTCTGAAGGTATTTGCTTACCGTGAGTTGCTTTCTCAACGTACACCGCATTTAAGACGTCTTCAACTCTAAAGAGGTTTCTATAAGCAGGAACGTTACCAGTCACAGCACAGTCACCGAAAGCTACAACAATTTTACTTCTTTCCCTAACAATTTTCAAAACTTCAACATTATCAGTATTCACAACTGCTCCCTCAACTAGCGAAATGTCAACCTCTGGATAATCTTGATACTCCTTGACAGGAGTATGTAATTTCCAATCTGTAATAGGCGATGACATTATTTCAGCAACCTCTGCTAATTCTATAAGCCTCTCATCAAGGTCCAAAAATGACATATGGCAACCAGAACACCCACCAAGCCAAACAGTACCAATCCTTACCTTACCCATATATGTTCCTCCCTACCTTTTAGGATCCTTTCTAGGAAAGTTGGATCCTTAACCATCTCCGAAGTTGTAGCTCCTTTCTCAAACAAAGCACCAACAGGGCAAACCTGAACACATTTGCCACATTTTGTACATTCAGTAACATTTCCCCACGGTTCGTTAAGCCCAGCTATAACTCTAGCATTAAGCCCTCTACCACCGAGATCCCAAACATGTGCTCCCTCAACCTCATCGCAAACCCTTATACATCTTGTACACTTCACGCACTTACTCTGATCCATAACAAACCTTTCGTGAGAAGCATCAATCTTGAAAGACTGCCATAGATAATCAAACCTGACATGATCCATACCAACAGCAAATCCAAGATCTTGGAGCTCACAATGCCCATTAACAACACAGGAAGCACAAATATGATTCCCTTCAGCAAAAAGAAGCTCCACTATCAATCTTCTGTAATTTTTTAGTTTCTCAGAATTCGTTTCAACAACCATACCTTCTTGTACCTTTGTTGCACATGCTGGGACAAGCCTTGGCATCCCCTTAACCTCTATTAAGCACAATCTACAAGCCGTAACTGGAGAAAGGCCTTTCAAATTACAAAGAGTAGGTATATCTATACCATTTTCTTTAGCAACTTCCAGAACTGTCTGTCCTTCCCTACCAGTGCATTCAACGCCATTTATTGTTAAAGTAACAACTCCCATAACCACCTCCTATGAATAAAGTGACAATATATCAAAATTCTTTATTTCACAAGCACCAGCTTTACACCTTTTTTCATTTATGTGAGCAAGATACTCATCCTCAAAGTACATTATAGTACTTAGAACTGGGTTAGGTGCAGTCTGGCCAAGACCACACAAGCTAGCCTCCCTAACCATATTTGCAAGTTCTTTTAAGTTGTTGTAATCGTCCATAGTAGCCCTACCGTCAACAATCTTCTGCAATATATTTTTCATTACCGTAGTACCTACCCTACAAGGCACACACTTACCACAAGATTCCTCAGCACAGAACTCCATAAAGAACTTAGCAACATCTACCATACAAGTCGTTTCATCCATAACAATGAAACCACCAGAACCCATTATAGATCCTACTTGCTTCAATGTCTCATAATCTATGGGCAAATCAAGGTACTTCTCCGGTATACAACCACCAGAAGGACCACCCGTCTGAACAGCTTTGAATTTTCTACCTTCCTGTATACCACCACCAATATCAAAAACCATCTCCCTAATAGTTATACCCATAGGCACTTCAACCAAACCAGTATTAACAATCTTACCTGCCAAAGCAAAAACTTTTGTTCCTTTACTTTTCTCAGTACCTATGCTAGCGAACCATTCACCTCCGTTGTTTATGATTGCATAAATGTTAGCAAATGTTTCCACGTTGTTTATAAGCGTAGGATATCCCCAAAGCCCCTTCTCTGCTGGAAATGGTGGCCTCTGCCTTGGCATTCCTCTCCTACCCTCAATTGAAGCAAGCAATGCAGTCTCCTCCCCGCAGACAAACGCACCAGCACCAACCCTAACATCAACCCTAAAGTTAAAGGAAGTACCAAGAATCCTACTACCCAAAAAGCCCATCCTTTCGGCTTCCTTTATAGCCTTTCTAAGCCTCTCAATAGCCAAAGGATATTCTGCTCTAGTGTAAATAAAACCTTGCTGTGCACCAACAGCATAAGCTGCTATAGCCATACCCTCAAGCAATCTGTACGGGATACTCTCCATTACACTTCTATCCATGAACGCACCAGGATCCCCCTCATCACCATTACAGACAACAAACTTTATAGGCGAATTCTGCTTAGCTACCGTCTCCCATTTAATACCTGTTGGGAAACCTGCACCACCTCTACCCCTAAGCCCACTCTTCTTTACCTCTTCAATCACATCTTGAGGCGTCATCTCGGTTAGAGCTTTAGCTAAGGCTCTGAATCCCCCTATTGACACATACTGACTTATACTTAATGGATCCGCACTTCCCATATCCTTCAGTACTATATAAAGCTGCTTCTTAAAAAAGGGATGCTCGTAAGTCATCATCCTATCTTCATTCGGTGTACCTTTAACAAAATGCTTTTCTATAATATTCTCAACCTCATCAGGTTGTACGTAAGTATAAATTACACCCTCAGGCTCAATCTTCATCAAAGGCCCTTTACCACAGAGCCCAATACAACCAACCTGCATTACAGCTACTTCATCTTTTAGCCCATACTTCGCTAAAGCTTCCTCAATCTTACCTTTAAAGCCTCCACTACCTAGAGAATCACAGCTTGCACCACCACAAATCATTATCTTATGTTTATATTTACCTATCTTCTCTTTTTCCTTACTAGCTAGCTCTTCCAATTCCTCTATTGTCATAACTACCCCCGAAAACTAAACAAATTATATTTGATTCATAACATCAATAACTTATCACCAAAAAAACCTACTTAATTTATAAGTTTTTTATTAAACCTAAACTAGGCAAGTAAACATCACCATTTCAGAGTTTTACAACTCTCATTACCACAAAGTAATTTCACCTTACCAACTTCAGCAGTAATTATTAAGCTAATTTTCAACATGTACAGTTCTCGTAATTCACAGTTACCTTAACACACATCTCTATAATGCATATCTCTATTTAGGTATCTGAATGTCCCACATCCTAACACTAAACTGGCACATCACCTACTTGTAATAATGCATAAATACGATTTCTGTAAATGTTGAAATACCTAGGTTTTGATTTATACAATTTTTCTCCAGTGAAAAAGAAAAACATTGTTTGGTTAATAATTGTACTAACAATTCTAGCTATAGTCCTAGGAGTCTCTGTCTACTTTTGGATTTCATACATAATTGAGTTATCAAATGTTCAGGATGCAGTAAGAGTATTTTTAAAAGCAATAGGCCAAGAAAATATCAACAAAATTAGAGAACTAGCAGGCGGTAAACTCTTCGTGAACATTTTTGGCACTAGAACTGAGAATCTAGAAGAACTAAAAAGACTATTCCCACCAAATAGTCAAATTCTATTCTTTAAAATCTATAAACCTAATGAATTACTCCCAGAAGAAAAAAAAGATTACGGCTTCTACGCTTGGAAAGTCAACATTGTTATCATCAACGAGAAACTTCAGTTCGTTGCAGGATATTCATTTTTCGTATCCAAAATCACAGAAATTACAGACGAAGGTGAAACTATTGTAAGATACAAAATTGTGGATATAAAAAATGTCGGGGATATAATATTCTAGGTATGACATGGCTAACGGCTACGGTTGTTCTCTTAGGAATCGCTTTCGTTTCTTTTTGGTATAATCTTTGGTTACTTGGAACAATATCAATAATACTAGTCACTTCTCTACTCTGGACATGGAAATTTGGGGCAGCCTGGGATCCAACACCAATGAAAGTTGTAAAAAAAATATTTGATTATCTTGATCTAAAAGAAAGCGATGTAATCTATGACTTAGGGTGTGGAGACGGAAGAGTATTAATTGAAGCAGTAAAAAGATATAACTGTAGAGCTGTAGGAATAGAATTAGATCCCCTGAGGTACTTAGTAACCATCCTAAGAGTAAAATTACTAGGATTGGACAACAAAATAAAAGTAATCTGGGGAGATTTCTTTAAGCAAAACCTAAAAGACGCAAACGTAATCTTTTGCTTTCTCACACAAGAGGCAAACAACAAGTTAGAAAAAAAATTTGATAAAGAATTATCCTACGGAACCATAATTGTATCTTACTTATGGAGATTCAATACCCTGAGGCCAATAAATGTAATTGATGATGAGATATTCATTTATATGATGTAAAAGTAAAAGGGGCGTAAGCCCCTGTAAAATTTATTCAGATTCCTTCACCTCAAACACTACCCCACCTTTCTCTTCATACTTAACTATTACCGTATTACCCTCCTTTATCTTATTACTGATGATGTGTATAGCCATTCTGTCAAGAACTTCTTTCTGTATAACTCTCTTAAGAGGTCTTGCACCAAATGTTTCATCGTACCCTACTCTCATCAAATACTCTTTAACAGATTCATCAAAAACAACCTTAATTTTCTTATCAGCAAACCTAGCATTGATTCTCTCGAGTTGAATGTCAATTATCTTCTTTATGTCATCCTTGTTAAGTTTCCTAAATACTATTATCTCATCTATCCTGTTTATGAATTCTGGCCTAAAGAACTTCTTCAACTCTCCCAGGATAACCTCCCTGACGGCCTCAGTAATTTCCGGATTATCCATTCTGGAAACTATCTCATTTGCTATGTTTGACGTCATTATTATTATCGTATTTCTGAAGTCAACAGTTCTACCTTGCCCATCAGTCAACCTACCATCGTCAAGTATCTGCAAAAGCACATTGAAGACATCCGGATGTGCCTTCTCTACCTCATCAAAAAGAACCACAGAATATGGTCTTCTTCTCACTGCCTCCGTAAGCTGTCCTCCTTCTTCATATCCAACATACCCCGGTGGAGCACCTATCAATCTAGCTACTGAATGCTTCTCCATGTACTCTGACATATCAATCCTTATCATAGCCTTTTCAGTATCAAATAGGAACCATGCTAGAGTCTTAGCCAACTCTGTTTTACCAACACCGGTAGGACCTAGGAACAAGAAGGAACCGAGAGGCCTGTTTTCATCTTGTATACCCGCTCTAGCTCTTCTTATTGTGTTAGCAACGGCACTTATAGCATGATCCTGCCCTACAACTCTCTTCTTCAACTCTTCCTCTATCTTAAGTAATCTTTCTCTCTCACTTTCTAACATTCTCTTTACAGGTATTCCAGTCCACTCAGAAACAATTCTAGCAACATCCTCCTCCGTAACTTCTTCCCTAAGCAATGAACCATCCTTCTGTAACTCCTTTAACTTTTGATTTAGCTCTTCCAACTCTTTTTGCTTTTGGGGCTTTAAACCATACCTTATTTCAGCTACTTTGTTATAATTAGCTTCTCTTACATATTTCTCCTCTAACGTCGTAAGCTCATCTAACTCTTCCTTAATTTTCTTTATCTTCGTTATTATCTCTTTCTCTTTCTCCCATCTTGCTTTAAGAGTATTCAACTTCTCACTAAGATTCGCCAATTCCTCCTGTATCTTCTGTAATCTCTCTTTTGCCTCCTTCGATTGGTCCTTCTCCAGTGCATGTTTTTCAATTTCCAACCTTGCTATACTTCTACTAAGTTCATCAATCTCTTGCGGCATACTGTCAATCTCCATTTTTATCCTTGCTGCTGCTTCATCAATCAAGTCTATAGCCTTATCAGGTAAGAATCTATCAGTTATATACCTGTGAGATAACTGTGCTGCTGCAACTAATGCTCTGTCGGATATTTTTACACCGTGATGCACTTCATACTTTTCCTTTATCCCCCTCAGTATAGCTATAGTATCCTCAACAGATGGCTCCAGTACCAATACCGGTTGGAACCTTCTCTCTAATGCCTTGTCCTTTTCTATGTACTTTCTGTACTCATTTATAGTTGTAGCACCTATAACCTTTATCTCTCCTCTAGCAAGTGCCGGCTTAAGCATGTTCCCAGCATCTAGTGCACCTTCAGCAGCTCCAGCACCAACAATCATGTGAATCTCATCTATGAACAAAATTATCTCTCCCTGGGAATCAACAACCTCATTTATTACAGCTTTCAACCTCTCCTCAAATTCTCCCCTAAACTTCGTACCAGCTACTAAAGCTCCCAAGTCAAGAGATAAGATTCTTTTATTCTTAAGCCCCTCAGGAACATCATTATCAACTATCCTCTTCGCAATCCCCTCAACTATAGCAGTCTTACCAACACCTGCTTCACCTATAAGAACAGGATTATTCTTCGTTCTCCTCAGCAAAATCTGAATCACTCTTCTTATCTCATTGTCTCTACCTATAACAGGGTCAAGTTTTCCCAGCCTAGCAAGCTCAGTCAAATCCTTAGTATACTTCTGTAGAGCATTAAACTTATCCTCAGGAGATTCATCAGTAACCCTCTTATTACCCCTTATCTGCGAAATCAATGTCTTAAAGTTGTTATAAGTTATACCATATTTCTCAAGTAATGGTTTGAGCTGACCATTAGAACTTCTCAGTATACCCAACATTAAATGCTCTGTCGATACAAACTCATCCTTGAAGCTATTAGCTTCCTCCAACGAATAATCCATAGTCCTCTTTAAATCTGAACCTATATACGTACTACTCAATCCCTGTATCTTAGGTTTCTGTGCTATGAGGTATCCAACTTCCCTATCAAGCTCATTTACTCTAACCTCCATGCTCTTCAAAGTAGTATAGACTAGGTTCTCCTTATCCTCTAAGAGCGCCTTCAAAAGATGCTCATTATTTATCTCTTGGTTATCATTCTTCTCAGCTATTTCATTAGCCCTCTGAAGGGCTTCTCTAGCCTTTATCGTAAGCTTGTTTATGTTCATACAACACCTCCAATCATTTCTCACTTATTCATATGCAAACACCATGCCAAATAAATATGTTTACAGACAAAATCAGTTCTTTAACGCAATTCAAGAGCACCAAAAACAAAAAATAAATCACAAATGCAACTATGAATTAAACCTTTCCACGTACCAAGCTACCGAACTCAATAGTGCCTGGTGCTTAATAGCTTAATTATGTGGTTATAATCGAAAATGAGCCTCAGACCTAAAGAACCTTGATCCACACTTTCAACCTGTTACTTACTTCTCGATAAGTTATAATCAACTAGTTCAAAAAGCTGTTTTTTATATTTCTCTTCAACCGGCAAAAGTTTTATCTTTTCCCTTGCATTATTTGCAAATTCTTCCTTTTTATTTAAAAGCATTTCCCTAATCTTATATTTTTCTATCAAATTCAACACAGTCTCTACTTCTTCCATGGTTAGGTTTTCATTACCAAAGATACCTGATAACCTCTTTTTCTCTTCCTCCGTTGCGAATTTCATTAGATACACGAAAAACAAAGTTTTTTTGTTTTCTTTTATATCCGAACCCGTAGGTTTGCCTATCGCCTCTTGATTACCAAATAGTCCTATCTCATCATCGTGTATTTGGAAAATAATACCTAGGTCCTCCCCAAATGATTCAAGTAGCTTAATAACCTTGTCATCAACTTCTGACAGAATAGCACCAAGCGAAAAAGGCAAAGAAAAAGAGTACCTAGATGTTTTCATTTTGTATACTGATATTACTTCCTCCTCAGTAGGGATATAACTATTACCAGATAGGTAAATATCCTCCATCTGCCCAGCACCAACAATCGATAACTCCAAGCCAAACTTTCTTATTACTTTATTAATAACTCTAATATTAGATACATAACCAACAGCAGAAAAACACATATCAAGTGCAATGTCTCCAGCACATATTCCCATCGATTCACCAAAATGATAACTATCCCTTATACCTTCTTTATCTCCTAGCTCCTTGTACTGGAAAAATATAGTCTTACTTCCTCTCCTTATAATGTCTTTGTCCATTATATCATCATGTATAAGTAACGCAGATTGTAAAAGTTCCGTAGCTATTGCCAAGTAAACACCATCTCTAGAATAATCTCCCTTGAACATCTTTTCAGTAAAAAGGATCAAGCCACCTCTTATCATTTTGCCTGAGGTAGAGAAAATAGATATCCTATCAACAGCATCAAAATACCACCTCGAACTTGTTATATTACTCGCCTCCGTCTTGAACTCATCAATAAACTTCAGCATCTCATCGATTATTATGCCCCTATAAGCAACAATTAACTCAAACATAGCTAAGAATTATAAACCAGCTTCTAAATAAAAAACACTTAAGAAATACATGTCGTGAGAATATATGAAATTCGATGAACCTATTCTGAAGAAAATTCTATTCCCAGCCTTAAATTTATATAAGGATAACTTTGAACAGCTCCACTTAGCGATAAGAAGTACCCCCCTTCCAAGGAAATACTAATCTCATCAAAGTAAACAGAAAGAATTAGCGGGAAAAGAATACCAAATCCGTTTCCATTAAGTGAATAATATCCATCAGTATACATATTACCTATAGCCCCAAACCCTAGGTTAATAAGTGGATTAGTTGGCAATGTGACGTTAGCTTTAGCCCCTAGAGAACCATAAAATCCCCCAAAGTCATAACAAGCTTCTATCTCAGGTAATATCAAAACCACATCAAGAGGTGATATATAATAATTCGCTTTAAGTAAAAGTTCATTATCAAACTTTGCTATACTATTATAAACGGCATAACCGAAAGCCAAGAATAAATCACCAAAAGAGTAACCTACTTCAAAGTCAAAATCAATTCTTTCCGGAGTCACGTATTTGCCTTCTAAAACTTGTATCTTGCCTAACGAATTTATTCTAAACGAGACATTAAATGTAGGGACATCTAACGTCTGGTTAATTATCTTCTGATCAAGTATAATATCATATCCAAACCTAGCATAAGAATAATCGTTAAATACCTTCTCATAGTACCTATCCGACACGTGTATAAAGAAGTAACACTCAAGTGTATAAGAATTATACACAATTAAACCTAGTAAGAGTATGGCAAATGTTAGACTAAATACTATTTTCTTCATAGGTTATCTCATTTTTTTGTTTTTTTCTCTTATGTACTCGCTCAAACTTTTATAACCGCTTGGTACTTCAAACTCTTGAGATCTGACTTCGGTTTTAGTTATTGACCTTACTTCTACTTTCATAACTTCAGTACCTTTATTGTTTTTAACAACTATTCTTAGAGGAGTAAAGCCTTTCTTGTAAAGGTAATGAGCTGCCTTTGAAACAACTAGGCCTTCATCACCCAATCTTTGCACTCCAACTAAAGGGTTTATATTCAATTTTTCTTCACTTGTTGCCCAAACCTCAACTGTGAGATCTTGGCTCGTGTCCTTTAAATTTTGGTAAAACCTTCTTGCCTCGTATCCTAAGATCTCAGATACTTCCGAACTTTCTATTAGGTTCAAAGGATTTTCCTCTAGGTTTTTTATCATTGAATCCAACGGGAGAGTCATGTAATACTTTTTATCAACATAAACGAATACAGCTTTCCGATTTGAAAAATCTATTATTGGGTACCCATTCGTACTGCTAATTTGGTTCATGAGCAAAAGTTTCATCCTCATATCCTTTATGTAAATTTTCCCTGAATTCGTCATTTCCTTCGAAAAAAATTCAACAGTTACTACTCCCTCAAAAGAACTTGCCAAAAAGCTATTCATCAAAACAAAAAAAAGAGCTACCACCAACTTTTTCATACAAACCCCCTTACTTATTCTGAAGAAGTTTTTTCATAGAAACTAAAGAAAAAACGAAGAAAACAAATGCTATAACTATGAGTATCGTAAATTCTACCCACAGGTCAGATATACCTAGATCCTTTATCATGCTCCACCTATAAATTTTTGCAGAATAATGCTGAGGGAAAATATAGACTATTGGTCTCATCCATGAAGGCATTGCTTCCATAGGTAACAAAACATCCCCAAAGAATATTCCCAAAATACCAACTAAAGCAGGAAACCTTATAGCACCAAATATATCACTACTCAAGGTAGCAGGGAATATCCCTATCGACACACTAGCAATTGAAAATATAAAGAACGCCAAAGCAGGTATCCATATACTAGCTTCAAGCTGCATATCAAATAAAGGTATAGCAACGGAAAAAACAAGCACTATACTCAAGAAACTTATAAATGAAAGGAAAAGTATATAAAATAATCCTACGGCAGTAGGATTATACCTTTGTAGATTGAGAGCGAACTTATCCTGTACAAAAACGAAAGCGGACAGTACCGAAACCATTAAGAACATAAATAAACTCACTATCCCAGGAATGAAAAAGTCCCCAAAGCTTACATCTGAAAAAGAAAGAATTTCCCCGAGATCTATTGGCAACGGTGAGCTTCCAAAATTTTGTTTTGCTATTCCAAAGAAAGCCTTCATAAGCGAACTCATTATTACGGAAGATGATATCATCCTACTTTTATCAAAAGAGATTTTTATCTTACTTTCCATTTGATACGCCGGATCTTCTACTTTCAAAAAAATCTCTTCCGTGAGGCCCTCAGGAAACACCACCAAAGCATTTATCTTACCTCTTTTCAACAATTCAAGCCCTTCACTTTCATCTCCAACTTCTACAATCTTTATCATCTTACTATCAATATTTTTTAGTATTTGGACACTTACAGATACCTCGCCCATAAGAGGGATTGACAATCCCCTATCCTTGTTTACTACTCCTACTGGTACTTCCCTAACACCACCACCAAATATTAGCCCCATAAAAAGAACCAAAAGAAAGGGCATTATTAACAAACCTATTATCACCTTTTTGTTCCTCTCAAAAAACAACTTAACAAACTCCATATCACACTCATTAAATATTATTTCTGCCTAACTAAAAAAAATCAACAAATAGATAACTTTATGCTCAACATCAATCTATACTAAACAATACTATGTGCCAAATGGTACTAATTAGTTATAGTCTGAAAGATAGATTTCTCCAAACCATAATGAATAACATTTGAATGAACAAACTCAACAGAATATTTTTGATCGCCATAAGAAACTATACTTGAATAACTACTGAAATTAATAATAGACAACTCAAAAC
Organism: uncultured Brevinematales bacterium; assembly: GCA_964475465.1. Lineage (GTDB taxonomy): Bacteria > Spirochaetota > Brevinematia > DTOW01 > DTOW01 > JAPYWX01. Next base: position 13,128 of record CAYYXA010000072.1, read on the forward strand.
TCAGTGTTTTAAAATGGTTAGATGTTATGATAGAATTGAAAGGGGTCTCTACTTCGCACGGTATAGCCATAGGTAAAGCTTACATAATAGAACCTATCTTATTTGATTTCAGTATAAGCTACATAGATCACCTAAAGGTAAAGGAGGAAACGGAACTTCTAAACAAAGCTATCAAAAAAACTTTAGAAGACTTAGATAAAATCTATTCTCACTCAAAACTTTCAGAACTAAGAATATTCTTTGAGAACATGTTAACAAACGACGGAATACTGGACAGAATAAGATATAACATCTCCAATGAAAAACTTTCAGCCAAATCTGCAATATTCAAAGAAGGAAACTCGATCGAAAAGCTTCTTAGAGAAGCTAAAGTAAACATAGACAAAATTCATGACATCCTCAGTATATTCTCACTTCTAATAAAAAACATTGATACTCTCAGGGAAGAAGAAAAATCAAAAGAAGAAAAATACATTTCTGATGAAGATTCGGAGGATTATATACTTGTAGGAGTTGATCTGGATCCCACTCAGTTCCTTGAAATTCTAAAAAGAAGGAAAATAAAAGGGCTAGCACTTGAAAAAGGTGGGAGTGCCTCACACGTTGCAGTAATAGCACACCAAGAAAACATACCTGCTATTTTTTCAGTAAGAGGCCTAACAGACAAAGTTAAGGAAGGGGATATAGTAATACTTGATACACGTAAAAGTTGTGTTATAATAAACCCAACAAAAGAAGTTTTCTCTTCGTATAGAGCTGAGAAAATAAAAATAAAAAGCTACAAAGAGCACCTAATTGAAATACTAAGTAAGCCAACCAAAACGATAGATGGGGAAGTCTGTAGCCTCATGCTAAACATTTCTGACCCAATGGAAGTGAGTAATCTTTCCTCTCAGCATTATGACGGTGTAGGACTCTTCAGAACAGAAATCCCATTCATAAATCAAAAAAGGTTTCTCTCAGAAGATGAACAATACGAAATGTATATTTCAGTAGCCGAAACATTTGTGGGGAAACCTGTTGTAATACGACTATTAGACCTAGGAGGAGATAAAATATTCGGCCAGCTTGTCAGAGAAAGTAAACCCGCTTTAGGATGGCGCTCAATAAGAGTACTCTTTAGCTATGAAGAAGAGCTTCTCAAACAGCTTAGAGCAATAATAAGAGCCAATAAATACGGAAATGTGAAAATCTTGGTACCAATGGTTTCATCACTTGATGAAGTAAATAAAATTAAAAAGTATTATAAAATTGCTGTAAACCAACTAAAGGATAAAGGCATAAGTGTCAACGATAAAATAGAAATAGGGATAATGGTAGAGGTACCTTCTGTAGCTATAATGATAAATGAGTTCATAAAGTATGTAGACTTTATAAGCATCGGAACAAACGATTTAACCCAATACATCTTAGCGGTTGACAGAAATAGTGAAATCGTTGCAGAATACTACGAACCCTTCAATCCTGCAATACTTAAAGTAGTGTATCACTGTATAAACGTAGCAAAGAAACACAAAAAAATGGCGTCCGTCTGTGGCGAAATAGCAGGAGATCCAAAATACACAAGGCTATTCCTAGCCATGGGACTACGAATCTTCAGCATGGCTAAAGACTCAATACTTCACGTAAAAAACGTAATAATTAACACACACACAAGAGAACTAAAAGACATGTTCAATAAAATCAAACAAGCAGTAACACCTAGTGAAGTAAAAAAAATAATAGAAGAAGATTACTACACATTCACATTAAGGCAAGACATACCTGTGTATTAAAGTATCCATAAATT
>CAYYXA010000073.1:0-7191 GCA_964475465.1 uncultured Brevinematales bacterium
AACTATTAAAGAACTTTGATAAAGTTCTGTCCAAAATAAAAATTTTTGAGAACCACTTTGTTAGCGCTTCTTATGGTTATTTCCCCAAAATCTTTTTATTCTCAGAAAAAGACTTACTGCCCTTACAAATTGAACACTTAAAGAACTTTTACTTCCAATTGCTTAATTCAACTTCTCAAGACTTTCCAAACTTGCAGTTCTTCGGATGTTATCGCCAAAGGCGATTACAGTCCTTTGGAGACCGTTGCCGTAAGCAATTACAATTAACTTGCCCTTTTATTGAGGCTGAACTTGCGTGCCCAATAAGAGAGAAATTTTTCCTAATTTTTAAGATATTTGAACTAAACGGAGATTGTCATGATTATTAGTTTAAAACCAGGTGAAATTGTTAATTTTAATAAAAAAGAATACGTAATTGAAGACTTTTCTATGAATGGAAAAAATGTAATTTTAAAAGACCTGATTACGAAAAAACCAATAGTAGTTGAGACCTTTGAGCTGATTAACGAACTCTACGGCTCAGTCGCTGAAGAAAAGTCGACTCAGAAAAATCTTTTTTTTCTTGAAGACGAAAGACTGAGTGAAGTAGTAAACAAGCGAAAGCAAATAATAGACGAAATTTTGTCTAATCCCAATTACGGGAGAAAAGACGTAGAAGAAGTAGCTAAAAAATACGGAATTAACTACAGCACTGTTTATCGTTGGTTAAAAAAGTATAGAGAACTAGGTCCAAGCGGGCTCATTCCAGATTATCACAAAAGAGGTTCTCGATTTATACTTTCAGAGGAAGTTCGGAAAGTAATTGAAAACGAAATTAAAACTTATTACTTAACTGCTCAAAAACCAAGGGTGAAAGCCCTTTACTTAAGAATTATGGAAAAGTGTATAGATGCAGGATTAAAGGCACCGCACTACAACACCGTTTTAAAAATAGTTAATAATCTTAATCCAGAGGTAGTAGTTAGAAAGAGAGAAGGAAGAAGAAAAGCACAGGCATACAAACCGGTTCTAGGAAGTTTGGAAGTAAAAAGACCTTTTGAAGTAATTCAGATAGATCACACGAAGCTAGACATTATCGTGGTTGACGAGATTTACAGGAAGCCAGTTGGAAGACCTTGGATCACCGTTGCTCTTGACGTGTACAGTCGAATGGTTTACGGTTTTTATTTATCTCTTGACGCCCCGAGCTTTTTTAGCGTTGCTCAGACTTTACTTATGGGAATAGAACCTAAAAACTACTATCTTGAAAAGTGGGATCTTGCAGACGAAGAATGGCCTATTTTTGGTTTACCCAAGGGAGTCGTGATTCATACTGACAATGCAAAAGAATTCAGAAGCAAAGAAATGCAGAACTTTCTTACGCTTTACGGGATACATCAAGAATTTCGTCCAAAAGCCACTCCACATTACGGAGGACACATTGAAAGATTTTTCAAGACACTAAACGAAGAGCTTCACAAATTACCAGGAACGACCTTTTCCAACATTCAACAAAGAAGAGAATACAATTCCGAAAAGCACTCTTCCATGACTCTTTCTGAGTTGGAAAAGTATGTTGCGAGTTGGATCGTAAAGGTATATCACAAAAAATTACACGCAGGGATTGGAACCAGTCCTCTTGAAGCCTTCAAAAAAGCTGTTTTTGGAGACGACGACAGAAAAGGCATTGGATATCCACCGTTGCCTTCTAAAGAAGAATTGGAAAAAATCAGAATTAGTCTTTTATACACGGAAGAAAGAACCGTGCAAAGGTATGGGGTGAGAATTGATCACATAACTTACTGGAGTGAAGTTCTCATTCCTTATATCGGTACCGACGCCAAGTTTACTTTTAAGGTAGATCCAAGAGATGTAAGCTCGATTTACTTTTTTCACCCTGATCACAAAGAGTATTACAGAATCTCTTGTAAAGATACTACGTTTCCTCCCATGACGAGATGGGAATTAAGAGAAGTTATAAAGTACTTGAAAAGAAAAGGTAAAAGTGAAATCACCGAGTTTGACATTATTTCTGCCTACAAGTTTCTAGAAAAATTGAAAAAAGAATCTCAGGAGAAAACTAAAAAGGCAAGGTTAAGTCTGGCAAAAAAAAGAAAACATAAAGAGGAGAAAAGAAAAGAGATTAAAGACCAGAAAAAAAGAGAGAGCTCAGAGTTTTCTGCATCACCTAACGACTTTGGCGAAATTGAAGATTTTGAGGTGGTAATATATGACGATTAAAAAAGCAAATTTTATTGAAGAAGTGAAGAACAGTCATGACGAAGAGAGAATAAAGTTTATTTACAAAGATAGATTCGTTTTGTATCCTAAAGCCAACGAAGTTTTGAAGAAAATGAAAGAACTGATGAGTATTAACGATCTTATAAGACCTCCTTCTTTTCTTCTCGTAGGTCCACCCAATAACGGAAAAACAGCATTAGTTACTTACTTTTGCAAAATGAACGAACCTTACGAAGATCCTGAAGGGATTAAGATGCCCGTAGTTTACTTACAAGCTCCACACAAGCCAGACGTGGGAATACTTTACGACAGCATCCTTTAAAAGGTAGATCTTGCGTTCAGAAAATCTGACTCTCTTTCTACCAAATTTATTAAGATTAAACACTACCTCAAAGAACTCGGGGTTAAGCTTCTCATTATTGACGAAATCCACAATGTACTTGCAGGAAGCAAGATAAAACAAAGAGAATTTATGAATGCCCTTAAAAATTTGATGAACGAATTGAAAAGACCGTTAGTTTTAGTTGGTACTAAAGATGCTCTTATAGCAACGGAGACCGATTATCAAATATCATCAAGGTTTCCACCTCAAATTCTTTCCACTTGGACTTTTGACAAGAACTATCTTTCGTTCCTACACGCTTACGAAAAGACTCTTCCTCTAAGAAAACCATCCGATCTAGTGAAGCAAAAAGACCTGATCGTGAAGATTCTTGAATATTCTGAAGGATACTTGGGAGAAATCGTTGCTATTTTGAAAGAACTTGCAGTGCTGGCTATAAAAACCGGAAAGGAGAGTATTGATGTTTCTTTGTTTAAAGAACTCGACTGGATTCCACCGTCTAAAAGAAGAGAGGTTCACCACTTTAACTTATAATAAGTTTCAAATAAGTTTAAAAGTGTAAATGGGAAGAATTGCAAGGTACAATTTACTTAGATGTAACAAACGAAAGGAAACTACAAACAAAACTATTTTACCTTTTCGTATAACTCCACGTGAGGACGAGTCTTTATATTCTTATGTGATAAGAGTTGCTCTTGCCTTTGGTGTTAGTCCTGGAAGTTTCGTTCGTAGTTATTTACCAGAAATTAAGCACAATGTCGGAGAAGTAGATTTTGACATGTTTATAAATGAAGATATGATAAAAGTTTTTTCTTATAGGTTTAGAACAGATTACGAGTCTCTTTATAAAACTTCCTTACGAAGTTTTTCAGGGATATTGTTTGAGAAACCAAATCCAAAGACCACGACCCCTTTCGTTGATGCCCTAAAAGAAGTTAAAACCTTTTTTATGGGTTTCGGTTATAAAATTTGCCCCCTTTGTATTATAGAATCTTTAAAAAATTCTGAGAAAAAGGCAATAATAAAGTCTCCCCACCTAAAGAAGTTTTGGAGAATATCTTTTTATCTCGTGTGTCCTGAACATCAACTTTTACTCGTAGATAGGTGTCCTAAGTGCGGAGCAAGTATAAACTTGCATAAAGGTTATCTTAAAGAAGTCTTTGGAGTTTGCTTTCGGTGTGGTTTATCTTTTGCCGAATTTCCTCAGATCTCATGCAACCCTTATCCAGAAGTTTTAGAAATGTTTTTAACTTTGTACGGCGTTTTACGAGAAGGGAAGGGAGTTTTAAGGTACTTGAACGATGGACGACCTATTAAGGCAGTTATTTACTTTAGGTTCTTAAGAAATGTCGTAAGAGTGACTCAAAGATTGATGAGAATACATAAAGATTATCTCATAAAACATTTAGAAGCAGAAGATGTTTTAGAAATTGCTCAAGAGTATTGTAGCAAACTTTCGGCTAAAAGAGATTTGAAAAGTTCAGTTTTTAAGAACTACAAAAAATTTGAATATCTTCCCGTGGAAGAGAAGCTAATTATTTTGAAAGTATGCTTTGATATTTTTAAAAACTTTAAAGAATTTGTAGAAACCTATAAAAAAGAATTACATTTGACAAGAGAAGTTTTATTCAAAGATTGGGACTTAAAACTAAAGTTTTTATTGGATTTTCTTACCTGAGTTCTTATTAAAATTGATTTTTACTTACTCATTTTTTTGAACTTAAAAATTTTTAATATTCACAAGAACTTAGCACTACCGATCATATACTGATAGCATCATTAATGCTTTTTCTTCGCCCTCCTCTACTGCAGTTTCAACTGCTTTCTTTGCTATCTCTAATAGTTCTTTAGCCCTCTTTCTTACAGAGTGGGACTGATGGACTAATGAGGCGATTTTTTGTTGGGTTGGAAGGGGAAGAAGAGGAATAATTATATCTCTTAATGACTCTTTGGGGACAGCAGTTAAAATTGTGCCTGAGCATTTTTTCTTCAATTGTGATTGCAAGACAATAGTTTTAGATAGGACCAATAAAACCTCAGGTAGTATATCTAATGGTCTGAATTGAAAAAATCCTGTGGATGCCAAACAACCATTATGTTCTTCATCAATCAATGCAACTTTTTCTAATGAACCTTCAACACTTGAAACTATTACATCTCCTTTTTTCAATATTCTTCTCGCTCTGCTAGGGGCTTCTTCTCCTCTTATTTTTTTTGCACTATGAACTACTCCAATTGATGAATCTATATCTGCCAATTCAACATAGGAAAATATATTGTCAGGATATTTTTTAGGGTCAAAATCTGGATTTACATTTTCAACATGTTTAAGCAGTTTGGAAAAACCGTTTGGATAGTTTCTTATCTTCTCAATCACTTCATCATACACCGGTTGGAAATATTCTGCATCTATTCTACGAACAGAGAAAGCATCAGAAAGTTTGGCAGTATAGGTCTTTTCGTATCTTGGCTTGAAGTCTTTAAGTCCCAATTCTTCTAAAAGGAGGTTTTCGGCTTGGGAGTAGAGATTTTTGCTATGAATAATCAACTTTTGTGCTTCTATAACTTTATTTTTACAAAAAAGTTCTATTTCATCATTTAATTTGCAAATTTTTATTAATTCAATATTTTCTTTGCTTATAAGAGATCTTGCACTTCCTTTTTTTACACGCTCTAAATACTTAAAACCTATGCTTGAGTTTAAATAAACAATTAAAAAATATGGGTCTATTTTCTTCACTTTTAATCTAATTACATTGTCGCTAAAAGTATTCTTTGCCCAATAAGAAGTTACAATAGAACTATTACCTACACCTTCCCCAACCCTGACAAATAAAATATCTCCTTCTTCTAACAGATCTAAATTAGTTACAGATGGATTAACTGATGTCAGCCCTTCTCCATTTATCAGAATCGGTCTTACATTTTGAGTTCTTATGTATGCTGGTTGTTTTATATTATAGGGAATTTGAGGTAAATTTCTGCCCGATGAAAAGGAAACTATCAACTGTTTTAGCAAGTAATTATTAAACTTCTTGACTTTGCTATCGATTCCTAAATACTCTGGCTTATAATACTCCGCATCAAGCCTTTTTGCCCCTTCAAGTTCTGATAGTTTTACAATGCTAAATACTGCCATTTTATCATCTCCAAAAATCAAAATGGTTATCGCCTTTTGCTAATTGTTGTTTTGCGAATTCAATAAAAGCATCTGCTATTTCGTCCAAGTCGTGGTCAATTACAGGGTGGCCGTGCTCATCTAAGACGAAAGAACCGTCAGGATTTTTCTTGTATCTATACTCTCCGCTTTCATCTTTTACTGGTTTTTCATTTACAGCAAAGAATATGGGATAATCCATTTCTTTCATTACTTTTCCATCAAGCCAGTATTTCTTAAAGGCTTCTGTAATCTTTTCATCATTCAAAACCAAGTATATCTGACCCGCTAAAGTTCTTTCTGAAATTTCCCTTATAAGTTTATTTATCTTACTTTGTAGTGTCTTTATTTCCTTTTTCAGTTCTGCTCTTCTTGTGGTATTTGCAGTTTCCAATTCCTCTGTTTTTTCTCTTAGTGCTTCGTCTAATTCGGATTTCTCCTGAACTAAAACAGCAAGTGATTTCTTCCATATATTTTCTTCTGTCTCTTCTAGTTCTTCAGCCTCGTTGGTTTCTTCTGCTGGTAATTCTTCAATCTCTTCTCTCCTCTCAAAATAAGTTTCCAAGAAAGAATTTAGTTCTTCAGGGATATCTTCTTCATCTACTGAACTATCCCAGTTTAGATTTTGATATTTCTCTTTAAGGCCGTTCAAGAATGTTTCCCATTCGCTTTCATATTTTATCCTTATCTTTTGAATCTCCTCTTTCTCTTCATCCGTGTATTTCCGTAAGAATAATACACTTGTTTTTGTTCCTGTGTGTGGCTTGAAAGTGTTACTGTGCAAGCCTACCACTGCTAAAATCCTTGCCTCGTCAATAACAAATCTGCGTATGTATTCAGCGTTTGTATTGTTAAGTAATCCTTGAGGTAAAACAATTGCCATTCTTCCACCCGGTCTTATAAATTGAAGAGAACGTTCTAAGAAGAGAATATGTCTTCCGATTTTATTTACCCATCTTCCGTTTTTTTCAGCTAGATTATAAAGTCTTAAAATATCCCTCTCTTTTATCGTCCCAGCAAATGGTGGATTAGTCATCAAAATATCAAAATCAAAGAATAAGAACTTTTCTTGATTTTCTCTGTCTTTTTCAGGATTATCAGGGAATCTTAAGAGCCTGCTTCTTAAGCCAGATTTTGTTTCATCTTCCCATGTGTGGGGTGCTAATGAGTTATCTTTATAGACATGGGATTTGCCATCCCCTACTATGAGGTTAATTGCCTTAGCTATTTTTACTGCTTTTTTGGCAAAATCAATTCCGTAAATCTTAGTTTGAGCAAAATTTCTTACATTTTCAGGTAAAGGTTTTCCGCTAATCATTCCTCCTGCAACCCACATCACAGAATGTAAAAGAAATCCAGCTGAGCCACAGGCAGGGTCGATAACGAATTCATTAGTTTTGGGATTAAGCATTTTAACGATCATATCTTCTACTGGTCTGGGAGTAAAAAACTGCCCTTCTTTCTTTTTAGA
>CAYYXA010000074.1:0-5232 GCA_964475465.1 uncultured Brevinematales bacterium
AGTAGGGGAATGATGAATATTACAAATGCTATTGAAAAAATGTAGATAAAGGAAGATACGATAATACTTTTTTTCATATTTCAAACATTATCGGAAGGAATAAATTTTTTTCTCTAACTTGCTATTTAGTGTTTGGGATTTTTTTAATTTTTGTACTATGGATAAAGGTAAATTTTTGCTCTCTGCTTTGTTTTTGCTACCGTTTTTGTTGGTTTCTTGTGGTGATAGGTTTGTAGGTAGTGTTCCTGGGTATATTGAGCCTCTGGATCTTAGGGTTGTTGGAGCCGGCACGAACTTTGTTTTTGCCTTTGTGTCTAACGAAAATGTTAAGGTGTACAACTTTGAAAAGCTAGTAGCAACTTTTGACAGAAGGGCTGAGTTTGTTACAACGAAATCAGAGAAATTGAAGGTTTTTCAGAAGATAACAGGTATTTTTGTTTCTGATAATTTGAGTAATTACGGGTTTGTTGGTTATAGAGGGGCTCAGTGGCTCTGCATTGTGGGTGATAATGAGTTTGGACTCTATACCTATGTTAAAGGTATGACTTTTTCGCGTGACGGAAGTAAGTTTGGATTTGTATATAACATAGGTGGTGAGGTTAGTAATAATACTGTGTTAGGTGGGAAATATTACGTCAATGTTAATGGATATGATAGTGGACCTTACGATGATGCTATGTTGCCAGTATTTACGACTGACAACAAAGTAATCCTTGTAGTCAAAGAATTAGGTTTTTGGAAGGTAAAGTATGATGCATTTGAGTATGGGAATTACGAGAATGTTATTGTTCCGTCTAATCCCGTTTACGAAGAAAAGGTTATTTTCCTCTTCAAGAAAGGAAATAGATGGTACATGAATAGTACTACTAATGTTTTTGGTAACGTTGTGTTTTTTGATTTCAAAAATGGTAATTACCTCGTAGGGGAATTAGGAGATAAAAATAGAGTTGTCGTTAAAATTGGTAATTTGGAGAGAGGTTTTAGAATTTTAGGGTGGTATGAGGGTATTTCGAAGGGTGCGATTACGGAAAATGGGAATTATTACTTGGTGGTTCAGAATGATGGCAAGGAAACTTTGATTGTCAACGGTGATTTCTTTGAGGGATATCAGAATATAGACAGGTTTGTGTTTTCAGATGATGGAAGACATTGGGGCGTTAGGTATAAAAAAGATGGAAAGTTTTTTGTGGATGTTGACGGTAAAGAGGTTTGGAGTGGTACATTAGTTGATTTTGCTTTTGATGATGAAGGGGTGATTCTGACTTACTTAGAAAAGGACAAGGTTCTGGCTAGGAATATTCGTTTTGACGAAATTCAGAAAATGAAGGAAAGTAAGCACTGAAGACATTTGAAAAATTTTTATGTTAGAGAAGCTAGCAATCTGTTCGGTAAGTGCTGTTAATCTTTGTTGATCAGCTTTGTTGGTTGAGTAATAGTTTCTCTTCTTTTACTCTCGGGGTATTCAAATAGGAAAGTGCTTGAAGCATGCTTTATAGAGCGGTCATCACAAGGTGATATTAGTTTTCGTTTTTAATTATAATTTATTGATGGAGGGGTTATGCTTGAGGAGAAGTATTCTCCGAACGAATTTGAAGAAGAGATTTTAGAGGAATATCTCAGCAAAGGGCTTTATGATGCCAGAGGTGTAGGTGATAAATTTTGTATAATGATTCCGCCACCGAATGTGACTAGTGTATTGCATATGGGGCATGGGCTCAATAATACCATTCAAGATGTTCTGATTAGATACAAGAGAATGTGCGGATATGATGCTTTGTGGGTTCCTGGAACTGATCATGCAGGTATAGCTACTCAAAATGTTGTTGAGAAGAAATTAGCTAAAGAGAATAAAACCAGGTTTGATTTAGGTAGGGGAGATTTTGTTAAAGAGGTTTGGAAGTGGAAAGAGGAGCATGGTTCTACAATAATCAAGCAATTAAAAAGAATCGGGGCTTCTTGCAATTGGAGATTTGAAAGATTTACGATGGATGAAGGTTTGTCTAGAGCAGTTTTGACAGCTTTTGTTTCTCTCTATAAGCAAGGTTTTGTATATAGAGGTGAGTATATTATAAACTGGTGCCCTAGGTGTGGGACTGCTTTGGCTGATGATGAGGTTGAGCATGAGGAGAAGGCAAGTAATGTTTGGTATATAAGGTATCCTTTTGCCGATGGAGATGGATATGTTGTTGTTGCTACAACTAGACCTGAGACAATGCTTGGAGATACAGCTGTGGCAGTTAATCCTAACGACGAAAGATATAAAAACCTCATAGGTAAGAAAGTTATTCTTCCTCTTGCTGAAAGAGAGATACCAATAATAGCAGATGAGTACGTAGATATTGAATTTGGTACTGGATGCCTTAAAGTTACACCAGGACATGATCCTAATGACTTTGAAATAGGGCTTAGGCATAACTTACCAGTTGTTAACATTTTCAATGATGATGCTACTCTAAATGATAATGTTCCAGAAAGGTACAGAGGGCTTGATAGATTTGAAGCTAGAAAGGTTATAGTTAGGGATTTGGAGGAATTGGGATTACTGGAGAAGGTTGAGCCACATAAGCATGCTGTTGGACATTGTTATAGGTGCCATACTATTATTGAGCCAAAGGTTTCTAAACAATGGTTTGTCAAGATGAAGCCACTTGCTGAGCCTGCTATCAGGGCTGCCGAAGAAGGGGAAATAAGGTTCTTCCCTGAAAGGTGGAAAAAGGTTTATTTGAATTGGCTATACAATGTTAGGGATTGGTGTATCTCAAGGCAAATTTGGTGGGGGCACAGGATACCAGTTTGGTATTGCCAGGATGAGCATGTGAATGTTTTTGAGTATGATGACTTCAAGGATAAGGGTAAATATCCAGTAATTTTTTACATTCTCTTTGATATGTGGGTTGCTACTAGGATTCCTAACGAATTTACGCCTGAAGAAGTGGTTGAAGAACTCAAAAAATCTTCAATAGTTGATGCTAACAAGGATGCGAAAAGATCGACAAAGGAGGTGTACTTAGAGATACACAAGGGTAGAATAAACAAAGATGATGATTTGAGTATACTTGATGATGAGAGAAAGCTAGCTGAGTATTTCGAGGAGAACATTGAGAATGATGGTAAAGGATTTCTCAGGAAGGTTGGAGATAGGTATACCTTTGCTTTGAGGTGTAAGACCTGCGGGGATATTAACCTGAAGAGAGATGAGGATGTTCTAGATACCTGGTTTTCATCGTGGCTTTGGCCATTCTCAACTCTGGGTTGGCCCGAGGAAACAGATTTACTTAAGAGGTATTATCCTACAGATGTGCTAGTCACTGGTGCTGATATACTTTTCTTCTGGGTTGCCAGAATGATAATGGCAGGCTATAGGTTTATGGGTAGCAGGCCGTTTACTGATATTTACCTACACGGAGCTGTTCTTGATGAAAGGGGAGTTAAGATGAGTAAGTCTCTTGGTAATGGTATAGATCCTCTTGATGTTGTTAGAGAGTATGGAGCTGATGCACTTAGGTACACTTGTGTATTCCTTGCACCAACGGGACAAAACTTAAGGCTTTCGATGGAAAAATTCAAGATAGGTAGCAGGTTCGCTAATAAGATATGGAATGCTTCCAGATTTGTTTTAATGAACTATAAAGAAGGGATGAATTTGTACTCATTAAATGAGCTTCTAAAGAAAGATTTAGACGAGATCGATAAGTGGATTATATCACTTTATAATACTACGGTTGCTAAAGTGCATAAGTATTTCGAAGAATATAGGTTGAGTGACATTGCTGTTACTCTTCATGAATTTTTCTGGGACAATTTCTGCGATTGGTACATAGAGATATCTAAGGTTAAGTTGGGTACTGAGAAAGCAGATATTGTAATGTCCGTTCTATTGAATATACTCGTTGGCTTTTTGAAATTGTTACATCCTATAATGCCGTTTATTACTGAAAGGATTTACAAGGAAATTCCTGATAAACTGAAAGACACGGATTATCTTGTTATTTCGAAGTATCCTGTTTATGACGGTGAGCTCGAGAATAGAGAGGCTGAACTCACGTTTGAGATACTTAAGGAGATCGTATACAACATAAGGCAGGTTAGGGGCATACTCAATATAAAGCCAACTGATAGTGTTGATGTTAAGATTAATATAAACCTTAGAGAATATGAAAGGATAATTTTATCGCTTACGAGTGATGAAGTTTTCGTAGATATAATCAGAAGATTAGCAAAGGTAAGGAATATTATTGAGGTTGGTGATGTTAAAAAGAGTAAGGGAGAAGCTGGAGCTGTTGGTAAGTACGTTTCGGTACTTGTACCTGTCTCAGAACTTATAAATGTTGAGAAAGAGAAAGAAAGAATACAGAAGGAAATTTCAAGGCTTGGGGGAATACTTAAGGGAGTAGAAGCGAAATTGAGTAACCCTAACTTTATTGAAAGAGCACCACAAGAGATTGTAGATGAAGAGAGGCAAAAGAAGGAACAATTTGAGAAAATGATAGCTGAGATGAGGGAAATAATAGAGGCGTTGTAGAACGTTTTTTTGAGTGTTTGTTTTTCGAATTCTTAAAAAAGAGGGTAAAACCCTCTTCTAATTTGATTAAGATTCTTTAGTTTACTTATACTAAATCTATCCGGTATGAAAAGATTTGTCTTTTCTTTGTTCATGGTTTTTTTTGTTTTTAGTGTTTCTCAATCTTTTAGTGCTAAAGAGAAGTTTTATGTTGCCGAAGAAATGTTTCTCAGTGGTGAGTATGTTAAAGCAAGGGCAATGTATGATCAGGTTGACACCTCGAAGTTATCTGATTATGAATTGCAGCTACTTAGTTATAGATTGGGTGTTCTTTTGCCAATAAAACAAGGAATTCAAAAATTATCGAATTCTAATTTACCGGAAGCAGCCTTTTTGAGAGATTTTCTTAATTCCTACCTGCATGGCAATTACAAGAGTATTGATGATATGATAAATACCCAAAGTGGAGAGGTAATTTTTGCTACTTTGAATAGCTTAGATTTAACTGAGGTTACAAATATAGACACACTTTTGGCATTGAAACTTTATTATTCTCTTTCGAATTTGAAAATTCCTAAGTACATTGATACAAAAATTGATGAAGGTGATGATTTTACGAAATTAAAGAATTTGTTTATTGAGCATTTAGTGTACAAAAATCTAGGGGAAGTTGCTAGAAGCAAAGAAATGTTGGAGAGGATCAAGAAAGAATACCCGAGATCGGAAGAGCG
>CAYYXA010000075.1:0-22503 GCA_964475465.1 uncultured Brevinematales bacterium
TCTTCAGGAATATACGAAATCTACCACGAAATAGATACAAAAACCTCTAAAAAAATATATCAAGAAGAACCTTCAGAATATCTGGAAGAAGGAGAAGAAGAACAACAACCAGAACTGATAAAAAAACTAAAAACCTCAAAACCTTTTGTCTCGATAGTCATAGATGATTATGGCTATTTTGTCAACGACACTGTAATCTCATCACTAACCTCAGAAATTCCGATAACAGTAGCTATAATACCTTTTCAAGAATATTCAAGAGAAATTCTCTTTCTCGCGAAAAAGAACAATAAGGAAGTGATAGTACACATGCCAATGGAATCAATGAATAAAAAGCTAAACATAAAACCTTACATATCAACGAAAATGAGCGAGAGCGAAATTATCAGGCTTCTAGACAAAGCTTTCAACGAAATAGACGGTATTGGGCTTAACAATCACATGGGCTCATTAGCAACAGCAGACGAAAGGGTAATGACAACAATCCTTAGATACCTATCATCAAGAGGTAAAATGTTTCTCGATTCCCTAACAACTGTAAACTCAGTCGCTACCAAGATAGCCAAAAGATACGGAATTTCTATCTTAGTAAGAGATGTTTTTATTGACAACAATTCCTCTGAATATTACATCTTATCTCAGCTTGAGAAAGTAAAAGAAGTAGCAAATAAAAAAGGATATTGCATAGCAATAGGTCACATGAGACCTAATACGATAAGCGTACTTTTAAAGTGGTACGAGGAAAACAAAGAGAACTTTAATTTCGTGACTCTCTCCCACATGAAGAATATCACCTCTCAGATACAGTAACAATCACTCTCCTACCTTCAGAAGTTACCCTTATCTCAATACCCATCATATCGCATAGAAGCTTACTTATATAAAGTCCTAGACCTTTACCTTTTATCGTATAGGAATTCTGAGCTCTATAAAATTTATTAAAAATATTCCCCATCTCACTATCAGGGATCTCCCTATCCACCTCATTAGAAACCTCAATACACAACTTACCATCAGCCTTTTTATAAACTTCCACCTCTATTTCACCAGACACTTTCGAAAACTTGAAAGCATTGTCAATAATGTTGGTAAGCACTAAGTTAAACTTATCACTGTCACCATATACCTCTTCCGGAGCCTCGTACTTTAATTCAAATTTCAGATTCTTGCCAGCATAATCTATACTAAAGCCTTCCAATATTCCCTGTAACATTTCTTTCAAATTAAAGGGCTTCCTAAGAACGATAGACTTATTCGCTAAAACATTCGACAAACTTGTTATATTTGCCATAACAACTTTAAGCCTACGTAGATTAGAAGACATTATCTTCTCTAGCTCTTTCGGCACACTTCCGAGTAGCAACAAATTCTCAAAAACCAATTGAATATTAGTAAGAGGTGTATTTACTTCATGCGATATTATACTAGTAGTAAGAGATAAAGTATTCTCTAAGTTAACCATATTTGTGATATCTTCAATAAACACTATTTTCTTCGAGCCAATTTTGAGAGTACTAACTTTTAAGTTTCCTTCTCCTTGTGAGCTAATATAAGCCACTTTAGTCTCATTACTAAC
Source organism: uncultured Brevinematales bacterium (assembly GCA_964475465.1). Classification (GTDB taxonomy): domain Bacteria; phylum Spirochaetota; class Brevinematia; order DTOW01; family DTOW01; genus JAPYWX01. The sequence continues at coordinate 1,577 of CAYYXA010000075.1, forward strand.
ATCTTTTATTGCATCCAGTAAAGCTTTCTCGAAAATCAAACTAGTTATCCTATCACCAGTATAATCTCTACTAACTCCAAAGAGTTTTTTGACGAAACTATTACAAAAAACTATTAAATCACCTTCATCTAGTATTATCAGTCCGATAGGAACAGCATCCAAAACGCTGTGAATAAACTTACTCTCTTCTGCCAGAGAATTTAACTTAGAAAGCAAGATCCAAACATTTTTCTTAATATATACCCCAAAATCTTCTAACCTAACAATAGGATACTGGTATATTCCCAACTTCTTAAAAGCTCTTACCAAAATGTATATATTCCCAGCTACAACATGAACCACCCAAAGAAATAAATACAGAAGCAGGAAGATAAAAAAATCTTTTAGAACTCCCAAGAAATTGTTGGTAACCAAATCATAAAATAATAAAAACAACGATAAAATAAAAAAAACGAATACACCAACAACAATAGCCCAAAAAACCAAAGGAGGTAAGAGCTGAGACAACTCTGAGTATATTTTCAAAACTCTACGAAAAAACATCCTAAGCTGGTAGTATCTTACATATCACCTTACCGTAATCAACTATCGAACCTTCAGGTAAAATTTCTTTTATCTCCCCGTCAATAGGTGACTTAATTTCATGCTTTACTCCCAAAGATTCAACATAAGCTATTATTTGATCCTTTCTCACCTTAGAACCAGGTGCTACCTCTACTTTCTTTTCCCAAAGAAGTACCCCTATAAACTCAGATTTAACTTCAATCTCAGAAGGTTGTGTAAACTCCTCAACCACCTCATGTTGATGTGAATCAGCAACTTCATGAACAGCAGGTACTTCATGCTCACTAGCAAAAGAAAATGATATCTTTATTCCTTTACCTCTAAAGTTGAAACTCTTTATACCAGCCTCTTTAGCCATGTTAACAAGATTATTGATTTCTTCAACCATACTCCCACCTTTTGAGCTTATTTTATAAAATTACAATATTAGATATCAAACAAAGAAAATTACGTTTTTCCTAAACAACACTTATTTTGTTTAATAAAAAGATACATTTGTCGCTACCACTATGAGTTTACCTATTTCATTAGGTGGAACACTTAAGTTACCGTACCTTGTCGGGAAAACGATACTTGGAGAAGTTATAGTTCCTTGAATTATCTCACCTTTTTTAGTATAAACACTATGAACATTGTTGGTTACCAATATTATCTTATCAATGATCGTGATGTTGAACGAAAGATTACCATATTCACTTCTCAAGGAAAATGTTATGTTTGTATACTGCGGAGTCATCGGAACATTTATTACAGAACCATCAGTTGTAACCAAAGTTATCCTATCAACAGAAAAAGCAATCATTCCAACAGAAACAAAAGCAAAAATACCTAACCAAAAAATCACTTTCCTCATAACCTTCTATTTTATCGGATATTCGCAAAAAGTAATTAAATAACTTAAGTGTTCGTTTATCCTCACCTTACAAGAATATGTAATAGTAATGTACCGCTTAGTACTCGTAAGCATAAATGGCCGAGCACTTAATCTATTAGGTGCTACAAGCACCTTGAGAATCAGTTGAGAAAGTAAATGTAATATGCAACATTAGGGTGGGGTTTTTTACAGTTTTTGTTTAGTTCTGCAGTCCCGGAATTTTTCCACTTGGCATTGCCAAGTTTATCAAAAATCAGGTAATCTACGAAGTAAGTGTATATTTTTGATTTACCATAATCAGTAACAAACTCAAAAACTTCGAATTCCCTAACTCTACCAACAACATTTAAATATTTTCCATCTTTGAGTTTAATAACATACTCAACAGGGAAAAAACTATAGGATATCTTCTTACTATTATCAACGTCATTCAATTCGGGATGCCAAGTAATAGGATGTATAAACTCAACATTACTTAAATTAAGATTCTCAGTATAAATAATACCCTTTTCCTCATGATTCAACTTAACATAGGGGGAACGAAACAAAAACTTACCTTCAACACTTTTTCTGTTAAAGAACTCCACTTTCACCTTAAACTCAACTTTCTGAGCAAAAGCTACAAGAGATAAGTAAAACAAAACCAAGAAACTAAGGAGAGCAGCACGTAAATAACACATGCGCCCCCAACGGGATTTGAACCCGTGTTTCCACCTTGAGAGGGTGATGTCCTAGACCAGGCTAGACGATGGGGGCATGGCTGCGGGAGGAGGACTCGAACCTCCACTAGCTGATCCAGAGTCAGCCGTCCTGCCAATTAGACGATCCCGCATCACAAAGACAAAAAACCAAATTACTTCTTCTTGTCCTTAGTTGCATTAAGCTTTCTTAGCTTTCTCTCAAGTGCTGCTCTCCTCTCTTTCCTTTCTTCACTGGGCGGAGTGTACCTCAGATGCCTTTTGTACTCAGATAATATACCTTCCATCTCGACAAACTTCTTAAACCTTTTCAAAGCACTTTCAAAGCTCTCTCCATCCTTTATCTCTACATACAACGCCATTTCTACTTCCACCTCCTTAAGGTTAAAAATCTCACCACATCTCTTAATTAAATATCAACATTACCCAGGTGGCCACAACATTTGCCTACCACCTAGTACATGGAAATGCAAGTGGAAAACGCTTTGGCCACCTCTACTTAGATGATTGACAACAACTCTAAAACCGTCCTTATCTATATTCTTTATCTCTGCAACTTTCTTTATAACTTTAAAAACATTAGCAACAATGTCGTAGTCCTCCAATTCCATAATAGTACTTACATGCTTCTTAGGAACAACCAAAGTATGGACGGGAGCCTGAGGATTTATATCGTCAAAAGCTATAATGTTCTCATCCTCGTAAACAACTTTAGACGGTATTTCCTTACTTGCTATTTTGCAAAATATACAATCGGCCATGTTCCGTACTCTTTATTTTATAAATAAAATCAGCAAAAACTCAACTTACACAACACTTTGACTACTTTCCTTTCTATTAGCCCATACAACTATTAATGAACCAACCAACGCCGAAACAATACTACCCAAATATATACCAACCTTAGCATAATCCAAATACAAAGGATAGTTATCAAATGAAAGGTGAGCTATGAACAAAGCCATGGTAAAACCTATACCTGCCAACCATGAAGCACCGTAATATTCCGTCCACCTAACCTTAGATGAAATATCAGCTATTCCAATTTTGACCGACAAGTACGAGAACAAAAATATACCCGTTGATTTACCAAAAATCAACCCTAATGCAACTCCTAGCACAACAGGGTGCAAAAAATCTTTTAGAGAAAAACTTCCCAAGTAAACACCAGAATTAGCAAATGCGAATACCGGCAAAACAAAGAAAGAAACAAAGTGAGCTAAACTTGCTTCAAATCTCTGTAAGTAAGGTTCGGAATTTTTTAGTTTTTCCAATGCTGTTGAAAAGTTAACCTTAGTATTCGGAAAAACCTTTCCCCTCTTATACGACTCAATTATACTCTCAAGTGAAGAATATACCATATTTATATTCTCTTCAAAGTTTTTCGGCACAACGGTAGGAATAACAAAAGCCAAAAGCACCCCTGCTATCGTAGCGTGAATCCCAGATTCATGGAACAAAATCCAAAGAACTAAACCAGCTACAACGTAAACCCATTTATTAACTAGGCTAAATCTATTCAAAACCAACAGGATAGCAAGAACAAGAAAAGCAAAAACTATGTAAATCAACTTAACCCCGGTAGAGTAAAAGAAAGCTATAACTAGCAATGCTGCAATATCATCAGCTATAGCAAGAGCAGTAATATTTGTCTTTACAGCATAAGAGATTCTCTTACCAAGCAACATCATCACAGCAATGGTAAAAGCTATATCTGTAGCCATCGGTATTCCCCAACCTCTAAACGAATCCTTACCTAGGTTAAATATGGAATAAATAACTATAGGTAGAACTACACCACCTAAAGCAGCTATAACTGGTAAAATTGACTTCTTAAAAGAAGACAATTCACCAACAAGTATCTCTCTCTTAATTTCCATTCCTACAAGGAAGAAGAAAAAGAACATCAGAACATCGTTTATCCAATGCAAAAGGGACATTTTGAATTCAAAATTATCTAACTTTATACCTAACTTCATATCCCATAGGCTAAAATAAAACTCCCTCCAAGGAGAATTAGCCAATATTACACCTAATACTGCAAAAATCAAAACTAATACACCACTACTTGTCTCACTCTTAAAAAAGTCATTAATCCTATAAAAGAAACCGGACTTAACGATAACACTACCATTTCCTTTTTTTTCCATTGCTTACCTCCATCTAAGAATAAGCTAGAATTAAGAGGGGTTACACTATTTTAGATAGAAGGCAGTGAAATTTTCAATTAAATCTCTGGAGATACAAAGACTACACGACATAAAAATTTAAACTCCCCATTTAAAAATTATGTGTTTATCCACAATCCAAAGTTGAAATTAAAAAAATCGATAATAAAAAATTCCCGGGAACTTGGAGGTATACATGAAGGTTGCAATACTCATGGGAAGTGATTCTGACTTTAACATAATGGTTGAAGCTGCTAAAGTATTAAAAAGCTTCGGTGTTGATTTTGAAATTAGAGTAATATCAGCACACAGAACTCCAGAAAGGCTACACGATTATGTAAAACAAGCAGAAGAATCAGGTATAGAAGTATTCATAGCAGGAGCTGGTGGAGCAGCACATCTAGCAGGTGTAATAGCTTCTCTAACGAATTTGCCAGTGATAGCAGTACCAATAGAAACAAAGCTAGGAGGATTAGATTCACTACTATCAATGGTCCAAATGCCTAGTGGCATACCCGTTGCTACGGTAGCAGTAAACGGAGCTAAGAACGCAGGGATACTAGCAGCACAAATACTCTCTCTCAAATACCCAGAATTAAAAGAGAAACTCAAGGAATTTAGAAACAAAATGAAAGAAGAAGTAAGTAAAAAAGACGAAGAAATTCAAAAGAAAATATCTTTTTAAACTCATAAGCAAAGCTTTATATCAAAAATTTAGAAGTTACACATAACTTAAGTATCCTCCCAACAGATGATATATGTTAAAGTACGCAAATCATGATTACCCAGCTTACAAAATTGAAAGATTTACATCAAAAAGCATCTCATACTTCGCAAAAAGAATAAAAAAAAGGACGATCTAAGAAATTAATTCTAAATCCTCCCCAAAAGTTTTACTCAATTTACAATCAAAATTGAGTGCGAAAGAAAATCAAGAAGTCCTCCCAAAAAACTTTTAACTACTTGAATAATAAACATGAATTTCATTATAATTTACCTTGGTTGGAGATGGGCGGTTAGCTCAGTTGGTTAGAGCGCCACTTTGACGCAGTGGAGGCCAGAGGTTCGAATCCTCTACCGCCCAAAGTCCGGGATGTAGCGCAGCCAGGTAGCGCACACCCTTGGGGTGGGTGGGGTCGCTGGTTCAAATCCAGTCATCCCGATAAAAACTCGGTAGCCCACCTCGCAGTGTGGGCTACCACCTCATCGTTATCATCCCTAAGCTTAGCAATATCATCTAAAAGCTTCCTAGCCTTGTTATTAACCGCCACTATAATAGCATTCCTAATTAGCCCTCTCCTCCTAGCTCTAAGTATAGGCCTGCCTCTAAAAATCTTCTCAAATTGATTCTGGCTAGGTATAGACAGAACATCTCTCAGATTCAAAAAGGGAGTAATATTTGACAAAAACTCCTTAACCTTAGCATTCAAATTCTTAACGTAAAGAATTTTGTTAAATGGACAAACCTGTTGACAAACATCACAACCAAAAATCCAATCCCCCATTTTCAAAGCTAAATCTTCAGGAATGACACCTTTGTACTCTATCGTGAGGTAAGATATACACTTTCTAGCATCTAAAACATAAGGCTTTAAAGCACCTGTAGGACATGAAGAAACACACAAATTACAATTCCCACATCCTTTGAACTCCAAAGGTTCCGTAGGTTCTAAATTCAAATCTGTCAAAACCTCACCTAAGAAGAAAAACGATCCTAACTTACCAGGATTAATCAAAATAGTATTCTTTCCTTGAAAACCAATTCCACTAACAACACCAAAACCTTTCTCATAAATAGGTGAAGCATCAGAAAATATCCTATACTTAAAATCGAAAGAAACCTGTTTCCTAAGATTACTGACAAAACTTTCAAGCATTCTTTTAACCACATAATGATAATCCGCTCCCCAAGCATACATAGAAACTCTTCCATACTCTTCAGAAGGCCTCTCATGAAAAGATGAGTTAAAATAACTCACACCAACCCAAATTATACTTCTAACCCAAGGTTCAACAAACCTAGAATCAAACTTTTTAAGCTCATACTCTCTCAAATACCTCATTTCGGCATCAAAAGAGTTAGAGATCCACTCGGAGTAATTAAAAATGAGATTCTCGTCATCCAAAAACGGCTTAGAAACAGAAAATAAATCAAACCCAGATTCAAAAGCCAAAAATTTTACTTTTTCTGTATTTAGCATAATAACCCCCGAGATGACCTCGGGGATAAAAAACTAATCTAAAATCTCGAGTATAACTCTCCTACCATTCTTGACAGCAATAGCACTAACGATTGTTCTGATAGCCTTAGCGATTCTACCTTTCTTACCGATGATCTTACCTATGTCCTCAGGTCTAACCTTAAGCTCAAGAATGGTTGACTTTTCCCCCTCTACAACTTTAAGGGAGATATCTTCAGGATAATCAACCAACGCCTTAACGATCTGTTCAACAAGCTCTTTTTCCTTCATACGCTACCCCTCTTTTTAAAAATTTTCTTATGATTTTGCTTCTTGAAATCTCTTAACAAGCTTAGAAACAACATCTGAAGGCTGCGCACCTTTCGAAATCCAAAGCTGATACTTATTAAGATCAACAAAAAATCTACCACCTTCTAAGGGAGCATAGTAACCTATACTTTCAATATAAGCCCCATCTCTCCTTCTCTTCGAGTCAACTACCACAACCCTGTAATAAGGCCTATTCTTAGAACCCATTCTCATCAATCTTATTCTTACCATAAGCACCCCGTCTAATTTTCTAGAGAATTTTAAGAAAACGAGACAAAATAATTCAAGTTCTAAAGATCATCAAAAAAGTTACAGAAAATCAAAAAACGATTGAGTCTAACACTTTATTTTATACTCTTACTCACGACTCTCAAGGAATTTCTTTAGTTGCAAGTAACTCTGAATGTTTGAGAATCTAGAACACGAAAAGGCAAATTTCAAGTTTCAGAAAATTATGAATTTTTATAGATACCGATATATTTGACAACAGCAAATGGAAAAAATAAAATTTACCGTAAGGAGGAACAACATGAAGTACATAAGATTAGCTTTTCTATCTCTTCTCGGTATAATACTAGCTTTTCCAAACCTTTTTGGAGCTCCTGTAAAGATAAATCTTTGGCATGCTTACAGGGGTGATGAGAAAAAGGCAATAGAACAGGTCATTTCAACTTTCAATTTGACTACATTCGACATACAGGTATCACTTTTGCCAGTTCCTTTCGACGCAATGAACGATAAAATAAGGACAATGGTACCACTTGGTAAGGGACCAGATTTGTTCATATTTGCTCAAGATTTCACTGGCGAATGGGCAAATAACAACATAATCTTACCGATAGATGACATGATTACACCTGACATAGTCAAGCAATTCCCCAAGTACCTAATGATGGCTTATGTCTACGGTGATAATGATAATCTTTGGGCACTCCCAATGTCATTCAAGAACTTAATTCTATTTTACAACAAAAACTATATCTCCAAAGTCCCACAAACTTGGAGTGAGCTAATAGATTTGGCTAAGAAATTCACAGATCCCAAATCGGGCCCCTACGGGAGAAGAGGATTTGCTTATGACATGGGTAACTTCTACTATCACACAATGTGGATACAAGGCTTCGGAGGTAAAATATTCGAAAAAAGGAAAGGCAGAGAGTATTTCCCACTTCTTGACTCTGAACCAATATATAAATCCATAAAGTACGTTCTAACCCTAAGAAGAATGATAAACCCAAGCGGTGATCCCAAAGGTGAAGTTGGAGCAGATGGAGCAACAGTTACTGAGCTATTTAACTCGGGTAACGCTTTGTTCGTTGTGAATGGTCAGTGGTTCAGAGCAGAAATCTCACCAAAAGTAAATTACGGTGTAGCACCATTCCCAATTATAGATGATTTACCTGGAGTGAAGGGATCCGGCAGAAGAGCTATACCGTTCCTCACCGTGGAAGGAATATTCATGTCATCCAACACTAAGAATAAGCAAGCAGCTTTTAAGGTTATGCAATTCATTACAAGCCCACAAGCCGGTAGAATACTAGCCAAAATAGGTAAACAAACACCTGCAAATGTTGGTGCATATACCTACTCGGAAGTCAAAAACGATCCGATATCGCAGATATTCATAGAAGCGGCAAAAGAGGCAATACCTATGCCTAATGTCCCAGAAATGGCTCTAACATGGTCACCAGCAACAAGTGCCCTCGTTGAGTCCCTATCTCTTAATCTCGATGATCCCGAATTCAATAAGAAACTCACAAGTATATGGAAAAAAAGGCAAAAAGAATTACTTGACCTAATAGAGAAATCCCTAAGAAAGTAAAAATCCCAAAGAGGAGGCAAAAGCCTCCTCTACTTACCTATCATGTTATCAAACCTAGCATCCACGAACCTTACGGAAAGATTCCTCTGAATGATGTACTTAATAACAAGAAACGATTTTCTCAACTTATCTTCGTCTATAACCTTACCAAAAAACACGGTTATATCGTAATTCTTATTCATTGCGTAAACTCCGTCCTCTTTGACAACAAAAACCTTCGTAAAAAACTTACTATTCAATATCGATGAATCTAACTTAGAAATTATTTTAGCTATTTCCCTAAAAGTCTTTTCATCCCAACTCTCAGCAAAAATTGCTACAAGATTAGAAAACATCCCAGGAGCATACTCTTTAACCTCTCTAAATTCACCATCAAAAAACTTACCTACTCTACCTTTATAAATAACCTTAATTACAGGCTCTCTGTAGATCACATCAACACTAACAGCATCAGGGGGATATATAACAATATCCACATTCTCTACATCACTACTCGAACTTTTTAGTTTCTCTATCAAATACACCTTATCAATGAAAAGAATATTACCACCTATATAATCCTTTACTTTTTTATCAATCCCATCAGGGAAAAAGCCTATACTCGAAGATACATTAACACTTCTAACAACTAGTCTCTCAGAATCGAAATACACAAACCAAAAAAAAACGATAATCATAATAGAAAGTAAAGTAACAAAGAAAACCTTCACAAAATTCATATACCAAACCTTTCAGATATAATTTTCTTTATCCTCCTAAGCGAGTTGTCAACATACTTTGTGTTTTTGTTTATCTTCCCAGCTATTTCCTTATAGCTACTTCCCATGGCTCTCATTCGAAGTATAGTTAAATCATCACTCGAAAACAACTCTCGGTGTGCCATCATGAACTGCTCTATGTCCCTAATAAGTATAGAATTTTCCATATCTTCTAGTGTTACCTCTTTCCTAAAAATGATATCTCTACTATCATCAGGCAAAAGAATTTCCATTTCCCTAGTTCTTATCTTCTTCTTGACATAATTTATAAGCTTATTACGAACGCAAGCCTTCAGGTAAGATTCGAAATTTGTTCCCCTAGTCTCGTCAAAAGTCTTCTTAGCAGAAATAGCAGTCTCGTAAGCTTCATGCAGTAAATCATCATAGTTCAAGTAATTTTTATAACTTTTGTAAAACACATTAGCTATAGAAGTCGCTATTGACTTAATATCACTTTCTAGATCCTTTTCTTTCTTCTTCATATAAACCAGATTAAAATAATATCTACTAAAAAATATATTAACTTTAATCTTTCTTGTCAATAATATCAAAGAAATATACCACCCCTCAATTTCAATTGTAAAGAGAATTCAAAATTGACATTACAAAAGAGTAAACCTTAACAATGACGAACAAAAACTTCCGGTGTACTGGACTGCTGAACTAACAATAAATGCCCAAATCCAAAACCTTTGGACAAAATTTTCGAACCAGAAACTTAATTAGATCTACCAACGAAAACCTGCTTTTATTTATACTACAAAATCAACTTTCTTATAATTCTCCATAAGGAGGGGAACTATGGACGAAAGTAGAAAAAAAATCTTAATTGCTGTCGGAATTGGAATTTTAATCCTATTAATCCTAGGACTTGGGTATCTCTTGTTCTCTAAAAGTGGCAAAGACAACACCACCCAAAGAAGCAAAATTTTAGAACTTGCAAAGATTTATATGAAAGAAGGGGATTATGAGAGAGCTTTAGATTACCTTGACAAAATATTTCTTGAAAATCCTAATGACCCAGAAGTAGAAAAACTCAGAAAGCAGATAATCGAAATGAAAAAGAAAAAGGAAGAAGAACTAGCCAAAAGGGAACTAACTGTAAAAGTTGACATACCAAAGGAAAGTATTCCCATCCCCCAAACGAAAGTTGAGCCTGTGAAAGTCGACAAAACGAAAGACATCAAAGAAGAAGCTCAAAGGCTACTTAAAGAAGGAATAGATTACTTAAAGAAAGGAGACATAAACAATGCCCACGAAAGAATTGAAAAATCCCTAGAACTAAATGAAAATGACAATAGAGCCAAGGGAGCATATTCCTATACAACATACAAGAAAGGCAATACGCAAAAAGCACTAAAACTGGCCAATGAAGTACTATCATCAGATCCAAACAATCCCTATGCACACTTAACAAAAGGAAGCATATTCTACGACAATTCAAACTACGAAGAAGCACTAGAAGAGTTTGAAAAAGTTATATCAGCCGGTGAAGATGACTACGAAATGAGATACAAAATGGGAATAATCTACTACATGAAAAAGATGTACGAAGACGCTAAAAGAGAATTCTCAAAAAGTATAGAGCTAAAACCGGATTTTGAAAAAGCACACTATAATCTAGGTTTAACCTACTACGCACTAAACGATATTGAGAACGCCAAGAAGCATTTCAATAAAGCTATATCAATAAATCCAACCTATTCAAAACCATATATAAACCTTGGAACCATATACTACCTAGAAGGTGAACACGAAAAAGCTCTAGAGTACCTACTAGTAGCCTACAAATATGAAAAGAAAAATGACTCACTACTAGTTAAGATAGGAAACACCTACGACAAATTAGGTCAACCTGAAAAGGCTATGCCTTATTACGCTATGGCCGTGAAAATAAATTCAAAAAACTTTGCAGCACTGTACAATTTAGGTAACTCTTACCTATTCGTCAAAGATGACCCAACAATGGCAAGGAAATACATAGAAATGGCTTACAGCATAAACAAAACAGACCCGTTACTACTAACAACTCTAGGTAACCTTTACCTCAGAGAAGGAGAAATTGATAAAGCACTCTCTCTTTTTAGCGAAGCACTAAAATCAGATAACAAAATAAACGAAGCTTATACAGGTATCGGATTCGCCTACCTAAAGAAGGGTAAACCATCAGAAGCCGTAAAATTCTTCAAAAAAGCTATATCCATAAACCCAAACGACTATAATGCATACATCGGACTAGGTGACGCAATGTTCCAAGAATCACTATACGATGAAGCAATATCTTACTATAAAAAAGCAATAGAAAAATACCAAAACTCATATAGAGCTATATGCGGACTCGCAAAATCCTACGCCAAAAAGGCCGATTTCAATAATGCTATAAGCTACTACAAAGAGGCAATATCAATAAAAGAAACACCTGATCTTCTCTTTGAGCTAGCAGTGGTACTAGAAAAAAGCGGCAACATAAGCACTGCCAAAGAGTATTACCAGAGAATAAAAGAAAAATACCCCAACTTCGACAAAATAGATCTCGTAAACAAAGCACTAGAAAACCTTTAAATAAATTACTTCTTCTTCAATACATACATAACTATCCCATTACTCGTAAAGAAGCTGTAATTTGTATTCGAAACAGAAAATATACCTTGAGAAAGCCATATTTCATTAATATCGTCACTATTATTCGCAACAAACGAAAAAGTATAAACATAGTTAGTCTCATCTACGTATATGTAAAATTTCCTTCCCTTCAAATCAACTCCCCAAGTATTAGAGACTACACTATCAGTTATCACAAAAGAAGAAATCTCGTATATATAGCCAGAGTAATTAGAAATACCATCTCTATTCGTTACATAATCAGTGGAAAAGTAGTATAGTGAATAATTCGGCGAATTATCATATGAAGAAGTACTGTTAGAATAAACAATTTTACTTAGCTGCCAATAGCCAAATATCTTACTAATATCTCCCTCTATAGGTTTCTCACTACACCCTGAAATCCAAATTATCAAAACTAAAAATAATGTTAAGAAGTTGATAATCATAAATCTCATATGTAAATTTTACACAAAAAACATCACATCGTTCAAAGAATAACGATTCTATCGAAAAAGTTCATAAAGAAATTAAAGACTGTTAACCCCCAAGTTTTTCACTCTATCCCGAGATAATTACCTAAAGTACCACAAGTATCACACCCTACCTAACGCAAAAAAGTTCTTACCTTCTCTACGAGCCATCGATATATTAGAGACAAAGTTCTCTTTAGCACAAAGCATTACCATGTATTAAATTAAGAAGCAGCCACAGTTGCTATTAATCTTAGCTCCTCGATCTACAAGAGAGGCTATGTCTCCTTGATATAAATATTCAATCATTCTCACCAATGGGAACTCTACCAAATCCTCTAAATGCCTGAGTAGATAAAAGTTTTGCAGCTCTATCATCTCTAACATAGGAATTAACTTGGATGCTCCTACCTTCCCTAACTATATAATGCCTATCCGGATAGTTAAAATTCACATAACCCAAGCTTACCGGCTTACCCTTGCTCTTGTTTACAAAAACAACACTTCCACTATCTCTGTCATAACCAACAACCAAACCTATATGTGTAAGCTCATCATCCATTACACCGTTTCTGTTCCTATCGTAAGTGTTATCAAAAAATATTAGATCCCCGGGCATTACCTTAAACTTACCCTTTTCACCTACCTCAAAAGTATTATAATAAGCTTCAACCTTACTTTTACTTTGTTTAATCACGTACCTATCCAAGTCAACCTTAGCATACTGGAGGAAAAGAAATCTTACAAAACCCGAACAATCCAAATCATACTTCTTGCCGTTAAAATCAATAAGAACCTCACCTAGATGCTTCAATGATTCCCTGGCTACTTTAACCCCGACACTGTCACTAGGCGAACCATCCTTTACGAAGTTTTCAGTACAACTACTAACAAAAAAGAAAAACACCAAAAACGGCACACAAACAAAAACTTTTCTGATATGCGAAAATAAAACGTTTTTTGGCACCATAACCTAACTTAGATTATACAAAGTATCTATTCGTTATTGGGTATCTTCTATCCTTGCCAAAGGACCTTTTAGTTATTTTTACACCGATTGGTGCCTGCCTCCTTTTGTATTCATTCCTATTCACCGCATTTATTATTTTCTTTATTAGTTCTACATCTATACCTGTTTCCTTGTGTATCTCCTCAAAATCTTTTTCTTCCTCTATGTATTTTTTAAGAACTTTATCCAAAAGTTCATATGGTGGCAACGTATCCTGATCTTTCTGATTTTCCCTAAGTTCAGCTGTTGGCGGCCTCTTTATTATGGTCTCCGGTATAACATTTCCCATAGCCTTGTTTATGTAATCCGCTACTCTATAAACCGTTGTCTTGTACAAGTCCTTTATCAGAGCAAACCCCCCAACCATATCACCATAAAGTGTTGAGTACCCCATACTCAATTCACTTTTATTTCCCGTCGATACCACTATCCAACCAAATTTGTTCGATAGTGCCATCAAAATTATTCCCCTTATCCTAGCTTGTATATTCTCCTCAGTAATATCCCATCCCTTACCTTCGAAAAACGGCTCCAACATTTCCAGAAACGAAGAAAAAGCCTTTTCAATAGGTATCTCCAAGAACCTTATACCTAGATTCTCACACAACCTTCTAGCATCACTTTTAGTTTCTTCTGATGAAAAGCGAGAAGGCATACTTACTCCTATAACATTCTCCTTTCCAAGTGCCTTCACACATATAGATGCAACCACCGCCGAGTCAATCCCTCCACTTACTCCTACAACAACCTTTGAAAAGTTATTCTTACGAATATAATCTCTTATTCCCAAAACCAAAGCATTGAATATTTCCTCTTCCTCCGATGGCAATAATCTCTTTTCAGGAATCAACAACTCCTCTTGACTCTTCACAACATAATCTATACTAACCTTCCTCAAGTCATAAAACCTATAGTCTGCCTCAGTAAGGAACTTGTACCTATTGTCAAGTATTCTGTTCTTAACTGTTGTTTCTGTCTCGACATCAAGAATCAGTATCTCTTCTTCAAATAAACTTGCATTAGCTACTAACTCGCCATCAGGCGAAAAAACGGCACTCCCCCCATCAAAAATTAGTTCATCTTGGCCACCTACTAGGTTAGTGTAAGCAACAAACACACCATAATCCCTAGCTCTAGTTTTAAACATCTCATACCTTTCTCTAACCTTACCCATGTGATAAGGTGAAGAAGACAAATTAATTATTACATCACTATGCCCAGTTACAACCTCATCAAATATTACACCCTCAGGGTACCACAGATCCTCACATATAGTTATCCCTAAATTTATCTCTTCACCTCTTTCATCCTTCACAGAAATAACTAGGCCGTAATTACCTCTTCCAAAATATCTTTCCTCATCAAAAACCCCATAATTTGGCAGTCTTGTCTTGTTGTATACATACTTCTGACCTTTATATAAAACACAAGCCGAATTATACAGTATATCATTCTCTAAGTTCACAAAACCAACAACACCTATAACATCATCGAAGTAATTAGCTAGCTCACTCAATACTTCCAGTTGTTTTCTTACAAATCTTCTGTGAGTTATTAAATCATCGGGTGGATAGCCCGTCAAGGCAAGTTCCGGAAAAACTATCAAGTCAACATTTCTCTCTCTAGAAAACTTCAAAGCTTCTAATACCTTATTTTTGTTATACTCTATATCACCTACAACGGTATTTATCTGGGCTAATGCTATTCTCATACTATCTTCTTTAGTTCATCCAAAACCATTTTTTCAACATTCTCAACGCCTACAGAAATATCAAAGCTAACACCTGAAGCGTTTTTATGCCCACCACCTCCAAACTTTTGAGCAACCCTTGACACATCAATGTCATCCTTGCTTCTCAACGCGACCGTTATCACACCTTTCCTTTTTTTCTCCTTTATCACAAAGTAAACAACGCAATCTTTTACCCTACCAATATCCTCAATAACAGGCTCCGTATCACTTTCAGATAGGTTATACCTAGCCAAAAGATCATTAGTTATCACAACCCAAACTATTTTTCTATCCTCTGTTGACTTTACGCTAGAGAAAAGCTCACCTTCGAACTTTACGAATTCCAAACTCTTATTCTGATACATATTTTTCGTGAAAAATGAAGGCTTTATCCCCGTTTCAAGCAATTTCGAAGCTATTATGTGAGTCGATGGTCTCGTCGAATCAAATCTGAATGACCCACTATCACCTACTATTCCAGCATAAATTAGTGAAGCAAGATCCTTCGTAATTTCTATCCCCAATATCTCGGCCAATGAGTATATTATCTCACTCACACCAGATATGTCAGGATTAACATGATTCAAAGTCCCAAATCTAGTGTTATCATAGTGGTGATCAATATTAATTATCTTTTTGAATCTCCCAAAATATTCATTTATTTTTCTACCTAATCTCCCCTCATCACCACTATCTAGTGCAATCAAGGTATACTCCTCAACTGGTAATCCATCTAATACCGAAACATGTTTAATCTCTTCAGACAACGGCAGAAATCCAAAATTCTTCCTTATAACACTTTCCTCTTCATCCCCAACTATCAGTGCATTTTTCTCCATCTTCCTCAGGATGTAAAACATTGATAAAGCCGAACCCACAGCATCATAATCAGGATTAATGTGAAAAGTTATTATAAAATTATCGCCTAACCTCAACTCTTTAGATATTTCCTCTAACGAAACCTGAACACCTCTTATCACCTCAACCCTCATTTTCACCTCCAACTCCTTTTTCTTCTAACTCTTTCTCTATTTCTTTCAATTTTTCATAAACCTTCATACTTTCAGAAAGGTTTACAAACTCAAACCATATTTCAGGTGAATACATAGTTTTCAAAGATTTACTCAAAGACCTTCTTATAAAGCTCTTCGCCCTTATCAATGCCTTTTTTGTACTATCTATTTCACCTTCATCATCCGAATTTATACTGAGTTTTATCTTAGCATGCCTCAGATCACTAGATATTTCCACCCCAAAAACGGTAACCATAGCCTTGATTCCTTCATCCCTAAGCTGAGTCAAAATTATCTCTGATACTTCCCTTTCTATGAAGGCACTTACTCTCTTTACTCTTATCTCCTTTGCCATAAGATATAATTTACTAATTATTTAGATGATGTCAAATGCTTTTCAAGTAGTGTAGAGTATATCAAAAAACTTGTTCTGAGATTTTTATTTTAGTATATATATTATACATAGGAGGTTTGTATGATGTGCCATTGGTTATGGGGCAATTGGATGTATGGATATCCCTATGGATATCCCATGGTATGGGGATGGCTGTTTGGACCCATTCTTATGATATCTTTCTTGTTACTCGTTATCATAGGGATTGTCTACCTTGTCAAAGCAATAGCTAGAAAGAGTATACCACTAGTCAATGAAGAAACCCCTATCGATATCCTGAATAAGAGATACGCAAAAGGCGAAATAGACCAAGAGGAATTTATCAAAAGGAAAAAGGACTTGGGGTATTAACAACATCAATAAAGTATTATAAAGTATATTGAAAATCGTTTACTATGTATTTAAAAATGTTGCTTCTATGAAAGTAAAAACTATAGAAGGAAAAGTGTTGAGTAGCGTATCTTTCAGCAAAAATGAATTGCTCTTAACAAAAGAACTTATCTCCGAAGTTGAAAAAATAATTGAAGAAGTCAGGGAATATGGTGACTCGAAGGTAATAGAATTTTGCAAAAAGTTTGATGGTGTCGGAGATGATTTTAACATTGTCGTATCTGAAGAAGAAATCAGTGAAAGCATCGAAGAAGTAGAATCAAGTAGTGATCTAATGGAAATTGCAGATATCTTCCTTAAAGCAGCAGAAAGGATAAAAAAATTTCATGAGGAGCAATTAAAGCACTTCAATCTCAGCGGCAAATGGACAATCGAAATTGGTAATGGCAGAAAGGTAGGACAAGTGGTAAAACCTGTTGATAGCGTAATGGTCTACGTTCCCGGTGGTAGAGCCATTTATCCCTCAACTCTCATTATGAATCTCATTCCTGCAAAAGTTGCTGGTGTAAACAAAACATTCGTTTCCACTCCATCTCAAAAAGGTAAGGTTTCTCCTATTATAATATACCTAGCCAAAAGGTTAGGTGCAGATGGCATTTTTAAAATTGGGGGAGCTGTCAGTGTAGCTTCATTCACCTTCGGAACTCAAACAATACCAAAAGTTGACATGATAGTGGGACCCGGAAATAAATATTTCGTCTTAGCCAAAAAGCTTCTAAGTGGCCTCGTAGGCATAGACATAATACCAGGACCAAGCGAAATAGCTATATTCGCAACCTACGGAAATCCTAAATATCTGGCTTACGACATACTTTCACAACTTGAACATGATCCAGACTCAAGTGCATTCATGATAAGTACAAATGGTGAACTACTAGAAAAAACACGGGAAGAGATTATTACTATTCTTCCAAGCACAAGCAGAAAGAGCATACTAGATAACTCAATGAAAAATTTATTTTTCATTGAGGTTTCATCAATTGAAGAAGGTTTTGATATAGTCAATCAAATTGCACCTGAACACCTAGAGGTAATAGTACATGGTATCGATACCAGCAATATTGACAAATATGTAAAACATGCTGGCACAGTACTTATTGGTCTATATTCCCCTGTAGTCATTACCGACTACTTCGCTGGAACCAACCACGTCTTACCAACAAACTCAACAGCCAGATTCTCCTCCCCCCTTGGGGTCTACAACTTTGTCAAGATGTACAACATTTGTGAATGGGAGAAGAATAGCTTACTAGAAGATATGGAAACTGTCTCAAAATTAGCTAATTATGAGGGATTAGAAATACATGCAAAGTCAATATTAGAAAGAAAACACTCCTCTTCAACTACACCTGAAATTAATTTGTAAATATTTTCGAGTTTATTTATATTATAGACAATATAACATTTCAAGTTGGGGTGGTTATGTTTGACATTACAAAAGTTGGGGACGTAACAGTAATAAAGCTTAGCGGTAGAGTTGATGTACAATCCGCTCTTGAACTCGAAAAGGAGATGAACAATATACTATCTTCAGGTTCCAACAAGATCGTATTCGATATGAACGATGTCCAACATCTCTCAAGTAGCGGCATAAGAGTCCTAATATCAACGCTCAGAAGAACGATGTCAAGCAACGGCTGGGTGAGGTTGGCCAGAGTAAACCAAAGTGTCAAAAAGATACTAAAGCTAGTCGAACTAGAGAGTCTTTTTACATACTACGAAACTGTTGAGGATGCAATAAAGGATACAGAGTAGATGAGTCTATACAAAAAACTAAAAACTTGGGCTCATAAAACTTCAGTTACAGTGGTTTACCCTGTTGATTTATATATTTCTAAACTCTTTGTTAAGTTAAGGAATAAATTTCTTACTTTTTTTTTCAAGATATTGTCGATCTTAGGTGATTGGTGGACTTCGACTATATTTTCTCTCGCTATTTTACCTTTCAACATCAAGCTAGGTACACTAATAATCGTCTCTCAGTTAATTCAGGTAATTCTCCAAAAAGGTATAAAAAACGTAATTCTCAGAAAAAGACCATACATAAAGAACAGGTTTTCTATTCCACGGCTAATAGTACCACCTGATAAATTTTCTTTCCCTTCGGGTCACACAGCAGGAGCATTCGTGCTATTCTTCTGTATCAACTCTTATTTGCCATCCATATCTTGGGTATTCTTAATAGTTGCCATACTCATCGGTATATCGAGAATATACTTAGGAGTTCACTATTTCACCGATGTTTTGTTTGGCTTCATCCTTGGTTTTGTATCCTTCGAAATTGGAACAGCTATAGTTGAAAATTCCTTCAAAGCTCTAAATATCCCAGAACAACTGAGTTTGTTTGAAAAGATATTCCCCGTTTAAAAAAAATTCTTTCATGAAAATCGGAACTATAACCTTATACTTTGTTTTCCCTTCAAGAACCCTTAAAGAGAAAAGAAGATATCTCAACAGTATAAAAGACAAAACACGATCAAAGTTCAATATATCAATTGCCGAAGTTGGCCTTCTTGACAACGTAAGCGAATCAATAGTAGGCATAGCATTTGTGTCAAACGATGGTAACCACACAAATCAAGTTGTTTCCTCTATAATCGACTTCCTTGAGAAAGAATTCCCCGGCTTAGTTACAGACTACAGTGTGGAAATACTTTAAGCACTTGTAACCTCAGAAATCAATCTTCTACTTTTTTGACAAATCCACCAAGAATTTCGTTGTACAGAAGTAAGTACTTCCAGCATGGTGTATGAGAGATAGATCTTTCTCCTCAAGTAACCAATGATCTGAAAAAAGCTCATCTTCAACTACAGCATATCTCGCTACTCCCATTATCATAGCATGCTTCTCAAGTGGCACAACAGACCTCACAATAAATTCAACGTTAGCTACACAATTATCAAGCACCGGGCACTGAATCGTTTTAGCCTCAGAGAACGGAATGTTAAACTCCTTGAATTTATCAATACTTCGGCCAGAAGTAGAACCAACCTTTTTAACCAAATCCAGCAATTCACTTGTTGGAGTATTCAAAACGAACTCGCCAGCCTTATCTATAAGCTCAAAAGTATACGAACTTCTATCAAGAGAAACCATAACCAAAGGTGGATCTTTCTCAACAGGAGTCAACCATGCAACCGTAGAAACGTTCTTCTTATCTCCATATTGAGAAGTAATCAGCTGCACGTTACCCAAATTAAATACTCTACTTACTAATGTCAGATCTATAGGTCTCTTCATCTTCCCCCTCCTACGTTCTCTTTTTGAGAATTCCATCTATTATCCCGTACTCAAGTGCCTCCTCAGGACTCATATAAAAGTCCCTATCAGTATCCTTCCTCACTCTCTCTATCGGCTGGCCAGTATGTTCAGAAAGTATTTGATTAAGCATGTCTCTTATCCTCAGAATTTCCTTCGCCTGTATTTCTATATCAGTCGCTTGCCCTTGAGCACCACCTAGAGGCTGGTGTATCATTATCCTCGAATGTGGTAAAGCAAACCTTTTACCCTTAGTTCCAGCTGCTAGTAGCACAGCGGCCATCGAAGCAGCTTGACCTACACATATCGTTACGATATCCGGCTTTATGTATTGCATAGTATCATAAATAGCAAGGCCTGCTGTAACGAGTCCACCAGGGCTGTTTATGTAGAAGTGAATGTCCTTTTCTGGATCCTCAGCCTCCAAGAAAAGAAGCTCAGCCACCACTATATTCGCAACATCCTCATCAATCTCAGAACCAAGAATTATAATCCTATCCTTAAGCAACCTAGAGTAGAGGTCATAAGCCCGCTCACCTCTACCCGTATTCTCTATTACCATCGGTATCAAAGAAGAAAAAATTTTCCTGTCCATCTTCCCTCCAACTTTGTTTTAAAAAATATACAAAACAACCTTCGCTATTTCAACTTAAGTCAAATCA
>CAYYXA010000076.1:0-2795 GCA_964475465.1 uncultured Brevinematales bacterium
GAACGTTCTCATGCTGTGTACCTGCTGAATGGGAATTAAAAACAGAAAAAAACAAAAAAAAAAAAAAAAAAAAAAAAAAAAAAAAAAAAAAAATAAAATATTTGAAAATCAAGTGTTTATATGATATTTTGTTGGTGGTGATTAGCCGCCCCTGGCACTACCCCAATCGGGGAGGACCTCACAGTTGGAAACAATTTGGATGTTACTGGCAACTTCGGAATTGGCACAACAGGACCTGTAGCAAAACTTAATGTGAAAACAACTGACTCAACGACAGTCCCATTTCAAGTTGAGGCTTTGATTGAATCTCTTCCAGCTTGGCAATACAGAAAACCAATAACAATCGACAACACGCAAAATAGTAACACTTTAACAGACTATCAAGTTTTGGTTACTAATCCAGTTTACAATGAAAATGGTTTAGTTGGTTCTTGGCATTTTAATGAAGGTTCTAGAACTACTGCAGCTGATTCCTCAGGTAACAATAATCATGGAAATTTAGTTAATGGTCCTACTTGGGTTAGTGGAAAATTCGGTTATGCATTGAGTTTTGATGGAATCAATGATTATGTTAGTGTTCCAAGTTCTTCTTCTTTGAATTTAAATAATGAGTTCAGTATATTAGCATGGGTTTTTGATAGGGAAATAAACTCTTATTCGGTATATGTTGGTAAAATAGATTCACCGTTAACTAACAATTATTACATATACGTTGATGCACGCTATGGGGTATCCAACGCATTAAGGTTTGTTTATTACAATAATGGAGTTAGATATGAAGTTGCAGCAAATTTCACACCAAACGAATGGTTTCATGTGGCGGGTGTTGTAAGAAGACTTGATTCAACCCATTATCAACAAGAGATATGGGTTAATGGCGTATTAAAGAATAGTGCTATTAGAACGGTTTCTGCTGGTTCAAATACAGCACCTTTATGTATAGGTAGTTATTGTTTAGGATCAGAAGATAATTACCTAAATGGTACTATTGATGAAGTTAGAATCTATAATAGGGCTTTAAGCGAAGAAGAAATTCAAGCTTTATACCAAGCAAAAGCTCGGTTAGATTATGGAGATATAAGATTTACAGATAGCGATGGTACTACTTTATTAAACTATTGGCAAGAAGCAGATGGAAAGTTTTGGGTAAAAGTTCCTTCTATTCCAGCAAACTCAACAAAGACAATTTATGTTTATTATGGAAATCCTAATGCTACTTCTGCTAGTAATGGTGATGCAACTTTTGATTTTTTTGACGATTTTGAGGGAACATCAATAAATACTTCAAAATGGACTATTCAGGCTGGAAACTGGATAGTTCATGATGGTGTTTTAGAGCAGACTATCACAAACCAAGCTAATTTAAACATTTATGCCGGCTTTTCTCATTCAGATGTAATTATAGAAACGAAACAAAGAACGCTAAGTACAGGTATTAGCGATTACTCTGGTATTAACGCAAGGGACCAAGGAGATGGTAGAAGATACTTATTTAATTGGCATTCTCAAACTGGAACGACAAATGGAGTAGCTATAGATATTCATCGAAAAACCAGTAGTGATGCTGATAATTCAAACTGGGCTTTACTTGGTAGTACTGCTGTATCCTTTAGTACATCCCAATGGCATAAATTAAAGGCAATTTTAGCAGGCACACAATTAACCATAGTTTTAGACGATACTTGCCAAGCTAGTGCCAGTGATTCTACTTATTCCTCTGGAACCCGTATTGGTTTTAGAAGTGAAGGAAATAATCAATGGGATTACATATTTGCTCGTAAATACACTTCCCCAGAACCAACAACAAGCGTTGGAACAGAAGAGACACCACCATCATCACCACAACAACAAACAGTCTTTTACATTCAACCTCAAACAGGCAACATCGGAATTGGAACACCACAACCAACTCAGAGGTTACATGTAGAAGGGAAGACTTATATTTCTGGAGACACTTATATTTCTGGCAACGTCGGAATTGGGACGACGAATCCTCTAACGAAATTGGAGGTAGCTGGGGATATAAAGGCTAGTGGGAGGTACCATCATGATGATGTTCAGTATTACCAGGCATATCATAATTGGAGTTGGTCAACCACTGCTACATCTTACACCAGAGTAGGTAATCTTTATGTCACATTTACTATAGATCACCCAAGCCTTTTGATTATGACAATGAATGGTCATGTAAATTCTGATGACTCTGGAAATCCATGGATGTATTGCAGCTTTTTTGTAGATGATATCCACCCCATAAATGTTGTAGGAACATATGATTATCTTGGTAATTGGCATATTTATGAAGATATCACAGCTGGATGGGCTCCGATTAGTTTTACCCAGGTTAGCCTTGTTGAAGCAGGGACTCATACTGTAGATGTTAAGTGTAAAGTGAGTGGAGGGACCTGGTATATAAATGGTGCTGCTATCCAAGTGGCTGTAGTTCCCCAATAATAATGGCAATGTCGGCATCGGGACGACAACGCCACAAAGTAAACTTGATGTTGCAGGTTTCATTCGTCAGCAATGTCCTCCAGGATGGTGGTCTGCTGCATATGGACGGGTATGCATGGAATCTATCCTACGTGGTCCAAGCACTATGTGGGATGCTATAGGCATCTGCAAATCAGTTGGAAATGGTGCAAGAGTTTGTACACACAGTGACTTTCAGCAGATTTGTGGTGCGAATCCAGGTCGGACGGTGTAAATTCTTATGCCAAGGGGAGCGAGAGAATTTGTTAATGGAGAAATTTATCACCTTATCTTAAAGAGAATAGGGAATAAACTGTTTTTGG
>CAYYXA010000077.1:0-5972 GCA_964475465.1 uncultured Brevinematales bacterium
TATTCGTGTACTACTATCTGATTTCAAAATCGTCGAAACTAAATGAGTTAGGGACAGGTTCAACATTCAGAGAATTATCAACCAGTGATTTAGAAAACTTTCCCATCCCCCTCCCCCCTCTCCCCGAACAACAGGAAATTGCTGAAATCCTTCAACCTGTTGACCAAAAAATTGAGATTGAGCAAAGGAAAAAAGAACTATACGAGGAACTTTTTAAAACTTTGCTTAATAAGATCATGAATCAAGAAATTGATGTTGAAAATATCAAACTGGAGGTATAAATGAGACTTGAAGAAACCCTAGTTGAGTACCCCATAATAGAAAAACTCAAAAGCATAGGATGGGAATATGATGAGAACTTAAAATCACCAGACACCCCAATACTTGTTGATACTCTAAGAAGAAAGATCAAAGAAATAAACGATGACGTTGAGCTTACTGAGAATGACATAAAAACCGTAATAAACGAACTCCAAAATTTGCCAATCACTCAAAGCAAGAAAAGAAACATCCTAAGATTTTACAAATTCGGCATACCAATAAAAACCGAAAAAGAGAAAATCCTAAAAAACATCAAACTGTTTGATTTTAAGAACCCCGAGAGAAATGATTTCACATTCACAAACCAGTTTGAATTCTACGGAAAAGAGAAAATAAGACTTGACATAATTCTATTTGTGAATGGTATCCCTTTAGTCAACATTGAATGCAAAAACCCTTACACAAACAAAAGCGATTACCTATCAGCTTACAAACAAATAAAAAGGTACGAGAGAACAGCAGAAGAGCTATACAAGTACATCCAAATCGGTATAGCCTTCGCCGAAAAAGTTAAATACTTTCCAATAGTGCCAAACGTCGAAAACGTTAAACTTGAAACATGGAAAGCAGAAAACCTAAGTGACGAAGAAGCAATATTCACCATGCTTTACCCTGAAACACTACTTGATATAATAGCCAACTTCATACTAATACGTGAGTTCAGAGGTGAAATGACAAAGGTCATAACGAGGTACATGCAGTACCGAGCAGTAAACAAGATATTCCAAAGAGTAATGGACAACCTAAACGGCAAAACGAATAAAAACAAAGGATTAATATGGCACTGGCAAGGTTCAGGTAAAACACTTTCAATGATATTTGCAGCACGCAAAATATACTACGAACTCGGAAACCCTACAATATTCTTCATCGTTGACAGACAAGACCTAGAAAGACAACTTGACGAGGAACTCAAATCGCTTGATTTAGGATTCGAACACGAGAAAATTGATAGTATAAGCAAACTCGTGGATGTCCTGACACATGACGGAGGTAAAGGCAAAAGAGGCGTATTCCTCACACTCATCCACAAGTTCAACCTCGAAAAACTCTTTCTGGAGAGAGTAGGAGAAATAAGCAAGAGGAAAGATATAATATGTTTCCTTGATGAGGTACATAGATCACAATACGGACTACTAGCCTCAAAACTCAAAAACGTCCTGAAAAATGCATTTTTCTTTGGTTTCACAGGAACACCCATATCAATACAAGAAAGAGACACATTCAGAGAATTCGGATACATATCCGAAGATGAACCTTTCCTAGATAAATACTTCATGGATCAAGCAGAAAAAGACGAATTCATAGTTCCAATAATCTATGAACTACGAAAAGAAAAAGTTAAACTTGAGGGAGAACCAAAACTAGAAAAACTCCTAAAAGAGTACCTGGAAGAAACAATGAAAACCAATTTAGATATTGAAGACCTAACCGAAGAAGAAAAAGAAGAACTAGGAGAAGCAGTAAAAAGAAAAATCAACGAAATAACAGTAATACTAGAGAACCCAAATAACATAAAACTCATATGCCAGGATATAGCCAACCACTACAAACAGAACTTTGACGGTAAATTCAAAGGCTTAATCGTCACAGCAAGCAGAAAAGCATGCGTGAGATTCAAAAAAATGATTGATCACTACCTACCACCAGAATACAGTGAAGTTGTAATGACATTTGATAAGGATGATGAGGAAATAAACGAATATGCGAGGGAACTCACCGGAAAGTACAAAATAAAAGACCTTGAGGAAATAACAAAAACAATCATTGAAAACTATAAAAAGAAAGAGTACCCAAAGCTTCTAATCGTCACAGACATGCTAATAACAGGCTTTGACGAACCAAAACTTGGAGTACTTTACCTATTCAAACCTTTAAAGGATCACAGATTGTTACAAACAATTTCAAGAGTCAATAGACCTTACAAAGAAAAACACGCTGGGTTAGTAGTTGATTACGCTGGAATATTCAAATACATCGAAAAAGCTTTAAGTATATACAGGGATGAAGATATAGAGACAATAAAAGAAAGTATAGTTGACAAAAACAAAGAGTGGGAGAAGTTAAAAGAACTACTCAAAGAACTACTAAAGATGTTTGGGAACCTTGTAGGAAGGTTTGACAAGGAATCCCTAGAAAAAGCTTTCAGAATAGTAATAAATAACCAAGATGAATTTTCATCACTCTACAGAGAGCTAAGAAGAACGTTTGAGTTCCTAGGCTCTGACCCCAGAATAGTAGAAGTTGAAGAACAATACAAATGGCTTTCACTCCTTTATGATAGGTATAAAAAGCTTCTAAGACCAGATGTAGACGAAAGAGAAATAGAACAGTACCTAACTAAAACATTGGAAATAATCCAAAATCTCGTACTACCAATAGGAATAAAACCCCCAAAAGTAAGAGAATTTGACCTCCAAGAACTAACACAGAACAGTAGAGTTATAAGCTTAGACTATGACTACATAAAAGATATAAGATCCCTTGAATCTATATCAGAATCCGAAAAGTACATAGGTATCGTAAACACATTGAAGTACATAAGTGCTACAAAAAGCAAAAACCCAGTATACAAGATCGTAGCTGAGAGAGTAAAAAGGATAATAGAAAGATGGGAAGAAGGCGAAGAAATCCTGAACCTCAGGGGAGAAATAGAAGAAACTCTAAGGTACATAGAAGAAAAAGAAAAGGAGAGAGAGGAATCCAAACTCAATGACCTCGAGTTCGGAGTAAAACTTGTCATACTTGAAAAGGTTGGCAAGACCAAAATCAACATCCAGGAACATGAAGCTGAAGCCATAGCAAAAGAACTTTTTTCAAAGATAAAAGACAAACTCTACCGCAATTGGCAACACAATAGTAACTTATACAGAGAAATAAGTAGAGAAGTGGGAGACTTTTTGGTAAAACTCAAACCAAAATATCAAATACCATATGAAGAATTCAAGGAGTTGCGTGATTCAATCCTTAGCTTAGTGTCTGAATATGAACCAGAAAACTGATTGCATCGTTTCATACAGAAACGTAAAATACACAAGAATAGAAGTTTCAAAAGATAAAATTAAAATCGTAGTGCCGGAAGGCACTAGTAATTTATACGTTGAAGAACTAATAAAATCCCGAAAAAACTGGATAGAGGAGAAAATAAATTACTTTGCAACTCTTGAAAATATAGCTGAGAAATTACCAACCTACGAGCATGAGAATCTGGAAGACTTAGTCAGTAGCATCATTAACGAATGTTCTGAAGTTTTGAAAGTAAAGCCAAATACTATCTCTTTCAGGAAAATGAAAAAATGGGGAAGCTGTAACCCATCAAGAATGAAAATAAACTTCAGCAAAAACCTTAAGTTTCTACCTACACACCTTATAAGGTACGTGGTAATACATGAACTTTGCCATCTCATTGAACCAAGACACAACAAAAAATTTTGGAAACTCGTCAGTTCATTAGATCCTAACTACAAAGAAAATAAGAAACTACTTTTGTGCTACAGCATAAAGCTTAAGTTGACCTAAAGACACACTAGCTAATAAACTTTAGTAAATTATGTCTGGAATAAGGATTAGAGCCCAAGCCGTTATTATTGATGATGATAACAGGATACTACTGGTTAAGCATGTGAAGGATGGTAAGGAGTACTACGTTTTGCCTGGTGGGGGAGTGGAGTTTGGTGAGACGGCAGAGGAATCACTCATAAGAGAGCTAAAAGAAGAGCTAGATATAACAGAAATAAAATCTATCAAATTCCTTAGCTTTAGGGACTTCATACCTGAGGACAGAAGTAGGCATATTCTTGATCTATATTTTTACGTTCGTGCTGATGTGTCAAACGTTAGGTTAGCTGAAGACGATGGAATAATAAAAGGTTTTGGGTTTTTTGGTGTTAATGAACTTTCTAACATCGTAGTTTACCCATCAATGGAATTCATCGTTGGGCTTGTCAACGAATCAGTAGGTAAGATCTTTTAATGGCTCTCTTATTCTAAATTCCTGTGGGGAAAGATCAATAATCCTTTCTGCCTTTTTAGCAAGGCTCATGTTATGTGTAGCTACTATACAAGTTTTTCCGAGTTCCTTAACAAGCCTGTAGAATAGATCAAAGACCAACTCAGAATTCTTTGGATCGAGGTTACCAGTTGGTTCATCTGCTATTATTATCTTAGGGGAATTTATAAGTGCTCTGGCTATTGCAACCCTTTGCCTTTCTCCACCTGATATTTGGGCTATGTCCCTGTGTGCCTTACTGCCAATTCCTAAGGCTTCCAGAAGTTCACTTGCTTTCTTTACATAAGCTTCACCGAAGAAATGCCCACCTATTATTGACGGCATGAGAACATTCTCAAGAACGTTGAAACCTCTCAATAAGTAATGATTCTGGAATACATAACCTATTTTTTCATTTCTAAACTTTGCTAATTCATCCTCGTTGAGAGAGGTCACATCATTACCATCAATTATAATTTTACCTTCGTCAATGTCATCAATACAACCTATAATGTTCATCAGTGTCGTTTTTCCAGAACCACTTTCACCAGTAATAGCAACAAATTCACCTTCTTTGATGGTAAGGGAAAAATTTTTAAATACTATAAACTTTTCACCATTTGCCTCCCTGTATGATTTCGTAATACTATCAAGAATTATGATGTCCATACCTATGAATTATAAAGCCACCATGCTGCTTTTACTAATTAAAACACCGTAGAAATGCCATAAATTTATTTCCCATAATAGAAATTATGTTAACTTAGGTATTTTTTAGTATTTTTGCTTACTTGGTATCAGTCAAGATCTCAAAGTTTTCCTTTTCGTTCTTAATCCGCAAATGGTAAGCCTTCTAGGTTATCAAGTAGAACTTTAAAAGTTGTCCACCCCAGTAGTCCTGTTTCAGATTTGATTAAGTACCAATCCTTGAGGTAATCATCTGGAGATCTTTGAATGCTGGGAGCGCCTGAATATAAGTAGCACGCTAAAATGATTATTTTGCTATTAGGCTTTAGGTTAGCAAGTATTTCATTCCTATCCCTAGTCTTGTATATAGGAAAGCTCTTATTTACTCTTGCTTCAACTCCAACGTAGTAAAGTTCTTGAGGTACTAATCTTAGCTTTCTAGTGTTCTTATCTAAGACATACTTGTCTCTTTTCTTCCAAAATCCCATCCAATCGTCTACATACACTATTCCGTTACCCGGAAATACTGGCCATCTTGATAATCTCCCTACTTCCTTTATTGATCTCCCATCGTACCAATATATGATGTACTCGTCATCATCACTTGGGCCAGATGTGTGCACAGCTATTTCCTTATACCTGTCGCTTGTATCTATATCAACAATAACAAAGCCATCTGATTCCCCCATTTCAAGTTTTCCCCTAACCGAAACACCACCTACTCTAAGAGTAAAATTCCCCTCCTCTGTGATGCCTGAGATTGTAACATCCTCAGGAGTACCATCACCATTCAGATCAACCATTTCACGAACCTTGAAATCAAAAGCAAAAGAAGAAAAAGCAAGCAAGGAAAATAATAAGGTGCAAAGAACAATTCTCATACAAAAACCTCCTTGTGTAAGTATAATCCTATTCTATTGAAAACTTTCAATGTTTCACTTAAAATAGCTACGTCGAATAAAAGCAAGGAGGATTA
>CAYYXA010000078.1:0-8025 GCA_964475465.1 uncultured Brevinematales bacterium
ATTTGGGGGTGTTTTATGAAGATAAAACCTTTGGGTGATAGGATACTTGTTAAAGTTTTACAAGTTGAAGAGAGGACAAAAGGGGGAATTTACATTCCTCAGACTGCTCAGGAAAAGACTCAGCAAGGTATAGTTGAGGAAGTTGGTGATTCTCAGGATATTAAAGTTAAGGTTGGGCAGAAGGTAATTTATGATAAGTATGCTGGTACTCAGATAAAGATCGATGATGTTGATTATCTTATACTGAGGAATGATGATATTTTGGCAGTTGTTGAGGAGTAATAATCAGGGGACTGCGTTCCCCTTTATTTCTAATCTCCGTTTCTTTCAATTAGCATCTCTGTGTAGTAAGAAAACCTAGGTAAGATTATGGGGTAGTCGTAGAAGTAGCTTTTTAGGTCTTCTTTGTTTACAGAGAAGAACTTAGCTTTTTCGGATATTACCTTTATTTTGCTTATTGTGTTATCTGTGTTAAGAAGGATGCATCTTATGTCTCCTAAGAAGGCATATTTGTTCTTGTCTGAGGAAAGTATTATTCTTTTATCGCCTGTTTCTACAAGTACTTTGCCATCAATCAAAAAATAACCTTTTTGGGTGTTTTCTTTGTCCCAGATTACTGTTGCTTTTTCGTGTTCTTCGTAGTTCAGTATCATTTCGAAGTACAGTTTCATTGATGGGGTAAAGTTTTCGAAGTATTCTGTTAGGAATATGTTCCAGGTGTCTTTGTTCCTTATTTCTGCGAGGTGTTTTAGTTTGTCGTACAGTTTTGTGTCTTTTATGTTTTCGAGGAAACTTTTGCCATCTATTCTTAATACTTTACAGCCATTTTCTCCAGCTATGACTGTTGCACTCCTTCCCTTATTTGTTAGTATTGCACTTTCTCCGAAGAAATCGAATACTAGATACTCTTTGTAAAGTTTGTTCCCAACAAATAGTTTTACGTATCCTTCGGTTATTATGTAAAAGTCCTTATTTTCTGTTTCGCCCTCCCTTATTATAACTTCATCTTGCCCATATTCTTCGAATTCGCTATTGAGTTCTAGGTTTTTGATGTTTCTTAGTGGTAAGTCTAGGAAAAGTTTTACTGATGTTATGGCATCGAATTTGCTCAATCTCTTTTGACTTATTATTGATACTGTGTTCTCTACGCCTTGTTTGGGGTATAGTAAGTTACCTTTTGGTTTGTGTGTATTAATGTAATTTATGTAGTCTTTTTCGGGGCAATGGAATACATAAACGTATTGGTTTTCTTTTGTTTCAAAGTCAAGGTATGATATGTCGGTGTGTATTAATCCGCCGCCTGCTTCGTGTAGAACGTAATCGAATTTTTTAAAGTAGTTCATTACGAAGTCATACCTTTCGGTTGATATTATACCTTCATCGAGTAATAATTTTGTTCTGTCGGATACGAAAGTATCCGATGAATAAAATAAGGTTTTGTCTTCAAATTCGACAGTGAATCCTATAGTGGGGATTGAGTGGAGTGCATGGTGGAATCTGAAATTTGCGTTTTCTATGTTTATGTTCTTACCAACTTTGACGAAGAATGTCTCACATAGTGATTCAAAGAAGTTATCATCAACGTTCAGTAGTCCTTTGTACTTTGTTTTGAAGGATTCCCATATTGTTCTTGTTGTGTATATTCTAACTTTGTTGCCTCTCAACATGCTTTGTAAGGTTCCAGCGTCGTGGTCTGCGTGACAGTGAGTTAGAATTATTCCTACGATACTACTTATTGGAATATTGTTTTTTTCTAGCTCGTTGAATGCTCCGGCCGGGGGGTCTATGAATATGCCTTTTCCGTTTATCCACAGTATGAATCCTGAAGTTGTGCCGTCTGGATCAAATCCGTTACTGCTACCTAGGCATGTGAAGCCAAATCTTGGGAATGTGAAGTTTTCTAGTTTTCTCCTTTCGAATGTTTTCTTGGCACCTAGATTAAAGTCGTAGGGTAGGCTGTTTAGCTTTTTGTTTTCTAGGTTTAGTTCCTCTTGTTTGTCGCCTCTGAAAAAAAATATTTCATCTTGGAATTTCTTGACTTTTATGTCTCCTATGAATACATCTTTTTCTAGATCTATAAATTCAACTGAATTTTCTATTTCGAATAGTTCGTTTTTGTTCCTTTGGTCTTTTCTTCTAAAGAATAGCATCTCTTTTTCTATGTTGCATTTTATTCCTTCGCCGAAGTCTTCTTCTAGAATCTTTGATGGCCCTATTAATGATTCCTTGAAGAGTGTTTTTAACACTAATTCTTGCTCTTTTGTGCAGAGTATGTAGGTTTTTCTTTTCTTTACGAAGTAGTTATAGTATATGGGAAATTCTATTTCTGCCGTGTTCAAAAACGTTGTTGTGTCTATTAGCCTTTTCGGTACTATGTAGTGCTGTGGTGCCTCTCCAAATAGTTTTATTGTGTCTTTAATTGTTTCAGGGGGTATTCCTACCTGTAAAATGAGCTTGCCGTCAGATGTAATTACATACCCCCCTCGCGGTAATTTTATAACTTCTAGCATATATACCTCATATGTCCCAAATAAATACTGACATTTTCACTTTAAGATTTTCGGAATTCCCTTTTATGTAAATATAACTTATGTTCATTGGTAAAAATGAATTTTCCATTTCACTCAATGCCAGCATAATGTTTTTGAATTTCCCTTCGGCGGTTATTACGAAAGTTCCTTTTTGTTCTTCTTCTGAAGACTGGGATATGGAGAGGATTTTTATATTTCTTTTCTTGAGTATTTTTGTTATTTCGGAGATTACTAGAGCAGGTGTTTTAGTGTTTTCTTTTATGTTCTGTATTCTTGTATACTCGTTTTTGTACATTTCAAGTTGTCTGTTTAGGTAAGCTAGATTAGCATACTCGCTTATTTCTTTTTCAATTTGTCCTAACTTGGTTTTTAGGTATATGTACTCTATGAGTACGTTTGCTATGTATCCACAAAACAATAGAGATGTGATGAAGAAGAACAATACGATTACTTTTCTCATAATTCTATCTCCAGGTCAAATTTAATTAGCTCCTTGCCTCTTATTTTTTTGTCACTCATTGAGTTAATAATAACTTTTTTTGTGTAGTTTATTGACGAGATGTTTTTTATTGTGTTGTTTAGTGATTCACTATCTAGGGAGTAGCCAGTTATGCTAACTGCTTCGGGGAAAAGTTTCACCTCTTTTAGCCAGGTTTTCGTGTCTATGCTACTGAATATGTCATATAGGATTTCACTAGTTTTCCTTACATTCTTAAATTTCGAGTAGAAGTTTTCAATCTCTTTTGTATAAAATTCTATTTGACTTTTAGTTTCTATTACTGTGATATACCTTTTTATTTCCTCTGGTGCATTTTCTGTAGGAGACGATAAAAACTCATTCATTCTCTTTTGTTTTTCTATGTCGCTCATTGATATGAATACGAAAATACTGCCTATTAGTGCTAGTGTGAGTAAGCAGAAAGAAGCCCTTACTGCCATGATGTCAAAGTTAATAGAATTTGAATAGTTTTTGGGTAGGAGGTTTAAGGGAAATTTTGTGTTTTCGGCAAAGCTCAAGATTTCAGTAACGCTTAGGGGGGTTTGGGTCAATTCCTCTTTAAGGAATTGTTCACCTGGTAAGCATATTATGTTTGTTGCTTCAAATACGTTTTCTATTATTTCGTAATCAATGTTGAAAAATAGAACTTTTTCTAAGAAAACAGTTCTTTCTTTGACTATTTCGGTTACTACGCCTATCACATACCTTTGAATTACGGCTTTGTCGATATTTTCGATTACTTCAAGTCTCAGGATGTCCTTTCCCTGTAGAGCGACGATGAATATTTCCTCTTCTTTACCCAGAACGAACAATGTGGCATTAGGGGATTTTACTTTTCTAAATAGATTTATCAGTGGGATTGTTGATGATACTACTTTTTTAAGAGCTATTCCGGCAGCTTTGAAAACGGAAATGTACTCGTTTATTACGTTCTGCTTTATTGCTGAAATGAAAACTTTTAGCATTTTTCTGCCCTTTTGCTGGATTTCGCCCACTACTTGGTATTTGAACGATAGAGAATTTATGTCAAATATCCCCATTCCTTCTAGGTATGAAATGATAACGTTTTTTAGCTTTTTCTTGTCTATCTTTGGTACTGTTATTACTTTGTTTACTATGGTTTCTTGTGGTAGGATTAAGCTTGCAATCAAAATTGGTATTTTCCCATGCTTTTCGATGAATCTTTCTAGTGAAAATTCCAATCTCAAAGGATCTATTATTTGTCCTTCAGAGATCTGAAGTACCTTTCTACCGAAAAGATAGTTAAGGAGGATGACCATCGTTATCTGAGGAGATTTTATATAGAAAACGATTTCTATAATTCCAAGGTACTCGAGTAGGAAGTATACAGCTTTTGTTAGCCATCCTAAAGGTTTCATGTAGATAAGTTTAGAAAAATGATCTTTTGCTTTCAAATTCTTGAATGTATGTAGCTTAAAGTTGGAGTTACCTGTTTTTGCGAGTATATTTGGATAATTTAGCCAAATTTCCCTAAAAGCACATTTTTCGTAACTGTACTAAGCCAAAAATAGATCCAAACTTGGCGGATTAAGGGAATTCTTTAAAGAGGTTTGGTATTTTCAGAAAATGAGGCTTATAGTTTCTTATTAATTAGTAATAACTTATTAATTGGTAATAAGCTGGTTTACTTTTGTATAATTACAAAGTAAATGTTGATAAATAACTACAAGTTAAGTAGTTTTTTTATATAGGAGGTAGTTTATGGGGATGACGATAGCAGAGAAGATAATTGCTGCTCATGTTGTTAATGATGATGGCTCAATAGGGAGGGATTTTGTTGAGCCTGGTGAGATAATAAATGCTAAGGTTGACTTTTGTTTTGGTAACGATATTACTGCTCCTATAGCTATACAGGAATTTGAGGAGGTTGGTGCTGAGGATGTTTTTGATAAGGAGAGAGTAGCTTTGATTCCGGATCATTTTTCGCCTGCCAAGGACATAAAGAGTGCTAATCAGATAAATATCCTTAGGCAATTTGCTAGGAAGCACAAGTTACCTTATTTTTATGAGATTGGGAAGGTAGGAATTGAGCATACGTTGCTTGTTGAAGAAGGATTAGCTTTGCCTGGTGACCTAATAATAGGTGCTGATTCTCATACGTGTACCCTTGGGGCTTTAGGTGCTTTTGCTACGGGTGTTGGCTCTACTGACTTGGCTTATGCAATGATAACTGGAGAAGTTTGGTTAAAGGTACCAGAGACGATAAAGTTTGTTTACTATGGTAAGATGAATAGATGGGTTTCTTCGAAAGATTTGATACTTTACACGATTGCAGACATAGGGGTTGATGGAGCTCTTTACAAGGCTATGGAATTTTCAGGTGAAGTTATAAGGGAGCTTTCTTTGGATTCAAGGCTTACGATGACAAACATGGCAATAGAAGCTGGTGGTAAAACTGGCATAATTGAGCCAGATGAGAAAACTTTAGAGTACGTTAAGAAAGTGGCAAAGAGACCTTACAAAGTTTACACTTCTGACAAAGATGCTAAGTACTCAGAGATAAGGGAATATGATGTTAGTAAGATAGAGCCGCAGGTGGCTTTCCCTCATCTTCCATCGAATTGTAAGAATGTTTCTGAGGCTACTCATATAAAGGTTGATCAGGTATTCATTGGTTCCTGTACGAATGGTAAAATAGAAGACTTAAGAATAGTTGCTGAAATCCTTAAGGGCAGGAAGGTTCACCCAGAGATAAGGTGTATAATAACGCCTGCTACTCAGGTTGTTTATTACAAGGCTCTCAAGGAGGGACTAATAGATATATTTATTGAGGCTGGGGCTGTTGTTACTATGGCAACCTGTGGGCCGTGTCTTGGTGGGCACATGGGAATACTCGGAAAAGGTGAGAAAGCTGCTTCAACGACTAACAGGAATTTTGTTGGTAGAATGGGAGATCCAACAAGTGAGGTTTACCTTGTTAGTCCGGCAGTTGCTGCTGCTACTGCAGTGATGGGTAGAATAGCGCATCCTGACGAAGTTGTTGGCATGAAGGAGGTTAGTTCTGTTTCAAAGTGATACATTACCAGGGAGGTGTAGCCTCCCTGCGAAAAAGTTGAATTCTTAAAGCATTAAAAACTTAAATTAAGTACTGAGGTATAGGCAATCCCATCTTTTCTCTTATTATTTTTTCTAGCTTATTCATTAGTTCTGGTTTTGATTCTATGGATGCGATTGCATTGTCGATTCCGTTACCTAGTTTTTCTTCTCCGTAGTAATACCAATTGCCACTTTTCTTTATTACATCTAGCTGGACTCCAATATTTATTATATCGTATGCTTTTGATATTCCTTTTCCGTAGAATATTGCAACATCTGCTATTTTGAAAGGAGGAGCTACTTTGTTCTTAGCAATTTTGACTTTACACATCATGCCAATGACGTCTTCTCCTTTCTTTATGTTTTCGGTTTTCTTAGTTTCTATCCTCATTGATGCGTAATACTTTAGAGCGGTGCCACCGGTTGTTGTTTCTTGTGGTCCTCCGTATGAAAATCCAGTGCTTATTTTCATTCTTAATTGGTTTGTGAATACTATTGCTACGTTTGATTTAGAGGTTATGGATGTTAGTTTTCTCATTGCTTGGCTCATTAACCTAGCTTGTACCCCTATCGTTGCTTCTCCTACTTCTGCATCTATTTCAACCTTTGGCACTAGAGCTGCGACAGAATCAACAACTATTATATCAACGGCATTACTTCTTATGAGTGTTTCCATTATGTTTAATGCTTGTTCTCCCGATTCTGGCTGTGATATTATGAGTTCGTCGAGCTTTATGCCTATGGCTTTGGCGTACGTTGGGTCTAGGGCATGCTCTGCGTCGATGAATGCTGCTATACCACCTTCTTTCTGTGCTTCTGCTATGATATGAAGACATAATGTTGTTTTCCCAGATGATTCATGTCCGTAGATTTCTGTTATTCTTCCTCTTGGTATTCCTCCTATCCCTGTGATGTAATCAATTGCTAGCGATCCTGTAGATATAGCTTTTACTTTTTCAACCGGTTGGTCCTCACCTAGAATCATTATTGATCCTTCTCCATAGCTTTTTTTGATTCTAACTATCGCTTCCATCAGTGCTTTTTTCTTCATATCCTTTTCATCTTCCATATACACCTCCTAGTGTTCATAATAAAGGATAAATTTAATAACTGGTAATTAGCAATTCATTAATATTGCTTTAATACTGCTTTATCAATAGGTTAGTGCTTTTGTAATAGGATTGCTTGTATTTCAGTGAAGGGAGCTTTTGATACTTTTATCATCCATGGGTAAGGCAATTTTTGAGTGGTAATAGGATTGTTTAGGAAGTTTTGAAAATTAGCAAGGGCTTTATTATTATTATTATCATTACCGTTAAATGGGAGGATTTATGAGTTTTTTGTTTTCTAAGGTTCCTTTTCATTTATTGCTCGCTTTGGTTTGCTACTTCTTTGTTTTTGTTTCTTTTGCTGAATCTGTTTCAAGAGATTCTGCAGAGGTAAAAATGAGAGATTACAGAGAGATTTCTAGGGAAGTTCAGGACAATTTGTTAACATTTTTTGAGGGTCAGACGAAAAGAAGTGTGATATACATCTGGGATTTTGAGAATAGGACTAAGTATAATGTTGATTTGAGGAAGCTTAAGGAGGATATTTCTACTTTGCTTTTAGAAAATAAGAGGTTTAAGCTTGTTGAAGACATTTCTGTTAAATTAGCTTTGAAGGAATTGAATCTTTCGGCTACTGGTTTTGTTGATCAGAACTATATAAAGGAGTTTGGTAAGAGGATAGGGGCTGATTATATACTGTACGGTGCTGTAAACAATAATCCTATTGTTGAGGGTAAGCCGAACGTTTCTCTTAGCTTAAAACTTATAAAGATAGAGACGGCTGAAGTAGTTTGGAGCTATGAAGTTGGGCTTAGTAGGAAAGACTTTAAGACAAGTGTGGATTCTGTCATAGAAGAAGGAATTTTCAAGAGTCAGAAATCTCTTCTTA
>CAYYXA010000079.1:0-6512 GCA_964475465.1 uncultured Brevinematales bacterium
TCCCTACACGACGCTCTTCCGATCTGATATCGATTATATTTTGAGTAAACATTTGATTTAATAAAGTTGACAAAATTTAGAGGCAGTGGTATAATCTACGTGTGTGGTTAGTAGGTATGTGAGTGAAAGCATTTTGAATGCATAATAAAGTTCTTGATGGGATAGATTTATCCTTTGAAGAAGCAATTCTGTTTGGTGGTGTAAGTGGTGTTGATTTATTAGACTTAGTTAGTCTTGCTTTTAAAGTTAAGAAAAGATATTCAAAAGATTTACATGTTTGTACTATTTTGAATGCTGAGTCAGGGCTTTGTTGGGAGGATTGTAGTTATTGTTCCCAATCTTCATCTCACAATACAGGTGTATCGGTATATAATTTGTTACCTTTTGATAGTGTTCTTAGGCGTGTTGAAAAGGCATATGAAATGGGTGTTCGCCATTTTGGTATTGTGACAAGTGGTTATGGTTATAAAGAAATGAGTGATGAGTTTAGAACTATAGTTTCCTATATAATCGGTCTTAAGAAAAGGTTTCCTGATATGGAGATTTGTGCATCTCTTGGGGTTCTTGGTGAAGAGACTGCTAAGATGCTTGTTGAGGCAGGTTTCTGAGTATAATCATAACCTTCAGGTGAATCCTGAAAAATATTCTACTCTTGTTGCGACTACACATGGTGTTGGAGATAGAATAGAAACTATTAAGATTCTAAAGAGGTATCCTATTAAGGTTTGTTCTGGTGGGATAATAGGGCTTGGTGAAACAATGGAAGATAGGATAAAGTTGGCTGCTGGTAGAGAAACTATAATGAAGGATTTTCAAGGTTTAGCAATGCTTTCTGGGGCAAATGGATTTTTGATAGGAGGTTATTTAACAACAAAGGGTAGGGAAGTAGAGGAAGATATAAGATTTTTGGAAGAACTCTATGAATTTCAGTTTTAGCATGATAGCTTCTTAATGCTAAGAGAATTAGCTTGTTTGAAGGTTTTTAGGTGAAGTTTGTTTTCAGAGGTTTATTTTATGGTAGGTATCCGGCAAATATTTCTTTACCTTTGGTTGATATTATGCTAATGAAGATTTTTCTTTTATTGCCTTTTGATTTCTCTGAGAAGTTAACATCTATAACTTTTGTTAAGTAAAATGTTTTTTCGGTTTTAATGGTTTTGTATTTTTTTTCTTTTTTTACTCGCAGGGTGCTTAAATCTTCCGAAGGTGATAGAACATAATAGGTCACATTTGTTTCACCTTTGGTTATTGAAAGTTTTTTGTTTTTCTTAACTGAAAAATTATCAGAGCTGTTTAGCTCTGTTAAGATATCTGAAATGAATACTTTTACAGAGTAGTTTGATTCTTTTGAGAATGTTTCAAAGAACCTTAGGCCTATAGTTATGAATTCGTAGATTATTCCCATTACGAATGATGTTATTAGGAGTACTACCATTATCTCGACGAGTGAGAATCCTTTGTTTTTCATACGAGGTAGAAATCTAAAAATCCTTTTATTAGGTCATAGCTTTTTAAACCAACTTTTACGTTTTGCCCTATCGAGAATTTTATTCCTCCTGCTTTGTCTACCAGAGCTATGAGGTTTTCATCGTAGTGGACTTCACCTACTGAATCGATTATGTCTTCTATTGAAACAAATCCTTCTATTGCCGTATCTACGAGCTGTACGAACATACCGTCTTCTTTGAATCCACTAACTATTGCATCAAATGTTTTGTAAGGATAGTTTTTTATGTACCTTATTCCTTTGAGTTTTACTATTAGTCTTTCTGCATCTACTGATCTTCTTTCTGTTTCTGAACAATGTTTTGCGATTTGTTTTAGTTTCTTCAGTGTTAGGGATTTAGGGCGCTTTTCTCGGTTTTGGAGTGCTAATTTCACTAGCCTGTGTACGATTAGATCAGGATACCTTCGTATTGGTGATGTAAAGTGAGTGTAGTATTCAAAATCTAAGCCGTAATGCCCTACGTTGTTTGTGTCATATCTTGCTTGTTTCATTGACCTGAGGATTACATAGTTTATGAATTCTTCGTATTCTTTTTGTGAGATGTTGCAGATTATTTTTTGTAAATCGGATGATTTTACTTTCTCAGGTGTTGGTAGGAAGTAGCCGAATAAGGACACCACTTTTATGATGTTTTCTATGCTTTCTATATCTGGTTTTTCGTGTATTCTGAATATGGTAGGCCCTTTTTCAGCTAAGAACTTAGCTACTACCTTGTTAGCCATTAGCATGAACTCTTCTATTAGTCTCTCTGATTTGAGCCTGTTGTACACTATAAATTCAACGGGATTCCCCTTTTCATCTAGTATGATTTTGCTTTCTTTGAAATTGAAATCTATTCCACCTTTTTTTATTCTCTCCTCATGTAGTTTGTAAGCTAGCTCCCACATTTTTAGTAAAGTCTCTGCTAATTCTTTATCTTTTTCTATGTTGGGGTTATCGAGTATTTTCTCAACGTAGGTGTATGTGAGTCTATATTTGCTTCTTATTACAGATGGGAAAATTTCGAATTTATTAGGTTCTAGAGTATTTTTGTTTATCCATATTTTTACCGAAAGTGTTAGTCTGTCTACATTCGGGTTCAAGCTGCATATATTGTTTGATAGTTCGAATGGTAACATTGGAAAAACAACATCAATGAGGTATGTACTATTCCCTCTTTTATATGCTTCCTCGTCAAGTGCTGTTCCAGGTTTGACGTAGTGCGACACGTCTGCTATGTGTACCCCGAGAACATAGTAGTCATCTTCCATTTCTAATGATACTGCATCATCAAAGTCCTTAGCATCTTCACCGTCTATGGTGAAGATAAGCTTATTTCTTAGGTCAACTCTACCTTCTAAGTCTTCTTCTCTAACTTCTTGGGGTATACTTCTGGCTTGTTTTATTACTGCACTGGAAAAGTAATGAGGTACACCTGTTTTTTTTACTACTAGGAAAACATCGAGAAGTGGATTAGCCTCTAGAACTTCCTTGGATAGCCATGGTAGTCTCCTTCTTGAAAACATGTACCTTAGTAGTTCTTCTTTTGTCATTTTAGCAAATTTGCTTCCCGATTTCCTAAATTTCAGCACTGGCTCGGTTCTTTTTACCTTTTTTGTTGTTTTGATTCTCATTGTTCTTTTTTTGCTTTTTCCCATATTTTTAGTTCTTTATCTTTTTTGATTAACAATGATATAACATTAACTTACGATTTTCCAAATTAACTAGAGTATTTTGTATATCTTCGATAATTTGTACTGGATTAACTTCTGATATAACTGATTTCACAATTGATACGCAACTCCTACAATTCTTACCGTTCTACTTCAGTAATGTGTTTTTATATTTCCCTAGCTTTTAAAAATAAATTTCTTTGGATACTTTCAACTTAGATGTATTATTTTTTCCTTCTCAGTAGAAGAGAGTTTAGAACTACGCTTATTGAGCTTATAGACATTATGAGTTGTGCTATACCTGGGGTTAGTAGCCCCATGCCTGCTATCGGTATGGCTATTATATTGTATATGAATGCATAAAAAAGGTTCTGTAGAATTTTTGAGTGTATCATCTTTGATTTTTCTAGTAGATCAACGATTGATTCCAATCTACTTCCTA
Source organism: uncultured Brevinematales bacterium (assembly GCA_964475465.1). Classification (GTDB taxonomy): domain Bacteria; phylum Spirochaetota; class Brevinematia; order DTOW01; family DTOW01; genus JAPYWX01. Next base: position 3,602 of record CAYYXA010000079.1, read on the forward strand.
CAATTATTACATCTCCTAATTCTGATGTTATATCTGAACCTGTACTCATTGCTACACCTACAAACGATTCTTTTATTGAGGGTGCATCATTTATACCGTCTCCGACAAACATTACTTTTTTGCCTTGATTCTGAAGTTTTTTGATTATCTCGGCTTTTTCCTGAGGTAACATATCATAAAAAACGTTTTCTTCAGGTATTCCAACTTCATTTGCGATTTTCTTAGCAGCAGATTTGTTGTCGCCAGTCAATAGGAAAACTTCGATGCCTTTCTTTTTAAGGTATTCTACAACTTCTTTTGATTTTTCCTTTATTTCGTCTTCAAATTCTATGAAGCCTTTTTCTACAAACTTGCCGTTTTCGAGTACATAGACGATAGAGCAGGTATTATTGTGATTGCTTGAGTCTTTGTTGGATTTGAGTATCTTTATAACTGTGTTGTTTGCTGTGCCTTCTATGCCTTTGCCAGGTATATTTTTGACATTTTCGACTTTGACTTCTGAAAGCTCAATTCCTAGTTTTTTTGAAAACTCCGTAATTGCTGATGAAATTGGGTGATTGACCTTGCTTTCAACTGCTGCTACCAGAATGAAGATATCATTTGGTAGGTTTGTATTTTTGACTTTTGGTTTTCCTAAAGTTAGGGTTCCAGTTTTATCAAAAACCACGGTATCTACTTTTAATACTTTTTCTATTGTTTCGGGATCTTTCACAAGTATCCCTTTGGTTGTTAGTATTCCGAATCCGACTTTTATTGCTAGGGGTACTGCTAATCCTAGAGCACATGGGCATGCTATAACAAGTACTGATATACTAGCTATTAGTGCTTTGTTTATGTTGCCTTGAATTAGCCATAAAACGAAAGCTATCAGGGATATGATGAAGATTGAAGGTACAAAGTATAATACTACTTTTTCAGTTACGGTTTGTATTTGTAGCTTTGAATTTTCGGATTCTTCAATGTACTCTAGTATTTTTCTGATAACTGTGTCTTTGTTTTCTCTTTCAACTTTTATCTCAAGGTATCCGTCAATGTTCATTGTTCCGGCTAGTACCGTATCACCGGAGCTTTTTGATTTTGGTAACGGTTCACCGGTGATGCTAGATTCGTCTACGTATGAATTTCCTTTAACTATAGTGCCGTCTAGTGGTATTCTCTCGCCAGGTTTTACAATGATTATGTCCCCCCTCTTAACATTCTCAATATTGACTTTTGTCTCTTTTCCGTCAATTATTAGGTTTGCGTAGTTTACGATTAGTGAGTAAAGTTTTTCTGTTTCTATTGATGCTGAAATGGTTGATTTGTTTTTTATGTAGTTTCCGAGGAGGAATATGTTCATTATTATTGCAGCTTCACTTGAGAAGTTGCCAATCGGTAGTATCGTGCTCAATGGGAACGTACTCAGGGATGCTATAGTGCCAATAGATATTAAACTGTCAATGTTAGGTGACAATATGGCTAAAGATCCTAGCCCAGATTTGTGGATGTGTCTTCCGAAGAATATGACAATTGTTGATGAAATTAGGAATAGAAATTTTTCGGTTATATTGCTCCATAGGTGTATTCCTAGTATTGATAATATCATTTCAGCAAATATTGGTATTGAAATAATCCAAGAAAGTATTAGGTTTTTTCTTTCCTTCTTTATAAACTCTTCACTGCTTCTTTGGATTAGTATATCATATCCTAGGTTATTTAGTTTTTCTCTAGCTTTTTGAAGTTTGGTTTGATCGTCTGTATCAATGTATATTGTTGCCGAAGTAAAGTCAATTTTAGCGATTATCCCTTGGGATTTCAAAACTTTCTCAATTGTGTTTGCACACGATATGCAGGACATTCCAATGACTTTTCCTTTTATTGATGGCATTATGCAAATATAACAATTTTGTTTTTTTTTGTCTAATCATAGATTGTTGGTAACATGCTTAGCATAGAGCAGATTGTTGTTATTACTCACGAAAGTGTATATGGAAAAATTTGGAAGTGAAATTAAAAACTCTTGACAAACAAATTTGAATAATTAATAATACGATTTAGGATAGGGGGGACCTATGAAAAGTATACTGAGAAGCCTAGTAATTCTTATCATTGTTTTGGGGATGATAGGGTCTTATTCTGTTTTTGCTCAAGAGGAGGAAGAAGAGGCTTTAGTTGGCCAGGAGCATCCTACTCCTTCCATGGAGGGAGTTAGGGAGAACCCAGAATCTTCTTCTTTGGTTAATAATGTTGTTTTAAGAGGTGCTACACCTGATAAGGCTAGGATTATATTGCTTGATCCTATAGGTGATGATAAGGGGCCAGGTTATTACACTTATCCTACTCATCCTGTTTATGTGCCCGGTGGCTTTGATATTGTTAAGGTTGAGATTGATTCAATGGATGACAATAATGTTACGTTTAAAATTACGGTTAATGCTGATTTGAAGCAGGATTGGGGAATGGCTGCTGATTTCGATATTCAGCACTTTCAGATTTACATTGACCAAGATCATTTGCCAGGTTCTGGTTATTTGAAGAGTATACCAGGATTGAATATTTATTTCCCGCCTGATCAGGGATGGGAGAAAGCAATTATAATTTCACCTCAGCCGAGAGCTAGGGTTGAGATAGAGGTTTCTTCTAAGGCTAAGGACATGGCTCAAGATGTTGTTATCCCGAAAGTTATAAAAGGTATTGGTAGGACAATTATAGCGGTTGTTTCTAAGAAGGATTTGGATTTAACGAAGGACAAGGACATAACGAAATGGGGATTCCAGATATTTAGTCAGTCCAATGAGGGATTTCCAGATCCAGAAGATGTTCTTACTAGAAATGTTAATGAGTACAGAGGTTTGCACAGGTGGGGTGGTGGTAGTGATTACTGGGGAGATCCTGAGTTTGTTGATATAGTTATGTGGCCTGCTAAAGGTAC
>CAYYXA010000080.1:0-8715 GCA_964475465.1 uncultured Brevinematales bacterium
TCAACTTAAGTCAAATCACTAAAAAAATTTCCATTCATTTCTTGTAAAAAGTACAGAGAGGCATAGCCTCTCTTAAGTACCTCACAGGAACTATTAACAAAAAAACAGTTCATAATCTTGGATTTTCTAACAAAATCATCATATCTTTGAAAAAGTAATAACAAGACAAAAAAAATTACTCTATGCTAACGAAGGTAAAAAAAGTAAGCCCTGAAGAGGTTTTGTCTAACCCAAAAATTCTGAAAGAGGCAGTAGAGCTTCTAAGAAGAGGTGAAATTGTTGCTTTTCCAACAGAGACAGTCTACGGTCTCGGTGCAAACGCTCTAGATGACAAAGCAATATTAAAGGTGTTTGAAATAAAAGGCAGACCAAGCGATAATCCTCTCATAGTTCACCTACATTCAAAAAACGTAATAGAGCAATATGCATACATTACAAATGAAGTTGAAAAGCATATAATAGAAAAGCTAACTCCCGGACCATTAACGATAATACTAAAGAAAAAAGAAAACATATCGAAGTACGCAACTGCAGGGCTGGAAACAGTAGGTATAAGAATACCATATCACCCAATAGCAGAAAAACTAATAGAGATAGCAAATGTACCGGTAGCAGCACCTAGCGCCAACATATCAGGTAAGCCAAGCCCTAACGACGCACAATCAGTAATAGAAGACCTATCTGGCAAAATACCATACATAATTGACGGAGGAAGAACACACATAGGCATAGAATCAACAGTTGTAAAAGTTAATGAACTTGAAGATAAGTACTTGGTAATGATCCTAAGGCCAGGATTCATAACAAAAGAAGACATAGAAGAATTATTTCAAGAAGTAGAAACCAAAAAACCTGTTGAAGTTGCTTACAAGGAGGAACTAGAAGGCAAACCTCTTTCGCCCGGAATGAAATATAAGCACTACTCTCCAAAAGCTCACGTTATAGTTGTATCAAACATATCAAAAGATTTCGATAACTTTGCACCACAGTTCAAGGATAAAAAATGTGGAATATTAGGGCGCCCCAACTTTGTAAAAGAACTAAAAACGAAACTAGAAGTACTCAGCTTCAACCCCCAAAATATAATAACCTTAGAATGGTGTAAAGACGACATAATCGAATGTGCAAGGAATCTCTTCTTCGCATATAGATACTTCGACAGAGAAAATGTAGACGCTATTTTCGTAGAAAAGCTAAACGAAACAGGTATAGAATACGCCATAATGAACAGAGTAAAAAAATCCGCAACATACTTTATCTAACCTTTTTCCTCTCTTTCTCGATAAAATTCACTTTTACTGGTACACCTCTAAAATCAAAAATTTCAGAAACTTTTTTTATGAAGAAGTTTTCAAAACCTTTGGGGATATTATCCAGCTTATTCACAAAAACAGCAAAAGTAGGTGGTGTAACCTCCACTTGAGTAACATAATAAATTCTAAGCTTCGTTGACAACTCTCCACTAAACATCTCAGGTATTTCCCTACGAAGCATTCTATTAAGCACGCCGGTGGATACCCTCTTTCTTGACTTCTCCTTAAGCTCAATAGCAATATCAAGTACTTTATCAACATTATAGCCCAACTTAGCAGAAACCAAAACAATAGGTACATACTTTGCCAAGGAAAAAGTTCTACCAACAAAATCAGCAAAAGCTCTCTGATATTTTTTCATTTCTTTCTCATCACTAATTTTATCTTCACCCACTACCAAATCCCACTTATTAACACACAACACATAAGGCTTATAGTTTTCTACAACTATACCCATAACTTTTTTATCCTGTTTCGTTAGTCCTTCTTTACCATCAATAACAACTACCGCCACATCACACCTCTCTATACTCTTCCTCGCTCTTTCAATGCCGAAAGATTCTATTTTCCCAGCTTTGAATATACTTCTTCTAAAACCAGCAGTATCAACAATCCTTATCCTTTTACCCTTATACTCCAAAAAGTCATCAACGCTATCCCTAGTTGTACCAGGCTTTTCATCAACAATAACCCTATCACTCCTAAGTAAAGCATTAAAAAAAGAAGATTTACCAACATTAACCCTACCGACTATAGCAATACTCAAATCCTCTGGAAGTTCCTCTGAAACAGCCTTACCGGTAGAGGCAATAAACATCTCAATTGCCTCTAAAAGCTCTCCCAACCCATACTTTGTTTTAGATGACACAAAATACATGTTCTTAAAACCTAACCTATAAACCTCATCTACAACCTCTAACCTTTGCTTTATCGTATCAACCTTTGTAACAACCAGCTTAACCTTATCCCTATACTTCCTCAAAATTTTTGCTAGCTCCCAATCAACAATGTCTACTTCACCATAGGTAACAGTAAACAGTATAAGGTCCGATTCCTCTACGGCCTTAAGTAGCAAGCCTCTAACCCTTTGAGCTATCTTTCCTTTAAGCAAATCGGCATCATCTTCCCTAAGTACATATCCCCCAGTATCTTGTAGCAAAACTTTAACACTTCCTATGCTAACAATCTCACGATTTACATCTATCGTAGTACCTGCTTCATCAAAAACGATAGACTTCCCCCTACCAACAATGGCATTAAACAACGAAGACTTACCAGTATTTGGCTTACCAACTATAGAAACTACAGGATACCTACTCATAACTTTACTTTTATCCCCAAACTAACATAAATTCCTTCTGAAATAACACTACCTTTCCTAAATTCAGCAATGTTGTTAAGTAAATTTCTACAATTAAGTGACAAAGAAACATTCTTAACAACCTCGTATTCAGAATCCAATGAAACTATAGCATAAGGTGGGATATCAAAGCTAACACCATCCGAAGAAACCAAATATTCACCTGAAAAAGACAGAGAAAGATAAAAACCACCAAAATTGAATTTCAAAATTCCATCTAAATTATGTAAAGGAACATAAGGAATGATAACAGGAAAGTTCATGTTGAAGTTATATGTAATTCCCAAACTAAACCAATCAATAGAAATAATATCAACATAAACTCTTGAGTAGAAAAGAGAAACATTTGTGACATCCATCACGTAAGAAAAACTACCAAAAATAGGTTTGCCATAGTACTTAGAAAGATAATAATCATAACCAGCAGCCAATTTTACAGAATCCCCCCTACCAATGAAAACTTTAACTCCTAACTCTGTCCCCAAAAACGAATCTCTAACATTTGAGTCAATGAAAGTAACACCTTTTATAAGCTCTTCACCTTTCAACCTAGAAATACCTTTCCTTAATTCAAGATAAGCCAAAACATCCTTACTAAATTTATAAACTCCCCCCAAGCTAAGAGAAAAATCAAAAGGGAAGAAATAATCAGGAATCAAAGACAAAGAAGAAACTAAGAATAAACTATTCATATAGAGAGGGAAAGCCAATGAAGTACTTATATCGCCATATATCCCAACAAATGAATTGGACTTGCTAATTAAATTAGCACCCAAGCCTAGCTCAAATCTAAAGAAATTATATTCATCACTTCCATACTGATAACCTAAATTAACAAAGAAATCATTGAAACTGTAAGAAACTTTGTCAAACGTATTACTTCTCAAGCTTACATAGGTATGGTCTACCCTAAGAACCGATGTCAGTTTAGAATCCTTGTCTATCGTGTAATTAAAAGAGCTACTTATACTGAAATTTCTATCTCTTTCATCCGAAAAGTAAGGATTTTTCCAAAGTCCCTTGAAATCCTCGAAAAACTGCCCATCAACCATCAAAAATGTAGATTTCGTAAAATGATTTATTGTAAAACTTCCAAGGTCAATATCCCTAAACGTGTTTTTCAATATCTCATTCATTTCGGCAGAGTAATACACAATATCAGGTCTTTTGAATCTACTATACTTCACAAGGGTACTAATGGAATAAGATTCAGAAGGTATTTCACTCATTCCAACTAATGATAAATCAATTATGTCACCAATACCATAAGAAAAATACGAAACTATTTTAGATCTTGCCTCACCTTTTAATTTTACCTCTTTCTCAAGTTCAAAAACACCACCCTTGAGCGATGGTATTTCCCTTATAGTACTCTTACCCTCAGAAGTCTCAACAACAACATTCCTACCCGTGACTTCGTAAGGTAAAACACCTTGCACAGTAAATTTAGTTTCAGGCAATATAACGTCATTAGTCTCAACCGTTTCCGAATAAGCAAAAATAGCCAGAAAACAAAATAAAAAAACCAACAAAAACCTTATACCCATAGACAACATAATAATGAAAAACTGGCTAAGGCTAATTCAATTTACATCAGAAAGCCGAAGCTATCTTATTTATAAAAAAGAAAATTACCAACGTTAACCTGGAATGGTAAGAGATAAAAACACACTTGACATTAAATTCAACTCAAGTACTAAACTGAACTTACGCTAATACAGTACACCTTTATTCGTATTTTTAAAAAAGCAAAGTATTCCTTTCGAGAAACTAAGAGAGATTAAAATACCTTTACATTACCTCCTAATCATACGCTTAAAGCACCTGCACCAAAATATTAGTTGGATTCAATAATAACACAACGAACACTAACTCAGTAATCACAAACTTTGAATGCCAAACGAGTACTTAACAACAATGAAATCATAAATTTTCGACAAACTATTTAATACAACTACTCCAGAACCTTCCGAAGAGCCTATGACACAAATAGAGCAAAATTGAAAAAACACCAAACTATTCTAAATTTACAACAAACATTTTAGAAGACGATTTGCCACACCGAAATATAACTCAAGAAACTATCACCTTACCACTCTTTTTTTTTCTAGGTTTCTCTTTCCCTTCTTTTGACTTCTCAAAAACTTCTTCGACCTTAGCAACCGGCTCTTTCTCCAAAACTCTTTCTAACACCTCATCTACCGTTTTTACAGGCATTACGTTCAAATCCTTCTTTTGCTCGTCAGGTATATCTTCTAAATCCTTTACATTCTTCTCAGGTATTATTATGTTTGTTATTCCGTACCTCTTAGCTGCCAAAACTTTTTCTCTTATACCACCAACAGGTAACACTAACCCTCTGAGAGATATCTCACCGGTCATAGCAATATCATCCTTTACTCTTCTCTGAGTAAGTAGTGAAACTATGGAAGTAAGCAATGTTATACCTGCAGAAGGACCATCCTTTGGTATAGCTCCCGAAGGCACATGAACATGTATGTCATATTCCTTGAAGATATAATCAGGAATACCCAAACTTTTAGAATTTGCTCTTATGTAGCTGAAAGCTATAGAAGCAGATTCTTTCATCACATTACCCAAGGATCCCGTGAGTATTAAATTACCTCTTCCTTTCATTCCTATCGATTCAATGAAAAGTATATCGCCACCTACAGGTGTCCAAGCAAGACCTATTGCTACACCTGGCTTCTCTAGCATCTCTTTTATCTCCGGTAAGAACTTTTCAGGCCCCAAATATTCCCTAACCTTTTCATCATCAATTTCTATAGTACCACTTCCTGGCTCAACGTTATTCTCAACAATGTAGGTGGCTAAAGACCTCATAACAGCACCAATGTTTCTCTCAAGTTCCCGTACTCCAGCTTCGCGAGTGTAATCATTTATAATTTTGCTCAGAGCCTTATCAGTAAAAGTTATATTAAAGTCCTGTAATCCATTCTCGACTTTCTGGCGGGGAATAAGATAATTAATAGCTATCATCTTCTTTTCGTATTCAGTATAGCCAGGAATTGCTATAACTTCCATTCTGTCAAGCAACGGCCATGGTATCGTATTCAAAGAGTTAGCAGTAGCAATAAAGAGAACCTTTGACAAATCATAAGGTATCTCCAGATAGTGATCACTGAAAGCATTATTCTGCTCAGGATCAAGAACTTCAAGAAGAGCAGAAGCAGGATCACCTCTAAAATCAGAAGCTAATTTATCTATTTCATCAAGCATGAAAACAGGATTTGAAGAACCTGCTTTCTTTATACCTTGTATTATTCTACCTGGTAAAGCACCTACGTAAGTTCTTCTATGACCTCTTATCTCAGCTTCATCTCTAACACCACCTAACGAGATCCTAACAAACCTTCTACCAAGTGCCTTAGCAATAGATTTTCCCAACGATGTTTTACCGACACCCGGAGGGCCGTAAAAACAAAGTATAGGCCCCTTAACAAAACCTTTTTTAAGCTTCATCACTGATAGATATTCTATAATCCTCTTCTTAACCTTCTCCAAATCATAATGGTCCTCATCTAAAACCTTCCTAGCATAATCTATATCTAGATTATCTTCTGTATACTCATCCCAAGGTAAAGACAATATCAAGTCTATGTAGTTCCTCGTAACTGTATACTCTGGTGACATCACAGGTATCTTAGAAAGCCTCTCTATCTGTTCCAAAGCTATCTTCCTAACCTCATCACTCATTTTCTTTTTCTCAAGCCTCTCCTTAAGCTCATTTATCTCCTTCTCCTGATCACTGAGCTCACCTAACTCCTTCTGAATAGCCTTAAGTTGTTGCCTAAGAAAAAACTCCCTCTGCCCTTTCTCAACATCACTTCTAACCTTCTCTTGAATGTTCCTGCTAAGTCTAGCAAACTCCAAATCTCTACCTAAATAATTAACAACCTTCTCGAACAAAGATTTTAGAGAATTCTCCTGAAGTATCTGTTGTTTCTCTTCAATAGAAGCATTAAGGCCAGAAGCAACAAAGTAAGCTAGAAGATCCGGCTGCTCGATTCCTTGGATTATATACTCAATATCTGGAGGGGCATCTGGAATAAGCTTTATGAGCGAGATAGCCATGTCCTTTATAGTCTTCTCGTAAATCCCTATCTCCTTCTCATCAATATCTCTATCTAGCTCTAAGTACTCAACTGACACCTTTATAAAAGGTTCAAAAGCTAGAAATTCCTTGATTCTAAACCTCTTTTCTACCCTAACAACAATATTTAGAGAGTTATCAGGAAGCCTAAATATTTTGTATATCGAAGCAACAACACCTACGCTATAAAGATCATCTCTTCCTGGCTCTTCCACCTCTTTGGACTTCTGAGCAACAAGCCCTATGTACTTATTGCCTATAGAAGCCTCCTCAACAGCTACTATCGACTTCTGTCTACCTATGGAAAGAGGAGTGACAATTCCTGGGAAAAGAACTATATTCCTTAACGGAACTATCGGTAACTCAGAAGGTAAAGTATTTTCTTTATTCCCCTCCTGAGTACTAATACTGTCACTACCCACATCGAAATTCTGATTATCACTTCCTTGTTGAAATTCAGAAAACCAAAATTTATATCCTCCCACCATCATCTCCCCTTAATACTTAAGTATAGTTATATACAAAACGCCATCTTTAAACTCAGCTTTCACCTTACTCTCATCAACATTGAAAATTTGAATTACTCTCTCGAAATAACCATAACTTATTTCCATCTGATGAATCTTAAGTCTATCATTAGCCCCAAATTCTTTTTTATATCCAGAAATCTTGAGAACATTGTCTTTCAAAGTTATATCTATATCTTCTTTATTAACCCCTGGAAGCTCAACAAGAATCAAAAATTTATCAGTATACTCATATATATCAACAGGAGGAACCCAATGAACATGAGGCCTAATAACATTATACCCAGAAGAAAAACCAAAAAGTAACCTTACAATACTATTTTCTTTAGACATAAAATAAATATACAAAAAACTATAAGAATCTTTCTACATCTACAACTCTGTTAAAGAACCTGTATCTCCAGAGAATCATTTAATAGAACCATGACAGTACTTATTCATAAATGCTCAAAGCATTCACTGGCTTTACTTCTACAATAAAAACCAATAAACTGCAATTACCTAATAAAGACTTCACAATGTAACTCTCTTAAGAGAGAAAATATGCAACATTATTTTTTCAGTCAATCAGAATAGAACTACCAAAATGTTCCTCATAAAACCCTTTTACATAACTCCCAAAAAGCAAAGATCATTAACGCTCACTAACATAGTCAAAAGATGTAAAGTAATTATGCCTATATGGTACCACCGTCGTAATACTTCGCACCCTAACTAAATTATAGCAAATAGAATTAGCAAAAAGTGCTTACTAGTACCTCATTAGCTAGGTGCAAATCTCTTCATGTTGAACATCTTAAAAAAGTCAAGGTAAAAAATAAAAAAAGTGGTAGGGGGTAGATAAAATATCTAATTAAGGTTCAAGAACCTTTACATCAAGCTAGTAACCTTAGAATCATCTGAGGTCTAAGATTAGCTTGAGCGATCATTGAGACAGAGGCCTGTGCTAGTATCTGATTCTTGACAAAGTCACTCATTTCGTATGCCATATCCGTGTCTCTAATTCTTGATTCTGCTGCTTGTAAGTTCTCATAACCTATTAGTAATGTTTTTGTTATCTTATCAAGCCTATTTTGATAGGCACCTAAGTCGGCTCTTTGTTTATTGAGTATTTGGAGTGCTTGGTCAGCTACACCTATTGTTCTGTTTGCCGCTTCTTGAGTAGTCAGGTCTACCTTGCTTGTTCCATCATCAGCAATCATACCAAGTCCCCTTGCTGTCATGTCACCTATGTTTATTAGTATCCTCTGGTCCATGTTTGCACCAATATGGAAAGAAATATTGCCAACGTTAGGAGCAAATCTACCAGTTAGAATGTTCATACCATTAAACTGGGCATGTGAAGCTATCCTGTTTATCTCTGCCACTAATTGTGAAGCTTCTACCTGCATATAGACTCTG